>JBLFWN010000025.1:0-69093 GCA_047611405.1 Planctomycetota bacterium | reverse complement strand
ACATCCAGATGATCCGCCCACGGCAACACGCTCCCGACGTAGGCCAGCAACGCGACGGCCAAGGACAAGCGCAGCGCGCGGAACCAGATGCCACTCTTCTTTGAAGCAGGCGGCTCGACGATCGAATAAGACGGCTCGACTGTCACGGGATCAGTGGGAGGTGGGTCCATCTCCAAGCGTGCTTATATTCGGCTCGGTAAGCGCATGCGTTGCAGTGATTGACCGGGCATCACGAACACAGTCATCGACTCGCGAGTGGGCGCTACAGTACCAGAATCTCGCACCTCTAATGCGGTAGGCACAACCCCCGATGCTGCAAGATCGAGTGAGGCAGATACCCTACAAGTGAGCGACACAACTCATGCTCGTTCTTGCCAGCGACGCTACGGTCCGGGCTTGCCCCTAACTTGATGGTCGCCGGATTGACGACGGGACGATCCGCCTTGTGCTCGGATCGCGCAGTTTCAAGAGTGGACAGGACGCCTAGCAACCCCTCGCACGCGCTGCTTGACCTGGGTCGCGCCTGAGTATCTTCGCCTCGTCATGCGAGTGCGGTCGCTTGATGGCAACACCGGGCTGTCATGCTGGCGACGCTTGAAGCTCAAGATAATTCGCGCTGGCAAGGCCTGCTGAAGAGGCCCGGTAATCGTAATTGAGCACCCGCTTCAGGCTCTCCGTACCGGCAACGGAACCGCAGAGGAAGCCATCGCTCTCCCCAATCGAGAGCAGGGCGAATATTCAGTGCACTCTTGGATCCTGCTGCAACTTACATGACCGGACGGAGGCTGCGTTGGATCGACTTCCGTGAACGCATATAACGCCGCGGCTTACGGAACGAAGGTAACTTCGAGTCCGTCGGAGAGATCGAAGAAGGCGCCACCAGCGGCCGGATCACGGAACCAAGCCTGGAAGTTCCATGTACTGCCCGCAGTGATCTGAGTGCTCGCACTCGGAGGCGTGTCGTAGTCGACCGCGTGCGTCAGCACTCCACTCGAACCCGAATTCACAATCGGCAACCTTCCTATCCCCGAGGCTCCGCCGGCGATGCAACGCAAACCGTTCCCGAAGGGAGCGCTCGCCTGGTTCGGACCGTAGAAGAAGAGTCCGTTCTGGTTGGCCGCAAGGTCTTCAGCGAACAGAGTCAGGTCTTCCGCAGCAATCGAGCCGCTACCGCTGGCCGACATCGACGCTGCATTGCCCGTCGAGTTCGCTGTCGAGCTGCAATAGTTCGTGCCCAGCGCTCCCTCTGTAATGCGCGGATTGTCGAGACCGATGTTCCAGATGTCGAAGATGAAGAAGAAGGTCGGGTCCCCATAGAACAAGCCGACCTCTTGAACGTCTTGCATGACCGCATTCCATGCCAGGTTTCCATCCGCGCAGGAACCGATCGGAAACCAACCCACGGGAATGGTCGTGCTGGCGGAGTCGATCGCAAAGTCGAAGGACTTCCACATCTCCGCGACTTGCGGCACGAGCTCAGTACCCAGGTAGTACACGCCGCAGCCGTTGCTGTCATACATGACCAGCGTGCACTCGCGCTGGAACGTGAACTGAGTCGAGAAGGTGCGCAGATCGATTCCGAACTCGGTTACGCCGCGCGCGCGCCAGTCGCCGGTGAAGGCATTCCCGGTCAGCGTTGTCCTGGGCTGGGGCGCGAAGGTGTCGATGTTCGGATTGTGCAGGTAAGCACCGGGATTCCCGCCGCTCGTCACGATCTGATCGAAGCCGTTGCCGATCGTCCAGCCGCCCACATTCGAACCACCGTCGAAGGTCTCGCTGAAGCTCTGTGCATGGAGAGTCGGGCACAGGATGACTGATGCGAGAACGAGGAGCTGGCGTGTCGTGTTCATGGCGAGGATCAGGAGGAGAGGACCGCGGTGGGCGCCCAGTATTCCATGGCTGGCGATCTTCGGATATCGCCTGAGCCTGATTCCGGGCACTCGCTCCGCTCACCTTCACATGGGGCATACCCTCTTTGACTCCGTGCACTGATTTGGGGACGAGCTTCGCATCCCCCCCCACCGCTTGCATGGGCGCGAAGAGTACACTCGCACTTCGATTCAGACCTGCGCACAACGCGCGGCGGCTAAGTTCTTTGATCGGCGCCTCGACGCGCCTGCGTCAACGCCAACTGCCTTCGAACGACATGAAAGCCCCCATGAAATCTCTGATCCAGTTATCTCTCGTCGCAACTCTGACCTTGCTTTGCGGATGCCAGAGTCCACGCAGCGAACATGAGGGCGGCGAGCATGATCGCAATCATGTCGAAGCAGAGGGTGAGCACGGGAGCGGTGAAGCAAGCGACGAACACGAGAGCGAGCCTGGGTCATCCGACGCCGAGCCCATACAACTTGCGCCATTCCCTTACAAGCCGGAGCAGATTCGAGCCAGCAACAGCCCGGGCTCGACGGTCGTCTTCATGGTCGAGAATCAGGGCCTGCCGCCCAGCCGAATGAGTTTCGAATTCGGTGACACGGATGGTGAGTGGGTCAGCTTCATCACGCGCGTGAATCGGATGGACGGGACAGAGGCCGTGCCTCCTGATACGTTAAGCGTGCGATGGAGCGAATTGCGCGATCACGCAAGCTTTCCCGCCGACGCTACGACGAGGTCGGAGGTCACCATCACGGTCCCCATCGGTACGCACGAAGCCTGGCTGTACCAAGTGGAAGAGGGCGAAGGTGTCACGAGCCGCTATTGGTTCTCGAAGAAGCGCGCGGGCCCGCCCTTGCTGGTTCAATCAGAACGCGCTGGCATCGTATTCATGAAGATGGAAATGATCGAAGAGTCGGAGCCGCAATAATGCCGTGCCAATAGCCAAGGTGCAGTAGCTGCAAGGCTCACAAGTCAAAGAAGGCCGGTCCAACGAGTGGACCGGCCTTCTTGCATTCGCATTCTTGTGTTCGCTCAGCGACCGCCTAGAGACCCTGCACTCGATCCAGCGCTCGTCCCGTCGTTACTGGCCGACACAGCCGCTTTTCCAGCGCTCGGCAAGCCGAGTAGGCGAATCGACTCTTCCAACAAGAACTCAGTCTCCATGAATGGCTCGTAGGAGATGTCTTGCCAGCGGATCTTTCCGGCTCCATCAACCAAGAAGGTTCCGTGCAGCGCCAAGTCTTCGAAGTCGTCAAAGGCGCGATACTTGCGGAACACGTCGTGCTCGGGATCGGCCAATATCGGGAATGGATAGGCCGTCTCCTCATCGTCATCAGCCTGTGATCGAGCGAGTTGCTTCACGGTATCTGTGCCAATGGCGACAATGTCGATGCCTGCCGCCTTGAAGTCCTCCGCGACGGGAGCCAGTTCGCCGAGCTGCTCGACGCAGTGCACGCAACCGAAGCCAAGGAAGAACACGACAAGCACGGGGCGGCCGCGGTAGTCAGCCAGAGATAGCTCCTTGCCGAATCCATCCGCCAGCTTCCAGTCGACAGCCGGGACCGGCGTCCAACGCAGCGGGCCCAAGCTAGCCAGGTCTCGGCGCTGGCCGACATCATCCTGCAGCGTGAAGGGAACGCGCCAGTCTTCGGGCAGCTCGCGCAGATCGGCGAGCGGTCGCAGCCGTTGCAAAACCGGCAGACTCAGCTCGGCTCGCGCGCTCCACTCGCGCAATTCATCGAAGATGTCCAGCGCCTCCTCAGTCTCGCCGAGTTCGTGCAGCACGTATGCCAAGTTGGCGTGGTAATAGATCTGGCCATCGCGTCGCTCGATCGCCTTGCGCGCGAGTTCTTCGGCCTTCTCCTTCTTGTCATGCTCCAGGTACAGACGCGACAGATGAGCGCGCTCGAAGCCATGATCCTCGAGCTGCTTCAGATTTTCGTCGACATCGAGCCGGACGCTCAATTCTTGAAGGGCATCCAAGGACGCCACCTTGTCACGGACGCGATCGAGCCTTGACGCGAAACTATCGAGGATCTGCTGCATCTCATCTTTGGCGTCACGCGAGCTTCCGCCATCCTCGACGGACTCTGATTCGGCCTTCTCGAGCGCCTCGATCCGTTCATCCTTGAGTTGGCTCAGATGGGATTCCAGATCGGCGCGCGCCGCATCGAAGCCATCGCCGTCGTCCAAGAAGGTGTGAGCGATGCCCAGGTGATAGGCCAACTCGGCACGATCCGTCGCCTCGGAGGCAGCCTCGAGGTACATCGTTTTGGAGAGCTCGACGAGCTCCTCCCAGCGCTCGAACATAGACAGCATCTCGAGCAAGCGCTGACGGCCATAGGTCGCGCTGCAACCACGTTTGTCCAAGCGGTTGTACTTGGGGTGACGCGGCAACTCGATCATGTTCTTCGCCAGATCGATCGCGTCGCTGACGCGCCCGTGGTGGCGCATGCTGCGTGTCAGCCACTCGTTGTTGTGCGCGAAGTTGTGAATCTGATCGGGCAGCACGTGATCGTGCATCATGTGTCCGTGGTCGACACGTGCAGAAGCCTCCTGCTGCCAAGCGGCATCCGAGTGACGACCCAAGCGAGCGAAGATGTGCCCACCCATGTGCCACATATGGGCGATCGCCGGGTTGCTAAGACCGGAGCGAACGGCGGAATCCACGACGTGCTCCGCGTTCTCAGCCTCGTCCCACAAGTGGATTCGATAGTGATGCGCGGGATGCTCGGGATGCGTCGCGAAGACTTCATTCAACAGGGCTTCATTCGCGGTGCGGCTCGAAATCGCGAGACCAGCACGCCGGTTCAACCACAAGCGATTGACCAGCATGGCTTTGGCCTCGACATCATCGGGATAGGCCCAGATGATCTCTTCGTAGTCACGCACAAGGCGCTCCGCACGCTTCTTCTGTTCCGCGCGACGCTTCTCGCCAGCCTTGGGGTCTTCCTTCTTGGGCTTCGCCTTCTTGCCGTCCTCATTTTCCTCAGCGGCTTCGGGCTCGGCCTCCTCAGGCCCATCGACATCGTGGAAACGCGCGATCGCGTCGATGTACTTGCGCTCGCGTTTCGTTACCAGCCCACGCTTCAACCAGGCGACTCTCGCAAATCCCTTGGCGCGTTCCGGGTTGTCGACATTGGCCATCGCCAAACCCCAGTAAGCCATCGAACAGTCAGGATCCAGCATCGCGACTTGGCGAAAGCTACGCTCGGCCTCGAAGAACCAAAAGCCGTGCAGTTGGCCGACACCTTGATCGAAGAAGTCCTGCACCTCGTCTGTGCCCGATGTAATCGGGAAGTGCACGGTCTGTGGGCGCGGCATCAGATAGGCGGCTTGACGCGGTCCATCGTTGAAGACCTCGCCGTGGCTCGAGTGACCTTCGGGCAGGTCCTCTTGCGCGATAGCGAGGTTCGCGATCGCGCTGATAACGATGGCAGGCACGAGAGCGGCTTCGCGCCCCCACGGCATGCGATTCGGATGAAGCAGTCGTCTCATTTGCTTTCTTCCACCTTCCAGAACGTGATTCCGCCAGCCTGCAAGCCAACTTCGACCGTCGCCACCAATTCGTTTGTTTCCAAGTCGATCACATCGACCGTACCGGACTCGCCACCGATGCCCTCGCTCGACACGAAGGCATAGCGACTATCGCTGGAGATCGCGACGCCGTGCGTGATGCGCCGCGTCGTTGGTATCCGCTCGAGCTCTTCGCCGGACTTGGTGTCCCAGACGCCGACCGAGGCGGCGCCTTTGTAGGTAACAACGAAGCGATCACCCTTGGGCGTCACCTCGACATTGTAAGGCCCCTTGGCAGTCGGGAAACGGCGCGTGATGCGCCAAGCCTTGCGATCGACCTCGACCACCTGAGCGGCACCGTTCAGGCAGACAAAGAGCTTGTTCTTCTTGGGATGCGGATGCACCCAAGTGGGCTTCGTCACGGCTGCGTGGTGGCCATCCGAGCGCTTGCGCGCGATTCCGCCTGTGCCATCGGTCAAGCGCAGCGTGCGCGTGACATCGAAGCTTGCCGCGTCGATCTCGAACAACTCGTCCGTCATCATCGCACACGAATAGTGGAAGCGGCCGTCGGGAGATAGTCGCGAGCCGTGCGGCATGGGGCCGGTCGTGGTACGTGCCACTTCGACCATCTCTTCCGGGTCGACGATCGAGACCGAGCTGGGGGTCATGTCGCCATGCAAGTCGAAGTTGACGCAGTAGAGCAAACCCGTGTCGACCGACATCTGCAGCGTCGCCGGGAACAGACCCAACTCGACGCGGCCCATAAGTTCGTCGTTGGCAGTTCGGTACTTGTACAGCGTCCCATAAGGAATGCCGTGCGCCATCGTCAGGTACCAGAAGTCGCCGGATGGATCGACGGTCAGTCCGTGCGGTCCTTCGATCTCGGTCGGAAGGACACCGACATCGATACGCCGCACAACGGATGCAGACTCGCCATCGAACTGCACCAAGTAAACCTCGTCGGCAGATTCGGCCGCGACATAGGCGAAGTACGTACGTCCCTCGGCATCGCAATTCGATACCGGCTGGCTCGCGAAGGATGCCACAGGCATCACAGTCATGCTGCTCAACAGAGCAGAGGCGAGACGCAAGCAGGGCATCATTTCTCCTCCTTGGTCACCAACTTCACGCACCACAAGCCTGTGTTCCAATCGGAGAAGAAGATGTTGCCCTTGTAGGGCTGCGGACCCCAGACCATCGGTGCGTTCGGAATATAGCCTTCGGAATCTGTCGGCAGATACCAAGCGATCTCGCGGCCTTGGCGATACAGGTCGCCCAGCAGCTCGCCCGAGACATCCACGGCGCGAATGCCGGCGTTGTAGTAGCCGACATAGCAGATGCTGTCTTCGATCCAGAGGTTGTGCGTGCCTGCCTCTGGTACTTGATAGCGCGCTACTTCGTCCGGATTATCGAGATCAGTGAAGTCGATGAAGTGCAGCCAACCGCGCGGGTAGGTCGGCTTGTCCTTAACGCTCAACCCATACGGAAAGGCTTCGTCGCCGGCGACGACATAGGTGCGGCCCGTCTCTTTGCTCTTGAAGGGATAGGCCGCGTGGTTCCAGCCGCTGGGATATGCGTAGCTTGCCACTTTGACCGGATTACTGGGGCTGCCACCCTTGATCCCGTTGCCGACGTCGACGATCTGGACGCCGTCGCTCCAGTTCGACGAATACGCAAGGCCGTCCGTTACCCACACGTCATGGATCGAGTGTCCGGGCGAATCGAGTTCGAATTTGCTGACCGTGCGCGGCGAGCGTGCGTCCGAGATGTCGATGATGTCGTAGCGGCGGCCCGCAGAGAGAGCATAGACCGTGTCGCCGTCGATGAAGACGTTGTGCACGCCACCCGTTAGCTCTTCATCGAAGGTCGAGATGATCTTCGGTTCGCGCGGGTTCGAGACATCGACCAGCACAATACCGTTCTTGCGGTCCGAAGCGCCTTCACGGCTGATCACGCAAATGCGGCCATCCTGCGAGACTTTGACATCGTTCACGGTGCGCGCGTCCACGGTGATTTTCGAGATGCGCTCGATGTTCTCGGGGTCGGTCACATCCCAGAAGAGTGCGTCACCTTCCGCGCCCCAGGTTCCGGTGACGGCATAGTCACGTCCGTCGATACCTTGCCAGACCCAGAGGTCGGAGGTGTGGTACTCGTTGACCTTGCCGCGTCCGACAAGCTCGAAGTGCCCGCCAACTTTGCGTTCGTCGATTCGAATCGTTGTGCGCGTGTACGCATTGCCGCTGGTCGCGACGATCGTGTAGTCGCCGGGTTGCTCGGCCACAAAGCGGCCGTCTTGTTCGATCTGCCCGCCGGCGGGTTCCCCGAGTGAGTCGTCCGGAGTGCCGGAAAAGCTCAACTGAATCGGAACGCCCTGGATCGCAGTACCACTTGCATCTTGTGCAATGGCCTCGAAGTGGACGACATCACCGGTGCGCGCAGTCGTAGCGGATGAGCTCAAACTCAACGATGCAATCGGGTTGGCCTCGGCATTCATCTCCATCTGGACGACGGAGGACTCCCCGTCAGCATTGATGTCGTCTGCCTTGGCTGAGATCGAGAATCGTCCCGCCTTGTGAATGCGCAGCCGATCTACGCCAACAAGACTCGCAACCGTTGGGTCGCTGCTCCCAATTTCGAGCTCGGACTCTGTCCACTCTCCGCCTTTGACGTCGATTGCCCTTACTACAAGATCGACATCGGTACCCGCATACATCTGTCCAGCGGGACGCTCGATCTCGATTCGGTCCAGGGGCGGGGCCATGATCACGACCTTGACTTCGGTCGACAAGCGCTTGCGAACGACGACTGCCGCGCGGCCTTCTTGGCCCTCGCCGGCTTCGCTGTCGTCGTCACTAGTTTCGGCTCGACGTGTGCGTGCGACGATAGTGAAGCTGCCGGGACTCAAGGCCTCGACCATGCCCTCGTCGTCAACGCTTACCGAGCGGCGTTTGCGTGAGAAGTAGAAGACTTCTTCATCGATAACCTCTCCGGATGCTTCACGCACCGTGGCCTTCAGTTCGACGCGATCGCCAACTTGCATGGTGAGTGTGCTGGGCTCCACCACCAGGGTACGTTCGCTCTGCTTGCTTTCGTCGTTGGCTGTATCTTGGCTTGCCAATCCAACGCTGTGAATCGGCGCAACGCACATCAAGGTGGCTGCCAGGGCAATCTCAGTTCTGATCATCTGTGCTCCTACAAATCGGGGGAGGAACATGATAACGACAATCAGTCCTCGAACCGATCTGCAACGAGCTTCTCTGTGGTTTCGGCATGTCACGTCGATGCTAGACCCTGCCCAGCGCGTCTCATTCATTCGCGAATAGGCCGATGACACTCTCTCGCTGTTGTCAGAGTTGCGTAGCCCCACTTAGATGAAGCTTCCACGCAGGAAAGTGGGTGCAGCCAAGATCCCGAATGCCCCACCCGCTCGATCCGGTGAACTCTCTCGTACCCAAGTGCTCGACGACGGCGTCTATTGGACCGAACCCGTACTACTTGATGGCCTGATCTATTGCCGCAGTAGCCTGGGTATATTGAGCCTGCGAGACCAGCGCCTCGTCCAGGGTTCCGCTGATCGCTTGGCCTCGGAAGGCGCTGGCTCCAGCGACGACCCTCGCTTGGCCTCAACGCTGCTCGGCCGCCACATCACTGCCATTGGCGGCGAAGCTGCATGGCGCGCCAACAGCTCGATCAGCCTGAAAGGAGACATCGAGATCCTTGGCGCAGGCATCACTCGAACTCCGATGACAACTAGCCGCAAGGCACCAAGCGCTTGGCATCTCAGCTACTCGCTCAGCAGGTATGGCCAGGTTCAACGCTGTTTCGATGGCGCAGTCGGTTGGCAAATCGACCCCTTCTATGGCAACCACATCGAAGACGATGTGGCGCGAACGATGAAACGGAGGCTGCCTCTAGCCGCATGGATTCTGATTCGCAAGACCGAAAAGGGTGACTGAGCACAGCGATCGCAGTTGATATGCGCCGCGCATTCCATGGAAGGATAGAACGCGATCCGCACGCAGAACGGATCGCGCTGATCACGACGCACGCATCAACAGTCCGCGCCCTGGTTACCACGCTCACCGCGGGTCTCGCCTGCCTCGCCTGCCTCACCGTCGCCGAAGGAACCATTGCCGCGCCGGCCGCCGCGGGCACTAACTGAACCGCCACGGCCACCGCTGCCACCGGGCGAGCCACCACCACCATTTCCACCCCGGCCACCCGTGGCCGAAGCCTGTCCACCGTCACCACCGAGCCAACTAGCCTCGCCGCCATCTCCACCCCTCGCGCTGGCCCCGCCACCGCTCGAACCACCACCGCCCTTGCGCGGCGGATTTCCGCATCGGTCGAGGCCAACCCTACCCAGTGCACCAAAGCTATCGGCCGCACCGCCATCGCCCGCGCGACTCGGCATCGCGAGCGGAATTGTATGTCCGTAGCCACCCCGGCCACCTTCGGCCTCGGCTTGGCCCGCAGGACCGACGGAGCCGCCGGTGTCACCACCACCACCTTGACCGCTGGTCGAGACCGCAAAGCCCCCGCGGCCAGCGCGCGCGATGAATCCGAAGCTCAAGTCGAATGCATTGCGTCCAATGCCAAGACGGGCCACGCGCCCACCTCGTCCACCGATCGCAGTCGAGTGACCCCCGCGTCCGCGGCCTGCGCCAGCGCCTGCGATGGCGATGATCGATTGACCATCGCCAGCCTGCATCCAACCCCGCATGCCGGTGCGTCCCGTTCCGGGTTCGTGATCGACTCCAAATCGTGAGTGCCTGGCGACCGCGTCTTCGAGCGCGGCTGCTTCGGGCTGACCATTGACGCCCGCTTCCCCGCCCAGGATGCGCGATTCTTCGGGGATCAGCTGTAGGTAGCGATCGCCTGCCAGATCCCAGTTCGATATCCAGACATCGCCAGCTGCGCCCCCGAGACCTGCTGAGATGCCACCACCGCCGGGCCCACCCGCGCCGACACGCACCAAGCCGGCGCGATCCGCGATCGACATCAACGGTGACAGCAACACGAAGTGCCCCCCGCGTCCGCCATCGCCACCCAGCCCGACGCCCGGACATGCGGCTGCACCCGCACCTCCTGTACCCGAACGAATGAACGCGCTACGCGACAGATGCACATCGCCTCCTGCGACAAGCATCAAGTCGCCACCGGGACATCCCATGCCCTCTTCGATGTCCGTCTCGCGCTCGCTACTGATACCTTTGCCATCGGCACCATCGCCGGCGATCACATCACCGTGACTGGTGATCCAATTGCGAGCCGACATCCAGATGTTCGTTCCTTCGCCACCAATGATCTTGGCGTCTTTCTCGATCATGATGGAGTCGAGTGAAGAGAGGAAGAGCGACTTGTCCTTCGGTACGCGCAGCGTGACGCCTTCGAGAATATGGATCGAACGTGCATGCACCAGCCCCGAGATCTCTCCATCCACGGCGAACTCGACCACTTCGGGTTCACGCTCCTCGACCTGGAAGTCGAAGCCGAAGCCATTCGTCAAGGCATCGCTTTCCTTCGGCGCGTAACCATTGATCTCTATGCGCCACGTGCCTTCTGTCATGCCGTATGGGGGGTTCCAGCGCAGCGCCAATCCTTCGCCTGCCAAGAAGTCGCCGTTCTCGAAGTCGAACTCTTGCCGATCCAAAATGTCGTCGCTTCCCGGAGGCACGACATCGACCGTGTAACGCACCGCGCCAGGAATCAACTGCGTCACGATCGGAATCGGGACCGAGCCCGAGCTGGCAGGTGAGGCAAGCGGCAAGGCCGCGATCGGCGACTGCAACCAAGCCGAGTCATGCCGGGGATCCGGCTTGGCTCCAACCCCTAACCACAGCGCGACTCCGTCGAATATGCCGTCCTCGTCGGTGTCCGCGAACTCGGGATCCAACCTATAAGACCGCTCGAGGCTGTCGGGAACGAAGTCTTGATCTACGTCCTCAAAATCACGCGGATCGAGGCCCTGCAGTATCAGATCCTCGTCGATCGGAAGCAGCTCGAACTGCACGTCCTCCAAGTTGCCTTTGCCAATGATCAGGTTGCGAAACACGCCAGTCACATAGCGCTGCCTCGGCGCCATCGCACGCAGGTCATAGACGCCCTCGACCAACTGAAACTCGAAGCGCCCCTGGTCGTCGGTGCGGATGTGATTGGCGACGGCCACTCCGTCGAGCAGGGCCTCGATTCGGACATCTTGCAAACGCTTGCCGGTCTTGCGCTCATACACCGCGCCGCTGACGCTGTGAATATCGTCCGTTGTGGATGTGAAGGCGAGGGCGACCGTACATACGATCGCAGTCAGGGTCTGGAGCGTGTGTCGTCGATTCATGGGGGGATCCGTCGATAGATCACTCGGGCGGGCGGGAAGGCCCTCCAGAGGCTACAGCGTGCTGGCTTCTGACGATGCGCTGTGGCATCCATTCCCGCAGAAGCGGGTTGTCGCAAGAAATGAGCCACGGTTCGAAGTCATGCTCGAGTGTCGCGGCCGGGGGGGCGACCGGCCATCGTGGATGACTGCGTGTCGTTTTGCGTCAAGCCTTGCTACAGCACGGCCGGCGTGAGCAGAGCCGTGCTCGCTTCGAGGCATTGGTCGCTTCAGACATCAATGTCATCGGCGCAGGAGAAGGTTGGCATTGGAGGAGTGACAGCCGCCCTTGGGAAGACTTCGAAGCGGGTGAAACTCCCGAACTAGACCGTATGCCCTACGCCTAGGTCGTCGAAGTGTCAGGGCTGGGAAGACGGCGGTGGAGTTCACGCGTCCCTAAGGATTCACAGCGCCTCGAGATCGACACTTCGGCCGGCGCTGCCTTCTACGATGGCCAGGTCATCAGAGACAAGCCTGACGCATTTAGAGGTTTGCGCATGCATGTCGTGGACACCGAAAACAACGACGGAAAGCTGATCGCATCGGTGCCCATCCAAGAGGGTGGCACTTCCGAGTCGAGGGTCTCGCATTCCGTGTGCATTCCCTGAACCTCTCGCCGCGGCTGAAAGCGGCTCGAAACGATGACTACTCGATTGGCGAATTCTCCTTCCTGCCGAAGGAGCCGGCCGCACAAGCCGCGCCCCGCTGCGAATTGACTTATCCGAGCACGACCAACTGACTGCACTCACTTGCAAAGTCACGCGCGGAGACGAAGCCGCGCCTTTGCAAGACGCGGTCCTGATCGTCGTTAGTTTTCGCGAGAAGGATGACGGGCACGTCGCATTCGCACGCGAAATCATTCGTACCGACATGGATGGCAACTTCCAACTGCAAGCTCCGGTCAGCAGCTCACGCAAGATCGTCGTCTACGAAAGTTGGACGCCGAATGGCAAGATCTTCGAGCAAGGGTTCGCCCCAGATCGGGAGGCTGCGCCCGTCGTGATTCACATCGAAGAGGAGTGAATCACAACGTCACCTTGGACACCGCCGATGAGGGCCCTTGTCTATCCCGACAAACTCGATGTATGTGGGTACATGGCTGACACTGATCAACTGCCTCGCCGAGCCATCGGGCGCGAGCAAATAGTCTGTCCCGGAGTAGTAGCGCCCGGTCAGCTCAACTCTCTTGCTCTCCCGTTTCAAGTACGGTTTCGCCCGGCACCTTGAAGATGTAGTGAGCCACCGGCCGGCAGAAGGCGAGACGACCGCATCAACAGATTTAGAGCTGGCAAACTGCGAAGCCCTGAGCGCGCCACTGCAAACGAGGGCCAGGAATACTGCCGTAGTTACCCATGCGCGGAGCAAGCTCATTCCGATGCAGTTAGTCACCTTGAGGTTCTGGCTTCATTCGACAAACTGCCCAGACGGTAGGGAGCAATGCTATCAGCACCTAGCCTGCTGCTTTTGTTGTCTCAGAAAGACACTTGCGAGGTCAGCTGCCCCGGATGACTCACACCAGGCGCAGCTCACTGAACTTCCTGCTCACGCGAGGCAGGGGAATCGACTCAACATGAGGGGCGCTCAAAACTCGCTCTGGCCGACCAGAGCCCCAGGAGCCCGCGCAGCAGACTCCGGCCTGGCGCTGGCAAAACTCGCAGCTGATGGCGCCTTATAAATGGATGCTCAGGCCCAGGCTCACCCTCCTCGGCCTCCTGATCATCGTCACTCTCGTGATCGACCGCAGCCACGCTCGCGAGCTCGAGCACGTCGCGCCTGGTCTGAGCTAAACGGTTCACCTTGGAACCACCGCCAGCGCGACCCCACCAATGCGGCAGGATCTCTCGCTCTCGATCCGAGTCACTAAAGCGCCAAGCGCCCTTCTCTCCTCGAGTCTGAGCCTGGCTCTGAATCAGCCGCAGGGGTGCGCTCAGATGACGCTTCGGGTCTTTGTCGGAACGGGCGATTCTGCGACGCGCGGAATCGATACTAGCGGGCAATTTTGGGTCGGTCATGTGTTGGATCAGGAAGCTGAACTCGTGAGAGTCCCGGTGAAAGTGCCCATCCGATCCGCCCGTACATGCAAAAAGCCCGTCCGACGCGCGTCTCGGATGGGCTTTGGAATCTTAGTAGTGTTTTGTCTGCCGTTGTCAGCCGTTTGTCACACGGCCCCATCCGTCAACGGCTCCCGTAAATCGGAAGTCGCAAGTGCACCAGAAGCAGGCTGTAGTGAATTCGAACTTTTGGACGTTGGCTGACATGGAGAGTTTCCTCTGACTCCAACGTGGACCAGACTGCCCATTCGGGCAATGCCCATTTTGGGATTTCCTACAGTAAGGTCCAACTAGGGCTCTCAATGGGCAGTTCTCGCACCCACTGCCAAACCCAAGGATCGCTCGGGCGCGACGCGTCCTCAGTTCTTGAACGTGATCGAGTACGCGTTGCTGGTGTTAAAGCCAGTGCCACAAGGTCCGCTCGGGTCCCGATACCAGAGCTGGAAGTTCCAAGTCGATCCGGCGTTGATCGTGCCGTTGGCACCAAGGCCGAGACTGTGATTCACGATGCCTTGGCCGAGACTCATGTACCCGCCCGCGGAACTCATCATGACATCGAAGCGGAACAAGCCTGTTGCGCCGCCTCCGACGCACAACTTGCCATCACCGAAAGGCAGCTCGCTTTGTGCACCGCCCATGAAGTAAGTCCCGAACTGATTCGCGGGTAGGTTGCGCGCCGCCAAGAAAGCGTCGTCGGCTGCTACACGGCTCGAGCCTGTTGCGGACAAGAGCGCAGGCAGGCCGGTGCTGTTTGTACAACCCATCGGAGAATCATTACCACACGGACAATCAACAGCAGCCACGGTGCAGTACGCACTGCCCGGGATCTCGAGCGATGATCGATCCAACACCATCGTCTTCGTACCGACCGGAAGCGAACCGAGGTCTTGCAGCACGACGCCCCTCAGCGCATCGATGCGCTGCAATTGCCCGCTCGCGTTCGAGACCAGCAACTCCTGCCCGTCGAAGTATTCCAATGCAGCGACGCTCGAATCGTCGACATCGAAGAATGAAGGCGCTTCCTGAGAAAGGCCATTGATGCGCGCCATGCGCCCATCGATTGTCGGGGAGTAGGCGTAGGCCGCACCCAGGTCCATGTCCTGCAGCGACACGCCCGTCCGATTCCAGGGCGTGATTGTGTCCGTAGCCAGGTCGACTTTGAAGGTGTCGCCGTCCTCCGTGGCCGCCAGGAGATCACTTCCGACGATGCCAAGACCGACGATGGGACCATCGAAAGTCAATGTGCTCAGGTAGACACCGTTGTAGCGATCGTAGCGATCGACCGTGCCCGTCGCGTTTCCCGCGAAGACCTCAATATTGCTCAGCGCCATGCCTGTGATTTCACCAGGCGCTGAGTAAGCATAGGTCTGGAAGTGACTCGGGATGTCGATCTTCAATACCAGACCACCCGCGACGGCCACGAAGAGGTCGGGCCCGTCCTGGACCATCTGCCGGATCGGAATGCCCAGCAGCAACCACTGCGTGAGTTCGCCCTCGGCGGCGTTCCCGCGGTAGATGAATCCATCATCTCCGCCGGCATAGAGGTCACCGGACCCGTTTCCGAGCGCGCTGGCAGGGAATAAGGTCAGTGCGAGAAGTGCGATGCGTGTACTAAGGCGGGTGTTTATCATGGCCGGATCTCCATTAGGGATAGTGCCACGCTCAGCCGGGTGTGGCATCTGAGTTGGGGTTTTCCGAGCCAGGGCCTGGATTCGGTCCGCGGGCAAAAGCCAATCGGGGACCAAAATGGGTATGAATCCGCTCGAATAAACCCTGGGCTGCAACATCTCGCAGCTGACGGTCCTGATACTGGTGACGCAAAAACCACCGCACGGGCACGACCTGCCCGGCCCCCATCCACCGCTCGACCCATCATGCAGCTCTCGGATCACATCCCCTCCTACTTCTCCATCCCCGTCCTGCTCGCCGCCGGCTTGGCTTTCGGCGGCAGCGCATCCGCCAACGACCTCTACTTCGCGGGTTCGGATTTCGGCCAGATCTTGCGCGGCAACGCGGCGCAGGGCGACTTCGCGTTCTTAGGCGCCTGTGGAGGGCCGGCGCAGTCGATGTGCCTGGATGACGAGGACCTGTTCATCGGAGACCAGAGCGGGCGCATCTACCACTTCGACAGCAGTTTATCGGCCGTGGTGTACGCCTTCGATAGTGCGAACGATGCGACCTCGATTCTGCTCGACGGCGCCGATCTGCTGGTCGGCGGCTCCGATGCGACCGTGCTTCGCTACAGCAAGCAAGGGACTCTGATCCAGACGCTGACGCCGCCCGTCTCGGTCGATGCGATGCTGCTCGACGGTTCGATGCTGTATGTCGGTAGCTCACAGGGCGCCGTGTTCCAAGCGAATCTCGCGGACGGCATCTTCAGCTTCTGGGGCACTTGTGGCGGTCCGATCCAGTCGATGGCACACGCGGATGGGTCCATGTTCTTGGGCACCACATCGGGAGTGATCTATCGCTTAGATGAAGCGACGCAACTGGTCGACGCGAGCTTTGCAGCGGGCAATGACGCTCGTGCGCTCGCGATCCACATGGGCGATCTGTTGAGCGGAGGCAGCGATGGATCGATCAGACGCATCGCGCCCGATGACGGCCGCCTCTTCGCGACCATCGATGGTGGTTTCGATGTCGAAGCGATCGCGGTCTCCGAGGAGGCTGAACCGGGAACGGGCTACTGCTACGGCGGCGTATGCGCATGCGGAAACCACGACAGCGAGGCGGGCTGCGCAAACACGACAGGTGCAGGCGCGAAGCTGCGCGCAAGTGGTTCGACAAGCGTGACCGATGACGATCTGTTCTTCACGCTGTCAGGCCTACCGACTGGCCAGTTTGGTGTGATGTATATGGGCGCCGCGCAGAACTCGCTCACCTTCGGAAACGGCATTCTGTGTGCCGGAGCCGGCGGGTACGGCCAGTTCCGCTTCCCTGTGCAGGGCGCGGGCGCGGGTGGATTCATGTCACTGGGTTTGGGCGTCGTCGCCCACAGTCACACGCACTTCAGTGTCCTGGGCCAGATCACGGCCGGGCAGAACTGGAACTTCCAAGCTTGGTACCGCGATCCGGGCGGAGCCTGTGGCAGTTCCTTCAATACGAGCAACGGCTACTCGGTGACTTTCCAACCGTAGTCCGAGCCGGCAGAGGATCTGTGAGTGGAGTCCTGTTCGCGAGTAGGTTGGAGGGTTCGAACAGCAAGCGAAGGCTGTGATGAGAAACATACCTCCCCGGGTCTTGGCAGAGGCCCGGCTCTACTCCGCGCGCCGTCCCCCTGTGATGAGTCTCAGGTGGGCGGCGCGCCCCTCTTTTAATCCGCGCACGCCGCAGGCGCTGCCTAAGCCGTCTCAAGAATCGTCGCCAGGCGTGCCAGTGCGCGCGAGAGCAATGTACGCGTGGCAACACTGGTCCGATTCATCTCAGTCGAAAGCTCGGCATGTGACAAGCCCACGACGCGTGCGAGCAGGATTACCTCGCGGTAGTCGTCCGGGAGCTGGGCGAAGGCCGTCTCGACGCGCTCGATCTCTTCACGCGTTGTCAGCTGCCGACTGGGCGTGCTGAAGTTCGCGAGCTCCTTGAGCAAGCCCGTGTCGTCCACTCCCGCACTGATCCGTTCTTCGCGACCCGGGTCCCGCTTTTCCCGTCTCCAGAAGCGCGCACGATCGCGAATCTTGTTTTCGGCGCGTCGGAACAACCAATGGCGAAAGCTGGCTTCACCGCGATACTCGAAGTCATCCAGATCCTCGAGTACCTCGCGATAAACGGACTGAACCAGGTCCTGACTAGTCTCGCGTTCGCGCAGCGCCGCACCCAAGCGCAGGCGCACGAAGGCCGTCAATCCCTGCAGATGTCCGCCGAATAGCTCGTTCTGCGCATCGGCATCACCGGCACGAGCACCTCGAATCAGTGCGAGGCAGGGGTCCATTTCGGGCAGTTGCGACATCAGAAGAGCGCCGAGAAAGCACTGCTTGGTTACCTTGGCGTCATCACGAGGATAACCGGGACCTGATGGAAAAGCACAAAGATGACGATGACTTCGAGGAGCTCCTCGCGTCGTGTATCGACGAATACGCGGCCAGCGGCGCCGCGGGCGTCGACTCCGTCATTGCGAAACACCCTCAGCACGCGGATCGATTGCGAGCGCGCTTGCAGGAACTCGATCGACTCGGCCTGCTCGGAACTCCCGAGTCGGACAAGCCGCAGAAGTTAGGTCCGTACACCATTCTGCGCCGACTTGGCTTGGGCGGCATGAGCGAGGTATTCCTGGCACAGGATCCGCACCTGGGTCGCGTCGTCGCGTTGAAGTCAGCCTTTCCTACGCTCGCCGAAGACAGCCGCTCGCGGGAACGCTTCGACCGCGAAGTTCGTGCAATTGCACAGGTGTCGCACCCAGCCATCATCCCGGTTCATGATGCGGGCGAAGAGAACGGCCGGCCATACTTCACGATGGAGTACGTGGAGGGGCTGACTCTGGCGCAACTCTTGGATCAACTGCGCTCCAGCCGCGAGACGCACGACCTCACGCAAAGCGATGTCACAGCAGAGCAGTTGGCACGCCACGCCGGAGCGAAAGAGGATGCTGTCTTTGAAGCTGGGAGTCCGTGGAGTCGCTCGTACATCGAACTCGTCTGTCGTTGGGTCCTGCAGATCGCGGACGCGCTAGCCCATGCCCACAGCGCTGGGATCATTCACCGAGATGTCAAGCCATCGAATGTGATGCTGCGTCCCGATGGCAATGTGATGCTGTTCGACTTCGGGCTTGCGCGTCTCGATGATCAACCCGCGTTGACCTTGTCGGGCGAGTTCACAGGTACGCCCTACTACGTCTCACCCGAACAGCTGACGCAAGGCGGCCGCAGCATCGATGCACAGAGTGATGTGTATTCGCTGGGCGTGACCTTCTACGAACTGCTCACGCTACGCCGACCCTTCGAAGGTAGTAGTACGGCCGAGGTGTTGCACGGCATCCAAAGTCGCGACGCGACTCCGCCACGTCAGTTCAATCCCAGGATCCAGCGCAACCTGGAGCTGATCTGCCAGACGGCACTCGATCGCGACCGTGAGCGGCGTTATCCGTCGATGGACTCCTTCGCGGACGATCTGCGGCGTTTCCTGGCCTTTGAGCCAGTCAACGCTCGTCCACTTGGGCCACTACGCCGCATCAAGCGTTTGTATCGCTATCGCCCCGCGCTCGGTGTGGCGTACACGCTCGCCTTGGCGATTCTGATCGGTCTGCCGATTGGTCTGTTGTGGACGAATGCCGCGATTCGATCCGAGCGCGACATGGCATTGAGGTCAGCTGCCGAGGCGCGACGCGCGGCTGCTCTGTCGAACCAGATGGTCGGCTTCATGGTTGATCTGTTCGAGTTAGGCCAAGGCGAGAGCGCGGAATTGCCTGCTAGCGAACTCTTGTCGCGCGGCTTGGCACGCATTCCGACGGGGCGTACCGAGGAGCCCTTGGTGCATGCCGCCTTGTTGGATACGGCCGGGCGCGTGTACTCGAACCTGGGCATGCACGATCAGGCATTGAGGATGTACGACCGAGCCTTCGCGCGCTTGCGCGGTGAAGTCGGCATCGACAATTTATCTGTCAACGAGGTCCTGCACCGCTTGGCCAAGACGCATTTGGCGACCGGCGACCTCGCGACGGCACGTTCGATTGCCGAGCTTAGCTTGCAGGGCTTGCGCGATCTCGAGCTCGACTCCGATGAGCACATCGCGGACGTGCTTCTGACGGCCGCACGCGCCGATACACTCGTCGGCGAAGTGGAACAGGCTCGCACGCGTCTTGCAGAAGCGCTTCGCATTCGATCCGAGCTGTTCGGCGAGCGCAGCGAAGCATGCGCGTTCGTCTACGCCGAACTCGGTGAACTCGAACTCAGCGAAGGGCGCGCGCACGAGGCTGCGGCCGCATTGGAAATCGCACTCTCGATCTTGTCAGCCTCATGGACGCCGGATCCTGTGAAGACAACGCAGGTCCGCGATAGGCTCGCCCGAGCGCGACAAGCAGCGGGTCAGACACAGGCCGTCAGCGCATTGCAGCACGAATCTGCGCTCGTGCGCAGCAGGCTCGATGCCTGGCGTACGCGGCTGAGCGAGGCACTCCCAAGCTTGCCTTACGATTACAACCCGACCTGGCGTGAGGACTATGACGCCAGCTTCCAGTCAGGAATCAGCGCGCTGGTTGCCCGGAACCCGAAACTGGCCCGTGACTCATTCCAAACGTGTCTCCATATCCTGCCCGCGAACCCAATCGCTGCTTACAACTTGGCCTGCTCGTTGACGATGCTCGGGCAAGAAGAACAAGCGCTAGGCTGGCTAGAGAAGGCTGTCGAGTGGGGCTTTGGACAAACCTCGACCAACGAAGACACGCTACTGAAGGATCTCGACCTGGCGCCGCTGCGCAACTCGCCGCGTTTTGCGCAAGCCGGCGAACGCATCTTGGAGAAGCGATCCGAGCTGTCTATCGAGTCCCAATCACTGGCCGCGATGCATGCAGGCGATGATGCGCGTCCATTGCTTGTCGTATTGCACCGCAGGGGCAGCAGTCCGACCGAGACACGGGACAGCGTTTGGGGCCAGGCTGCTGCCGACAATGGTTGGCATGCCTGGATGCCTTCGGCAGTTGGACTGACAGGCGGCTCGACGCAGGACGCGAGCTGGTATGCAAGTCCGAAAGACTTCGACGAGCACGGAGAAGAGTGGACGGAAGGCATCTTGGCCGAACTTGACTCTTTAATAAACGACCCGAGAGTTGACCGCGCTCGTGTGTGGCTCGCCGCGGAGGGTGATGCATGTCCACTCGCGACCTCAATCGCATTCGGCTATCCCGGTTTGTTCCGCCGCTTGATCTTGCTCGATGGGTCGCCGGACCCACAGACACGCAGGCCTGAAGGCCGGGCTGCAGCATTGAGCGGCCTGCCCGTAGACTTGTTGACGACATCGTCGGACGCCACGCGCTGGGCCAAGGCTGATTTGGGTCCGAAGCAGTTGCTCGATGGCGTGCGCGCGTGGCTGCAGTCCTTCGGTTTCGAGATGCGCGGAGCTCTAGTGCATGATCGAGCTGCATTGAGCCAACTGCTGCGTCCCACTCAATGACAACCACGCAATCGTCACCTGGATGAAGGCGCCTTCCACGCCGGTTGCGCGCTATGCTCCGCATCGAAACCCCTAACCCGGAGACAAGCTTGGAACAGAAACAACTCGAGATCTACTGCGCCGCACACACACTGCCCGAGTCGGACTTGCTTGTTCGCTTGGCCGAGGAGACGCGTGCATCGACCGACTTGCCGCAGATGATGGTCGGTCAACTCGAAGGTGCTTTCTTGCGCATGCTCGTGCGCTTGTCGCGCGCCAAACATGTGCTCGAAATCGGAACTTTCACGGGCTACTCATCCCTGTCGATGGCACCCGCCTTGCCGGCTGATGGAACGATCACAACACTGGATGTGAATGCGGACACAGTCGCTATTGCTCAACGCTATTGGGACGAGAGTCCCGACGGACACAAGATCCGATCCATCCTGGGCCCGGCGCGCGAAAGCTTGCAGGAGCTTGCCGGTCCGTTCGACCTCATATTTATCGACGCGGATAAGTCGAGCCAAGTCGAGTACTGGGAACTCTTGCTGCCGAAAGTGCCGGAGGGCGGCTTGATCCTGGTCGACAACGTGTTGTACGGCGGCCAGGTTGTGAATCCCGAGGACGGCTCGACCGCGCGGGATGTCGCCGATTTCAATGCGCATGTACATGCGGACTCGCGTGTCGAGGCCGTGATGCTGACCGTGCGTGATGGCATGACTTTGGCGTGGAAGCGCTGACCGGCTGCCCGTAGATAGCTCGAGCCGAACACTAGTCGCGCAGACTCCTTATCATCTTGTTGAAAAGGACCGACATGAAGAACACCGACCCGCGCGTTGACGAATACATCGAAAAGGCCAAACCCTTCGCCCAGCCGATCCTGAACCGGATTCGCAAGGCCTTCCATGACGCCTCGCCCGAGCTAAGGGAAGAGATCAAGTGGGGCGTGCCGCACTTCACGCGCAACGGCATCATCGCCGGTATGGCGGCCTTCAAGGAACACGTCGGCTTCGGCTTCTGGCGCTCCAAGGAGATGAAGGATCCTCTTGACCTCTTCCAAGGCGAGGCCAAGGCCAGCACTTTCTACATGAAGATGAAGTCGGTGCGGGATGTTCCGACCAAGAAGATCATCAAAGAGTACGTAGCCGAAGCGATCGAACTCGACGAAAGCTTCGTGGACGAGAAAGCCAAGAAGAAGCGGGCATCGAAGAAAAAGGTCTCCGGCAAGAAGCTGAGCCAAGCCAGCAAGCCACCGGCTGATCTGTTAGCCGCGATGAAGAAGAACAAGAAGGCGCTGGCAACCTTCGCAGCCTTCCCACCCAGCAAGAAACGCGACTACGTCGAGTGGATCACCGAGGCCAAGCGTGAAGCGACGCGCGAGAAGCGTCTCAAGCAGGCCATCGAGTGGATGGCCGAGGGCAAGGCACGGCACTGGAAGTACGGGAACTGCTGAGCGCTGGTCCGGAGTGGTATTTATCGGGTTGTTTGCGTGGACGCGATGGTCCAGCCAGAACACCGGCCGAAGCCTCGGTTTCGCGATCACAAGTAGCGCGATGGATGCAAGTCGCTGACAGCGGGCCCTTGCACAGAGCCCCCACCGTTGGCGAGAAAGTGTTCGGTTCGAACATCAGCTTCGCGACGTGGTGTAACGCAGGTGCGTTAGAGTGAGGATCGTGCCTCCGCGCACTTGCCCGGCTCTTATGAATGAGCCCGGCCCCGCGCGTCCTGATTGGAATGCGTTCGCACTTGGCGAACTCACCAGCGATAGGCTCGAGGCATTAGCGCGGCGCATGGGCGAGAGCGAAGACTGCACGCGTGTACTGAATAGCTTGGACATGGCCAACGTTCTTGTTGACGAGTTGCCTGACCTCTCTGAGCGCGATAGGAAACCGCTGCCGACACCGCCGCCCGAGCTGCTCGATGTCGTCGGTAAAGCTGCGCTTGGTGAAGCACGATCCGCTGTGGTTGACTCGGGCCGAATGCTTGAGAAGCAACTGGAGCGAGGGCCGACACACTTGGGTCGCTTCGAATTGCAGCGGCGCCTTGACTCGGGCAGGCGTGGCAGGCACTTCAGCGGGTACCCCTATCCCTTCCCTGCGAACGGTGGGCCTCGGGATTGTTTCGAAGAAGAGGCACTATCTTCGTTGATCGAGAATCCAAGCGGGTCCTATTACCGCTATACGGTCGAAGAGACGTGCCCGGTGTTACGCTACGCACGCGCGCGCATAATGGGTCCCAGCTGTGTCGCTTGTCACAACGATCACCCTGAGAGCCCTAAGACAAACTGGAAGGTCGGTGATGTGCGCGGCGTGCTGGAAGTCGTGCCCAACTTGGATCGCGACGAGGCGCGCATCCGCAGCGGATTGCGTGGCACTTTCTTGCTGATCGGTGCAACGGCTTTATCGATGCTCGCACTTGGCATCTCCGTACATCGCCAGGGGCTTCGACGCAGGCAAGAGATGGTGAGAGGGCGACCGCGGTGAGCGATCTTTCCACCTCGCCAAGTCTGCTTTCACGCGCGCGCGACAGCGCCGCTTGGGAGCGACTGGTAGAACTGTACGCACCCCTGGTTTGGCATTGGGCTCGTAGCTCGGGCTTGCGTGATGCGGATGCGGATGCGGATGCGGCCGACGCTGTCCAGGATGTGTTTCAAGCTACAACGCGTGGCATAGACTTATTCCGTAAGAGTCGCCAAGACGCGCATGCTTCATCGGCTGCGGGCGACACTTGGCGATTTGGAATAGGTCGCAACTCTCACTTGCTGCTATCAACTGGCGGGCTCGGAGTTCTCTTGTGCTCGATCGATGCGGCTGATCCACGCGAGCAACACCTGCCTGACCGGCCCTCGTCACACTCGCCAGCGGCGCGCGCATCGAAGGCCAATCAGGCCGCCCTTTAGATCAAGTCGAGCGCCTGCCTTCGACCCGCAGCTTCCATGAAGGACTCGCTGGCACAGACGCGGGCCAGGGCTGCCGCATGATGCATGCGGAAGGAAGCGCGATCGGAGGTCATCGCCTCCAACTGCGTGCGGTAGTACTTCTCGGCGTGCAGGGCGCCGTCCGAGCGCAGACTCACGTCGCGTAGCACCTTTATTAATTCCGCCACCGGATGCCCGAGCTTCGTGTAGCAGCTAGCTGCTGCAGCGGCGCCCGCTTGATCTTGGGAGCGAATGCACTCGTTCAACATGCCGAGCAAATCAGCGCTCTCGCGAGACTCGACCTTAATGCTCTCGTAGTCGAAGAAGTCGCGACCGACATTCTGACTCTGGCCAGACACATGATAGCCGCCTGCAATGAGTGCCATTTTGCACTGACGGTCGCTACCAAAGCGCGACATCCCGCGCCAAGCAGCTGCTGTGTCGGAACTATGGACACCGGTCCCTGCACCATGAACACTTCCAACCGGCTTACCGCTGCTGGCAGAATCGCGTCCGCGTTGTCGCAGCATCAGATAGGTCGAAGCGAGCGAGAGAGCTTGCCCAATCGAGTCGGGTTCACTGCCCTCTTCCAGTGCACCGGCCACCAGACCTGCACCTTGCTCGCGACTCGCATCAACCAGTGAGCGAGCGAGCCGTTCGATCCACGCATCATCGACAGGCCGATGACCCAGGGGAGTCTCGAGCACCTTGCAGGACTGCAAGACCTTTGGCAAACCCTGACGAATCGGATCCTGGCGCATATTTGCTTCGCGCTCCACGCACTGACGAATGGATTGACGCATCAACGTTCGTGCATGCTCGGGTCCAGTCAGGCGCAACAGGTCCCACCCACGCCATGCCAACACGACGCGGTGTACGTCGACTTCTTCGCACACGACCGGGATCAACTGTTCGACGGCAGCCTTGGCGTCCTTGCGTACGAGTGAATCGAAGCGCGCCTCGGCCTCCGCTTTGTTCTCAAGCTTCACGCAGGCGACGACAGCACGACCATCGACGGGCCCCTTTGGATCGATCGACATCGCTTTGGGATGCGACTTCAACATCGGGTACTCATCGCGATCGAGCTTCTGAATGCGCGCGGTCGTGCGGTACAGCACCTTCATGACCGGAAGCCAAGACTCGCGCCCCTCCATCTCGGTCGACATCTCGTAGGAAGGCATCAAGGCCATAAAGGCGTGATAGCCCTCGTAGTCCTCGCCGCCGAAGGCGCGTGCGTTGGCCAAGGCACCTGCTGCGATCAGTTGGGCAGGCTTTGCCCCCGCTTCGAACTCACGCACGAGCGCCGGCTGCAGCTTCTTCAGCGGAGTGTGCGTCAACAGGTCCGCCCAGCGCGAGAGCCCACCGAAGTCGAGCTCGCGGCTACTCTCGTCCTCGAGCCATGTCGTCGAAGCCAGGCCCAGCTCGCTCGAGAGCCCAACACCAAGTGTCGACAAGAACATGCCGCCACTCAGCTGCTTAAGGAAGTTGCGGCGACTCTCGCCTTCATACTGATGTTGTTTCGTGATCACTGTGCTGCTCCTTGAGCTTGATCTTGTCGAGGCGCGGGGAGTCCCGGCCAATTGACCTCACGCTGGAGTGTTACACGAAGCGGCTGCGATCTGTGTGATTACAGAGACAGAACGAGCTCAGCCCCGGTCCCGGATCTGATACGTGCAGCGCCGGTCGCCCGCGATCATGTGTTCTGTGCGCTCGATGTGGACCTTGGGGCCCAGCAAGGACTTGAACAATTCGAGCTCGGCGCCGCAGATGCCCTGGCATTGTTGAGCAATCGTACAGATCGGGCAGTTGTTCTCGATCAGCAGAATTTCGCCCTTCTGCCGCTTCCACTGCGCCATGTAGCCCTCTCGGCTGCGCAACTTCGACAGCGCTGCGACACGCTTGGCGAGGGGCTCCTTGGTTGTTGGCATCTCGCTTCGGTACTGAGCCAATTGCCGATCTGTGCGAGCCGCAATGAGCTGCTCGACACCCACTTCGCCGAAGGCATCACGGGCTCCGGCCAACAGATCCAGCGCCAGGTCGCCATAACTTTCGGGGAAGTGAGCCGATGCTGCTTCGGTCAAGTGCCAGCGCTTTGCGGGCCTGCCGCGCGGTCGATGCTCTTCGCGGGCCTCGATCATGCCTTGTTTCGTTAGCCCAGCCAGCTGTTCACGTACCGCCACAGCCGTCACTTGCAGCGCATCAGCCAATTGGCTGGCCAGCATCGGGCCCTTGGTCTTCAGCAGGTACAGGATCTGGTCGCGACTACGGTCCGGCTTCGGCATGACCTCAGCGTAGAAGCTCTGCTTCTTTCCGCAAGTCACGCCTTGCGTAATTGCGCGTACCTCGGAACATACTCCTAAACCCCAGTCGAACTCCACCCGGGAGGCCACCGTGTCGCGATCTGCCAACTCCACCTCATCCATGCAGAGCCCTGAATCTAACCCTGATGCCGTCTGGGTCAACGCGCGCAGCATCGCAGCTCTTGAGCCTGGCAGCATGTCGACCTTCAAACACGAAGGTCATCAGCTAGTTGTCGGGCGCACTGCGGACGACGAGGTCTTCGCGCTGGACAATCGCTGTCCACACGAAGGCTACCCGCTGGCTCAAGGAGATTTGAAGGGCTGCGCTCTGACGTGTTGTTGGCATAACTGGAAGTTCGATGTGCGCGATGGCAGCTGCACGATTGGTGGCGAGGGTGTGCGGCACTACCCGACTCGTGTCAGCGATGGACAACTGCAAGTTGACTTGACGCCGCCCAATCCAGCTGAAGCGATCGCGGATTTGCGCACGAGCTTCTTCGAAGGCTTGCACAAGGGAGAGGTCGGCCGTGCGCTGCGTGATGCGGCACGTCAGCTGCAACTCGATCGGCCCGCTCGCGCCATCTTGTGGGACATCGCGCTGCAGGACGCGCGTTATGCCGAGTATGGAAGCTCGCACGTGTTAGCGGTGGCTGCAGAAGCGGCACGCATTCTTCCGCGGCACGTGGGCTCTGACGCTCTGTACGCCATCGCGCCGGCGTTGGATCTGTGCGCCGACTCGAACCGCTACATGCCTGAGAGGGCAGTGCCCAAATCTATTGCTTCCGATTCCGGGTCCGTCGAAGACGACATCGTCGCCGCGATCGAATCGGAAGAGCTGGCGCAGGCCGAAGGCTTGTTTCGTGGCGTAGTCGACTCTGGTGCCTCGCTGGAAGGACTCGACCATCTGCTCCTGCGCTGTGCGTCTTTGCACTTGACTGGTTTCGGCCACGAGCTGATCTACTTATCGAAGATCCGCGAGTTCATGGATGGTGCGCCGGTGGACATCGTGCGCGAAGTGTACGCCGCCTTATTGTTCTCGATTGGAATTGGAACGCGGCAAGACACGCTTCCATTTATGAAGCCCTACACGAGCCGCTTCGCCAAAGTCGAGGACGAGCTCGCCAGCTTCGCCGCGAGCGCACGCGATGATGCAGAATTCGACGCGGCCAGTGTGCGTGATGCTGTATTGGACGGAAACGCCGAGGCGGCCGTCCAAGCAGTCACGGGTGCTTTGCGCTCCGGAGTCTCGACTGCTCGCGTAGCACGAGCGGTCGTCGCCGCTGCGGCGCATCGGCTTTGGCGCTTCGATATAGCCGTCGACCGAGACCCGATGGTTGCGGAGACCTGGTTGTGGGTGACGCACCGTTTCACTTTCTCGAGTGCGGTTCGTATCGCTAGCGAGCGTTGGGGCGGTGTCGAAGCCATTCGATTGCTGTTCCAGTCGGTAGCCTTTGTTCACTCCGGCCACTCGATGGATCGGGCAAGCGAGGACCGCAAGCTGCCTGATGCAGAAGCATTGGGCTTGAGTGGACTGATGACAGCGCTGGCGTCCAAGGATGAGGACCGTGCCCAGGCAGCCATCCTGCACATGGTCCGAGCCGAAGAGGATCTCCAGCCGGCGCGTGAGGCCATCGAAGAGCTAGCACTCAGCGACCCCATGGTGCGCCCGATCTTCGTTGCCCACGTTTGGAAAACGCCCATCGCTGCGTTTGACGAAGTCAGCTCTCTTCCAATCGAGGATGCTGAAGTTGCGTTGGCAGGAGCCATGCGCTTTCTGGCGACTCCTATTGCAGAGCGCCGCGTTCGTGAGACGGTCGGTACGACTCTGCGTTGGGTTGTAGACGGGCAGATGCCGCGCAAGCTGACGCAGTAAGCTCGAAGCTTCGCAGCACGAACCGGCTTTCCTTCATCTCTCGACCCTAAGTCGCGAGGTGAAGGAGGGCCGGTTCGTGCGAGGAGCAATGCTGCGCCTCATTGAATGACGAGCTCGACATAACGCGTGCAAGCAGTCGCCAACTGGCAGGCATAACCAATACGCCTTGCTTATTGAGTCGGTAACCACAAGTAGCATGCGTTATTGACTGATTTCGCCGCTAATAGATGGAGTCATGAACACGCAAACAATCCCCCGCATCAGCTGGCTCGGCGCAGTTGTCCTGATTACCTCTGCTTGGACCACAGTCATTGTGAGCGTGACCTTGTTCGCCTTTATGTACGCGGCCCCCTCCGCCACGTGGCCAAGGACTTTAAACTTAGAGGACCTCGTGCTCACGGCGCCCTTCACGGGCTTGATCGGGATCGTCTGCGGCCTATGGCACATCATTCGCCGGCGCGAACACCGCGCGTGGATCGCGCTGACCCTTCTGCTTACCTGCCTGACTGGCGGGACAGTCACCTTGATAGCCCTGGCCTTCATGAGCGGTGACGCTCTGGGCCCCTTCTAGTCGAAGCCAATCACTCGAGGCAAAACTAGGCCCCAAGAACGCACCGAAGCAGGTCCCAGCAAGATTCTGTCCGTGTTGTCCCGACTCTGAGTCGCCGGCACCTTGGCCGAGACTCTGCTCTTCATCCCTGCACTGAACGCCGGCCGCCAGCCCGCCGGTCTGCCCTTCGCTCTCTTATTCGGGATCTTTGCCCCTCTAGTTTTGCTGGGTGGCGCCTTGCCCGGCGGCCTTCTCGGGCCGCGGTACACAAATGCGCTGCGGCTGTTCAATACCTCGATGACGTGCTTGCTGATTTTCGTGATCGAAATGCTCGTGATTGCCACCTCGCTTAGTTCCGGCTCCTGAGTGTGTCGTGCGGGAGAGGTGCAGCGAACATCTCTTATCGAGTACGCTCCTGCTATGAACGCCCTGCTCCTTGCATCACTAATCCTTTCGCCGCTCGCGGGCTCCTCACTCACCGTAGAGGACCCCATACCTGCGGCCCTGGCTAAGATCTCGCCCAAGCGTTTGATGGCCGATGTCGAGACCCTAGTCGGATTCGGTACTAGGCATACGCTGTCGGACACTCGATCGAGCGAGCGTGGAATCGGTGCAGCACGGCGCTGGCTTTATGACGAGTTCGAAACGATCTCGCGCGCGAACGGTCATCGGCTGCAAGTACGCGAGCAGCGCTTCCTGATAAATATCCGTGGGAAAGAAGCCGAGCTCGTCAATATTTATGGCTTTCTGCCGGGCAGAGACAAGGACTCGAACGCGCGCACTTATGTCGTGTCGGGCCACTACGACTCGATTCCGTCAGGCGGCATGGATGCCGAGACAGATGCACCGGGCGCCGATGACGACGCGAGCGGTACGGCGGTCGTGTTGGAACTAGCACGCGTTCTGGCCGGCGGTGAGTACGACGCGAACTTGATGTTTATCTGCGTAGCCGGCGAAGAGCAGGGCCTGTTCGGATCCAAGCACTGCGCCCAACAGATGCACGACGATGGTGTCGCCATCGATGGCATGATCACCAACGATATCGTCGGTGGTATCGAGGGCGGCAATGGTGTGCGAGACGCGCGCACCATTCGCTGTTTCTCACGCGCGGAGAACGGGCTGCACTCGGCGTCGCGTTCGCTTGCACGTGCGATGTCGGCCAGCGCCAAGCGCTACACCCCCGCCGCGAAGCTGAAGCTGATCTTCCGGCTCGATCGCTTTGGCAGAGGCGGCGACCACAAGCCCTTCGACGAACTGGGCTACCCGGCCATTCGCATGACCGAGGCCAACGAGCACTATGCGCGCCAGCACAAAGATGTCGGGACGCGCGACGGCATCGAGTACGGTGACCTGCCGGCCTTCGTCTCGGCCGATTACATGGCGCTTGTCGCGAGCGTCAACGGCGCATGCTTGGCCGAACTTGCGCTGGCTCCAGCTCCCCCTTCGCCACCAGGCTTACTCGCCGCAATGTCGTATGACACGCAGGTCTATTGGGAACCAGTCGAGGGCGCGGCCGGCTATGAAGTTGTCTGGCGTGACACGACCAGCCCGGACTGGGAGCATGTGCGCGCCGTAGGAACGGAAACGACCGAAGTACGCACCAGGCGTGGTCGCAAGCAGGCCGTCTCTATCAACATCGAGGGCGTGACTGCAGACAGCAACTTCTTTGGAGTGCGTTCGTTGTCGGCTTCAGGCCACCGTAGCAGAGTGATTGTTCCCGAGCGGCCATAGGTAACGTCGGCGGGCAATCACGAGGCGCTTCGCTATTGAGATCGCACCGTTGCGCACCGCACCTCATGATGCTTGCCGCGATGATTCGCCTGCGAGACGGTCATAGCAAGCTGAGAGGCAGAGGGGCAGCAGAGATAGCTCGCGCCAGTTCCTAGCGACCGTAGATCACAACCGAATCGATATCTCCACGCTCATTCCCTTGGCTTCCGCGAGACTTGAAGCGCACGCGCAGGGCCGGGTTATTGCCAGCAGAAGCCGGTAGCTGCACTTCAAGCTGACCCCAACCGTACTCGTCCGCTTCCTCGATGTTCGTCCAGCTCGTGCCATCGTGCACACGTAGCCGGAAGCCTTCGTTCGCGTCGTAGTTTTTGGTACGACGCCAAACTTTGACAGTGATCACCGAATAGCCCGTCGTATCGAGTGTCTTCTCGATCCAGCGCTTGTTGCGGATTCGGCAACCAAAGGAACCCTCCTTCGTGGCAGTTGTAAGAACCTGCGCGGGGAAGTTGGAAAGGGTCCAGCCACCGCTGGTTAGATTGCCGCTCTCGAAGTCGTCCGCGAACAACTGAGTCGGCGTCGTGGGATTATAGACATCGATGCACGAGGCCTCGGCTGCACTGCGCATTACACCGACGACCGTTGGGTGGAAGAAGGTCGTGATGTTCGTCATTCCACCGGGGCAGCCATGGCAGTAGCTCATGTTGGTGCCCTGGGTGGTGCAGTTCGTCTGGTTGTTGCAATTGTCCGCGCACTCGTCCAGCGGCGGGCAGTAGTTGTGCGTGTGCAAGGTGCCGAAGTTGTGACCCAGTTCATGCGCGGTGACGAAGAAGTCCCAGGTGCCTGAACCTTGAGTGACAGGAAAGCTGACGCCACCGTTGATGTTGCCGCTGACGGCAAAACCATTCTGACCACTGCAGATTGTCCCAACCGTGGCGACGCCACCGCCCAGGCTAGCGCCCGACAAAAAGTGTGCAAGGTTGGCTCCGGCGGGCACATTGTTCGCCCAGGCGGCTCGGAACTCATTGAGAAGATCGCCCGAGCTACCGCCCGTGTCTTGGGTCACCCAGGGATCTGAGGGCGCGGTGTAGAACTGCACATAGGGATAAGTCAGCACCGTGTTGATCTGACCCAGGTAGCGATCGCTGACGGCAGCGAGCAGCGCGAAAACATAGGTCTGTTCAGCCTGCAGGTCATTCCAGACTTGGTAGAGCTGATGGTCCGTCTCAACCGCGACCTTGCAGTCCAGAGTTGAACCTGACCAAGATGGAGCTGGAAGTTGCGTCGGATCAATAAAGTCCGGACCGGCCGGGCCGGTCAACAAGGAATCACTCGCGCACAGTGGGCCGAGTAGGTTGCCAGATGCGAGCAAGGCATCATCCGTGTACAGCCGCATCCCAGCACGCGACCAGCCTTCACTCTGTGAAGGGAAGGCGGTCACGTTGATGTGGGTTTGGCCATCATCGATCCAGCCATAGCATCCATGGGACGAGAAGCTGATCGAGACGCGCGAGCCCGCCTTGCCAACGACCCTTCCCTCCCACATCGTCAAGTCGAGCGGGTCGAAGATCGCCGGGCGCCCGTCCACGAAGACCGTTGCCGTGAGCGGGTCGAACTGCAATCGCGCGAGCTCCAGGTCTACCGGGCGCGCGCCTGGCATCGGGAAATCGGTCAACACGACGGCCGAGAGGCCCATCAACTCGGCAATGACATCCGAATCCGGTTGCAAGTCAATCGCGCTGCTGCCTGTGAATACGCCATTCGGCAAGGCAGTGGCGGCGAACGAGAGTTCACTCTGCGCAGATGCAAGGCCTGCGAGAGACGCAAGCGCGAGGATGCAGGTAGAGGCACTGGGAATGGTCATGGGTCTAGCGAGTGATTCCGGTAGGTGTGTGGGCAAGATGCTCAAGTGACGTACGTCGGTTTCGTGACGATTATCTGATGGCTTGGCGAAGCACAGCCATGGAGCCGCTGCTATTGAGCCATCAGTGATGAGGGCGCGGCCAGCGCATGAAGGATGCCGAATACAACGCCGGACTGTCGGCGCATGCCACTCGTCACAACGATCCTACACGAGAGTCCTCGACTGCGTCCTGACCGCCAGTCCCCAGAATCAATCCGTCATCAGTGGACCGCAACCAAGTCCCTGCTCGTGCCTCATCCCGGCAGTTACCTGAACTGATCGTGCGTTTCAGGTGACTACTAGCCGGGCTGTCCGGCCCTAAAGACGCGCTCCGCCTTGGCCGCGAATACAAAGTCACTCTCCGTCAAACCGTCGATCTTGTGCGTCCAGATCTCGACCATGCAGCGCCCCCATCCGATGTGTAGATCGGGGTGATGGTGAACCTCTTCGGCAAGGTCCGCGAGCTCATTCACATAGCGCATGGCCGTGACGAAGTCGGGGAAAGCGTAGGCGCGCTCCAAGTGCCCAGACTCGCTCAACCCCCAGGCGGGATCGAGCTGTTCCAGTAGCTTCTGAGCCTGGTCTTCAGGCAAAGCGGGAACCCCACCGCGGCAAGGAAGGCATTCTTTATCAGCTAGATTCATGGCTGCGAGTCAGGCACGGGTTTGTGGTGTCAACGGCGGGTAATGGCCCGCGCTGCCGATTCTAGTCCGATCTGACTGCACTCGCGTCGAAGCAAACGCATCCTCGATGCCAGCGAGGGCATGACTACTGTGGATGCCTTGGAAACTTGACGACGCGACTAAGGCGCCAGGCTGCCCCAGATCTCGCCGAGTAGGCGATACATACCCGGGTCGTGCTGCTCGAGTTCCGCGGCGACGAAGGGATAGAAGTCGTTGCGATAGAAGTACGCCTCGGTCGCCTCGGCGAAGTACTCCTTGTGATCGCTCAGCGCGTAGTGCTCCACAGTACTGCCGCGATGATCCAACACTTGCTGATAGTTGCCGGCACGCTCGGCTCGTTCGAAGGCGGCTAAGATGCGTGTATCGTCAAAGCTCAGGAATTGATCGTGATAGGCGTGCGCTAGCTCGTGCAACACGACAAAAGGGTGCTTGAGCAGTTGCTGGCGTGAGAGCAGATTAGCGGCGCGCGGAATATGCACCTTCTTGACCAGGCGCGCGTCGTAGCCGCGCGCCACGAGCCATTCGACAGCAGGGTGGTACTGCATGTTCTCCAGCTCCGGATGCTCGCTCTCGATCCAAATCTCGAGCGAGCGTAGCTGCGTAAGCCGTTCGCCGGTGACGAGCAGCGAAATTCGCTCGAGGTGATTATCGAGCATGCTCAACGCTCGGGCGCCCTCGCTGCCGTGATCGCCGTTCAATAGGCTCGGGTCGATGTGCACCTTCCAACCCTGCATCTTCTCCACGACCGGGTCGATGCGATGCGACAGCGCTGCACTCGAAGCCTTCTTGGTCTGCGATAGCTTGTAGGTCTGGGTGCCTTCGGTGCCCGCTGCGCCCTCGAAGGTTTGGGACGCAACAATGCCGAGCGGCAACAAGAGCCCACTCGAAATCGCGAGGCGGTGAAGAATCATAGGTGGTTGCCAATCATCGAAGAGGCGAGTCGAGTCACCAAGGCACCCGGCCTTGGGCTGCTCGCTCTTCAGAAGCTAGCGATTCGTGCAGGCGAAGTCTCTAGCTTGCAACCAACCTCATCTGAGTCACGCGATCATTTGTTGCTGCTGTTGTGACAGACTTGATCGATGATCACGGCGGTCGCAAGGATCAATAGATCGTCTTCGCCGTCGACGACATCGACGCCATAGCTGTCGCTGAAGCTGAAAAACTTCTTCGACACGCGCGCCGCCAAATCGCCGCGTGTGCGTGTGAAAGTGAACTCGTAATCGAAGATGTTGCCCTCGACGTGATAGTCGTTCGGCCCGGGGATATCGACCTCGAACTTATCCTTGAAGAAGGTGAACAGCTCCTTCTTGACCGTCGCAACTACGCTCCCGCCTTGCTGCAACTCGTAAGAGGGGCCCCAACTAAAGACCTTCTGCTCGATGAACAGCAACTCGGTGCCATCCATGTCCTGGAAGGACAGTTTGTCTCCGATCGAGAAGACCTTGCCGTCGACGAAGAAGACATCGTTGCCATCCTGGTCTTGAATCGTGAAGTCATTGCCCCAGGAGAGCAACTTTTGGCGCATTCGGTACCGCATGATCGGAACCTACCACGAAGGGACACTCGCATTCACCCCAACTTTGACTTGCGAGCCATGGACCTCGCGCTTCCGGCCCGATGGCCCAGACGGACGAATAAGAAGCCGGGCGGAGTGCTCAGATCAGATCGCGCGCGCTCAATTCAGCCCGCAGCTGAGTCGAATCCTGGAACAGAATCGCGTCCATCCCGAGCCCGCGAGCCGCTCGGCAATTCGCATCCTGATCATCGATGAACAAGCATGCGCCCGCCTCGACGCCCAAGCGCTGCGCAGGAATCAAATAGGCGTCGTCAGCGGGCTTGCGCACGCCTAGCTCGAAAGAAACAAAAGCGCCATCCAGCACCCGGGACAATGACAAGCGCTCTTCGATCAGTTGGTACCAGGGCGGATAGTTCGAGAGCGCGTGCAGCTTGAAGCCAGCCCGCTTGAGCTGTGTCGTCAACTCGAGCATGCCATCTAACCAACGAAAGCCCGCGGCCAACGTCGACTTGAAGGCGGCGTGATCATAGCTGCGCCCGTCCTTGAAAAAGTTCGGGAGGAAGACCGCTTCATCCCATTCTCCGGTCTCGAATCGCTCCCAGGCATCGGGGTGTTTGCACGCCAGCATCTCCTCGAAGGTCATCCCAAAATGGGCAGGCAGCTCGACATAGAAGGGGTCGTACACGAGCGTACTCATCACATCAAACAGCAAGATCGGACGAGATGAGACTTGTGCCATGGATCAGTCGTATGCGTCGTCTGGAAGGCAGGAGAAGGTGATCAGCAGCCTAGCAGGCCGGAAAGTGTGGTGTGGCGCTTATTTGCCCTGCGAGGCGCGCTACGGCAATCCAGCACTATTGCTGGCGAGAGTCGTGAATGGAATCAATGTCTCGCAGCTAAGGTAAACATGACCATGACCGACTTGACGCGCATCTTCTCCGACTTCGCCGCTGGCGATCCAGGGGCTGCCGACAAGCTGCTCGAGATCGTCTATGACGAATTGAGGCAGCTGGCTTCGCGCAAACTCGCTCGTGAAGAGCCCGGAATCACGCTGCAACCAACCGCTTTGGTGCACGAGGCCTGGTTAAGGATCGGAGGGCAGTCCGATGCCGACTGGCGCGATCGCAGCTACTTCTTCGCGGCCTCTGGCGAAGCGATGAGACGTATCCTAGTCGAGAACGCACGCGCACGAGGACGCCTGAAGCGCGGTGGCGATCGCGGCCGGGTCGAGCTCGACTCGGGGCTTGCGGTCGCTGATTCCAACTCGCTCGACCTGCTCGCATTGGATGAGGCACTGAACAAGCTCGCGCAGGAATCCCCGCGTAAAGCAAGACTGGTCGAACTGCGCTTCTTCGCGGGAATGGAGATCGAAGAGGCGGCTATGGCTCTGTCGATATCCAGAGCGACTGCCGACCGAGACTGGGCGTATGCGAAGGCGTTCTTGCATCACGAGATTAGTGAGCAGACGAACGAAGACTGAGTAACTAGGGATGCGAACACCGGCTCGGGCTATGCCTGTGCTGCGAATCTGCCCATGCACACTTTCGGGACTGCCTTCTGCTCAAATTCTGTGGTACGGCCGCCCGTAATACAGGATTAACGGGGAGCAAGGATAGAGCTGCGACTCGCTCCTAGAGGCCTACCGTGGACTCTACGCGCAACGGGAGTACCTCTCGAGTTAGACCCTACGCCCCGGGACCGGTCCAGATGGACGGCCTTCATAGCCAATGCGACGCCTGTTCGCTGCTGTGTAATTCTCCAGAATCCATGAGGCGTGCCGACCATCAATGGCGCAGGGAACCATAGACCATGGTTCCGAATCTCATGACCTCCCGACAACAACCCGCCCTCGACGAGATCTTTCACTCTGCCCTGGAGCGAGAGACGATGTCGGAGCGTATGGCCTATCTCGAAGGTGCCTGCGCAGGCAATGACGAATTGCGGCGCCGAGCACTCGCGTTACTGACCGCACACCAGGAGACGGCCGACTTCCTCGAAGTCCCGCTGGTCATGGCTCCCGAAGCAGCAGCCACCGGCCTTGGCGAGGGCGCTGGCAGCCAGATAGGCCCGTACAAACTGCTGCAAGAGATCGGCGAAGGCGGCATGGGTGTCGTCTACATGGCCGAGCAGGAGAAACCGGTTCGTCGCAAGGTGGCTCTAAAAATCATCAAGCTTGGTATGGATACCAAGCAGGTGATCGCGCGCTTCGAGGCCGAGCGTCAAGCCTTGGCGCTGATGGATCATCAGAACATTGCGCGCGTGCTTGATGCTGGAGCGACCGAGTCCGGCAGGCCCTACTTCGTGATGGAGCTCGTGCGTGGCGTCGATATCAATAGCTACTGCGACACGCATCAGCTTTCGACGCAAGAGCGTTTGGACCTGTTCGTCGATACGTGCCGCGCGGTGCAGCATGCTCATCAGAAGGGCATCATCCATCGCGACATCAAGCCAGGCAATGTGCTGGTCACATCTCACGATGGAACGCCGGTCGTCAAAATCATCGACTTCGGCGTTGCGAAAGCGACGAACCAGAAGCTGACGGAACGCACGCTGTTCACTGAGTTTCGCCAACTGATCGGCACGCCAGAGTACATGAGTCCCGAGCAAGCCGAGATGAGCGGGCTCGATGTCGACACACGCACGGATATCTATTCGCTGGGCGTACTGCTGTACCAGCTCTTGACCGGATCGACGCCCTTCGATGCGAAGACGCTGCGCGCCGCGCAGTACGGCGAGATGACGCGCATGATTCGCGAGAACGAGCCGCCGGCACCGTCGACGCGCATCAGCAAACTCAGCGCAGAGTCGGATCAACTCACGCGCAGGCGTGATGGCGATCTGCCCTCGCTGCTGAAGCGAGTTCGGGGCGACTTGGACTGGATCGTGATGAAGGCGATCTCGAAGGACCGCACACGTCGCTATGACACGGCCTCCGCCCTGGCCGAGGACATCATTCGGCACAAGCGACTCGAGCCAGTACTGGCCAGTCCTCCGAGCACCCTGTATCGCGCTCGCAAGCTCTTCGAACGCAAACGTGCGCTCGTCAGCGCGGCGCTGATAGGCGGCTTGGCGATTCTGGCCGGCTTAGGTCTGGCGTTGAGTGGTTTATTCGCAGCCAAAGCAGAAGCACGCCGTTCGAACAGGATCAGCTCGACTTTGACCGAGATGATCGGCGTCGTCGGTGGCATCAACAAGCAGGCGATCGATACGCAGACCGTACTGGCAACCGCACGTGAGGTCTTCGGCGATGACCATGCAACCGTCGGAGCGACGCTGCTGGCCGTGGCTGCCCAATTGCGCAATGCAGGTGATCCCGAGGCAGCAGAGACTCTGTACCGAGAAGCGCTGCCCATCTACCTGAAAATCTACGGCTCGGATCACACGGCTGTCGGACAGACCTACGCTTCTTTGGGAAGCACGCTTACTCTGATGGGCTCGACCAAGGAGGCCGAGCGGGCTTACCGGGAGGCGATCCGGATTGCGGATCTGTCCGACGGAGACTTGGGCCGCATCGAGTTAGACGCCCACGTGGAGCTCGCGCGAATCCTCAGCACAAGTGGTCTGTATGATGAAGCGGACGCCTTTCTACAGAAGGCCCTGAAGCGCCTGCGCCAAAGGGAGAGCAGTCACCACTACGAGATTTTCCTCGTGCTCGAGAGCATCCTCACCAATGCCCTCGGGAATCCGAGCGTCGAGGATTTGGCACCTTATCACCGCGAGTTGACTCTCTCTGCGGAAATGGCCTTTCCCGAGAGACACCTGATTCCCGCCTTGGCCTTGTACGGCGAGGCGCTGTACTTCGCGCGTGCGAATCGGAACAACGAGGCGGAGCCCGCACTCGTCGCCGCATACGAACGGCTCAGTTCCATGGAAACGCCGCCACCGGTGCACATGGTCATGATCTTGGATGCGCTCTTCCAATCACAACGGCATCACACGGACGAGAGCGTGCGCGCCAAGGCGGACGATACGCTGATGCTGTTCTTGGATGTGGCGCCGCAAGTGTGGTCGATCGACGATCCCGAAGTCGGGGAACAGTACGGGCCTGTCGCGGAACGGATGTTCCGACATGGTCGCATCGAAGATTCGGCGCGTGTCGCGATCCGCTACTTCGAATACACCGAACGCAACAAAGACGCCGACGAATTGGTCAGAGCCGCCGGCCACGTCATTGGCGTTTGGTGGACGTATGCCTTGGATGCGGGTGCCGACATTGAGGTGCTCCAGAAGCTCGCGCCCATCGTGGATCGCATGTCGGTTCGACCCGACCGTGAGCTGATAGCCGATGCGCTGCGCTTGATTCTATTGCAGCGCCTTGGACTCGAAGTGATCGGCAAAGGCGCGCTCCAGGTCTTGATAGACGCTGCCGTAGAACCCGAAATTATTCAACGCCTCCGAGCAGCGGAGTCGTTCCTGCGGACAGACCGAATTCGTCACGCACGCTGAGCGCGACGCGACTATTGGAAAAGGAATTCATGCTACGCCTTCTGACACAGATCTTCTCAATTGCACCCTTCATCATGGCCGCGGCTCCCGCCGAGCCGTGCCATCACGCGAGCGAACAAGACCAGCTTGCCGAACGATTGGACTCACTTATCGCGCGCATGGAGAAGGAACGTGTGACGAACAATATCCCCGGCTTCGGCTTAGCCATCGTCAAGGATGGCGAGGTCGTGTTGGCGCGCGGCTTTGGCATCGCCGATGTCGAGTCGCAGCGTCCGGTCGAGGCCGACACGCTCTTCCCAATCGGCTCCAGCACGAAAGCCTTCACAGCAACCTTGATCGGCATGCTGCAGGACGAAGGCACGATGAACTTCGACGATCCCGTTGTCGATTACATCCCCTACTTCGACCTGCCAATTGAAGGTCATGATGAGAAGGGCGATGCGGTCGTAACCCTGCGAGACCTCATGTCTCACCGAACAGGCTTCACGCGCATGTCCATGCTGTGGACATCAGGTGAGGTTCCAGCCGAGTCGATCCTGAAGGCTGCCGTACGTGCCGAGCCTTGGGCGGGCTTTCGCGAAGAATTCTTGTACAACAACGTGATGTTCCTCGCCGCAGGCGTCGCCACTTCGACAGCCACTACGACGGAGTGGAGCGAGCTCATAGAGACGCGGATATTCGATCCGCTGCAGATGAACTCCTCGAACCTATCGATCGAAGTGGCTCAAGCCGATGAAAGGCTCGCGCTCGGCTACAGCTGGAATTCAGACACCGAGGACTTCGAGCGCAAGATCATGATCGACTTGCACAACATCGGGCCCGCTGGCGGTATCAACTCGAACGTGCTCGACATGGCCAAGTGGCTGCAGTTTCAAATGGGCTACGGTCAGGTCGACGGAACCCAACTGATCTCCAAGGAGGCATTGGAGGATACGTGGACCGCAAACATCAAGATGGGATCCACGACCGGCTACGGCATGGGCTGGATGCTGAGGAAACGCAAAGAGGGTCGCGTCATCGAGCACGGCGGCAACATCGACGGCTTTGCTGCGACCTGTGCCTTCATGCCCGAGGCGGGCGTTGGATTTGTGCTGCTCTCGAACATCAGTATGTCGGGGCTCCAGCAGGCAGCTCTTCCGATCGTCTTCGACGCCATGTTGAGCGACCTTCCTGACGAGACGGCCGAAGCGGAGCAAAACTTCGACGAGTACGCCGGCAACTACCTCGCGAACTTTGGTCCTTTCAAGGATGCTGGCTTCGAGGTCTTGGTTCAAAACGACAACTTGGCCGTCGATGTACCCGGCCAAATGATCTTTGAGTTATTCCTGCCGGCCGAGGATGGGAAGCGCAGCTTCCGAATCACTGACGAGGTCGCTGTGTCCTTCCATCGCAATGACGATGGTGATGTCGCTAGCATGAAGCTCTATCAGTCCGGCATGACCTTCGAGCTACCGCGCGAAGGCTATGAGGTCGCAGCTGAGATCCCGCTCGAGCAACTGAAGCAGTTCCTCGGTAAGTACCGAGACGATAAGCTCGATGACAACATCGAAGTCGTGATTCAAAACAATCGCCTGGCCGTCGATGTCCCGGGCGAGATGGTGTTCGAATTGAAACTGCCGGATGAAGAAGGCAAGCGTTTCTGCCATGTCACGGATAAATTGGCCGTGCGCTTCAACAAGGACGACTTGGGCAAGATCGCGTCCTTCACCATCTTCGAGCGCGAATCGCAACGTGAGGTCGTGCGCATCGCTTCTGCCTCTGCGACGCAGGAGTCAGGGATGTCGCCTACGGAGGAGCTAATGGCATTGATCGGCCTCTCCGATCGTGGCGCGCTGCTGGCCACTCATGGGACACTGCGCACACAAGGCAGCATGCACATCCTCCAGTGTGGTCTCGAAGGCAAGTACACTTTTGAAGCTCGCCAATCACCTACCGCCTACCGCTTCGATGCAGACTTTGGCGAGTTCGGATCGATCCACTTCGGCGCGGATGGTAGCACGGCGTGGTCACACACCGACGCTCGCGGACACTCCGACCTCGCTGGTGAGCAACGTCGCCAGATGCTCCAGAGTCATCCATCGACGATGTACGGTGACTGGAAACAGACCTTCGATTCGATTGAGGTCAAGAGCACCAGCGAGCGCGAGGGTCATGAAGTCATCGTGGCCGACTTGAGCAGCGAGGGGTTGCCCGGACGCACGGTCAGTGTCGATCGCGCGACGGGACGCTTGCTGCACATGAAGTACCTGTATGTCGAGGGTCAGCTGAAGATGCCGGTCGAGACCGAGTTCAGTGACTTCCGCGAAGTCGAGGGTGTCATGGTCGCCTTCCGGACCCAGGAGTCGAACCCGGCGACGGGCCGTTCGGTGCAGCAGGCAGATACGATTGAGCTCGGTGTCGATCTCGCAGGGGACTTCTGGCTCTGGGCGGACGCCGCGGATTGACGGTCATAGCCAGCTGACCTCGCCACCAAAACTGCAGACAATAGAACGGCCCGTCGGTGTGACACCGACGGGCCTGTTCAGATCCCCAGCACAGCTCTCAGCTATGTCCTACTAAGCGGCGTAGCTCGCGTGACCGAACTCGTGATTCGGAGAATCGATGAAGCTGGTTGGGGGCGCTGCGCAATGCCTCGCGAGGAGGGCGCCGGGGCCGCCAACACGCGCCAGACCTACGCCAAATAGAACGACCCGCGGATGCTCCCATCCACGGGCCTGTTCAGATCCCCAGCACAGCTCTCAGCTATATGATCAGAAGCGGAGACGCGCGGCGCAGCGAACGATCAATTCCGACTTTTCAGGAGGCTGGCGCGCTCAAGCGAGCTTGAAGCTGGCGCACGGCCTATTGACTCTGCATCCAGGCATGCAAGGCCTTCGCGACGATTCGATGCCCGTGCGGGTTCAAGTGCAGGTCCTCCTTGAAGAACGACACTTCGGGATCCTCCTGCAGGCACTCTCGCAGGTTCAGCATCGGAATTGCGAACTCATCACATATCCCCGTCAGCGCAGCCTCCATCGAGCGCGCCTGAGCCTCGAGCTCCTCCATCGGAATGCCTAGCTGATCGATGATCTTGCCTAAGACCTGACAACCATCCGGCGGAATCAAGAATCCCGGCGAGGGCATGAACACGAGCTGAGGCTGAATGCCGTCCCGCGTACAGATCAATGTAATCTCACGCAGGATGTCTCGTGCAAGCTTCAATGACAGCTCCTGATCTTCGGGCCTGACCGTCAAGTAGAAGGCCGAGTGTGGTCCTGATGTATAGACCGCATGATTGAGTTCGCGCGCGCTGGTACGACGAACTTCGTCCTCTACCGACAGCCCCACTCGCGGACGCTGCTCGAACACTTTGCCAAGGAACAGCATGTCGACGAAGTCATTGCTGCCCGTGAACCAGACCAAGAACACATCTGGTTTCAGGTCCACGAACTTCTCGAGGGTCCCCAAGTAGGTGTACGGAGTGCCGCCGCCACGGCAGGCGTTCAAGACCTCGGTCACTACCGGCCCAGCGTCTTCGTTGAACATTCCCTCGAGCAGCGTCGTGAAGTTCTCTGCGTTCGTGCCAACCCCGTCGGCGTGAGAGTCTCCCGCGACCAGAATCCGAGTATCCGGTTTTGTTGGCGACGGCTCCGAGTCGCGGCGCATACCGAGCGAGTTCGTCTTCACTCGGTAGCGACCATCCGGATGCGCGCTGAATTCCACGACCTGGTCGAAGTTGGGCGGATAGCCGAAGTAGGACAGAGGATCCCATTGGTTGGAAGAATGCTGCAGCTGGGGAAAGACGAGCTTCGCCAACTTTTCGTTCATCGTGACGCGAACCAAGGTCGAGTCGGGGAAGTTTTTGATGTACCGAACCTTCTTCCCCAAGCCCTCCTTGCTCTGCTTCAACTCCGGTTCGATGAACTCGATCGTCGCTTGCTGCCCACCCCGAAGCACTCGATACGCCGTGAAAGAGGCACCAATTCCGACAACGGAACAAAGAAGCGTGATCAACGTGCGATTGGATGCGCCCTTGGGCTGCTTGCTGTCCGTATCGTCCATATATCAATGAAGCCTGCCTCGCGTACTGGCTCCGGCACCATTCCATCGACAAAGCACCTCCTTGGCGAGAGGCATTCTGGCCCAGGAGCAATCTTCGAGGTGGCGGGTGAGCCGATTATCGAGTGCAAGTAGACGAAAGAATCAAAAAGTCTCTCGCTCGAGATAGTCTTGATTGCGGGCATGACGCGCAGGCCTCATCTTAGTTTGCATGCGCGCCTTCCTGATTGGGGTCCTGGTCTGCCTTTGCGCTTTGCTCGTATGGAGTGCATTTGAGTTGGACGCTCCTGGAGACCGGCATGATCAAGTGTCCGCAGTCGCTCCCGCGCTGGATGCTGAGTCGAGCCCGGGTCTCGTTGGGCAGCACGCTTCGGCTTCTGCTGGAGACGGCGGTGAACGGCACGCCGTGAGCGCTGCAGGTGAGCTATCACCCAATACACAATCTGGTTCTGAAGCCAAACGCCCTGTGGTCCGCGTCGCTGTTCGTGTCGTCGATGCAGCTAACATACCCGTAGGCGAATGCGAGGTTTCCATCCTGGCCGGATGGCGTGGCGAGTTCGGGGTATTCCGCCCCGTCGTTCGCGGCCACGGTGTCAGCGACGAAGACGGCCTGACCTCCTACTATTTCGACGAGGAGCGGGCCAAAACATGGTGCTTACTCCTGTGGGCTCGCGCACCGGATGGGCGAACCTCACCAGAGGTTCCGGTGGCAAGCGTCATCCCCGGTGTGCCCCATGTTTTACGCCTGGGCAAAGCATCTTCGATTCGCTTGCAGGTGCTGAATGAGGCGGGCGGCGATGGTGTTGCCGGGAGTGGCTGTTCACTGCACCGCGTGGGCAGGCATGGCCAGTCCGATCAAATACACATCGTGACTGGTGAGGACGGCATCGCTCACTTCAAGTCACTCGCAGCGGGAGACTACACCTACAACGTCCAAGCGCCACACTCCAGATTCCGGCGACATGCCGACATTAGCGTGGGTGAAGCGGAGGATAAATTTGTCGAAATCGCCTTTGCCGACGAGACCTATGGGCTCGCCGCCTCGGGTCGTTTCGTCGGCGGAGACGGAGAGCGAACGACAAACGGCTCGCTGGTCGTTGGTGCGGATCTATCGGAGGGCCGCACCTTCTATCCCGATTCGGACGGCTACTTCGCTTGCTACACAACTCACAGCGAGACGGTCATACTGCGCATCGGTGAACTCGCGACATCCGATCGCTTCGAACCACAACAAGTAGTGGTCCCCTTCGGCACGACGGGCTTGGTCTTCCGCAACACAGGAGCCTTTCCTCTCCACACGTCCAGATTCCGCGTGCTGGATGCAGCCAGCAAAAACCCGATCCTCGGAGCCATCGTGCGTGTGTACTTGCAAGATGCCTATCACGGTCGAGGGAGCAATACCGCGCAGGGCATGTGGGGAACGCTTGAGATTGAACATGCCGTGCGCCCGGACCTACGCTTTGTCGCTGACGCACCGAACCATCAGCGCGTCAGCGACTGGGTCGTCACCTCCGATGACGTGATCGAGGTTCGCTTGTGGCCCGGACACATGTGGGATCTCGACGTGGTGGATGCGTCCACAGGCCAGCCCATCGCAGACGCTGTCCTTACGGTCAAAGGCCAGGTGGTCGGGCGCAGCGACGGGAGCGGGCGAGCGCATGTCGAGCACGACGAAGATCCGAAGCAGATCATTGCGAGCCACCCGGACTATCTCGAGGCTCGTTGGTGGCCGGCGAGCCTGAGCGATTTCGTGTACATGCGCGCCAAGTGACGGATGCTTAGCAGGCCGCTAGCAATGATCTTGTGCCCACTAAAACGGCGTGGAGAGCAGACATCGACCGCAGAGCGAAAACTACGGGTGACCAAGTTCGACCGGATTGGTAACGATTGAGGCAGCGAATCGTTCGGTAAGAGACTGCCCCCCCGAACAACGATCCGCTATGAAACCGTCCTTTCACGATATGACCGTCGATCAGTTCCTTGGCGAAGCCACTGGCTGAAACAGCTCGCGGCCAGCTTGGTGCGCGACGAATCACTCGCACTGCAGGTCGTACAAGACACATTCCTGACGGCGCTGCAACAGCCGCCAAGTGATGCGTCGAACCCAGCCAAAGTGCGCGCATGGCTGTCGCGTGTGCTCGGGAACCGAGTTCGCGACACGGCACGTCATGAAGAGCGCCGGCGTGAGCGCCAACGCTGCGTGACACGGCGTGAGCAATCGGTGTCAATGGAATGCTCGATCGATCAGATCAGAGTTCACAAAGAGCTTGTCTCGGCCGTGCTCGAGCTTCGCGAGCCTTACCACGAAGTCATCGTGCTGCGCTACTTCGATGACTTGAGCGTGGCCAGCATTGCCAAGCGTCTGAGCTTGCAAGCAGGGACTGTCAGGACGCGTTGCTCGCGCGCCCTTACGATGTTGCGAGCGCGCTTGGATTCGCGCCATGAAGGTGGCCGCCAAGCATGGACTACGCTGCTCTCACCCGGCATGGGGTTGCCTGAGAGTCCGCTCGGCACAGCAACGACGGCTGTGTTCAGCAAGGTATTTTGGGAAGCGTGCTTGCCGCACTGGTCCTGATTGGAAGGTGGCAGTTCGCACTGCGCGACGCCTGCGGACCCTTCCTGCAGAGTTTGAGGGACGAGGCCGCGCGCGAAATGTCTTCGCTCGTACCGGATTCCGTCCCGAGTGGGTTGAGCATCGACGGCTGAGCTGGCATCCACATGCAGGAGCGCAGAGCAATGCGTTACTGTCCTCGGATCCGCGCACTAGCATGGGGCCGTGATCCTCGTGACGGACACGGACCATGGCGACACGGGCAGCCGAACTTATTGAAGCTCGCTGAGAGTCTGTGCCGCGGCAATCAACAGCATGGACGGCGCGCCTGAAGCGCTGCGGACGAGCCCTTGATCAACCCCGAATCTCGTTCCCGAGCTGAGCCAGGAAACTCTGCATGAACTGCATGCGTTCAGCAGCGACGGCTCTCGCGGCCGGCGTATGCAACCGGTCCGCAATGCGAAGCAACTTGCGACAAAAGTGATCCACACCGAAGCTTCGGTCGTCGGCTTCGCGCTCTTCGCAGAAAGGATCGACGGGCGAGTAGAAGGGCCGCCGCATCTCGGAGCACACCGCCGCCCAGCGCGCGACACCAATCGCGCCGATGGCATCCAGGCGATCCGAGTCCTGTAGGATACGTGACTCGAGACTCGTCGGTTGCGAGCCTTTCGAGAAGGCATGCTCGCGGATACAAGTAGCGATCGGCTCGATCAGCTCCTCCGGGTACTCGATTCCACGCAACACTTCGAGCGCGTGCTCGGCACAGACATCGCCCGACTGGTGCGAGAGTTCATGATCCTTCGGATAGTTAAATAGTTCGTGCAACAGCGCTGCCGCGACAGCGATGCGAGGGTCCGCGGACTCTTCCTTGCAGAGCCTAGCTGCCGTTGCCGCCACACGCTTACAGTGCGAATAGTCATGCGCCGGCCCCGTCTCGCTCGAGCGTTCCTCAGCGATTTCCTCGATCCTCTTCATCAGTTCCGCAGTCACTAGTAAGCCTCCTTGAGCCTCGAAGTGCGACCCAAGTATTGACGCGTCAAGTGGCGCTGGGGGTCGCACAGTCCACGTACCATGATGCCCCCTGATTGACGCACGGCAAGGCCGCCTCCGCGTCGAGCCTGATGTCTTTCATCGGGTCATGATCGAGCAAGGATCGGGCCGCGTCTGGACGCTGTTCTTCCGCGGCATGGTAACGCAAGGGTTGGGGATTCATGCAGCGCAGGCGGCGCCAACCGCCTGCGGCTGTCGGTCCGAGCCACGCTGGTGAAGGACTTAGACGCGAGCTAGAGGCGCACGACGAACCACGGCGCCATGCACCGGGAGCAGGTTGACTGAGGCTATCGACTAGGCCGCCTCGGGAAGCTGTCGCACTCCCATGAGACCCCATTCTAGCAGGCCGCCCGAGAGAGAGCGGTCCGCACAGTGCCGGCCATCGAATGCGGGCTAAGGCGCATCAAGGACGCAATGCTTTCACTGCCCCCGGAGTACAGGGCATTTGAGGCATTGGTGCAAAGAAGAGCTGCGTTCGAGGACCTGTGCTGTGCGGATCCCTGTCTTTAGGACGGGCTGCTAGTACTGGATCTGGGATCCGCAGCGCTCGCCTCGGGCACCGTCCGCTCATTACGGATAGAATGCGCACCGGTCTCCAAAACTCCCCCTGCCACCAGAAAGCCGACCATGGCACAACAAGCTGACTCGCGCATCAAAGGAAGCTGCCTCGATTGCGGGAAGGTCTACAACCTCCCGCACGCCAACAAAATCTTCGACTGCAAAGCTTGTGGAGGTGAGGTGCACCCCAATGTGGAGGACGAAGAAGAGGAGGAGTTTGAGGAGGAAGAAGGAGAGCGGCACTACACACCGAATGAGGAGCGCATGCTCCACCGGCGCGACTTGCAGGTCTATCGCAAGCTGAACCAGCTTCGCAGTGGCATCTTGTTTACCGCGCCCTTCGCGGGCCTGCTCGCCGCGGCCTACTGGGTTTTGTTGCCGTCCATGCGCGACGCAAAGCTCTATGAGTTGTCGAGCGAGACGGGCTACCTGATGGTCACGGCCAGCGCGCAATCCTTGGCGGCGGTCGTTGCGTGCGTAGCTTCGTTGATGATCCTGAAGAATCCCATGCTGCTCATTTGGGCGACAGCGATCACCCAGACCATCGCGGCGGGCGCCGCCTGGTGGGGATTCACTCAAGGTGGCTTGCAGCTCTGGGGCCTTTTGTTCGGGTTGCTCGCGGCGGCCCAGCTTGCTTTGGCTGTACTCGTCAATGGCGACGCACGCGACGCACTTGCCGAGAACCCAGACTTCTATGATGATCAAGAAGCTGATAAGGCCAGCCATGCGCGCGAGCGGCATGAGGACAGACCACCCGCGCACTGGATCGCACCGGCCAAGGCTTGGGCTTTGACGACCATCGTCGGGGTCAGCGTCTACTTCGCAGCTCAAGGCTTGGCAATCAAGCCGACCTACGCTGCAAATTCACAGACGTTCGTCAATGCATTCAGCCAGGGCGACCTGACGACGATCAATCGCTTCTTCACGGCCAAGCCCAAGCTCGCGGGCCAATTCGAGAAGTACGCGAAGAACCACGGCTGGATGGACAACGGCTGGCCTGCGATTAGCGAGAGCGGTGCCTTTGAGCGTACGGACAGCGCCTATGTGACTTACGCCGCCGATGAAAACGAGCTGATCGGCGTGTGGCAGCGAGTCGGTGACGATTGGCAGTTGGGCGGCTTCGGCAGCAAGACAGACACCTATGAGGACATTGAAGCAGCACTGCGCGACCACAAGGAAACTTGGCGCGTGAAGTACGCCGAGCTCGGGATCGAGAACACGAAGTTCATCAAGGCACTCGCAGCTGGGGATGTCGAAGCCGTCCAGGCAATGCGCGGCTCAAATAATGAGATCTTCGGCTCCTTCCAGCCTTTCCTTGAGAACGAGAAGTGGGCCACAGATGGTTGGCCGATGCTGTCGGTCACGAACACAAAAGAAGCGCCTATCACCGTTTGGGGTGGCGAAGTCTTCCAAGGCTTCCGCATCACCGTGACCTACGGCGGTGGCGAGCATCCGATCGAGGCAAGTTGGGGTAAGACGCCGACGGGTTGGATGCTCTTCCGTCTCGAAGAGCAGCCCATCGTCATGAAGTAAGAGCGTCGAGCTCGATCACAGATTCATTGCACCGGCGCAGGTCCCCATGGGATCTGCGCCGGTCTTGTTTGGATCACGCATCTGCGCCGCCGCAGAAGCGGTGCTTGACTCATGATTGGCGCAGTGCATCGTGCGAGCTGGGCTGCGGAGCGTCCACAAATTGCCATGCGGGTCGGGACTGGAATGCTGGGGGGGCGCTCCCCAATTGGCATAGAAATGCACTTACCCTCTGGGTGTCTGGCAATGCTTGGAGAGGCCCTTGGCAGGATTCATGTCCGCTCATACCGCGAGCCACCGCGCCCTTTGGGTTACCGTACGCTTAATGAAGCACTTGCAACGAACTCTCGGCTTGGTGTTCCTCTCTCCGTTAGCGCTAGCAGTCGGCGGCGATGATCAAGCGCGCACGCCAAACGTGCTGTTGATCGTTGCGGACGATCAAGGATATGCCGACTTAGGGTTCCTCGATTGGAAAGACGATGTTCGGACACCTGAGCTAGACCGACTAGCAGCAGAGTCGATCTATCTTCCCAACGCATATGCATCCGCGCCAATCTGCAATCCGTCGCGAGTCGGAATGTTGACCGGCCAGTACCAGCAGCGCTGGAACAACTTTTTCTACGGCGGCGGCAATGGCCTGCCGGCCGAAACAACCACGATCGCGGAACGCTTGCGCGCGGCGGGCTATGCGACGGGCTACTTCGGCAAGGTTCATACGGGTGGTCCCGACCGGTCACCGGAAGCCTATGGGTTCCCGCTGAACTTCGGCTTCCAACGCTTCTTTGGAACGACGACGGGTGGACGCGTGAACTACTTGCATCACGGTCCCAAGGCCAAGAAAGCCTTCGGCAAAGCCGCCGGGCAGATGGCGGTCGGCTCAATGTGGAACGACCGCGAAGCGATCGACTTCGAAGGTTTCACGACCGAGGCCTTCGGTCAAGAAGCACGTACCTTCATCGAAGAGCAGCACGAACAACCCTTTTTCGCGATGGTCGCCTTTAACGCAGTGCACAACTTCGCCTGGCAATTGCCGAAGAAGGAGCTGGAGGTGCGCGGCCTCGATGCCTTTCCCGACTGGGACCCGAAGCTGGAGCCCTACCTCGAGTGGTACAAGCGAGTGCATCGGCGCGATTGGCCCGAAGGTCGGGCCTACTACTTGGCCCAGCTCGAATGCATGGACCGCGAAGTTGGGCTGATGCTGGATCAACTCGATGCGCTCGGGATTGCAGAGAACACGATCGTTATCTACACGGTCGATAATGGCGGCTGTGTTCCGGATTGGGCGGACAATGGCCCGCTCGCTGGATCGAAGTACCACCTACTCGAAGGCGGGACGCGCACACCGACAATCATCAGGATGCCGGGCAGTGCGCGCGAGGCGTCGACGTACAAGGGCGTCTTCTCTGCTCTCGACTTGGCACCAACGCTCTGCGATTGGATCGGAGTCGAAGCGGATCCGGCTGAGTTCGATGGCTCATCTCAACTAGCTCGCCTGCAAGGCACGGCATCCGCTCCAGAGGAGCGCGAGTTGCACTGGGACATCCGTTGGCAGTGGTCGGTCCTGCGCGGCAAGTGGAAGCTGATGCACACGACCGACCCGGACTTCGCGAAGCGCGAGTCCAACTTCGAGCAGGTCGCTGTTCGCTCTGGCGTGCACTTGTACGACTTGGAAGCAGATCCGGGAGAAGTACACAACCTCGCGCCAGACAAGCCCGAGCTGGTCGCAGAGCTGACTGCATTGCACAACGCTTGGCGTAAGCATGTCGGTAAGCCTGTTGGTGAAGACGGGAAGTGAAGCGAACGTCTTCAGGCGATTTGTGTTCGCCGCATAGCGCCCCGTCATGACAAGACCGCCTGACTCGGCCGCAACATTGCGTCAAGTCAAAGCGGTCTCGGTTCAACGGTCTGTGTCGGGAGAGCCCTCGATCGCCTATGCCTCGTAGATCGGTCGAATCTTGCCCTCGAGGTAGCGCATCATCGGCTCGGGGCTCAGCGCTTTCCCTGTCGCGCGCATGATGAGCTCGGATGCACTGTAGCTGCGACCATGGATGTGGACGTTCTCGTTCAACCAGCTGCGCAGTGCGCCAAACTCGCCGACTCGCATCATCGCGGGTAGGTCCGGGATCTCCTCGATGATGGTCTCCCACATCTGCGCGGCATACAGGTTGCCCAAGCAGTAGGTCGGGAAGTAGCCGACCAAACCGAAAGACCAGTGCACGTCTTGCAAGCAGCCGACTGCATCATTCGGAACGTCCAGACCGAGGTAGTCTTTGAACTTCTCGTTCCAGGCGCCGGGCAGATCCGCAACACTCAAATCGCCCTTGATCAATGCGCGCTCGATCTCGAAACGCATCATCACGTGCAAGTTGTACGTCGACTCATCCGCTTCGACGCGAATGAAGGTCGGCTTGGCTGTGTTGACGGCACGGTACATCGCTTCGACGCTGACTCCCTGCAAGTCAGGGCTCAGAGTCTTGGCAGCATGCGGAAGCGCCCAGGTCCAAAATTCGCGACTGCGGCCGACCAGGTTCTCCCATAGACGCGACTGACTCTCGTGAATGCCGAGACTGACAGCTTGACTCACTGGCAGACCGCTTGACTCCGCCTTAGGCAGGCCTTGTTCATAGATCCCATGTCCACCTTCGTGCATCGAGCCGTATAGCGCTTCGGAGAAGCGGCCGCCGTCGTAGCGCGTTGTCAAGCGCGTATCACCAGGAGCGATGCCAGTGCAGAAGGGATGCGCCGTTTTGTCTAGGCGGCCACGTTTGAAGTCGAAACCCATCGCGCCCAACACGAACTGACCAAAGGCGTGCTGCCGCACTTCATCTGTGCTGGCATCGAGTGGGGATTCATCAGGAGCATTCGTACTGCCCGCAGCATCTGCGACGAGCCCAGCCAAGCGTCCACGCAAGGGCGTGAATATCGACTCGATCTCTTTGGCACTCGAGCCCGGTTCGTACTCATCCAGCAAGGCGTCGTACAGCTCTCCTCCATCGGGCACACCGCGGCACTCGGCTTTTTGGCGCGTCAAGTCGAGCACACGCTCGAGCCATGGCTGGAAGACCGCGTAGTTGTTGTCGGCGCGCGCACTCTTCCATGCCTCTTGGCTCTGACTGCCGACGCGAGCTAATTCCATCACGAGCTCGGCGGGTAGCTTGGTCGCTAGTTCGAAGTCTCGCCGCAACTCGCGCAGGTTTGCGGCGACCACAGGGTCTTCCATCAAGCCGACATCTTCTTCACAAGCTGCGATCGAGTCGCCCAGCGCATTGCTCGTATGTCGCTCATGAAGCAGTCGAGCGAGCAGTCCCAGTTGCTCAGAGCGTGCCTCGGCTGCACCAGGGACCATGTAGGTTTCCTGATCCCAAGAGACGAGCGCATTCACGGAGTCAAGAGTCGCGTTCTCGCGCAGCGTAGCGGCGAGCTGTTCGTAAGCTGAAGTGGTCATCGTTTGCGTCCGGTCGGCAACGAGGGCGGTGAAAGGTAGCGAAGCCGGGTGAAGCTCAGGCCAACAGACCAAAGGGGTCGTCGATCGAGTGACTCGGCTGCGTGAACCAGCGCGCGCCATCCTCGGTCATATAGAAGTGATCTTCCAGTCGAACACCGAACTCTCCGGGTACACAGATCATCGGTTCGTTGCTGAAGCACATGCCCGGCGCGAGCAGGCTTTGATCGCTCGCGACAAGGTAGGGGCCCTCGTGAATGTCGAGCCCGATGCCATGCCCAGTGCGGTGCGGCAAGCCCGGCAGCGCATACCCAGGTCCGAAACCGGCAGCGTCGATCACGGCGCGGGCGGCATCATCGACCGATCCACAAGGCTCTCCGATGCGGGCCGCCGCGAAGGCAGCCGCTTGGGCCTCCTTCTCGAGCGTCCAGATTTCACGATGACGCTCGGTTGGCTCGCCAAACACATAGGTGCGCGTGATGTCCGAGTTATAGCCGTGCAACAAGCAGCCCGTGTCGATCAGCACGATGTCCCCAGCGTCGAGTGACTTGGGCGTCTTGACACCGTGCGGATACGCGCTGTCCTCACCGAACAACACGATGCAGAAGCTCGAACCCGCAGCGCCGACACGCTTGTGCGCCTCTTCAATGAAGGCCGTTGTCTCTTGCGTGCTGATGCCTGGGCGAAGCACAGTTGCGACGGCCTTGTGTACTTCAATCGTCATATCTTTCGCGCGCTGCATCAGATCCAGCTCGGCACGCGACTTCTGCGAGCGACATGCCTGCGTCAGCGCTTGTGCCCCGACGAACTCAATACCAGGCAATGCGCCGCGAAGCCCGTCGAAGGTGAAGAAGGGCGTCGCTTCATCGATCGCCAACTGCCCAGCTTCGATACCCAACGAACCCAACACCTCAGCGAGCCGTTTGTACGGGCTCTCGTGTTCCTCCCACGTTGTCAACGTGCCTTCGATACCAATGTGCGACAGCAAGGTATCCCGCTCGAAGGCAGGCGCGATGTACTGCAGTTCGCCCTCACACGGCACGATGACCGCGACCATGCGCTCACTCGCATACCAGCGGGTGCCCGTAAAGTAGGTCATATTCGTACCCGCGTGCAGGTACGCCGCTGCATGACCCTGCTCACGCATCAGGCCGCGCAGCTTGTCGATTCGTGCTTGATGCTCCTCCGAAGTGATGGGCGCAATTCCATCCGTCATACGATCGAGACGAGCGAGAGCTTCTGCAGCCGATTGGCCGCCGACACCGTGAGTCATGGGTCTAAATTTGTAGTCGAGTGGGCTATCGAGGAAGCACAGTCTACCCAGTCGTCACCATCACGCACGCATGTGAGTGGTGCGACTACTGGCGACGCATTGTCCTGCTGGCTTCTCTGCGAAAGGCGTATCCGATGCATGCATACCGCACCGGATGAGCTCGACCTTCGCTGATGCGAGCCCTCCTCGGACATGCATAAAAAGAGCCGATCGCTTGCGGCGGTCGACTCTTTTCGACCGTGCCTTTGCGAAAATGGCTCGCCAATGCCGGCCAGAGGTCACGTTGTTGCTTCGAATGAATCACCCGCATGACAAGAGACTCGCTTACTTGCCGTGCGATCCGCGCTGGTTTCAGCTCCGCTGACTCACACCTGACTGCCGTTCAGGGCGATGATCGGTCCGAATTGAATCGAATCGCTACCGCGAACGGAACGCATAGGCGTCATGCCCGCTGCTCGCAGCGTCTCGGCCGCTCGCGATACGAGCATCGCTTCTGCGCATGGGGTCATCTCTGACTCATCGTCCACCATGCGTGTGTAGGCCGGCAGGCGGTCGAGTTCGAAGGTGGCGTTGCCGGTCCAGTCGGAGCCAGCGTTCGTGAACTCGGTGCCGAGTGCCCAAGCGACTGCGTAGGCACCATTGCCCCACGGGTAAGCTTCGTGATCACTGTCCGAGGTGAGCTCTTCGAAGGGGAAGCTCTCGACTTGTGAACTCTTTGCTCCGTAGGGCTGACGCAGGAGGAAGCGCGGAGCCGTCAGCACGATCGATCCGGCTTCGGGCATGCTGCGCAATGCGCCCCACGCGGCGGCGGCGTCAGCTTCGAGAGCTTGGGTCCAGTCGTCGGGGTCCGGGTGGTCGCCGAAGGAATCACATTCGACCAAACCAGAGGATCCGGCGGTGACGATACGGAAACCGCCAACGTGCGCGAGCTTGCCGAGCCGCGCGAGGAGTTCGGCCTCTATCTGGGTCGCGCCGAAGTCACAGTCAACGACGACCAGTGTCAATGGCTGGTCCTCGTAGGCCTCGACTAGTTTTTTGAACAACATGCAGCCCGAGAGCTCATCGCTGCTGAATAAGTCAGCCGCGATCTCGTCGCGTCGCACATCAAGCATGTCGAGGCTAAGCTTCGAATCAGTCTCGAGTCGGCTCACCAACAGACTCGTTCCGCGCCAGGCCGACTCGACCGAGCGCATCGACGCGTGACTCAAGATACTGCGCGCGAGTTGCTCGCTGCGGCGGTCGACCTCCTTCACGTACTCCTCTTGGCGCGGATCCGCCGAAGGCGTCACATACGGCGCTGCGTACTCGGAAGCCAGTGAATCGATCAGCCGCGAACCGCTGCGACTGCCAGTCACGTCGTCGGTGGAAGATGTAGCTGCAAGAGAAGCGCTCAACAAGCTGGCGCCCATTTCGGCAGCTTGACTATCCGGCGCCTCCGTCTGCACCGCTTCGGCGGCGCTGGGAGCAGGGCTCTCAGCCCGAGTCAGCTCGGCTACCGTCGCTTCGAATGTCTTCGGGTTCGCGAGCCTGCGCTTCAAGGACTTGAGGTCCGAGAAGAGCTCGAGCTGCTCCAACCAGTGATCGGGATGCATGTCATCCAGCTCACGAAACTGCAGTGCAATATCCTGGCCGTCGCTTTGACCAAGAGGCACCCGGACCTTCATCCGCGTGAAGACCTCCTCATAGTTATCGCGGTCGACGCGCACGGGCTTGCGATCCGACAAGGCTGGCACATCACTGCCGCCGCCACTGAAGTTGCCAAGCACCAGGATCCGAAACGACCCTCTCGATGCCGAACCATGCGCCGGTGTCTCTATCCGCTTGACGCCGACATCGATGCTTCCGAAGCGTAACTCCACCATGGCTGCAGACTTTCTCTCGTTGGACGCGCGTTCGAGGGCGAGCTCTCGCTCGCCGACAGAAGGGCGCCCAGGATACGCGATTCGTGGGCTCAACAGGCATCACGAACCGCGGCCTAGCAGCCCGCCATAGAAAGGCCGACTAGTGAATTAGGGTTTCTGGATTGACGGGCAAGGCCCCAGCTCCCGCATACAGTTGGATGTTAGTCGTGGGTTCTGGCAACGCGGCCAGGCGATTCGAAGATCCCGAGGCAGAGATCGGAGCGGTTAGGGCAGGCTGCTAGCGATCTAATGTCCATACACACCGGCCTAATTTCCGGGAACAGCCTGCTCCTGAGTCAGCGCGCGGCCACGAGCTAGGACCTCATCCACCAATAGTTCGAAGTAATCGCGTCGACTGCGGTGGTTCGTGATTGCGACCGTAACCAGGAGTGTCCATTCACGATCGTGTGTGAAGGTCCGGCAACACCCTCCTGATGCAATTGCAACAAGATGCGGCGGTTGAGTTCGTCCTCATCTATCGATGCTGCATATATGCGAAAGCGAAAGCAGACGATGTTCAACGCAACGGGATCGATGCGCTCAAGCCCCGCCTCGGCATCGATCCTTTGCGCCAGAGACCTGGCCTGGTGGACGTTTTTCGCGAGCAGTTGCCCAAGCTTGTCGACACCGTGCTCCTTGATCGTCATCCACGCCTTCAGCGCACGGAACCCGCGTGATATTTGCAAACCCTTCTGCATGTAGTTGTCGGGCCCGGTCGCCAAGCCGCTCTCGAGGTGAAACAAGTAGGCACCCGTCATTTCAAAAGAGTGCGCGTTCTGCTCGGGGTCTTTGACTAGCAGCATTGCCACGTCGTAGGGAACGTGAAGCCACTTGTGCAGATCGAAAGCCAGCGAATCCGTTCGCTCCAATCCAGCCAATGCTGGCAGCAGCTCTGGCGACAGTGCAGCCAGCGCACAAAAGGCTCCGTCGACATGAAGCCAGAGTTATTCGGCCTCGCAGACATCCGCCAGTACGTTCAGTTCATCGAACGCGCTCACATTTACGGTCCCCGCGTTTCCGATCACACAGATTGGCAATATGCCGGCGGCGCGATCTCTAGCGATCTCAGCCTTCAGTTGATCAATGAGAATGCGATGCCCGTCGTCGACTTCGATGGCTCGAAAGGCGGCTTGTCCGACTGCTGACCTCCATCGCACGTTTGATCGAGGAGTGCGTCTCACTTGATCCATAGACCGCCAGGTCCTGGCTGCCGGCTCGCAGTCCTTTCGACCGGACATCCCAACCAGCCCGCGCATTACGTGCCAATAGGACCCCTGCCAGATTCGCGACTGTGTACCCGCTGACCAAGGTTCCACTGGCTCGCTCGTCGTAGCCGAGCGCCTCTCGCATCCAGCGCACGACCTGTCCTTCGACACGCGTCACACATTGGTCGCCGAAGCCGGCGTTGGAGTTGATTCCAGCAGCCAGAATGTAGGCGAACATGCCCAGTTGAGTTCCGGTTCCGACGACCCAACCCTGAAGCGTGGATGAATATTGCCGTGCGGATAGGGCAAGATTCGCTGCTAAAATTCGGCGTTGATGCTCTTCGCTGACTGCGGCTGATGCGGGACTCCGGACTCGAAATGCTGCGCCACATCGGGTGGCACCAGCTTGTGAACGGGCCGGTTGCGCACGTTTTTCAGGTAGTCCAGCATGTCGTCGACCATGCGGTGACCCAGGCTCCGGAGATCTTCCCAGTCGGCTGGATCCAGGGTTTACTCGGGTGTTTCGTTGACGAGAATTTTCATGGAAAGCAATCCATCTCGGTCAAGTGAGGATGGAGACAATCACAATGCACCACAAGGCAAGTAGGTACAATACATCGATTTACGCAAGTACAAGAGGGGTTTAGCCTATCGAGACAGTGGGTCGACGAATGCTTGGCTCGACCCTCTATGACAATCTCTAGAGAAGTGTCGCGCAATTAAACTGACACAATAGAGCAAACCATGGGGTCAGGCTTAGGCTCTATGCTCCAGCGACTTTTTGGTACTCCGAGACCCATCAAGAGCCTTTTTGGTGACAAAATCGACCATCCGCGTCATGAGGCTGATCGAGTCGTCAGGTGAGCGGGTCGGGTCGCTATTAGTGGAGTGCCATGTCCGGTTTATTGAGTGCAAGGCTGCAAATGGCCCACTCATATTAATCCATCGTTAATCCAGATTGCAGCCACCCGATTGCGACAATACAATCTCCCTACGATGACAATCTGGGTACCTCAGCTTCCGCGTGTACGCGCCATCTATTTAGAGATCGCCGATGCGATTTCGAATGACATTGAATCAGAAGCGCTGTCTGACGGAACCCGCCTTCCTCCCCAGCGCGATCTGGCCAGCAAACTGCGCGTGTCGATCGGCACCATCACGCGCGCATATACATTAGCTGAACGTCGCGGCCTGGTGAGTGCCCAAGTAGGACGCGGCACCTTCGTCCTCGGAAGGCCTGACGAAAAGTTCCCGATGGGCCAAAGCGGGGAGACGGTTCATCGGGCAATCAATCTCAGCATGATGTGGCCGCTGAATGGCCTCGACCCGGATCTGGGAGCGGCACTCAAGCAGCTCTCGAGGCGTGACGACTTATCTGAGTTGCTCGCCTACCAACCGAATGCAGGCCTGCGCCGGCATCGAGAGTCGGGAGCAGAATGGATTCGGAGACACGGCTTCGAAGTCGATCCTGATCAAGTCGTGCTGTGCGCGGGCGGCCAACACGCGTTTTGCACAGTGCTCGCCGCGATCGCAGGTTCGAACGACACGGTGATGAGCGAGGAGTCGGTCTATCCTGGCTTCCGCGCAGCCGCGAACCTGCTCGGGATGCGCGTTCTCGGGCTGGGTATGGATGAAGAGGGATTGCGGCCGGATGCCTTCGAGGTGGCCTGCAAGACCGGACGCTCTCGCATCCTGTACACGGTGCCCACGCTCCAGAATCCGACGACCTCAACCATGAGCCTCGAACGTCGGATGCAGATCGGCGAGATCGCGCGTCGCTACGACGTGATGATTTTCGAAGATGCGATTCACAACCTGTTGATCGAGGACGGTCCGCCGACGATCACGAGCTTGTTCCCCGACATCTCCTTCCTAATTGCGAGCCCATCGAAGGTCGTGACTGGCGGTTTGCGAGTCGCGTACCTGGCGACTCCCGAACGCTTTGTGAAACGCCTGTCACAAAACCTGTGGGCCACGACATGGATGGTTCCGCCGCTCGTGGCAGAAATTTTTGCGGGCTGGATTGAAGACGGCACGGCCGATCAGGTCGTGAAGCGCAAGCGCGAGGAAGCGAAGGCGCGCTGCGTATTGGCCAGGTCTATGCTGCCGTCCGAGTTGTTGTCTGCACCGGGTGCTTCGTATCACGCCTGGTTGCGCCTGCCGAGGGAGTGGCCCAGCGCCGCTGCCTTCGTCAAGAAAGCCCTCGCCAACGGTGTCGCAGTGATGAGCGCCGATGCATTCCATGTGGGCCCGGGTCCGGCTGCCAAAGCCGTGAGGCTTTCATTGAGCGCTACGCGCAGCCGCGAGCAGGTGGTAGAAGCCTTGCGCCGTGTCGCATTGACCTTGTCGACAACATCGCCTGCTTCGCCTGACGAGCTAAGCACAGCTATCGTCTGAGTCCAATGGAATAGCGAGAGCCCGCGCGCTCGCGGTGCCAGCTTGCATAGAGCGTTCGACCGCCTGCGTAATCCACCGAGTCAGGCGTGAGGCTCAGTCTTTCTTCAGCAACTCTTCGAGCTGCGAGGTCAACGCTTCGAGGTTCAGCCCGGGGGCGCCATCGGAGTTCTCGCCCCCGACGGATTCCGCGTCTCCGAGCAGATTGAAGACATCCTTCATCGAAGACTCGAAGCCGGCCCCAGCATCCCTGCCGGTCGCGCCATTGGATAAACCCTGCAAGCCTTCGAAGCCACCGTTGAAGCCAGGCAGGTCGCCCAACAAGCGCATGGCGTCTTGTATCAACTCCTCGTTGCCAGGCGCTACGGTTGGAATGCCGCTGGAATTGGCCGAGTCACGCAGCATCTGTTCGGCGACAGGTTCGAGCATCTTGCGCATCTGATCGGCGGCTTCCGAATGGGATTCGTTCGAAGACCGCCCCTCTCCGGTCGCTTGCTCGCGACCAGCTGATCCCAGCAGCTTTGCGAGTTCGGGCTCGAGCTGTTCCGTAGCCGAAAGGCTGTTGAACTGTATCGCGAGTCCCTTTGCCTTCTCAGTGCGTGATGCGGGATCCATGTTCTTGGCGCCACCCGTCAGCATGACGACCAGTCCGATCGGAACGGCCAGACCCCCGAGGGCGATGATGATTGGGAGGAAGGTTTTTCACAATTTCGAATAGCAAGGGTGGTTAAGGACGATTAGTCACTCCAGTTGGCTCGGAGCTACGAAACGAAGGTGTCGGCACAAAGGGGCTGCGCCGATCGAGACCGGACACCATCGCTAGGTGGAATCGAGTGTCCGTTCGATCCCGATGGAGACCATCCCCAAACAATCCGTGAGCTTCGAGCTAATGGATCACGATGCGGCGCGCTGTGACCGCTACGGGGCTGGACTGTGAGCTGCTCGCACGACGTCCCGGTAACAGTCCATTAGAAATGCAGTAGTCTCGATTGATAGAAAGGGACCCCCGGTCCAGCAATGCATTGCATATATAAACGGGCGGTGCCCCTCTAACGCTCACAGGATCACAGCCCTTCCCGGTCATAATCCGCGGAAATCTTCATGAACGAATCGCAACGCAATTTAGCGCTTGGTCTGATCGTCGGCGGCTTGGCCGGCCTGGGAGGGGGCTTCTTTGGCGCATCACAGCTTGATAGCCAAGCTACGCATATATCAAGCCCGAACGTGATCTCGCCAGGAATGGCGCGGCCCACATTGGGTTCGAAGAGTAACGATGTGGCACTCGCGCCGCTCGAACGAGGAGCGCAGGGTGAAGGGCGCAGCGCCCCGATCGAAGCGAGTGCGAAAGCCTCCTACCTTCCTACGTCCAAAGTTCGCGACTTGATCACGAAGGCAGACCCACAGGCAGTAGATCGAGAGGTCGGAAACGACGCCATATGGGGAGTCGTTCGTGACGATCGAGATGCCCCTTTGGCGGGAGTCGTTATTCGTGCCGTATCGACTTCTCCGTACAAGTCCACGACTTCTCCTTCTAGCGTCGGTGAAGGACCACCGGAGATCGACTCCCTGGAGGACACGGTTCGTAAAGCGGTGGACGGCTTCCACAAAAACCGAGCCAGTCGATTCGAAGCGGTCAGTAGCGCGGATGGCACCTATCGTATCGAGCAGCTACCTGAGAGCTTCTGGAGACTCGAAGCTCACCTCGCTAACTATTCAGTCGCAGCCACGCGGGCCCTGTACCGCATTCGCGGCAACAGCGCGGTCGACTTCAAGGCCAAAGCGGTCATCGAGATCCCTGTCCAGGTCGTTGCCCTCGATGGTCTAGCTGTGCCATCCGCAGTGATCGAAGTGACCACCACCGATCGACGGGCAGAGAAGAAGCTCTATACGTGGGACACGAGCACACCGAACCTACGCTTGTCTGCGGGGCGTTACCTGATGGCTGCACACGATGGAATCATTGAGGGTTCAGGATACGGTCAAGAAGTGTTGTCGCGCCGTAAGTCCGAGAAGCAAACGGTCGTCATAAAGACTGGTGAGGCTCCAGCTCTAATCAACTTTAAGCTCGAAGGACAGGGAGCGATCAAAGGGCGCGTCATCTTCAGCAATGACATCGTCCACTCCGGACACGGCCAAGTGTACTTGGCGGTTGCTCCTGCGGGTGGGGATGTGGACCTCGCTGCCTTAGTCAAGAACGGTCAGTCCGCGACGTATCAGGGCGATGGAGAGTTCCGATTCACCGATCTTGAGAATGGCATCTACGTTATTGGAGTGAGCCGCGGTTGGAGAGAGCCTGTCGTCGCTCATGAGTCTGTCAAGATCACCGGAACTCTTCAGTCCATCGAGTTAGTGATGCCAGCGATCAATCGGAACGAGTTCTTGGCCGTGCAAGCCACCGGTTCGGATGGCGAGAGCTTGACTGACCTAAGCATTAGTTTCCGGCACAAGAACAAGGGTGGCAGCTCATCGAATGGTGTGAATCCGCTGGTGACACCAGCAGAGGAGTACCTCGTTACCATTCCGGATGAGGCACGCGTCGATTATGAAGCTGGAACGGAGGGTCACACCTTTGAGCTCGAGCTGTCCCACACGGTCTATGGTTCGAAGAAGATCGAGCTCTCGCCTGGCCAGCGCGAACTGGTTGTCAATTTCTCGGTCCCGGCGGAAGTTGAAGTCACGATCTCTGGCTTTGCCGGAAGCGGCTACGAAGGTCGCCTGTCGATAACGATCGAGGGAACGAGCAGGAGGAGAAGCCGTTCTTTCAGTGGTGACGCACCGACGATCAGCCCAGCCGGCATTTATAAGAACGATGGCATGGATCCAGGTTCATACACGGTCGTGATGAGAGTCGCCTCCGAGAAAGCCGGCAATCGATGGGACCAAGGCACGGCCATCGCAAAGCAGATGGTCGAGCTCAGCTCCGGAATCAACCACGTGCAGATGTCGATCCCCACCCTGTACTCCCTCAACATTAATGCACCCTCACTCGATTCAGGAACGCGTGTCACCTTGAGTCCGATTCAGGAGGATGGGAAGTCGACGGACTGGTCAAGTTCGAGCCGCATGGAACTCGACTCGACCAGTCAAGTCAGGTTCACTGATCTCCCAACCGGCAAATACTCCCTGCGGGCGGGCAGGATGCAGCGAGAGATCCAGGTGCCTTGCGGTGATGTGATCCTTGATGAGGAATAGCGCTCATGGATGTTGCGCAGGAAGCCGCAGAGGAAGTCCGTGTCATGTGGCCCGCCGGATCAGGCGGCTAGGTGCCATTTGAAACTTGCGTTGAACTCAAGGCTCAAATTCACTCGCCGACCACTTGTTCGAACTCGCCCGTCAAGCCCTTCTCCAAAGCTTCGAGCGCGAGCGCATTCCCGTCAGCGTTCAAGTGGTTTCTGCCGAGGCCGTGCATGATGTAGTAGTTCGCGACGGGGACTTCATTCGTCTCGGATGCCGCCAGCAGCGGTCGACGCGTGTCGACCCAAGGCAGCCCGACGCGCGACAAGTTGCGAATCAAGTGCTCCTCCTGCCAAGCCTGGCCTTTGTCCTTCGCTAGCCATGTGTGCGAGTGAAAGAACATGAAGAAGCATTCGTGGCCAAGTTCCTCGGCCATGCGATCAATGTTCTGCACGACCGAGGCCACGACCAGTCGTTGGCTGTCGTGCAGCGCACTTTTGCCCAAGAGCTTAGACTTCCAGCTCGGAGGCAAAAAATTGGAACCGTTGATCAAGTAACGCCACGCATAGCTTTTCAGCTCGACTCCGTTTTGAGCGATGTACTCATCGCCGGAGGGAGTGAGATCGCTCAGCACCGAGAGCCGCCCATTGTGGATGCGAAACTTCGGCTTGGGCCATGATCGGAAGTCGACCATGATTCGATCGAGGTCACTCTGGATGACCGGGGCGAAGATCACAATCGGATCGAGGCCTTCGAAGAGGCCGATCGTGCGCTTGTACATCAAGTACATCTGCCCAAAGCCGTAGCCGCCGACGCCATAGTTGATCAGGGCCAGATCATCCTTCAGGTCGGAGTGCTCGAGTAAAGCCGCAAAGCAATCCTCTCGCTGGGTGACGCAATGCGCAAAGGAGGCTCCATAGAGGAGCACAGGCCTGCGTCCAGCGAGCGTCGCGTGTTGCGCGTTCGCATAGGTTTCAGGATCGATCCCGGGTCGAATCCATCCTAGATCGGGGTCGTAGAGCTTGGCCGGTTTCTTGGTAGACGAATTGCCGAAGCGATACATCAGCTTCCAATAGTCAGCGTCGGAGACGCCTTTCGTATAGAGGCTGGGCTGGCGCAGCTTCTCTCCCAAGTCTCGTGCGAGAGCTTGGTCGCTGAACAAAAGGTAGCGCAGCGCGATCTCGGGAAAGAGCGCCCCAACGGTGATTGCGATTGCCGTGATCAGCAGCCGCTTGCGACCTTTCGATGACTTCGCCTGCTGATCAGAAGTCGATTCCGTCGTCGGGTTTTCTATGGAGGTTTCGATAATGCCCCAGGCTACGAGGCGTCGAAGAATGCGCAAGGGTAGACGAGCCAGGGTGTTATGAATCCGATACGAAGGGAACTCACAGAGATGAGCGCCAAGCCACGCTAGGATGTACGCGTGCCTATGAATACGACGCATGCGAGCGCTCTCGTCCTTACCCTTCTTGCGACCGCCCATGGCTGTCAGAGCGACCGGCTTGCGGTCAACTTGGCATCTTCAGCGCCGGTCGCACGTAACATTTTGTTTATCGCGGTCGACGACTTGCGCCCCGAGCTGGGCTGCTATGGCGTTCGCGAAGCGTTGACACCCAACATCGATCGCTTGGCCGCGAGCGGAGTTCTGTTCACGCGTCACTATGTCCAAGTACCCACCTGCGGCGCGTCGAGGTATGCACTTCTGACGGGTCGCAGTCCGGCCCATTCAGGTGTTCGGCGCGGGAATGATGCGTTCTATCGTGGGGCGAGCGCGCTTCACGCCGAACAGCAGATTGGCGCACAAAGCCTGCCCGAGAGCTTTCGCCGCAACGGCTACCGCACGATTGGCATCGGCAAGATTTCGCACACGCCAGATGGCCGTGTGTATGCCTATGACGGCAGCGGTGATGGGCGCGACGAATTGCCTAACGCCTGGGACGCACTACCTACACCCTTCGGACCGTGGCAGCGTGGCTGGGGTAGTTTCTTCGCCTATGCCGGTGGCCGGCACCGCGAGGATGGGGGCGGGCATCAGGACCTGATGGAGTTCGTCGCTGAGCGAGACGAAGATTTGCCGGATGGATTGATTGCAGCCGAAGCTGTCGATCAGCTGCGGCAGTTGGCCGAGGCGGACCAGCCCTTCTTTCTCGGTGTCGGCTTCTACAAACCTCATCTGCCTTTCGTCGCGACACGTCGCGACAAAGACGCGCTGGCGAAGGTCGACATTGCGGGGCCAACTGAAGTGAACAAGCCGGCCTCGTCGTATTGGCACGGAAGCGGAGAGTTCTATCGCTACGACGCAGCCTTTCCGAAGACGAAGCCGCTCGCCGAAGCCGATCGGATCGAGACGCGGCGGGCGTACCTCGCCTGCGTCCACTTCGTCGATCGACAAGTCGGCAAAGTGCTCGATGCGCTAGAGGAGACCGGTCTAGCGGAGTCGACGATCGTCGTGCTGTGGGGAGATCACGGATGGCACCTGGGTGACTCCGCGATCTGGGGCAAGCACTCTCCGCACGAACGCGCGCTGCACAGCCCGTTGATCATTAGGCAACCTGGAGTGGGTATCCCGGGCACGCGCTGTGATGCTGTCGTCGAGACGATTGATGTCTATCCGACCTTGCTCGATCTGGCCCAGGCTACGCAACGTGAGACTGCACATGCGCTCGATGGCCACAGCTTGCGCGGCCTGATGCTCGACCCGGCGGGCACAAACGAGCAGATGGCGATCAGCTATTGGGGCAAGTCGACTAGCGTGCGATCCAGCACGCACCGATTGATTACGACGGGTGCGCCGGGAAGCTTCGAGAAGACAGAACTCTACGCGCTCGAAGCAGGCCCGGATCCGACCATCGATATCGCGGATCAGCATCCCGAGCTGGCCCGGACTCTGCTTCGAGCCATTCCGCGGCCAGAAAAGCCCATGAGCACCTCAACCGATAACAAGTGAACAACGAGCCTCGCGCGCAAGGTGGGATGATCGTGCTGTACGCTGCACTACGTCTCAGATGTCAACTGGTCGCATCTATACGGTCCAAGTAAGCAAGCGCGTCGCGCATGTTCAATTCCTCGTCCATCGCGCTGAAGCTGCCATCGCGGTCCCCGCCGAAGACTTCTTGACCGAAGTCGCTCAAGCAAATCAGCAGTTGATAAACAGCAGTAGTGCCTTGCGCGACCTCTTGCTTGAGGCACTGCTGAAAAAACGGGACCAGCTTGAGATCCCAAGTCTTCCCGAGCGCGAAATAGGCCGTATAGCGCGCCTCCGCGGTCAAGTCTCCTGCCATGATCATCGCCCGGATGTTCTGTACTAAGTGAACCGGATTCGCGTCCACAAGCCCCTGCTGTTCGAGCGAACGCTGCTGGAAGTCATCCATGACCGCGCCGCGTTCGCGCTCGAACAGGTCGGCAGCTGCCATGAAGTAATCAGAGCCGCTCATGTCGTTATCCATCTGATCATTCCTAGCGCTTTCAAGCTTTTGAACTGCCTCGATTTATTTTCCAACCCCAGCCTCGCAGACGCACTTGCATGCCCTCGATCAGAATCTCGTCGGGGCTGTTCATGACGTACTCAGATACATCGCTCGGGCAAATGACTCCTTCCAAGATCTCTCGATCCAAGAAGGTCTCGACCAACAACTTGGGGAAGCGAAAGTCCTCTTCATTCGACGGGTAGCCCATCACGAGAAGTGGAGATGGAATGGGATCGCTATCGTCCGAGACACGCATCTCGTCGATCATCGTATCCCAGTCAAATTGGTGATTCTGCTACAGGTGGAGCACATCCACAATCACCTCGACACTGACGATTCCTGCTAGAGCGTCGGTCAACCGGCCATAGTTCATACCGTCATTGACCGAGACCCGCGCGGGATCGATGGGCTTATCGTTGAGGGTCACACTTGCCATAGTCCGATTGTACTCGGACCAAGGCCGACTGGTTTAGACGGCCGCGTCTCAGGAACTCGCGTCGATTGCGCGCAGGTCGGCTTCCCGGTGCAGTAGATTTCCTCTACCCCATCGGCGAGCACGACATACGACCACGTGCGTGTGTCGTGCCAGTCAAACGAATGCCCAAGCACGGCCGCAGCACAATCGCGGAACTCCTCGAATTCGGATCCGACCGAATGGATGACGACCCTGTCGCTAATCGCGAAGCCAGGCGGGATGCCCAGTTCGCGCCCCCAATCATTGGGCTCGATGTCCAAGAAGATGAAGTCGACGCCCTTGTGCTGAAGCGCAGCTTGCATCTGGTTGGTCAAATGCGCGCTGTCCATCATGCTCTGCCAGCCGAATTCCAGGTGAGCTTACAGCTCGGCAGAGGCTTGTTCTGCCGGTCGCGCCAGCCGCACGCGCCCTCGCTCCTCTATCAGGTCGGGAATCTTCCAGGAGGGTTCGGAGCTTCTCTGTTCGACCTCTCCCAGACCTCGCATGAAGCTGTCGGTGGCATCGATGCTTGCCATTCGAGTCGGACACTCCTGCTGAATATATATTCGCAACTGCATCGGTATTCGGCTGGGCCAGAGTGCAAGACCGGGCGTGTCCGTACTTCAATCAGCTCCTTCGACTACTCGGAATCATAAAAGACCCGCCCCATAATTCCGCACCGTACTGAAGCCGCGCCCGTCCGCCGATCTTTTAGGAGGCAGCGAACCCTCGACTCTTCAGCCGGCCAGAAGACGAACGGCGCAGTATCTGATTGCGCATCGAGAGCTGCGTGATGATTGGCTTCCAACTGCTGCGTGCTACGAGCTTGTACGGCGACCCGATTCCTTGGGCGGATCAAACAGCCGGCGGGGTTGGTTGGATCACTTTCTTGAACTGTGAAAAGTACGGCCCCTCCCTCCTATTCGTGATGATGACCTTGGGCCCTGCGCTGTTGTTCTTGTGCGCATCCGATCGCGGACTGGGGAAGATCGGACCAATACTGACCACTTTTAGAAGCGTGTCGCTGTTCTATTACGTCGCCCACATCTACTTGCTGCATGGTGCGCCTGACCTGGTGCTGTGGTTGCAGCTTGGAGGCACTCCGAACCTACTCAGCGGTCATTTCCCTGAAGGCTATGGAGAGATGCCGCTATCAGTCACCTACGCAGCATGGTTCTTAGCTGTCGGGATCTTGTACTTTCCGTGTCGATGCCATGCGCGCTTTAAGAGCACGCGAACAGCCACGATCTGGACCTATCTATAGGACTGATCCCTCGCCGACCGCCATCACTTTCGGGACAGTGGCGATGCAAGGCGGGGAGCATGCGGAAACTTCGGAAAACTGGTCACAGCCTTCTAACTTCACGTACTAGGCCTGTGCCAGGTTTCAGTGAGGTCACCTGGACCTTCCCCGCTCCTCCATCAGCCCCCTCGCATTCCCGTATGTCGAATTCGACGAAGGGGAGAGGTGTGCCTGGACACTATTGAATAGCCCCAAAGTATGAACCTTCGTCTTTTCCCAATCGCGATCCTGCTGGCTGCCACCACAGCCAACGCTCAAAATCTGCGCCGCGTGACCGTTACCGCGCAGAACTTGGCCCCGATTCAGGGCACATTCCAAACCCCCGTCTGGGTTGGTTTTCACGACGGCAACTTCGACATCTATGACTCGGGTGTCGCCGCCAGTGGAGTCTTGGGTGGAGATACGCTCGAGCGCATCGCCGAAGACGGCAACTTCGGACCCTTGAGCACCGCCTTCCTTTCATCCGCTACGGGCACAGTCAACGGAGCCCTCTTCGGCCCCGCGGGCCCGATCGCGCCTGGCGAGGCTGCCGTCAACAGCTTCCTGCTCGATCCGACATCGCCCTCGAGCCGCTACTTCAGTTACACATCGATGGTCATCCCGTCGAACGACGCTTTCGTCGCCAACGGCAACGGACAAGCGCACATGATCTTCGACGGCGCCGGCAACTTCGTCGGTCAGCCGTTCTTCGTGACGGGTTCCGAAGTATTGGACGCCGGTACCGAGGTCAATGACGAGCTCCCGATGAACACCGCCTTTCTGGGCCAGATGATGCCGAACACCGGCATGGTCGAAGCTGGCGTCGTCGGGCCGCACCCCGGATTCAACATGATGGGCACGGGCGGCATCTTGGACAACCACATGTTCATGAACGGCATGTTCTTGCCGACCGGTTACTCGATGATACGCATTGCCTTCAAGGAGGCGCCCGCGATCACTGACTTCCGTCACTATCGCAGCCCGGCCGATGCTTCACAGGAAGTGCATGCCGTAACCAGCAACGCGCGTGGCCGCTTCCTGTACCAGCTGCAGGACATGGGCACCAAGCTCACCATCACCTCCGGCTTCCGCGCGACACGCAACTTGACGGGTATTCATCTGCACATGGCGTCCGCAGGCCAGAACGGTCCGTTGGTCGCCAGCTTGGTCGGCCCGCTTCCGGCCGGCGGAGGCAACTTCGTTGAGGTCACCACTGTTGAAATCACCGCCGCGGATCTGCGCGGTCCGTTGCGCGGATATCCGCTCGACAGGCTCATGGCCGACATCGAAGCTGGCAACATCTACGTCAACGTTCACACGGACGATGGTTTGCCGGGTGATGACACCGGAGCGGGCGACTACTCCTCGGGCGAGCTTCGCGGTCAACTCGAGCGCTTCTAGGCGACGGCTCTGTCCAAAACAGGAGTGAGCCTGTGGCCGAGTTCGAGGGGTTCTAGGCAAATCTGCCTACATTCGTGAAGTGCGGTTCCCCAGCTGCTGTGAAAGTGGCCGGTTCGCCAACTCTCGATCGCGCATTCGTCTGCGCGAAGAGCCTGCGGCAACGCAGCCCCCCCCGAGTCTGATGATGCGGGGTCGGTACTTCGGTACCGGCCCCGCACTTGTGTAGGCAGCGCCTTACGACTCAAAGAGACTGAGCGGAGTTCGAGTTGAGGCGTGAGACAGCGTATGTTGCACAGGCCCCGCCAACGGAGTATCCCACCATCGATTCGATACCGAAGTCCGAGATCGTCTATCTCGATCACGCTGCGACGACAGCTCTCGACCCGCGCGTGCTGGAGGCGATGTTGCCGTTCCTGCGCGAGGACTTCGGCAATGCAGCCAGCAGACAACATGAGTTCGGGCGCCGAGCCGCCGATGCGGTTGCGCGCGCGCGTGAACAAGTCGCTGCCTTGATCGGGGCGGATCCGCGCGAGTTGATCTTCACGAGCGGTGCGACCGAGGCCAA
>JBLFWN010000024.1:0-70356 GCA_047611405.1 Planctomycetota bacterium | reverse complement strand
GCCTCGGCCACGATGCCGCTCATGGAGCGTTCACGAGTCGAACTGCCTCAGGGCTGAAGCTCGCCTTCGACGTAGTCGCGCAGGCTCTGCACTTCACTCGATCGATTCGCTTCGTCCAAGCCACCCAGAATCTCGAGCGCCTCGCTCAGCTCTTCACGGCTCGCATCATCGGCCCCATCGTGCGCGAGTGCGCGCGCCAGCAGGAATTTGGCCGGAGCTCCACCGCCAAGCGCCACAGCATTACGTGCATGATTGGCCGCAGCCGCCCACGAGGTCAGCAGTGGGTCGAGTTGCATACGAGCTGCTGCCATGCGCGCGGCAAGGCTTGTGCCCGCTGCAATGGCTGCTGGATCCATCGATTCAGTCAACGGACGCAGGAACATGAGCGCATCTTGGATCCGGCCTTGAGCGCGCACGCGCTGCTCATCCTTCAGTTTGCTTCCAGTCGGAAGAGCACCTAGTTCCGCGGCCCCGATCGCAAACAGTACTTCGGCCAGTAGCAGCTGCGCACGCTCGGCGATGACCGGCCTGTGCCGCTCCTCTTGATACAGTTGATGAAAGGCTATCAAGTCATCCAGAGTCGTAAGCGAAGGCCCCTCACCATTCGAGGATTCGAGCGACAAGCGAGCACGCAGTTCGCCCAACACCAACTCAGGATCATCCGGGTCAAACGCACGTGCACGCGCGAAGTGATCGACGGCAGTGGCAGGCAGCCCACGCTCCAGCGCAATCAGGCCGGCGATCGCATGTGCTCGAAAGCTCTCTCGCGAAGAGGCTCGTGGAGAGCGCACGCGCACATAGGCCTGCTCCAGCACGACGCTGCGCCGTGAATTGTGCCCGATGGCCATGCGGGATTCTGAGCGCACTTCCAGCAACGCGATCTGGGCCAACAGCGTTTCGAGTCGTTGCGTGCCCGGGTGCTTTCCGGATAACTCTCTAGCCAATGCATGAGCCTCGTCGAGACGGTCCGACTCGACGAATTGCACCGCCAGGTTGTAGTCGCGCTCATCGAACTCAGCCGCGCGCAACGCGTCGTCAAAGACCGGCCAGTGCACGAGCCCGATGCAGATCACCAAAGCTGCGAGATTCGGAAGGAGATCGCCCTTTGTCCTTCGTGCATTCCAGAGCCGCAGCAAGAAAGCGCAAGCGAAGGGCAACATCAGCGGCACAATGGCCAATCGAATGCGCATGCTCATCACGGTCAACACAATCGTTCCCAGATAGAGCAGCCAGAGCAGCGCGACTTCGCAAGCGGCCTGCTCACAAAGATCGAGCGTGCCATCCGCTGAATGAAGGCCAGCAGGGACACTCTTCTTGCTAGCTCGCCCTCCGGGTCGCACAAGAGGGAGCAGACCAAAGACCGCCAAGCCGGCCAAGCCCAAGCCGCCCCACAGTCCAAAGCCAACCGGCCACGAGCGCAACATTGCAACGTAGCGCGCATCCCAAGCAAGGTGGTGGTTGTCCGCGACCTCGTGTGCATTCAAAGCGAGCTGTAGCTTGTTCCAAAGGATGCGCGCGTGCAGGGCCGGGTCACGAGCGATGGACTCCAGCACCTGCCCCATCCAATAGTGCGAGACCTGCTCGGCTGCAAGTTTCTCACCGACCCGGCGCTCAGCCTCTCGCCGCCAGTCAGCTGCTTCGTGCTCCGGGACACCGCGCACCCAATCAAACTCGGTCGCGACACCATGCGGGTTCGAGGCGTTGTTGCCGCCGTACAAATTGGTTCCCGCCCCGCTCGTCGTCAGCACGAACTCGCCACCGACGACGCGATTGCGGATGAAGACGGGCGCGAGCACAAGCGTAACACCTGCCGCGATGCACAGGCATGCTCGCAGCATCGCTGTCAGTGAGTGGGATGCGAATGCGACAGTCCCCTCCGCCTGGGCCCCCGCCCGAGCTCCCGCTTGTCGTCCCATGCGCAGCCTAAGTCGCTCGATCAGCCAACGGCCAAGCGGCCACGCGCAGAGGAAGGGCAACATCACCAGCACGTTGCCGCGCAGCAAGGCGCCGCACGCAGCCAACGCACCGGCGACAGACCAAAGCCAAGCCGATGGCTGCCGAATCGTCCGCACCAGAAGCCAAGCCAGCATCACCAGTACGAACATCACGGCGACAGGCTTCAACAGCAACGCACAGAAGAGCCAGGCTGGTGAATAGAGAGCGAACGCGATGCCCGCGATATGCGCGGTGACCCTCCCGAACAATTCGGCAGCGAGCAGCGCCACCAAGGCGGCGGTTAACGCGCCCAGAATGGCCTGCAAGCGACGCACAATCGGAGGTGAATGCCCGCAAACGGCATAGATCACTCCCAAGGAGTAAGCGTAGAGCGGTTCCTGGAAGAAGACCTCGTCACCAAGCCAATCCCCGGATGCCAAGCGCATAGCCCAGTCGTCATAGGCAGCCTCGTCGATGACCGGATACCCGGCCATCGGATGCTCAGCCTCATATTGAACGACGGTCAGGTGACGCGGCAACCAGGCGATCAGAAAGATGCCGATCAACCACTTCCACGAGACACGCGTCGGGCGCTCCATCACGTGCGGCGCATTTCCCACTGGGGCGCCAAGGTCTCTTTGCGCTCCGCACGCCGTGCCTTTCGAATCAGGCCATTGATGCGCATGATTCCGCGCCCCGTAGCTGTCCCTGCAAGTAACAAGATCCCGAGCGGCATCAGCAGCAGCGAGCCATAGCCGAACTGCCAGTCAGCCAGTCCCAGGACCAACATGATGAGCAGGAAGAAGAGCTCGGGTGCGTAGAGCGGCAGGCTGCGGTACAGCGACCATTGGAGGCGCGAAAGTATCGAGCCCTGCGACGTCCTGCTGGCCCGCATAACTTGAACATAGGCACGCGCGCGACGCAGCGCCTGCTGCTGCGCGATCTCCGCATCCACCGTCTTGCACTCGAAGAAGTGAACACCAGCTAGCATGCAGACTTTCCACGGCCCTTCACTTCGCGATCGAGACCGCAGCTGAAGCGCCAGGTCCAGGTCGTCCGCGGCCAGTTCTCCCGTCGGCTGCAAGTTCAAGGACTGGCGCCACGCCATGCACTGTCCGTGCACGCTGAACAGGAGCCCCATGCGCGACTCGATCGAACGAACGCGAGCTGTGATACGGTCGTAGAGCCCGGCCGCCGCCCCATCGCCTTCGGGCAGCAATTGATTGCAGCGTCCGTCTTGCGGCAGACTTGGAACGAAGCGTTGACGACCGCAGGCCATAGCCAACATGGGGTCCGCCTGGAAGGCCTCGATCACGCGCAGCAAGCACCCTTGTGAAAACAACACATCCGCATCGCCGAGCACGATCAGATCCACAGCTGCGACCTGCGTAAGTGCCTGACTGATTGCTCCAGCCTTGCCGGGTCGTTGCTGATTCGAGGTCACTTCCCAACTAACGGGCCCATCCTCGGTGAAGCTTTGACGCAGCGCCTCTGTAGCCATCGCTGCCGTATCGTCCTGGCTGTCGTCGTCGATAACGATCAGCTTGTGTTTTCGCCCAGCAGGAACGCTCGGCCATTCGAGCCATGCCAAGTTAGCGATACGACGTTCGATGACTCGAGCTTCGTTGCGGCAAGGAAGCAGCACGGCCAGGGTCATCACTTCCTCAGATCCACTCACTTCTTCAGGACCTCCATCCCAAGGCGCGGCCAGGACTGAGGGCGAAAGAGAACGTTGTCCGCCTGCGCGCACTCCCACGTGCAGCGGCAGCGCGTCTCACGAATCCGATCGCGCATGTTCGCTGCATCGGCGGCCGACCAGAGTCGCTGCAAATCCCAGTCATGATCGTTCAGATTGCCGAGCGACTCCCCCAACACTTCACAGGGATGCACCTGGCCGTTCTCGAAGATCACCGCCGAGAGCTTGCCCGCGGTACACGGCAGATGGCTATCAGCCAAGTCCGTGCCATTCGAGCGCGCCACGCGTGCGACGTGTTCGTACATCATCCGATCGCGCGCGACCGCCAACGATGCGAGCGGAAAGTCGAAGTACGGCAAGAGGCCCTGCTCCATCAACTTGCGCTTGCGGGCGACGACCTCCTCGTAGCGCTCGATGTCGACCTCAAGCAGCTCGCTGTCTGGTGCTGTTCCGCGCGCCAAGTTGATCGTCAGATTGTGCGGGCGCAGCTCGCGCACTAGCTCCTCAGCGTGGTCGGCGAGGAGCTCTTGATTTTCCTTGGTCACGGTCAACCCCAGGCCGACGCCGAGTCGCGGCTCGTCTTTGGCCATCGACACCAAGCGGCGCACGGTCTTGCAGCTCTTGGCGTGGCCGCCCGGCGCCAAGCGGATCGCATCATGGATATCCGGGGGACCATCGAAGGAGACAGAGATCGACAGCACCGTATCGGGCGCAGCCGCCAGCAGCGCGCGCACTCGATCCTCCATGCCGCCCACGAGTCCGTTGGTCGGGATCGTCAGGTGGCGCAATCCGCGCTTCCCGAAGGAGGCCGCGATTTGGTCCAGATCATCCCGCAAGAAGGGTTCCCCGCCACCGAAGCTAATCCACAACAAAGGCCCCATGCGCTGCGTCGACTCCGCCAAGCGTTCGAAGTCTTCGAGCGACGGCCCGGGAGCTCCCTCCAACACTCCTTCCCAGTAGAAGCAGTGCCGACAGCGAAGGTTGCAACGCCCCGTCACATAGACGGTCAGGTGCAGAGGTGGCCCGGCGTGTACGAAGCCACGCTTCAGGAAAGGCAGATAGCGCAGAGCTTTCATCTTCGAAGTCAATTGTAGTCGCCCACCGTTGCGGACGAGCCGGGAATGCTCGATTGGCTGGTGCGGGAGGCTCAACTTCACACAGGCAGTGACGATCAGTCGATGAAGAGCGGCTTCAGGCCGTAGAATTCTGCGATGAACTCGCGCGCGAGAGATGTCCGCTCCCGATTGGCCGGTTGCACGCTGCTGCTCACCCTGTACGGTTGCCCCTCCGAGCCGACCCACGAGCCTCGGCCGGACATCTTGCTCATCTACGTCGACGATCTGGGCTTTGGCGATGTGGGCTACCAGGGATCGGACATTCGAACGCCGGCTATCGATGCGCTGGCTCGCACAGGAATGATTCTGTCGCGCTTCTATGCCAGTCCGATGTGCACCCCCTCGCGTGCTCAACTGATGACGGGCCGACACGCCGCGCACTTCGGCTTGCACGCCAATGTGAATATCGGCGAGGGCTTTGGTCTACCGGAGACGGCCGTCACTCTGCCCGAACTATTGCAAGCCGAAGGCTACGCAACGCACTTGATCGGCAAGTGGCACCTTGGCCATCGCGAAGCCGAGCACCATCCGCTGCGGCATGGCTTCGATCACTTCTATGGACATCTCGGTGGCTGGATCGATTACATGACGCACGAACGCGAGGGTCGGCTCGATTGGGAGCGCGACGGGCAAGCTGTCGTCGAGCAGGGCTACGCGACAGACTTACTAGCTGATGAGGCGGTGCGCGTCATCGAACAGCAGACGGGCAGCGGCGAGCCGCTGTTCATCGAACTCGCGTTCAACGCGCCGCACACACCGCTGCATCATGCGCCGACAGCAACCAAGAAGGTGCCGAGCCAGACGGTGGAGCGCACGATGTATCGGGGCATGGTCGAACACCTCGACGCGGCGGTCGACCGCGTGTTGTCGGCGCTCGAGAACAGCGGGCGGCGCGAGTCATGTATGGTTGTCTTCGCCAGCGACAATGGCGGCTCGCTGACCTATGGCGCCGACAACGGCGTCCTGGCGCGCGGCAAGTTCGCGACGCAGGAGGGCGGTATCCGCGTACCTGCAATCGTTTCCTGGCCGGGGCGAGTCGCTAGTGGCACGACCAGTGAGCAGGTCGTGACGAACCTGGATCTGCTGCCGACGCTCGCGAGCGCGGCGGGAGTTTCGCAGGACGCAATGCCGGCTGAGCTCGACGGGCGGGACGTGCTAGGTGAGTGGTGTTCTGGTGCGAGCGTGGAGCGCGAAGACTTGTACTTTGCGATTCGCCAACGGCGTCACATTCGGAGCGCACTGCTGAGCGGGTCATTGAAGCTCAATCGCGAGGTCAATCCGGATGGGGAAGTGCGCGAGACGCTGTTCGACGTGTTCGCGGACCCTGCGGAGAGTAAGCAGCTCAATGCGGAGCGCGGAGCGGAGCTCTCGGAATTGCGAGCGCAGCTCGATGCATTCGAGGCGGCAGTGGCGCCGGGCGGGTTGTAGACGGGGCACGGTGCGGGGGTGCGGTGCCGACGCGTTTTCGCACTGGCGGTTGCAGACGGTGCTGTCTGTGAGAAGGCCCTTTCAGTCAAGGGGTGATTTCGAATTGTCGCAGCCGCTAGGGCTGGTTACAGCCCACTCCTACGATCGCCAGTAGAGTGCCGTTCCCCGTTACCCGCATGCGCCTGTCCGTACTCTGGGCCATTGCGTAGGTGCATGGTCACCCTGTACATGAGGTGGTGTCCGTCCTGTCTGGGCTGCTATCGCACAGACAGGGTTATCCCTCGGCAATACGGTGCCTGACATCCGACGAAGAAGGGGCGTCGCTTTTTGAGCGACGCCCCTTGTGGAGTCTTTTTGTACCTGATGGGGATCAGGGCATGAGAGCGTTGGAGAGGCTGTAGGAGTTGCCGCAGGTGGTGGTGTGTGCCGGGTCGCGGTACCACCATTGGATGTTGATGGCGTTCGCCGGGCTCATGTCGAAGCCGGTTGAGGCTTGGTTGCCCGAAGGGAAGATGACTGAGCCACGGATTGTGGAGCCACCGACGCAGCGACGACCGCAGCCGAAGGGCAGGTCGGGCATGTTGGGACCGGCGTACAGAAGGCCAGGCTGGTCCGGGATGTCCGAGATCAGGAAGGTAGCACTCGCCGTACCGTAGTTTCCTGTACTTGCGAGAACGGCTCCGCCGGCCGAAACCGAGTTGCTGCTCGTCGGCACACAGTAGGCCGTCGGACCGCCACCGCCACAGTTGCCTGTCGCGTCGTAGCTGAGCGTCGCGGACGAACCAGCATTGCCGTACTCGTCTTCCGAGTGGAAGGTGTACGCGATCGTGCCGGACAACTCGCCCGGGATCTCTGCGCGGAAAATCTGGCCAGCCGAGCTAACGGCCGGGTAGATCGTGGCACTGCCACCGTCAACTGTCACCGAGACGTGGGTCGGGTTGTACCAGGTGATGTAGTAAGGCGCGTTGTCATAGACGTGCGCGCGAACGACCGTCGGTGCCGCACCGCAAGCACGATCCGGGGCCTGCTCTACATTAGGGATGTAGGGCGCAGTTGTGTCGGCCGTGTTGTTCAGGTTCTTGAAGTAGAAGTTCCGCACGTTGTTGTCGTTGGCGACGATGATGTCGTAATCACCATCGTTGTCGACATCGCAGCAATCGGCATCCAGTCCGATTGCCGTGGCACCGGGGAGTCCACTCACCTGCGTGAAGCTGAAGCTGGAACCACCGTTGTTGTTGTTGCGGTACAGCTTGTCCGAACCGGAGAAGTTGCAGACGAACAGGTCCAGGTCGCCGTCGTTGTCGTAGTCGAGGAAGTCGCCTTCGTTGTCATCAGCGCCCGAACCGGCAAGGGTCGTCAAGTTGTTGAACGTACCACTTCCGTTGTTGCGCATCGTGCAGTCGTCGAAGCCGAAACCCGCCAGCCAGTTGAGGCCATAAATGTCGAGGTCTCCATCGCCGTCGAGGTCAGCCATTTCCTGCTCATAGTGGCCATCGCCACTCGAGTAGCCACTCGGGAAAACCGAACCCGTCACGTCGCGGAAACCGAGCGCGCCACCATTGGAGGGTGCGATGCTCGAACCCTCGAGCCGGTTCGCGAACATACGCGGCGCCTCTTGACGAGCGCCATGAAGGATATCGAGGTCGAAGTCGCCGTCGATGTCACCTAGGTCGATGTCGAGCGCACTCGAGGCGATGTCGCAGCTCACGCCGGTCGAGTTGGTCGTATTGGCCGACTGGTTGCCGTCACACCACAGACCGGGGTTGCCGTTGTTGATCTGGTCGCCACCGAGCTGGAAGCCCGAGGGGTTGAACTCACTGAAGAAGCCGTTGCCATCATTCAGGAAGATGCGTGTCGGCACGTTGCCGCCGAAGGCTCCCCCGTAGGAGCTGTGCACCAAGTCCAAGTCGCCATCGTTATCCAGGTCGCCGAAGTCGCAATCGCAAGACCAGTCGATGAAGCCACCGCTGCCAATAATGGCAGAGTTGGCGATCGAAGAGCCAGCGCCGCCCAGGCCGATCCATCGGCTCGAAGTCTCGTCGGTGTAGAAACCGGCCGTTCCGCCCTGCGCGCCACCGTTGTTGACCCACCAGCGGTTGGACTGGTTCGTGATCTGAGAGGTGTTCGAGATGTAGAGGTCCGGGTCACCGTCTGCGTCGAAGTCGACGAATTCAATGTCGCGGCTTTGGTCGGAGACCGACGGGAACTGCGTGCTGGTGCGGTCCAAAAAGACACCCGTCGTGCCACCCTGAGCGTTGCCCTGGTTGACCCACAAGCGGTTCTGGTCGTTGCCACCGTCGCCACCGTCGCCGAAAGCCGCGTCCCAATCGCCATCGAGATCGATGTCAGCGAAATCGACGTTCTCGGAACTCGAGTTATTGAACGGGTTGCCGGAGGGAATGTCGGCTGTGTTGTCCTGCCACTGCGCCTGAGCGGCGGATGCAGTTACGCACAGTCCCGCGGCGACCAAAAAGGCCGACCTTAAAGTCGTCTGAGCCATGAGATTCGAGGGGAATTAGAGGAGAGACGAGGCAGCGCACGAGACACGCGCAGCCCCAATTCAGTGAGCCAATCTGAGGTGCAGTATAGAGGAGAGAGCCGAAAGTTGCCCGGTCAGCTCCCAGACGGCCAAAAAAGGGGGCAAAGAGCGCACTCCTGCCAGGCGCTAGACGCCCGCACGCAAGCGATCACACGCTCAGCGCGTGCCGGAGATGCGCTCCAGCAAGTACCCAAGAAAGAACAGTCCTCCACCCACCATGAGCCCCTGGAACTCTGACGCCATTGACGCCAAGCCCTTTTCACCCAGGCCGAGATTGATGCTCATCAACAGCCCGACTAGCACGACGATCAGCCCTGCGAGTTCGAGCGTTTTGGCCAGCGACCACAACCACTTTTTGTTCATCAGGAGCCTCCGTCGATAGCGCCATCGCGCTCGTAGTCGCCTGCCAAGACTTGTATTACAGCTGCGCAGAGGCGCTCGGCGGTCAAGCTGCTGTTGTCCGCGTCGGGACGATAGGAACAGTAGTCCGGGGCGGTACTGCGCAAACGTACGCCCTGGCCGTACAGGTGAATCTCGGCCGCCGAGGTCGGAGCGAAGAAGGAAACGATCCGCACCTCTCGAGCGATCGCGACGTGCAGCGCCAAGCTGTCCGATGTCAGCAGCAAATCGCACTGCGACACAATGGCGGCAAAGTCCGGTAGAGAATTATCCGTCCCTGAATCGATCATGTTCGGAGTGGGAGTGATCTGCATGACACGTGCCAGCATGTCGCGATTGCGTGAATCTTCTTCCGGCCCGCCCAAGAGCAAAAAATCGACATCTCCGCCCAAGCTCGTATTGAGCAGCTCGACAAACCGAACGACGACCTCGATCGGGAGCCCTTTGGAATGCCAGCGGCCTCCCGCTCCCGTGTTCAGCCCGATCACGTTGCGCCGCGAATTCAACTTTGCCTGCTGCGCGAAGCGTAGTCCAAAATCCAGAGTCTGCTGGGGTATCGGCAACTCGGGCTTGCCCATCGAGATGCCCAACATCGCGGCATAGATCTCAGGGTGAGAGCGCTTGTTCTGGACCTTGAGTCTGTCCGCTGTTTGCTTGCCGTGCTTCGAGAGCAAACCCATGTCGAACCACGCAGCGACATCACCAGTATAGCTTCGTTCGCCAGAGTCGCCGAGCGTTGCACCGGACAGTCGCTCGGTCCGCATCGCGTGTGCCAAGGAACACAGCGACAATTCATCATCGAGCGAGATGACCCATGACCACGCGCGTTGCGCCAACTCGAGCTGCAGCAGCACACAAGCGCCGGCATCCTTCACGTTCAGATCGATCGTCTCCGCGACGAGCCGATGGCGCACGACCAGGTCACGCGCCGAAGGTGCCGTGATCCACGTGACGCGAGCATCGGGGAAGCGCTCGTGCAGGCCTGGCAAGATCGACGTCGTGCGCAACACGTCGCCGAGTGCGCCGGTCTTGATAATCAGGATCTCGGTCAAAGCTTGTGGAAGGAAGAAGGGGTCTCGCAGGCCCATTTCGAAGGGCACCGCGCTGGAACCGGGCCGCGAAGGCGAGGAGTATAACGACGCGACTGCTCGATGCAGCAGAGCGATGAACAATGGCTCGGCCGCATCTGTGCGGGTGGCCTGGCGGCCAGCCGCCTAGCCCCCCGCAACGACCAACAGGAGTTCGAGCCGATCGCCGTCATGGATCAGGCTCTCGGCTGTCAAGCGCTCACCAGAGCGATAGACCGAGGGCAAGATTTCTCCCTCGCCCAGGATCAACGAGCGCGCTTCGGAGTGGCTCCCGTCAAGTCCGCCCAGCAAGGCCAGTAGCGAGACTGGCAGTAGACGCTCGATCACGATCCCGTCTCCGATTGCCTCGCGCAAGGGCCCGTGACCACGCAAGGCCACTCTTCCGGCCTTCTGACCCGTTTGGAGCACTGATTCATTCGAATCACCCCCGACCGCCACTGTCGAGGATCGCGAGCCCCGTGCCTCATCCTTGCTAGCGACCAAATGCAGCAAGTCGACGCTCGCCAAACTCGCCCGCGCTCGTTCGCTCAACGCACCGCCTTGTGCCAGACCTCGCCAGCTTTTGTATTCCTCGACCAGGCCAGGTTCGCGCAGTCGATCGGGCAGCTCGCCCCAACTCGTGGACAAGCCGGGATTCTCTTCGTGGAAAAGCGCAGCCAAGGTCGCCCCCATCGAGAGCAAACGCGAGCTCGGCGAAGCCGGGCTCGAAGAAGAGTCTTCATTCAACAAAGCGCGCGGCATGACCCAACGCGCGAGACGATCGAGGTCGACGACTCCATCCGCCAGCAAGCCCGCAGCTGAAAACGCGCAGAAGCCAGTTGCATCCAATGCGGCCGCCACATTTTCGTGCCACCAGACGATGCGGCCTTTCGCATCGGCTCGACTCGGATCTTCCGCGAAAGCTGGAAGCGGCCCCATGTGTTGTTCGAGGTGAGGCCGGCCCGCACGACCCTCCATCAAGAATGGAAAGCTACGCATCGGATCGGAGCCGCGTGAAGAAACGGCTTGTCCCAACTCGACGGCGAGAGACGCAGATGGCCGAGCCGCAGCACCCGCTGCGGTAGCCTTAGCTTTCAGTCCGCGCTCGAAGGCGGTCGAGCCTTCGGCAGCACGCATGCGCTCGGCTCCTTCCCCTTCGCCCTCCGCCATCTCCCGAATCAGACGCAACGCGGATTCGATAATGGACTCGTCGTTGCGCGCCTCAGTCGCAGTCGAAAGTTGCATCGAAGCCAACACCGCACCGACCTCCTTCGCATCCAAACCGTACTCGTCGCAGGCATCGAGCAAGCGCGCGGCTTGCCCGAATTCGGTCAGGCCCAACGCAGGCCCGAGCGGCCGCATCGCATTGAAGCGCCCCCCACCATCGCGACCGCCGGGCCGTTCAAAGATCCAACCACAAGGAGTCGGACAACCGCTGCAGCCCTGACGCTTCTTGTGTGCCGCGCGTCCCTGGCGGCTGAGCTCGGATCCTTGCTCGAGGCTCAGTGCTCCGGAGGGCGCGATCAACTCGCCGCGCGCTGCGGCCAGTTCGTATTGTTCCAAGCCACCCTCGGCCGCCCGGCCCGCGAGACGGGGCGAGCTCGTCAAGGCCTGAGAGAGTGCGCTCGTTTCATTCCCCGGCACAGGCTCGAGCGTGACCGCGAGGGCCTTCAAGCCGCGCTTGCCGAAGTTCGCACCCAAGCCGCCACGCCCAACGAAACTCGGGTGCTCTCCACCCGCAGCGAGATTGGCGAAGGGGGCCGCGGTCTCTCCGGCCAAGCCGACACGCAACACAGCGCCATCACGAAGTTCGCTGGGCAAGGCATCGAGCAGCGCAGCCGGAGCGAGCCCGCGAATGCCGTCGGGCCTCAGCATCTGCAGCGTGCCATCTGCGCGCAGCCAGAGAACCGCGCCTCGGTACGGCAAGTCGCCGAGTAGGACCAGCGCATCGGCTGCGCGCGCCAAGCGGCGCGCAAAGTCACTCCCGACTTGGCCCTCGACCAAGCGGCCGTTCAACGGAGCGCGTGCAATAAGACTGGCGCGCGCGGCGGTCGGCAGCCCACGCCGCACGGCCTCTCCAACGCACAAGATGAATGGATCACGATCGCGATGCTCGCGCCACAATGCCAGGCCGAGAGCAGACCCGGACCACGAGCGCAGGGCGTCGTCGAGCTCCGGTCCAGCCGCGCCCCTATCAGGCCCGACCGGCCACTCACGCGTGCGTACAGCCCCCACCGCGGGCAGCTCTCCTGGCCCCCACAGATTCAGGTCGATTTCCAGCGCACAGGGCGGGCGATCCGGATCAAATTTTGACATCGAAGGCTCGCGCCAGACCAGCTTCTTAGCAGGCCATGGCGAATCAGAGCAGGAGTCCAACGTAGCAGGTGCGACGACGGCAATCCGGCGAAAAACATCAATCAACGGTGAGGGGTCGCAGCGATTCGAGGCCCGGAATAGACTGCATGCTAGGGCCGCTCCAAGCGAAAGGGCGGCTCACCGCCCGCCGGGCTCGAGCCTCGATCCGACCCAGTGACACATGCCAGACCTCCGCTGATGGCCATTAGAGCGGGGCCCAGCGCAAGGAATCCCGAGCGATTCGACTAGAGGGTCGAAGCGAAGGGATCCTAGGCTATACAGTGGGCTGTCGGTCAAGCCCTTCCAGGACCGCAACGAACACCTTGAACGACTCATTCCGGCTAGGCAGCGTCTTCGGCATCACGATTCGCGTGCACGTGCTCTTCCTCATCATGATGGGAGTCATCGTGCTGTTTTCACCGACTCCGATCCGGTCGTTGGTGATATTGACGCTGCTCTTCAGTCTCGTCTTCTTGCACGAACTCGGTCACAGCTTGATGGCCCAGTACTTTGGGATTCGGGTGGTCGATATCACCTTCTGGCCGCTAGGGGGAATGGCGCGCATGAGCGAGATTCCCGAGAACCCGAAGATCGAAGGCTTGATCGCGATTGCAGGCCCAGCCGTAAATTTCGCGCTGGCCGGTCTTGGGTGTGTGGTCATGCTGCTCGTCGGCGGCTTCGATCAGATCATGAGCGCGAACGTCTTGCGCGCAACAGGCTCTCCGCTCGCCATCTTCATCTGGGTCAACCTGTTGCTCGGCGGCTTCAATCTGATCCCCGCCTTTCCGATGGATGGAGGACGAGTGCTGCGCGCCATGCTGGGCCGCACACGCAATTGGGTCACCGCCACGGAACAAGCCGTTCGCGTCGGCCGTTACGCAGCACTGCTGATGGCCATCAGTGGCTTGTACTTCGGCCACTGCGAGATGGTGCTGATCGCCGGATTCGTGTGGTGGATCGGCATGCGCGAGTTGATGGGCGTTCGCTTGCGGCATGGCCTGCCGCCCTTCATGCCAGCCGGCTTCTCCAGTAATGGCCCGGGTGGTATGGGTGGCGACGCGAACTGGCCGGATCGCAAAGCCTCCATGTTTGATGGTCCGCCGGATTCATTTTCGAACATGCTGCAAGCGTTGATGAGGCGCTCGCAGGGTCACTCGCTCGAGGACGATTTGGAGCGCCAATATCAACAGACGACGCGCGGCGAAGATGAGCCAGTGAACCCGAACGCACCAACGAGTACTCGCTCGCAAGAGGATGTGGATCTGGACGCGAAGTCGGGCGGCGGCTTCACGGACACCGACATTGAAAAGCTCGAGAACTTCAAGGGTCGCTTGCGACGCCCGCCCTCGGAGTGAGGTGCGAAGTACGCGCTGCCAGGGCGTCTTCTAAGTAACAGTTGCGGCTTTCAGCCTTTCGGGCGAGAGCCGCGCGCGATTTATGTCAGCTCGTTCGTCGCTGGCTCGCCGCCACTCTCAGACTTCGGCTTTGAAGATCCGCGCAGCAGAAACTCGCGCGTAAACAAGAAGACTTCCTTCAAGAAAGCACCATCCGACAGCCCGACATCGAGGTCGAGCCTGCCTCGATAGTGCCGAGCCGCGCGCGCGTACACGCCCTTGCGAGCCGCATCCGTCAGGCCACGGCGTGTGACGATTTCGAAGAGCAGCGACAGATCCGACTCGCTCAGCCGACGCGCATGACTCGGCGTCAACAGCAGCCGCCGGCCCGGCAAGTCCGACCAAGCTTGGCCATTCCAAGGCCTGGGCCGCCTACTTGGGTCGGCCACACGCACGACCAAGGTGCCGCCGACCAGGTCACCCAAGCGCTGCCGCTTCTCGGATCCCGACATCACGATCAAACCCAGCGGAACGGGTAGCGGCATCATATCCGCCATCCACAGCATGCCTCGCAGGATCAAGGCTACCGGCTGCGCCTCACCTCCGCCGTCCGCGACGACACGCAGGCCGAACGCGCGCTTGCCCGGCGTCTGCCCTTTCATCCAAAGCGGACACAGGACCATGTAGAGCACGACGACGAGCAGGCTGCCGAATGCGAGAAAGCCCATCATGAAGTCCGTCATGCCGGTCGGATCGAAGCGCGAGAGAGCTGTGAGCCCAAGGGCGACGACGACCGCGAACATCCCGATCAGGTACAGGTCCAAGATCCCTGCTCCGAAGCGGCTGCCCGCACCAGCGAGTTCGACTTCGAGAGTTACCCCCTCCGGAGTTCGCATCTTCAAGCTAGGCATCGCCGTGACATGCTGCCAAGCTGAGCGCGCAAGTGAAGAGTCGAGCCGAAGAAAGAGAGCACCTGCGTCAGCTCGAAGCGATCGTCCAGATCGCCGGTCGGGTCGGCGTCTCGCGTCTGTCGGACGACCAACTGCTCGAGTTGCCCAGGCTGTACCGCTACGGCAGCACCGTGTATGCGCGTATGACACGCGGCGCGGCGAGCGATGCGCAAGCCAAGCAGCTGTCGGGTCTGTTGATGCGTGCACATGCGTTGCAGTACGCGCGTCATCGCGCATCGAAATCCGCCTGGTGGAAGCGCGTGCTCGCATTTTATCGCTTCGAAGTTCCGCGCACGATGCGCGCCGAATGGAAGCTCTTGGCGCTCAGCTTTTCTTTGCTCTACGGCCTGGCATTGATTTCGGGAGTCATGGTGACGGGCGACCTGAGCTTGGCCTACTCCCTGTTCTCGCCTCAGGCTGTCACGGGCGAGATCGAACAACTGCGTGCCGCGGCCGAAAGCGGCGAGAGCTTTCGAGGGAACTTCAACTTCGGTTTGGGCGAGTCAGCCGGCACCGCAGGCTTCTTGATCGGGAACAACATCAAAGTCGCGTTGATGTTCTTCGTCTTCGCGCTGGTCCCGCCGCTGTACCTATTCGTCCTGCTGACAAATAGTCTGATGCTCGGAACCTACACGGCAGTCGCCGGTCACTGGGATCAAGCGGGCTCGATTTCTTCGATCCTCTGGTGCCACGGTGTACTCGAAATCCAAGCGATCATCATCGCCGGTACGGCTGGACTCGTCCTGCTACGGCCCTTCATCGCACCGGGCGTATGGTCTCGCAAGCATGCGATTCGACGGGGTGCCGTCAACGCATGGCGCATGTGGGCTGCGGTCATCCCCATGCTTCTCGCCGCCGGCGTGATTGAAGCCTTCATCACGCCGCATGTCGGCCTCGCCTTGCGCCTGAGTGTCGCGATCCTGACTGGAGTGGGACTGCTCGCATGGCTGCTCTTCTCAGGAAGAGAGGCGCATGAGGGTGCCCTTCTTGGCGCGCGCGCATCCGCGAAGCCCAGCTGACTGAGTCCTCTCGTTCAGCCCGGCGTAACGAGTCCGCTCGTTCAGCCCGGCGTAACGAGTCCGCTCGTTCAGCCCGGCGTAACGAGTCCGCTCGTTCAGCCCGGCGTAACGAGTCCGCTCGTTCAGCCCGGCGTAACGAGTCCGCTCGTTTAGCCCGGCGTAAAGATTTAGCTCGTTCAGCCCGCAACGTGGCCAAGCTCGCTCTGGACCGCGACCCGACTCGAGTCTTTCGTCTCGGATACGAACGACATGGCCAAGATGCAGAACGCCAGCGTCGTGACTTCGGAGTCACCAAAGTTGTACTCAGTCAAACCCGCGACCTGCAGAGCTAGCAGACTAGCCGAGACGCCGACTATGCTTGCGCGCCCAACTCCGCTCGCCTGCTCTCGCCAGCGATGCCAGAGCCCCATCGCGACTGCAATCCAAAACCAGATCCAGACACTCACTCCGATAAGGCCCAGCTCCGCGGCGATCTGGACCGGGTTTGAGTGTAGATGGCCCAACACTTTCTTGGATGTCCGTGGATCGTCTTCGAGTCGGTACTGCGGATAGAGCGCCTTCACTTGGCCAGGACCGATTCCCAGCAAGGGACGGTCCTCTACCATCAAGCAACCCGCGCGCCACATGTACAGGCGCTCTTGGATGGTCGCGTTATCCTTGTCGAAAAGCGAGTGTGCCCGATCTTGCACAGACTGAGGAGCCAGCGCATAGGCGGCCAAGATTACGAAAGGCAAGGCCAAGACCCACTTGGGCCTCCACACCAGCAAGAGCAGTGCGGCACCGGCGATGCCCCCCAGCCATACACCGCGTGTTTTCGAACAAAGGATGGCAGCCAGGATCACCAGCAACACGATGAGTTCGATCGGGCTCGCCTTCGAGCGGCACCAAAGCAGGCGAGCTGCAATCATTGGTGCTGCAAGCAGCAACACCTGCGAGTACGTCATCCAGTTACCGAGGCTGCCCTGGATGCGTTGATCCCCCACCGTCCCTGTGAACTCGTACAAACCCATCCCGGCCGCGACAAAGGCACACAGGCTCATCAGGCGAATTAGTGCCGAGGTACGACTTTCAGATGCGAGGCTGGGCAAGGCCGCGAACAACAACAGAGGCAAGAAAGCCTCATGCAGCTTCGAGAACGAGCGCCCTGAATCAGCCGATGCTGCTGCCGAAAGAATCGAGACCAAAAGGAACGCAAGCGAGGGCTTCCACAGCGGCCAGTTGCGTGGCGGCCAACTGACGCCTGTCCAGGGAGAGTCGGATCGACCGAATGCATGACGATGCCCGCTGAGAAGGCGCACCAACCAGAGCAACACGACCAATCCAGAAGCGGTTTGCAGCACAGCGTTCGAGAAGAACGCGCCCGCGACCGTGAAGCACAGGAAGATGAAGATCGGATCGACCCCCACGGTCAACCCCACCCCGCGCGACGCGCGTCCAGCCAAGCCGCCAATAATGGACCCGCAGCTTGCGCCGGAACCGTATCCAGCACACGGGCGCCCGAGCGCGCAAGTTCACGAAAGGCGAGAGCGCGCTCCGCACGTTGACCAAGCGCCGCTGCGCGCAGCGCGGGCGGCGCTTGTTGTTCGCCGCTAGCGACGCGCGAGACAGCAGGATCGTCCAAGCCCGCGAATACGAGCCGGTGCCGGCGCGCGCCAGCACTCAATGCAAGCCTTTGATCATCGACCGACAGGGGATCAGCAACATCGGTCAGAATGATCAGCGTGGCTCGTCGACGATGTCGCGCACCGAGTTCCCGCAAGGCCATCTCCAAGTCCGACTCTTGATCCGAGGCAATGCGATCGAAGACCGCGCTGCGCAGACTCTCCAGCTGGCGGCTGCCGCGCGCGGGTGAAACGTACGCGCGGACCATCGTGTCAAAGGCCAAGATGCCGACACGATCGCCTTTCGACAGAGCCACCGCAGCCAACTGCAAGGCCGCATCCAGGGCGTGGTCGAGCTTGGTCCACCCGCGCTCGTCGCCTTCCGCATCGGTCGCGCCCATACGGCGCCCGCAATCGATAACGAGCACGAGTTCCTGGCCGCGCTCTTCCTGATACTCGCGCACCATGGGGCGTCCACGGCGCGCGTAGGCCTTCCAATCTAAGCGCCGCACATCGTCTCCTGGAACGTACTCGCGCAGCGACTCGAATTCGGTCAAGCCTCCGCGTCGGCGCAGACGTTTGACGCCGAGGTCGTGCCACCGATCACTGGCGGCCAAGCTGAGCGTGCGTGACAGGCCCGCTAATGCCGGCTCGATTCGGATCTCGAGCCGCCCCTGCAACCGCCCTTGGCGCTGTATCAAGCCCAGCGCACCGGTCAAGCGCAGGCGCATATCCCCAACCCAAGCAACTCCGCGACGCGACGAGCGGTAAACGCGCAGCACGTCGACTGGCCCACTGGCCGGGAGCCGAATGCAATCGGGTCCGCCTGTCGGATCATCATCATCCGGCTCTGACAGCAAGGGATGATCGGCAGCAGCTTCGCGCTCGCCCGTCGCTAGCGTCTGCCATGTGCAGGCTTGTACCTCGAGACCGATCGAGAACTCTTCGCGCAGTTCTAACTCCAACCCTCCCGCTCTGCCGACCTGGAGATGCGCACGGCGTAAGAAATCATTCGAGAGCCCGGCGCGGAGCGGCATGCTTCGATCGATGTGCAAACTCTGCGGGGCCGGCGTGCGAACGATGTCCAGCGCAATCGCCGCGATCAGGATCAAGTCCGCGGCAACAACCCACGCCCGCGCGCCCGGGACCCAAACGGCCACGCATGCCAGCGCCCCGATCAGCGCGAGTAACTGAATGCAGCGCGCCGTGGGAATCAGAGCGGAACCTCCACTTGGTCCAGGATGCCTTGCAAGACACTGTCGGCCGTCGTGCCCGCAAGTTCCTCGGCCGGGTCCAGTACGATGCGATGCCTGAGCGCCGGAAGGCTGACCGTCTTCAGATCGTCTGTCGTCACATAGCCTCGGCCCGCGAGAGCCGCCAGCGCCTTGGCGCCTTGAATTAACATCACTCCGGCGCGCGGACTGGCCCCGCCTGCAAGTGCGCTATGAGAACGAGTCATGCGCAGGAGTTCGACGACGTACGCACATAAATCGTCACGTACAGTCACGCGCCGCACACACTCCCGCATCTCCAGTAAGTCGGCAGCCGTACAAACGGGACGCACTCCCAGCTGATCAGGCGTCGCGTGGGGATCGCGCTCGTGCGCCGTCTGGAGCAACAACACTTCTGTCTGCGCTTCGGGATAGCGCACAAGCACTTGGAACAGAAATCGGTCGAGCTGGGCTTCGGGCAAAGGATAGGTGCCCTCGTGCTCGAGCGGGTTTTGAGTCGCGAACACCGTGAAGGGTCGCGGCAGCACGTGCCGGCCACCGTCGATCGTCACCGCGCCTTCTTGCATGGCTTCCAGCAACGCCGCTTGCGTTTTGGCAGGAGCACGGTTGATCTCGTCGCACAAGAGTAGCTGAGCGAAGATCGGACCCTCTCTGAACTCGAAGCGGCCCTCTTTGGACAAGAACACACTCGTGCCAGTCACATCGGAGGGCATCAAGTCCGGCGTGAACTGCACGCGACCATAGACCCCCCCCAGTGCGACCGACAGGGTGCGTACGAGCAGGGTCTTGGCCGTCCCCGGTGGACCCTCGAGCAGCACATGGCCGCCTGCCATCAAAGCGACGATCATCGCTTTGAGTTCTCGGTCCATCCCAACGACGACTCGCGACACTTCGTCCGCCAGCCGCAGGCCCAATGCTTCGATATCCGTTACGTCCATGATCAATGTGAAAGCAGACACGCTCGCGCGCTCGCATGCAACAAGTAGCGCTTCATCCGAGCGCAGCAGGATCGGGTTCCGTGTGTAGATGGCCGGGAGCGCCACGCGTCAAGCGTTCGGGCGAGCCCTCGAGCTGCTCTCCCAACTTATCTAGGTCACTGGCCAGGCGATCCAGATCCCTGGAATTGCGAACACCGCGCCCGAAGAGTCGTGCTCGCCAGTGGCTGAGCTCCGTTGTGTGGTCAGTCAGCGCGAGCAGCTTCTCGAGCATCGCTAGCGAGTGCTCATCCGCCCCAGTCACTTGATCTGTATCCCCAGCATCGGACCTTTGGCGCAGCGATAGCCCGTACCTGCGGCACAAAGTCTGCAGCACGCCCAGCCGCAGGCGGCGAGCGAGCAGCATGGGTCGTCCAGCACGTAATGCGAGTTCTGCTTCGGAGCGTGAGCGCTCGAGCGGAGACAGCGCATCCAGGCCTTCTGGGTCGCGCGCGAACTCACGCGGCCACGCGGCGCGCCAGAAGATCAACGCGAGTGCCAAGAACACGTGGACTGTGAGCAACCACATCCGCTTGCCGAATAGCCACGAGAGCATGCCTCCATGATCCCATTCACCGAGGGCGAATTCGTCGAAGTACGTCGGTCCTCCGCGAGCGAATTCACGCGCCAAGTGCACGAAGAAGGGCGCGTGATCCGCATGGGGCAGCATCTCGTTCGAAAGCCATGCGTCGCTTCGCAAGATGGCGATGCGCCCCTCACCCTGCTGGACGAGGACAGCCGCCACCCGACCGCCTTGATCTTGACCGAAGGTCTCCCACGAGGAATCAATCACGCGCCGCTCGAACAACTCGACAGCCGACGCGTTCAACTCGAAAAAACCGCTTCCCATTCGCAGCGTGTGGACGGAAATCACTGCTTCCTCTTGATCAGCTTTTTCACTCTCAGCTTCGCCCTCGTCCAGCTTGGAGCGATCCTCGTCCGGCTGCCCATCCTCCGCATCCGCGTCGACGGGAACTCGGTCCGCTAGCTCGAGCCAATCCGCGAGCTCTCCCGCCTGCAAGCACTCGCGCACAAAGACATCTGCGCCCTCGACCGATGGCAATACGACAGTGCCTCCACCCTCGATGAAGGTGCGATACGTCACCGGCCCAAGCTCCTTGATGCGTACGCCTAGAGCCGCCTGACCATCCGCATCTGCATCGAACCATGTGGGCAAGGCCGCCATCCACAACGCCCCCGTTGGATCCGCGGTCGCCGCCGTAGAAACCCATTCCCCTGGCGGAAGGTCAGAAGCGACAACGGGTGACCCGAGCTTTGCCAGCAAGGCCGCCGCAGCGCGCCGGCCTTTGGTGCCGCGCGCCCGAGCACTTCCGTTCCGTGTTCTTTGTCCATCATCGATAAACATCGATGCCAGCGCGAGCAACACGATCAGCGTCAAGAGGCCAAGGCCTAGTCGGGACGAAAGCCCCCTCCTTGCGTCAACGCTCACGCTCGGCTCCCGACGGCAAGTTGTCGCTCGACGTAGTCCGAGATGCGAAGGTACTGCTCCTCTTCAACCTCGACGCCCGAGAAACAAAGCGGCTCCACTTCGTCGATCAGCTCGAGCAGTGAGGAAGCCAGCGGCTCGCGCGGTTTCCCACGACGTAACAACTCACGCAAAGTCCAGGCGGGTCGGTACTCGAGGTCGCCATGTTCCCCAAGGCCAACGACCAATGCGGCGACCTCAAGGCGCAAGGCTAAGCCAAGATCTCCCGCTGTTCGTGCCTCTGCTGCTTGTATGCGCAAAACAGCCGCGCGCGCTCGCTGGCGCTCTTGGCGTTCGGTAAGCGGCTTGCCTTCCACGCGGCTGCGCCGCATTGCAATCAAGCGCCATAGGATCCATGCCAGCAACAGCGATCCGGCAATAGCTGCTCCATCCGCAAGAGTGCCTCCCATGCCGGTGCCATCGAATAACTTGCTCAACCATTCGATCAGCGCATTGGGAGGTTTAACCGGTACGGGAATACCTTCCTCTTCCAACACCAGATCCAACACAGATCGGATCTCTGTCCGAGATTGAACAACGTAACTCAAAGCGGCCCGCTCTCGAGTTCGATCGGCGAGGGACCTTCGCTTCGTTGTTCACGAGTCGAGTGATCCATTGCGCCAGCTTCAAGCTCGAGTGTTCGAAGTCGTGTGTGCAAATCGCGCCCCTCCAAGCGAACGCATTGATCCACATACAAGACGGTGACTACGACCGCGCCAAAAGCGCCAGGAACGCCCAACATCACGCAACTGGCGAGCCAGCTTACGACCTCGGCGGCCTGTGCACTCATAGAAGGAATCAGCTCTCGCAGCCAGGCTCGACCGCCGTAGCTATCGAAGGCAGTGGCGCCCAGACTCATGGGCAGCGTCAACAGAGTCGCCAGTGTCGTGAGTGCGAGCCAGCGCCTCATTCCATGGCGCGTCAATTGCCAGCTGCGCCCGAGTGCTTGGACCGGATTGGGCCCTTCGATGACGACGATGATCTGAGCGAACATGAAGCGCCAAGCCAAGTAGATACCCGGCAGCACGCAAGCGAAGAGACCGGGCACGATCAGCAACAACGCGAGCAAGTTGGAGATCACGACCAAAGGAAGGCGCAACAAGAACAGCTTCGCGCCGGCCTGCCAAGTGATCGGCCTCCCGAGCAGACTCTGTTGGCCGACGATTGCGACTGCAGAAGTAGTGAATACCGTCACGACATAGGCGAGTCCCATGGCCGCCAAGGCTTGCACGGCGGCCACATTGCTGTCTGTCGTGGGAGCCGTGAGGTAACGCGTCGTCACATACTGCGCGGGCATCCAGAACAGAATCGCGGGGCCCAGGCAGGCCAAGGGACGCACGCGAACGAATTCGATCGCTCGGTCCAGCAATGCGCCAATTCCGAGCGGCTCTAGCTCGAGGCTCGGGGCTGTGGACTCTTGCGCCGAGGCCGCCTCCCGTCCGTGGCCGGACTCATCGCGCTTTGCGCCCGCTTGTCGCATCCGCTCGCGACCTTCACCATGTCCATCCATTGCGCGCACACCCTAGCGAGCGAGGGCTGCTTCCCGCTGTCACAAAGTCTGCGAATTGGATGCTCCCAGCGACTCACACAGATTCCACCGCACTGTCAATCTATGGCGCGCAGACTCCCATCACTCGCCAGTCCTCAACCAGAGATTCACGATGATCCGTCTCGATTTCGCTTTCATCGCCTGCTCTACAGCATCCTCGGGCCAAACAATTGTCGAGCAGCAACCTTCACAGGTTGGAACCCTGTACGCACACACCGGTGCCGAATCGCATGTAGATCAATTAGTCGTCGGGGCGGGGGGAGAAACGGTCTCCGCATTCAACATGTGGGGAGCCTGGCCCACGTCCGGATCAGCGAACTCGGACACCTTTAATATGTACATCAAGGCCAACGACACGAGCGAAGGAGGTGACTCGCCTGGCAGCATTATTAGGACGAGCTTCCCGGGTCTCGCGCCAGTCGTGAGTTTCACCGGCCTATTTACCCCGGCGTAGGAAGAACCTCGGCCGAGTTCAAGCTTGAGTTCACGCTGCCCAGTGCAGTGGTCCTTCCTGCTGAAACCTGGTGGCTGGAGGCGCAATCGACAGGATCCTCGAGTAGCTAGAATTGGTTCGCATGAGAGATGCCGCCCGAGGACCAGGTCAATGGAGGTGCGTGCCTGGCATGGTCGCTCCAAACGCCTGGTTTGACTTGGAACCTTTGCACTCCGCTCCTCGAGGCTGACATGGTTCTGCAAATCTTCTCGACAGCACCGGCGATTGGTAGCAACTACTGCATCGCTACTCCCAACTCAGTTGGAAGCGGCGCACTGATGTCAGCGCGAGGAAGTGAGAGCAACCCCGCGAATTCGCTGACCCTGTCTGCGGAGCCCGTCCCGACGCAACCCTGTCTGTTCTTCTACGGCGTGAACCAGGTGCAACTGCCGTTCGGAAACGGCTTACCTTGTATTGGCGGTACCGTGGTGCGACTCAATCTGCGGGCGGAGGCGCTGCCTTCAATTTCTCTCATGGCTTGGAGATCACCTTCGTCCCTTAGGGCACGAGGTGCGACCCGGGCGTTCCATTACCCAACTTGGCGCGCGGCAAGTTTGAACTCCACTCAAAGTGAAGTGCAGACTCGCCGCGCGTGTATGTCAGCTGAGGATCTCGTGTACCACACGCGCGTCCTCGACGCCGGTCAAACGCATGTCGAGCCCGCGCGTGCGGTACGTGAAGCGCTCGTGTTCGATGCCCAACAGATGCAAGATCGTCGCATGCAGATCACGCACATGCACCGGGTCCTCGGCCACGTTGAAGCTAAAATCGTCGGTTGCGCCATAGGCCGTACCTGGCTTGATGCCTGCACCGGCGAGCCAGATGCTGAAACACAGCGGATGATGATCGCGGCCGGCTTCTAGGCTCTGCCAGTCGCCTTGGCTCGCGACGCTGCGTCCGAATTCTCCGCCCCAGACGACCAAGGTGTCGTCCAAAAGACCGCGACGCTTCAGGTCGATGACGAGTGCGGCGCTGGCTTGATCTGTGTCGCGGCAGCGTTGCGTGCACCAGCTCGTCAGTCGCGAGTGATGATCCCAATCGGGATGGAAGAGCTGCACGAAGCGCACGCCACGTTCGACCATGCGCCGCGCCAGGATGCAGTTGGCTGCATAGGTGCCCGGCCGCCGTGAGTCGGTTCCATACAGCTCAAAGACCTCTTCCGGCTCCTTAGTGAGGTCAGTCAATTCCGGCACGCTGGCCTGCATGCGATAGGCCATCTCGTACTGCTCGATGCGCGTCAACACCTCGGGGTCTTGGCTGACCTCGAAGCGCATTTGGTTCAACTGCGCCAGACCGTCGAGCTGGCTGCGTCGTAGAGCACGCGAAATCCCGGGCGAATCCTGCAGGTACAAGACAGGCTCGGATGCCGCACGCAGCTTCACTCCCTGGTGAATCGAAGGCAGGAAACCACTGCCCCAGTAATGATCGAAGAGCGGTTGATCGCTGCCGCGCATCATCTTGGACAAGAGCGCGACATAGTTCGGCAGGTCGCGGTTGCCGGACGCCAGGCCGTAGCTGATCCAACTGCCGAGACTGGGTCGCCCTGGCAACTGGTGCCCGGTCAAGAAGCTCGTCATCGCCGGAGCGTGGTTGATCGGTTCGGTGGTCATCGACCGCACCAGACACAACTCGTCAGCAATCTTCGCGAGGTGCGGTAGCCAATCCGAGATCTCGATTCCTGATTCACCTCGCGGCCGGAAGCTGGCACGGCTCGGCAGGATGAGTTGCGGCTTGCCCGCGGTCATGCCAGTCACACGTTGACCGCCGCGAATAGAGTCCGGAACTTCTTGGCCGGCGAGCTCGACCAGTCCGGGCTTGGGGTCGAACAGCTCGACTTGCGATGGGCCGCCGGATTGCGTCAAAAAGATCACGCGCTGAGCGCGCGGCGCGAAGTGCGGCAACTCGGGTAGGCGCTGTCCTTCGAACTCCGAACGCGCCGCCCTCGCTGGCGATGCGAAGCGATCCAAAGCTAGTGCGCCGAGAGCTAGATGACCCGATCCCTGCAGGAGCGCGCGGCGCGTGAGCGAGTGCCGAGTATCACTCATGGGTCACCAACTCGTCCAAGTTCAGGAGCAGGTTGGCAATGATGACGGTTGCTGCCAAGTTTTCGTCCACTCGTGACGCATCCTCTTCGTGCCTGGGGACATCTAATTCGGAGCGCGCGATCAGTTGAGCCGCGGATTCAGGGTCACGCTTGAATGTAGCCTGTACCGATTCGTGCACCTCCATGGCAACCTGCAACTCGTCTCGAGTCAACTCGCGCAGCAGTACTCGCTGAGCCATGCGCTGAATGTGCTCGCGGAGACCGGCGGACCCCGATAGCTGTGAGCTGCGTGCCAGCGCGACAGCAGCACCGAAGAACGCCTTGTCGTTGAGCAGAGTCAGAGCCTGCAGCGGCGTGTTGGTTCTGCGCACATCAACCGCACACGTTCGCCGATCCGCGGAGTCGAACAAATAGGTCGGCGCGGCATTGCGCCGCCAAAAGCCGTACAGCGTTCGGCGATGCCGGCTGCCCCCCATTGTAGGAGTGTATTGAAAGCGCCCATTGAACACATCTTCCCAGACGCCTTCGGGCTGATGCGGAAACATTGGCGGCCCGCCGATCGTTCGCTCGAGCAATCCGCTGGATGCGAGCGCTGCATCACGGATCATCCAACTCGGGTAGCGGAAGCGTGCACCTCGCGCGAGACGTTCGTTCTTCGGATCGAGCTCGTAGGCTCGCGAGCTGGCGTGGCTGCTTTGCCGATAGGTGCGACTCGAGACGATCGTTCTAGTCAAGTGGCGTAGGTCCCAGTCGTGCTCCATGAAGTCGACCGCTAACCAATCCAAGACATCCGGATACAACGGATGCTGTCCCTGCATTCCAAAATCACCCGGGCTACGAACTAAGCCTGCCCCGAACAGCAGTTGCCAGATCTGGTTGACGATGACGCGCGCCGTCAACGGATTCTCGCGCGAGGTAACCCACCGTGCGAGGTCGAGCCGACTCGGCGATTCGATCTCGGGCGGCGCGTGTAAGCTGGCGGGGAACGAGCGTTGCACCGTGTCACCTTTTTGATCCCAGACACCGCGCTCCAGGATGGATGTGCTGCGTGACTCCGCACGCTCACGCAGGACTGTCACTTTGAGCTCCTCGGACGCCTTACGCGCGCCGGCAAGCTGTGCAGCGAAGCGATCACAGGCATGCTTAGCGCGTTGCCATGCGGGGATGTCTTCGAGGAACTGATCGAAGAGTGCGTCGCGTAGGTCCTTTGGCAACGAGTCGGAATCGACCGGGGCAGTCGCATTCGTGTCATGCTCGGCGAGTCGTTCGAGCGGGACTGGTCCCAGCGTCCGAACGGTGCTCCCGCGTTGATCCGTAGCATGAATACTGAAGCGCCGCAGCTGAGCTCGCTCGACGGTCGAGCGCTGCAGGATCTCGAGGGTCATCCGCTCGCCGTCGGCCAGCGTCAAAGGGCTGGCCAGCTCGAGGATGATGCGAGCCGTGGATTCGATGTCCCTGCCACGCGTAGTCCAGCCAGTGCGCGGATCGTCGTCGAGAACACCTTTGGGCTGGCCGTACTGTTTGTCGACACCTTCGCCGACAGGCTGTGCAACGGCGCCGATCAGCTTGATGTCACGGACACTCTTGCCACTGTTTCCTACGACGCGGCACTTGACGCCGGTGACGATGAATTCACCATCGTCAGCAAAGGAGAGCGCTGGCTTGGGTGTGTCACCGAAGACCTCGAGCTTGAATGCTGTGACGCGTTGAATAGGCAGCTTGTCGAAGCTCGCGAAATAGTCATCTTGTGGCAGCCCCGGTGAGTCACACCGAATGCTGTTGTCCGGAAGTACGGAAAGCATGCAGCCTTCGGCGCTGCCGAGTGCGCTGGGAAGAAGCGTCGTCCATGTCGGATGGCCGGAGGCGGTTTCGCTACGCCGCTCGGCTAACCAAAGTTCGAATGCAGGCTTCTGCTGTTGCTCGACTTGATGTCGATGAGCATTGGCCGCGTCGGACTCTTGCTGAGCCAACTCGATGTGCGGACCAACGAGGGAAGATGCGTACTCGAGGAAGGGGCCGGCGCCGGTTCCAGCTCGGCCGCTCTCATCAACCGAATCGAAGAAGGCGGAGAGGCTGTAGTAGTCACGCTGACTGATCGGATCAAATTTATGGTCGTGACACTGCGCACACTCGAGAGTCAGACCTAGCCAGACTGTGCCCAAAGTGTTCGTACGATCACGCACATAGTCGATACGCGACTCCTCGGGATCGCGACCACCCTCACCATTGTGCATGTGGTTGCGCTGGAAGCAGGTCGCGAGAACTTGCTCTGGGGTCGCGTTTGGAAGGAGGTCACCGGCGATTTGTTGAGTCGTGAACTCGTCGAAAGGCATGCCTTCTTGGAACGCCTGCACGACCCAATCGCGCCAGGCCCAATTGGTGCGCGTCTCGTCCTGCTGGTAGCCATCGCTGTCAGCGTAGCGTGCCACGTCGAGCCACCACATGGCCAAGCGTTCGCCGTAGTGCGGGGATGCGAGCAGCTGTTCGGTGTAGGAGTTCCAGTCGCGCGCGGCCGGTGAAGTGCCGAGAGTAGTCAGCAGGCTTGGCGAAGGCGGCAGGCCGGTAAGGTCCATTGCTAGCCGGCGAGCGAGGACGTGGGGTGCTGCTTGGCGAGAGAGGGTCAGGCCTTCGGTGCGCAGCCGGTCTTCAATTAGAGAGTCGATTGGGTGCTGGTCGGGCGCGAGGGTTCGCGTGAGCGTGCGTTTCTTGGGTGGGACGAAGGACCAGTGGCGAGCCCATGTCGCGCCGTCTTCGATCCAACGCGAGATGATGCGCAGTTCATCGCTGGAGAGTGCCGGCTTATGCGATGACGCCGGCGGCATGCGCTGCGCGTCGGAAGTGCTCGTGACGCGCTGCCAGAGTTCGCTGGTCGTGAGGTCGCCGGGAGAGATCGCGGCGTAGCCGCCGAGGTCTTGGGTGGCGCCGGCGCGTGAGTCGAGCCGTAGGTTTGCTTCGCGCGAAGATGCGTCGGGGCCGTGACAGGCGAAGCAACGACTGGCGAGGATGGGTCGTACGTCGCGGTTGAAGTCGACGGGGCCGGTGAGCTGCGGGGATGTGGCCAGGGCGAGGAGAGCGAGGGTTGTGAGCACAAGGGCAGCATACGTGGTTGGCTGGTGTGAGTGTGGGGTGGATTTGTGGCGTGAGGGGGGAGGCGTGCTCTTGCGTGGGTTAGCGGATGAGGTGGCGCTCTGGTTCGGGATCAGAGCGCCACCTCCCGCCGACCATGACCAAAGCCACGACATCCGAAAGTCACAGCAACGATCAAAAAGGGCTAGCGCGCTCCATTCCGACTGCAACCCCAAACAAGAGCACCACCCGACCCTCAGACACACTCCTGCATTAACCCCGAATCAAGCACAAAACCAGGGTCACACCTCACCGCCCACGCCGTCACCCGAACCCAACAAGCATCCCCGCAGTCCCTCAAAGATTCCCCAGGCTAATCGCCCCAGTAGGGCAGTTCCGCGCACACGCATGATCTCGCGTGCACTCGTAGTTGTATAGCTTGCGAACCGTCGCCTCTTCACCGCGCGCCCAGAACCCGTCCGTTTCGCAGACGGTCTCACACATGCCGCACCCGATACACTTCGACGGGTCGATGTGCAGACTCACGAAGTCATGCGGCACAACCGGGCACGACAAGCCCTCGATGATCTCGTCAGTCACGAGATTGCGCGTCGCTGCGCTCGACGTTAGCACTCGCAAGGCTTCATCCTCGCCAGCTTTTACGACCTCATCGATGTCGCTGAAGTCGAAGCGGTGCATCTGTCCGACCTTCGGTTGAATCAGGATCACGCTCGGGTCGACCTGCATGTGCAGCATCTGCTCGACCAGTACTTCCTCCAGGATCTCGAACGAACGGAACAGCGTGCTCAGCACGCGTCGCTTGTAGTTCGGCGTCTTGAAGCTGCCCTTGACCGTCAAGTCGACCGCGATGATCAGATCGGCGCCCAGCGTTTTCGCGAAGCGCAACGGAACGGGATCGACCATTCCGCCATCCATGTAGTTGTGGCCCTTGTATTCGAGCGGCTCGAAGATCGCCGGGAGTGCGCACGACGAGTAGACCGCGTCGACCAGCGAAATGTCATCAAAGCCGCGTGTCCCCCAGAACACGCTGCCGCCCGTCTCCAAGCGAACCGCGTTGCAGTAGAACGGCACGACCGTCTGGTTCAGCTCGACCTTGGGCAGGATCTCCTCCAGCCGTGTGCGGAAGGTGTCTCCCTGGTACATGCTGCTCGCGCGGGTTCCCTTCAGGATCAGCTTGAGCGTATTGAGGCGGAAGTAATCGCCCTTCTGCACCTGATGAATGACCTCGAGGATTTCCTCTACGTCCATGCCGCCGGCAGCCATGGAGCCGACAAGCGAACCGATCGAGGTGCCGACAATCGCGTCGAATTGAATTCCGAGCGTCTCAATCGCGCGCAGCACACCGATGTGAGCCATGCCACGCATGCCGCCCCCACCGAGCACGAGGACGATCCGTGGGCGGCGTTTGGCGCCATTCTGCTCGACGCCAAGCGGCGGAGTTTCGAGAGGGTCGGGAGGTTGAATCATCGGTGTTAAATGGAGGAACACTGGCCTCCTCGGCGCATTAGGCGCAAAGCTTGAGGCATGGATCGGGCCCTCTGCGCTCCTCCGGCTATCGGTCAGATGTTGGACCCGACAAAGAACTGCAGCAACTCTCTCTTGAGACAGCCCGCTCCCGGACGCAAGGTAGGGTGAGCGAACGACACGCATAACTCCCTTGTCCAACCGACCCAAGAGCTGGGAACAGCTCGCCCGCAGCCCGCGGAGCGAACTTGAACGACTGACCGACGCGTCCCTGGCGCGCGCTATCAGGGAGGAGCTGTACCCATTTTCGACGCACTTTAGGTCACGCTTGGAGGCTGCCGGCATTCGCGGCGGTCGGATCTCGGGACTAGCCGATCTGCGACAAGTCCCTCCGATGACGCGCGCCGAGTGGCTGGTTTGGCAAAAGGACAAGCGCGAAGCACCGCTGCTCTCGCCCTCCCCCAAAGGCATTCGCGAGTCGTGGCCTTTCATGCGCAAGCTAGCATTGAGTCTGGCCGGTAGACGTGCCCATGCCATCCTCATGCGTTCGTACGCGCCGTGCATGCGACTGATCGCACCAGGCCAGGGTGGCGATTTGGAGCTGGCCTTGAGTCAAAGCGACATCGAAGCACTTGGGGAGGCAGGGGCTCGCCTTGAGGACGTTGCTGATTTTGGCACTCCGGATGTTCCGCTGATCAACGCTCACGCTGCGGCAGAACGAGTCGCGTATTGGCAGACCGTCCTCGGAGCGTTGCGAAGCGGTCGTCGCAGTTCGCATGTGGGCGCCGATGGAACTGCCGCTGCGCTCGGGATCGTCAAAGACCGCGCCGGCGTGCTCGCAGCGAGCCTCGCAACGGCACGAGACACGGCCCGAGCCGCACAAGAGAACGGGCTAAAGCTCGACAGTCTACGGCTACTCTCAATCGCCCGATCTTGGTCAGAGAAGGCGCTCACAGACTTCGAACGCGAAGAGCTGCTGCGTGCTTTTCGAGCCGTCGGCGCAGGGCAAGTGCAGCTGCTTACGGCCTTGGTTTGCGACGAAGCGCGCATGAGCTTCAGCGAGTGCCCGGGTCCCGCGACGGGCTACCATTTGTCGCCCGATCTGGTCGCTGCCGAAGTGGACCAACCCACCTCAAGATCCGAGGCTAACGCGGGCGAAGGTGGAGAGGTACTTGTGACGACACTGGCTGGCCGTGGGACAGCCTTGCTCCGCTATCGCACAGGACTGTATGCACCGGGTGGACTCTCGCGTGAGCCATGCCCACACTGCGGTCGCACCCTTCCCAGAATCCCGTCCTCGTCCGAGCCGATCGCAGTCCATGCATGACCCACGCATACTCGCTGGCGTGACTCACACGATGCGGCCCGCTCCTTCGTCCGCACTTCGTAACGAGCCCGAACGCAACGCGTTCGACGATTGATCATGCCTGGAGTCCAACCCTCACGCTCCATCGTTCTGGCCGCCGGCCTGCGCACCCCCTTCGTCAAAGCAGGCGGCGTGTACTCCGGCGAAGACGCTGGTCACCTTGGGGCGCGTCTTGTGCGCGAGCTACTCTTGCGCACCGGCATCGAAGTCGAGGCCTTTGACGAACTCATCTGCGGCTGCGTCGGTCCCCCGCATGATCAGGCCAACGTCGGCCGCGTGATCAGCTTGCGCGCCGGGCTTCCGGTCGAGACACCGGCACGCACGGTTGCGCGCAACTGCGCGAGCGGCATCGAAGCTGTGACACAGGCCGCAACCGAGATCATGGCCGGCAATGGCGAGTTGTACATGTGCCTGGGCGTCGAGGTCATGAGCGCTTATCCGTTGATCGTCGGCGAGAAGATGAGCCGCATGTTCTCCGCCTTGGCGCGTGCGCGCAGTCTTGGAGCTCGCCTGGCGGCCATCGCAAAATTTAGGCCGAGCCATCTGGCCCCGCGCGTGGCCTTGATGGAAGGGCTGACCGATCCAACGACCGGCTTGATCATGGGCAAGACAGCCGAGTTGCTTGCGCGCGACTTCGGCATCACGCGCGCCGAGGCTGACAGCTTTGCCTGTGAGAGTCATCGGCGAGCGCGCGATGCTCGTGATGCCGGACGATTCGACAGAGAGGTGCTCGCGCATCTGCCGCGTGGCGCCCGCAAGCCGAAGTCCGTTCGCGCCGACGATGGCATTCGAGACAATCAGACAGTGATGGACTTGGCGCGCATGCGTCCTTACTTCGAGAAGCCCGACGGCCAGGTCACGATCGGAAACTCGTGCGGTATCTCTGATGGTGCCGCGGCCTTGATCGTCACAACCGAAGAACGCGCACGCGAACTCGGATTGAAGCCGCTGGCTAGAATCCGAAGTTGGGCCTGGGAAGGTCTCGATCCATCGCGCATGGGACTTGGGCCCGTCTTCGCGAGCGCCTCGGCCATGAGCGCAGCGGGCGTCACGCTTGGCGACATCGATCGCGTCGAGCTGAACGAAGCCTTCGCCGCGCAAGTGCTGGCCTGTCGGCGCGCCTTCGCTTCCAAGGAGTTCGCACGCAAACACGCGCACCGATTCGGCGGTAGCGACAAAGCATTGGGTGAATTGGACCCCATGCGATTGAATGTCAATGGTGGTGCGATCGCGCTAGGCCATCCTGTGGGCGCGACAGGCGGCCGGCTGCTGTTGACCGCGGCCCACGAGCTGCAACATGCCGACGGTGAACTAGCACTCGCGACGCTCTGTATCGGTGGTGGTCAGGGCGGGGCCATGGTGCTCGAAAGGCTTGCGTCATGATTGACCTGAGTGGATTGCCGATGCCCGAGAACGCGCCCGACCCGCGCAGCTGCGTACGCATCGAGCGGCTCGATTGTGGACTGGTCCGGCTGGTGCTCGATCCTCCGCATCGCAAGCACACCGTGCTCGACTTGCCCTTGATCCGCGATCTGGATCTGGCGCTCGATGACCTCGAGAGCGGCGGCCCGATGCTTGGAGTCGTCATCACAGGGCGAGACCCGCTGCACTTCGCCTTTGGCGCCGACATCGACATGATCGAATCGGCCGTCGATGTCGCGCTGGTCGAGCGAGCTATCAAGAGTGTGCACGCAGTCTTCGAGCGCATCGAGCGCTTGTCATGCATGACCGTCGCAGCCGTGGGCGGCGTCGTTCCTGGCGGAGCCTACGAGCTGTGCCTCTCGTGCAACGTGATCGTGCTCGCCGATGATCCGGGCTCGAAGGTCGGGCTACCGGAAACAAAGCTCGGCATCTTGCCGGCCTGGGGCGGAACCCACCGGCTTGCCAAGCGCATAGGTCCGGCGGCTGCTTTGCCGCTAATCCTGCAAGGCAGTTTGTTGCCTGGCAAAGTCGCGCTGCGCAAGGGCATGGTCGATCGCCTCACCCAAGCGGACGCACTGCTACGTGTTGCCGGCGAGATTGCTCTTGGGCGCCAGAAAATCCGACGCAAGCCGCAGCGCTTACGGCGCTTGCTCGTGGACCGCAATCCGCTTGCGATGAAGCTCGTCGCACGCATGGCGAGCAAACAGGCGAATGCGCGCACCTTCGGGAACTACCCGGCCGTGAACGAGGTCATCGAGCTTGTTACGACCGCAGCAGGGGTTTCGACTCGAGAAGCCGCGAAGCGCGAGGCACATGCCGGCGCTCGCCTCGCAACCGGTTCTGTCTGCAAGAGCTTGATCAGCATCTTCCGTGCATCCGAAGCGGCGAAGAAGCTCGGGCAAGGCGCAGATGGCCAGCACCTGGACAAGATCGAAGGTGGAACGGTCATTGGAGCCGGTGTGATGGGCGCAGGTATCGCAGGCTTATTCGCAGAACGCGGACTTACGGTCCGCCTCTCCGATCTCGATCAAGATGGACTGGATCGCGCTCTCTTCGAACACGAAAAGTCAATCGAACGCAAGGTCAAGCGTCGGCGCCTTGCGCGCCACGAAGGTGATGGCGCACTGGATCGCTTGACTGGCACAGTCGATCTGACCGGCGTCGGTCCATCCAAGATCGTTATCGAAGCCATCGCGGAACGCTTGGACGTCAAGCGCGAGGTCTTTGGCAATGTCACCGGGTTGGTTGCGGATGACTGCATCTTGGCGACAAACACATCATCTCTCTCAGTAACCGAGATCGCGCGCGGGTTGGATCATCCGGAGCGAGTGCTCGGAATGCACTTCTTCAACCCAGTCGCCAAGATGCCATTGGTGGAGATCATCCCGCACGAGGGTATCGAGGGCGAGGGCAGCGCGACCGATCCGGCGGCCGTGGCGCGTGTCGCCGCATTGGCGCTACGCTGCGGAAAGACGCCAGTGGTTGTTCGCGACGTGGCCGGATTCCTCGTCAATCGAATTTTGGGCCCCTATTTGGACGAGGCACTGCGACTCGCTGCATCGGGCGTCAATGTCGCGCGCATCGATCGATTATTGCTCAAGTTCGGTATGCCGATGGGGCCATTCCGCTTGCTAGACGAAGTTGGCTTCGACATCGCAGCACATGCTGCACAGTCCTTGCACAAAGCCTATGGCGCACGCATGACACCAACTGATGTACTGGACAAGTGGATAGGACGCGGGCACTTGGGCAAGAAGAGCGGTCGCGGCTTCTACAAGCATCGCAGCAAGGGCGGCAAGCGCTTGCGCGGCAACCAGCTGTTCGAGAGCAACCCCTTCCATGCCCATTCGCAACCCGTGTTCTCAGATGAGGACATCATCGATCACTGCGTGTTGGCCATGTTGAACGAGGCCGTGCTGTGTCTCGACGAAGGAGTTGTCGCATCGGCGGCCGAACTCGACTTGGCAGCTGTCTTCGGCACTGGCTTCGCCCCCTTCCGCGGTGGCGTGCTGCACTACGCCGACTCCGAAGGCGCTGCCGAGATCGTACGCCGCATGGACATCGTGCGGGCGCGAAGCGAAGTCGTCAAGCGAGGCGAGGCCGCGTGCCGCTTCGACGCAGCTCACTTGCTACGCAAGCAAGTTCGGACAGGCGCACGCTTCTTCGAAAGCAAGTCAGCGGACTGAGCGGGTCAAGACGCTCAGCGCAGCGCGGACTCTAGCGCCGTGGCTGCATCCGTTCCTTCGTCGCGATACTTGACGATGATCGAGCACGCGATTTGCAAGCCGTGCTGCAGCGCAAAGTCCCCGCTCGCAGGCCGCGTGCCGGGAACCACGACGGCCCGAGGAGGAACGCGCAAGGGCTCGTTACGCGTGCCGCGCAGGATCTCGCCGCGAGTCAAATCGAAGAGCGGAGTCGTTGCAGTCAGGATCACTCCCGCGCCGATCACAGCCTGCTCCCCTACCAGCACGCCCTCGTAGACACCGCTTCCGCCGCCGATGAACGCGCCGTCTTCGATGATCACCGGTCGCGCGCCGGCTGGTTCTAAAACGCCGCCAATTTGTGCCGCTGCGGACAAGTGGACATCCGAACCAATCTGCGCACAAGAGCCGACCAAAGCGTGGCTGTCGATCATCGTGCGTGCACCGACGAAAGCACCGACGTTGACATACATGGGTGGCATGCAGACGACGCCCTGCCCAAGGTGAGCACCACGCCGAACGGCGGACCCACCCGGTACAAGGCGCACGCCATCGGCACGCCGGAAGCGACGCAACGGAAAGGCCTCCTTGTCGCGGAAGGGCGCCGGAGACTCGGCAGCGCGCTTGGCATCACGCGTCTTCGATCCGGCCTTTGACGTGGCCGCATCTACATCCGCTGCTGGCCAGCTGTGCCCGACGACCTCGGAGTTCTTGAAGATCTCGAGGATGCCAGTCTTGACCCACGCGTGTGTAACCCAGCCATCCGGGGTCGGGCTCGCCGCTCGAGCATCGCCGCGCTCGAGTGCGTCCAGGAGTTCCTCTCCTGCCAGTTCATCCTTATTCGTTTCGACCATCTCTTCGCACTCGTTTCTTGTGACCTATTCACCTGCGCGAACCGCAGGATTTTTCTGTCCTCGTGCGATCTCCTCGCCTTGTGCATCGCACAGGGACAAAGTTCTCTCCAGCCAAGGACTCTCTGCTGCGATAGCTTCGTTCAGCTCTGCGCGAGCAACTCCTGCACCGTTCTAACGTGACGATCGATGCAGACCGCAAGCTCTTCCGTTTCGAGCTTCTCGTGATCGGTATGAGCATCCAGGATCGAGCCGCAGCCATACAACAAAGGTTGCCCCCAACTTCGCATGTGCGGAGCATCCGTACCGAAGGCGACGACTTTGCTTTCCTCCCCTTCCGGTACATGAAAGCGCACCGGGCCATAGTCTTCATAGCTTTCACCAAGCGTCACGGTCTTCGGCAGGCAAGCCTCGATGCGTGCACGCACGACATCGGGTTCCTCGACGGTACGCAGCAAGACGGCCGCGCTGGCTTCGGCCGCCACGACGTTCGGTGCGACCCCACCGGACATTAGGCCGATATTCAGTGTGCCCTTGCCGACAATTTCGTCTTCGCCCCAACTCGACTCGAGCAGGTTCGAGCCGGCTCTGATCAATTCATGGATCGCGGACGGGCCAATGTCTTGCGAAGAGTGACCCGCAACGCCGTGCGCACACAGATTAGCCTTATAAATCCCTTTATGCGCACTGACGAACTGGCCATCGGTGGGCTCACCAATGATCACGTAGCGCGGCCGCTTGAAGCCTTTGGGAAGCTCGTCTTGCAACATGCGCTTCTCGGCCAGAGCGGCGCCGGCGCTGTCGATCTCTTCTCCCGCAGTGAACAGGAAGCCGATGCGATCCTCACCCTCTGCAAACAGCCGCCTTGCGGCCGCGATCATCGCGACGGCCTGGCCCTTGGCGTCGCACGACCCACGGCCTCGGATGGTCCCGCCTTCGACGCTGGATCCGAAGAATGGCGGCACGGTGTCGATATGCGTGCAAAACACGACCTCGGGCTCACCCGCGCAGGCCAGGACGTTGAAGCGGCCTTCCTCCAGCTCCTGCTTCTCGCAACCCAAGCCTTCTTTCTCGAGGGCTCGTTTGAGTGCATCCCCGTAGTCGGCTTCGTTGCCGGTGACAGAAGGGACTTCGATCCAATCGACCAGACGGCGGATATCGCTTTCCATACCGGCTAGCTTAGCAACCCATGGAAGCAGGCCGGTTCATGGAATGGGTTCTCCATGCTACCTGGCAAGCTGCCAGCTTCCGCGCCAACTTAGACGCGAATTGTGTGTTCTGGCCTCACAGCAACACGATGCGGCGGGCCCCAAATATGGATCGGATTTCTTCGACGAGTTGCTAGAGCCGGAGTGAGGCCCCCCCCACACACGATGCCGGCTCATGCATCAAGCCGCCGCTCCGGACTGCATGGCCTTGGGTACTTGAGCGGATGCTCAGGGCAAGATGTCGAAGCCCGCGACATTGGTAAATGACACCGGCGCCGTAGATCCGATCGCTGCACAGAAGTCGAGACGGCCGCCAATGAAAGGACCAAGCAGCTGCTGATTTGTCATCAAGTCCGCAGTCAAGCGACCACCTGCATCGAGCGCTGCGTGCGATCCCGGAAACATGCTGACGGGATTGCTGAGAGTCCAATCCAACACGCGATCGTGATTGAGCGGCAGCACCGTCCCGCCGAAGGGGGTGCCGGGAAAAATCCCGGAGGCGCTGGCCAAGATACGGCAGAAAACTCCCGCGTCAGCGGGCCTATCGACCGTGAATGGAATCATGCGCACGGCGCTTGCGCTAACTTCTGTCAGGCCGATATGCAACTCACGCGCAGGATCGACAGGAACGACCAACTCGGGATGCAGCTGCACGTCCAAAGTGCCTTGCCTTACTAGGATCTGGAAGCGTGCCTCCGCAGCCTGCATGGTCGAAGTCAGCTCGAAGCTATGGCTACCGTCGCCGTGATCCGTCACGAGGCCAGCTACGGCCGCTGTCACTCCGCCGGCCGTCACATCGCTGATCGTCAGCGTCTGTCCACCGTGCGCAATGGCATTCCCCTCGAGATCGATCAGGCGCAGAGTGACCGTTGTGCTCGCCAGACCGTCCGCTACCAAGCGTGGAACTGACGAATCGACGGTACTGAGAATGTGGTCAGGCTTGCCCTCTTTGTTCCTTCGCCACTGCAAGTAGCGCCGGTTTAATTGCAGCACGGGGTCAGGATCAGACCAATTCCCGATCGACTTGCGATACAGATAGTAGTCGCCATTGGCGCAGCCATCCGCCGCGCCACATGTTCCGTCCGTATCCCCCATGCGAGCCAACACGACGAAAGCGGTGTGCGCGCTCTTGGTCATGTTCGGCGGCGGAGCACCGCAGCTCTGCGGTCCGCCAGTCGTGCACGAGCAGCGACCATCGCCTCCAAAAGAACGCGCAGCTTCCATGGCTTCCATCACGCGCTGCCCCAGGTCGCCCGTGCTGGACAGGAAGGCATCCTCGGCTGCAGTGATCACAATGTCCGCGGTCAGGACGTTGCCCTGGATCGCATACGAGATCGTACCTGTGCGACCGGCGACCTCATGCTTGGCGTTCCCAGCCCCGCTGCCCGAAAAAGTAACCGGGAACCCGTCGGCACTGACAATGCCGTACTGCCGCGTCTGGTGCCCCGAGTCGTTCGCATCAAGGTCGATCAGAATCTCTGCCGGGGTCAAGCCGGCCAGGATGCCGTTGCGCATGCGCTGCCGATTGGCCGACGAGGAATCGAGGAACGACTGAGCTGCGCCGGCCCCCTTGCCGACCACGACGACCGCCAAGCCGCGTCTCAAGTTGAAGTCTTGCAAACAGGTCGCCGAAGCGATGCAGACCTCGCCCGTCGCTGTGTCGATCGCGACAACAGACCAAGTCGCCAGCGCGCTTGCGCCCGATGCGAAAACGGCACAAGCGAGCATGAAGGAAGAACGCAGAAATCGAGTGAAGCGTCGCATGATTCGATGAAGAGTACCTTGCTAAAGCGCGAGAGGTCTCAGGGGACGATTGAGACTGCCGTCGTGTTCGTGAAGTAATAGGGGTCCGCAGCGCCAATGGCCGCGCAGAAGTTTAGCTGCGTGCCAATAAAAGGTGCTGTCAAGCTCGCGGTACGCAGCAGGAAAGCCTCAGCCCGCCCACCGCTGTCCAGCGTGCCGTGCCCACCGGGAAAAAGTATCGGGTGCGCGAGCAACGTCCACTGGTAGAGGCTGTCGTCATTCAATGGGATCGTTCCAGACCCGAAGGGCGTACCCGGCACGGTACCGGAAGCACTCGCGAGAATGCGGTAAGGCGCGCCAGAATCCTGTGCGCGACTCACGATCAAAGGCAGAGCTTGACCAAGCGAAGAGGACAACTCGCTGCGACCGACGTGAAGCTCCGCGACAGGCTGTACATCGAGTTCGAGGTCGGGGTACAAACGAACGACGCGCGTGCCTTGCATGACCTCGATTTGGAACTGCGCCGATCCAGTCAACTGTGTCGCGCTGACCGTGAACTCGTGCGTTCCATTGCCAAGATCCTGCACAGTGCCCGCAGTCGCAACGACAATTCCCGAGCTGACATCAGTGACTGTCAGTGTCTGCCCACCGACCGTCAGCGGGGTACCATCGACATCGACCAGGCGCACCCGTACCAAGGAACTTGAGAGGCCATCCGCCATAAGTTGCGGCGCAGAGCTTCGTACCTCAGTCAGAATGTGATCCGGAACGCCCGCCAAGTTCGCGCGCCAGACATCAACCTTGCGCTGCAAAGTGATGACTGCGTCGGGGGCGGAACCTCCGCCCTGTGTCGTCTCGCACAAGTAGTACTGCCCACTCGCGCAGCCTTGATTGACCGTGCACACGCCATCGATGTCGCCCAGCCGTGCCAACACGATGCAGGCCGTGTGCGCCGACTTGTTGAAGCTAGCCGGAGGCGAACCGCAGCCCGTCGGGCTTGAAAAGCTACACGAGCAACGACCGTCGCCACCATAAAAGCGCGCCGCTTCCATGCCCGCCATCACGCGCGTCGCCAGGTCGCCATCGGTTTGCAACATTGCGGTCTCGGCCGCGTAGACGACCATGTCGCCGGCCAACACATTGCCCTGGATCGCGTACTCCAGATCGCCGAAAGTTCCCGTCACGGCAGGGTGTGCCTCACCGGCGGTCGAACCCGTGAAGGTCACGGCCGGCCCGGTGAAGGACGCAATCCCGTACTGGCGTGTCTGCCACAAAAGATCGATGTCCAAGACCTCGTCCAGGATTCGCTGCGGAGTCCCGTCGTATAGCAGGCCGTCGCGAATCAGTCTGCGCTTGGGAATCTGCGGCACGACGTTCTGCGTCGCCGCGGCGCCCTTGCCGACCACAATGACCGGTACGAACTCTTTGATGTTTATGCCGGACACGCAGGTTGCTGTTGCACAGCAAACCTCGCCCGTCGCACGATTCACGATCACGATCGACCAAGTCGACGAAGCCACACTGGCAAGGAAGGGGATCGCGAGGACCGCGAGCAATGAATGGAGAAGGCGCTGCATGCCCCCACTGTAGAGCATTCGAAGCGACGGGGGGGCGGGAGCGCGCTTTGCTCGCCGGAGAGACCGCAAAAGCGCTCAGGAGCTCTTGCCGTGGCACTTCTTGAATTTCTTGCCACTGCCACAGAAACAGGGATCATTGCGACCCAGCTTCTCGGCCTGATTCACCTCAGGGGCGCTGCGCGGACCAGCGCGCTGACCAGCCAAATCCCCTGACTCGACCTGCTGCTCAAAGACTTCTGCCCCTTGATTTAGCGCCATGCGCGTCTCGAATGCGAACGGCAGGCCGCGCGACATCTCGAGATGGCTCAGGATCGACCCCAAGATGTCCGGCATCCGTTCTGCCAACGGGTCGCGCCGCTTCATGCGCCGGGGCAAGTGCAGCGCGAGCATCGCCTCCATGTCTTGGCCGTCGATGCGTTCGGGCCGCTTGCCGAGTTCCTCGTAGCAAATCGAAAAGACCAACTCAGCCTGCTTACGCAGGTCGCCCAAGCCTTGCATCTGCAACTCGGCTGCATCCGAGGAGTCCAGGTACTCGGCGCTGTCGAGTAGCACACGTTTGCGGCTCATGCGCTCATGGTAGAGCAGAGACGGCCGCGTCGTTAGCGAGCCCAGGTGGCTCTGCGCAACTTTCATGAGCTGTCACTAACTCGGCCCCCTCATTGATCGCGACAAGGCTCTCTCGCCGATTCAGCCAATGCACCTGTTCGGCGCGCACTCCCTGACTCCATTGAAGTCCAGCCTTCCGCAGAATCCGGCGGCGACGAGGTGTCAAACTCAAAACTCTCATCAACGCCCAGACCCTTGAATCACAGCACCATTTAGGAACACTCAAAAATGAGGCTTCACAGATATCGTGCGATCGCTTCAACTTTCCGATAGCGCCCCGCGGTAGCCGTGCTGATCATAGCTAGGCTGCCATTAGCGCCTCGCATTGCCTGCAGGTGTCTCGAGTCGCTGAAAGCCCCAATAGGCGAACCAGCCACCCCCTAGAAGGAAGAGTAATACCCCTATGAATCTACACCCCGAACGACTCCTCGCCGGTGCGCTGCCCGCATTGTGCCTGGCTGGATTGAGCACCTCCGCTCTTGCAGTGGAAGCAGAGTTGCACGCCTGGTCTGTCTCGACACACCAGGGGCTCGAGTTGCAGATGGAACTGCGCGATGCGACCCCCGGCAATTTCTCGGTCTATGCTCGCCCCACAGGTATCCGAAACCTCGAAGCGATGCCCGAGCGCATGCTGATCAAAGGCACAGTCGATGCCAATGGTTGGGGTTTCGCCAGCGTGATCCTCGGCGATGTCTCGCGCCTGCCCGCAGGCCTTGGTATCAGCATGCGCGCTGTGCAAACGACCGCAGGCTTGCCCGCGTGGACTCCGCCCTACCAATTGCCACTCTCCGGGATCGCACCGGATTGCCTGACCCTCGATATGGACTTCGCGATCGGTGAAGAGCCCGAGCTTGGTCAGTTTGTCGACGACGAATGGAGTCCGGCCGGCATCACGGTTTCTGCGATCAACAACACCTCGGGGCACCCCGACGCCGCGATCATCTTCGATAGCGCAAACCCTACAGGCGACGATCCCGATCTGGCGACACCCGGCACGCACCCGTCCAACACGGTTGCGCTTGGCAAGCTGCTGATCATCGCCGAGAACACGAATGGCGGCGGCGATGGCTTCGTCGACAACCCCGATGACGAGCGCTTCGGCGGAGTGATCACTTTCGACTTTGACAACCCCATCACCATCTGCTCGATCACCGTCGTCGACATCGATGACGGCGACTTGTCATGGCTCGAGTTCCATCAGCAAGGTGGTGGCATCAATGTCATCCCGCTACAGAACATGGGCGACAACAGCGTGCAGACAATCGGCTTCACCGAGGACGATGTCATGCGACTCGAAGTGCACTTCGGTGGCTCGGGCGGCATCGGTGGCCTCGAGCTCTCGCCCTGCCCGCTGCTGGTCAACCTGGATGAAGAACCGCTCGGCGTTCCGATGGACCTGCAACGTGGCGAGCAGATCACGAATCAGTTCGCCTTCCTGGATGTCACGGTCTCGGCCGTGAACAACACCCCGGGCCACCCGAACAAGGTAATCTTGTTCGATACCGCCAACCCGACCGGCGGCGATGACGACTTGGCCACACCGGGCACCGGCATCGGCAACAACGAGGCCTTGGGCATGGTCATGATCATCCCTGAGGATGACGTGGATGCCGGCAACGACGGCTATGTCGACGACCCCGATGACGAAGGTGGCGGAGGCACGTTCAGCTTCGACTACGCCAATCCTGTTACCTTCCTCTCGATCCGCGTGCTCGATGTCGACAGTCCCGGTCTGAACCAGGTCGAGTTCTACGACAATGCGAACAACCTGCTGACGAGCTGGAACATCCCGAACATTGGGGACAACTCGGTCCAGATCCTCACGGGTGGCGGTCCGGTCGCGAACTGCAGCCGCGTCGACGTGGTCATCTCGGGTTCGGGCGCGGTGACACGCTTGCGTTGGTGCCCCTGACCGGAAGCGAGCCGCTACCTGCGGCTCCCCAATCGTCACTTGATTGACGGAGAGCGCCGCTACGGAGAGATTCGTGGCGGCGCTCTCTCTTTTTGTGACTAACGCTGGCCGCGTCCCGCCCCCCCGCCGGATCATGCAGCCCCACTTGTTCTGCCGTTCGCCCAAGTCCTGAAGTAGGATCGACACCACCTTCGCGTTCGGATATTGCGCCTCTGCCTGCCAGAGGCTGTGATGTCAAGGAGAACGAAACGACCGCGCGATGATCCTCGAATACCTGCTGACTCCGAAGTTCGCCGTCATTGGCGCCTGGCTAAGCTGTGCACTCTTCGTGCACTATCGCGGTCAGGTGCGACATCGTTTCATGCGGCAGCTGACGGACCACTCGACCTTCTTGGCGCCTTTCAATGCGCTGATCTACTTATTCTCGAAGGTCGGCCGGCGCCCGTTCATCGACACCGCGCAGTTCCCTGAGCTTCAGGTCTTTCGTTCGAACTGGAAGGTGATTGCGGCCGAGGCCCAAGCCTTGTTCGACCAAGATGAGATTCGTGCGTCAGCCAAGCGCGAGGACATCGCGTTCAACACTTTCTTCAAGCGCGGTTGGAAGCGCTTCTACTTCAAGTGGTATCACGACGTGCTGCCGTCAGCCGAGGCGCTCTGTCCAAAGACGACAGAGTTGGTTCGATCCGTGCCCTCCGTGCATGCCGCAATGTTCACGCTGTTGCCTCCGGGTGGAGAGCTGGGAGAGCACCACGATCCCTTCGCGGGATCGCTGCGCTATCACCTGGGCCTGATCACGCCCAATGACGATGCTTGCCGGATCTATGTCGACGGTAAGATGCACTCGTGGCGCGATGGCGAGCATGTGCTATTTGACGAGACCTATATCCACAGCGCCAGGAACGATACGGACCAGACGCGCATCATCTTTTTTGCCGATGTGGCGCGGCCCGTTCACACACGCGCATTTTCAGCACTCACGCGCTTCGTCGCAAAGCACATCGCGTGCTGGACATCGTCACGCAACGACGACAGTGAACGCCTCGGTGCCGTGAACAGGCTCGCCGTCTTCGTCTACGCATCGAAGACATTCTTCGAGACGTTAAAGGACTTCAACTACCGCCTGTACTACGCCGTCAAGTATGCGCTCGCGCTCGGTTTGGCGTACTGGATCTTCGTGCCGAAGGAAGTCTTCGCCGGCTAAGGCGCTGCGCCAGGAGTCGCAAGGCAGCGCCCAATGCCTGGGCGCCGCTTGAGCAGCAAGAACAAGAAGCAGGCGACTCAAGCGCCGCTCGCTCGCATTCAGTCAGCGTCCGGGTCGCGCATGACAAGTAGCTTCTCACCCGCGGCCACAGCCTGTCCAGCCTCGACGTGGATGGTTGCAATCAGTCCGTCGGCGGGAGCCAGGATCTCGTTTTGCATCTTCATCGCTTCGAGAATAAGCATCGGGGTGCCCTCTTTTACCAGCTCGCCTTCCTTCACGAGCAGTTCGACAACGATGCCTGGCATGACGGCTTCGACAGGGCCGCCGCCTCCGCGCGCTTCTTTCTCAGCCAGGTGTGCCGCTCTCTCCCGCTCGTCTTCGATCTCGAGCGAGTACGAACGACCCGCGAGAGTCACGACCGCTTTGTTGGCGTCGCCCTCGATCGATAGGCCATAGGACTCCGACCCGAGCATCACGACGACCTGCCCCAAGCGATCCGCCTCTTCGTAGCGCAGATCGATCGGCTCGCCGTCAACGGCAACAAGCAGTTCCCCGAGTCGCTCGATCAAGTCGACTTCGTGCGTATCGTCACCGATTTTGACGAAGTACTTCATAGCTGTCCCTCCCGCTCGCCAGCGCGGCTGACGTAGGCCGACATCGCGCGCCTACCGCGGTCACGCCAAGCCGCGCGTGACCCGACCTGTGGGTCGAGCGCACTCCTGCGTGCCAACTCATGTCGGTGGATCGCAGCTGCGACGGCGACCAGCGGTTGCCATTCACGCGGGGGTGAGAGGTCGAGCGTCTCTAAGAAGTGCGTGTCGTAATCGCCCTCGACGAAGTCTTTATGCTCGAGCACGGCCAACGCGGCCGGAGCGCTGGTGCGCACCCCTCCCACATTCAATTCCTGCAACGCACGGCACATGCGCGCGATAGCTTGCGAGCGATCCGCACCCCAGACAATCAGTTTGCCTAGCATCGGGTCAAAGTCGAGGCCAACTTCCATGCCGCGATACATCGCGGTATCAAGTCGCACCCAAGGTCCACCGGGGGCGCGCAAGTTGTGCAGCGTCCCGGTGGACGGCATGAAGTTGTTGAGCGGATCCTCGGCGTTGATTCGCACTTCGATCGCATGCCCACTGAGCTTAACATCGCTCTGCTCATAGCCCAACGGCTCACCGGCTGCGATTCGAATCTGTTCGCGAACAAGGTCGATGCCTGTCACCATTTCGGTCACGGGATGTTCGACCTGCAGACGCGTGTTCATCTCGAGAAAGAAGAACTCTCCGCCCGACCACAGGAACTCGACCGTTCCCGCGCCCTGATAGCCTACTGCGTGGCCGGCGCGTAGCGCGATCTCGCCCATCGCGTTGCGCGTCTCGTCATCAATCACGACCGACGGCGACTCCTCGACCAGCTTTTGGTGCCGGCGCTGGATCGAGCACTCGCGCTCGCCCAGATGAACTGCGTTGCCATGGTTGTCAAACAAGACCTGGATCTCGATATGGCGCGGTCGGTCCAGATAGCGCTCGAGGTACAAGCGCCCGTCACCGAAGGAGGTAATAGCTTCGCCAGAAGCAGTGCGGAAGCCGGACTCAATCTCGCTCTCTTTCCGCACGACGCGAATGCCCTTGCCACCGCCGCCGGCAGCAGCCTTGATCGCAACGGGATAACCGATCTCGGCCGCAATCACGCGTGCCGCACTTGCGTCCGCCACCGGATCCTCGACGCCGGGAACCGAAGCAACCTGCGCCTTCTTCATTGCGCGGCGACTGATGATCTTGTCGCCCATGGTTTCGATCGCATGGGGCGGCGGCCCGATCCAGACCAAACCCGCTTCGGTCACGCGACGCGCGAACTCTGCGTTCTCGGATAGGAAGCCATAGCCCGGATGAATCGCCTCGGCGCCGCTCTTGCGGGCAGCGTCAAGGATCTTATCCATGTTCAGGTAGGACTCTGCTGGCGTGCGACCGCCGAGTGCGACGGCGGCATGCGCCATGCGCGTGTGCAATGCTTTAGCGTCGCCATCCGAGTAGACGGCGATCGCTTCGATCCCCATTTCGCGGGCACCGCGAATCACGCGCAGCGCGATCTCACCGCGGTTCGCGACCAGTATTCGTCGAAACATCGATAAAGCCTTCTGCTAGAGCGGAATGTTGCCGTGCTTACGCACCGGACGGGTCTCTTGCTTCGACTGCAGCAGCCCGAGCGAACGGATCAAGTACGGCCGCGTGTCCGCCTCTTCGATCACGTCGTCGACGAAGCCGCGCTCAGCAGCGCGATAGGGGTTATTGAAAGTATCTTCGTACTCTTGCGTGCGCTGGGCTTCGAGTGCCGCGGGATCGTCCGCGCCAGCGATCTCGCGCCTGTGGATGATGCGGGCAGCGCCGGCTGCGCCCATGACCGCGACGGTCGCACTGGGCCAGGCGATGTTGACATCGGCGCGAATATGCTTCGAGCCCATCACATCGTACGCTCCGCCATACGCCTTGCGCGTGATAACCGTCAGCTTAGGCACCGTGGCTTCGCAGTAGGCGTACAACAGCTTAGCTCCGTGCCGGATGATGCCGCCGTACTCTTGCTCCGTTCCCGGCAGGAAGCCAGGAACATCTTCGAAGGTAACGATCGGAATGTTGAAGGAGTCGCAGAAGCGGATGAAACGTGCACCCTTGATCGATGCCTCGATATCTAAGCAACCCGCCAACACGGACGGTTGGTTCGCGACGATGCCGACAACGTGGCCGCCGAGCCGCGCAAAGCCGACGAGCAAGTTGCGCGCCCATGCTGCGTGCACCTCGAACCAACTGCCGCTATCGATGACACGCTCGATCACCTGGTGCATGTCGTACGGCTTTTGCGGATCGGGCGGAACGATGTCCGCCAAACTCGCCTCGCGCCGGTCAGCAGGATCATCCGTCGCAACGAAGGGCGGGTTCTCAGCGTTGTTCAAAGGCAAGTAGGACAGCAAGCGCCGCATCAAGTTCATGCAACTCTTGCCATCCGGCGACGTAAAGTGCGCCACGCCGGACTTGGCGGCATGGATGGCCGCTCCTCCCAGTTCTTCGGAGGTCACCTCTTCATGCGTCACGGTCTTGACCACATCCGGTCCCGTGATGTGCATGTAGGAGTTGCCCTCGACCATCGCGATGAAATCCGTGATGGCCGGGCTATATACCGCACCGCCTGCACACGGACCCATGATTGCGGAAAGCTGCGGGATGACTCCCGAGGCCTGCGTGTTGCGCCAGAAGATTTCGGCGTAGCCCCCCAGGCTGCGAACGCCCTCTTGGATCCGCGCACCGCCCGAGTCATTCAAACCGATCAAAGGCACGCCGACCTTCAATGCCATATCCATGACCTTGCAGATCTTCTCGGAGTGCGTCTCCGATAGGGAGCCTCCGAAGACCGTGAAGTCCTGGCTGAAGAGATACACGGGCCTGCCGTCAATCAGCGCATGCCCGGTGACGACACCGTCGCCGAGGTACTGCTGGGACTGCATGTCGAAGTCCGTGCAACGATGCTGAACGAATCGATCCAGCTCGACGAAGGAGCCCTCGTCGACCAAGAAGTCGATGCGCTCGCGCGCCGTCAGCTTGCCCTTAGCGTGTTGGGCTTCGATGCGCTTCTCACCGCCTCCGAGCAGCGTCTGCTCGCGCATGTGACGCAGTCGATCCAGCGGGGTCTGCGGGGACACGTCTGCGGGTATCTCGCTCGGGTCTTGTACAGTCATTGTGCGTTGGGGTCCTGGACCAGTTCCATCAGCACACCGGCGGTGGCTTTGGGATGCAGGAATGCGGTAATCGTCTCGTGCGCGCCGATCTTCGGGACTTCGTCGATCAAGCGGATGCCGCGGGCGGCGAGTATGGCAAGAGCAGCGGCGCAATCGTCGACTGACCAGGCCATGTGGTGAATACCCTCACCGCGCTTGGCGAGGTATTTTGTGATTGGAGAGTCGTCCGCAGCCGGCTCGACCAGCTCAATACGCTGATCGCCCGCGAAGAGGACTTGGACGTTGACCTTCTGAATCGCAACGTGCTCAGGCTCGAGCGCGCGCAGGCCGAGCGAATCGACATAGAGTTTGCGCGCTTCTTCGAGCGAGTGCACGGCGATTGCAACATGGTGTAGCCCAGTGGCCACGCCTTGCAGAGGTTCGGGAATCGATTGCGTCATGGATGATTGCAGAGCAGGTGGCGCTTGGATCAGAACACAGCGGGAGGAACGAATTCGCCGAAGGCTTTTTCCAACACTCCGGAGACCTCTCCGATGGTCGCATAAGACTCGACAGCGACGAGTATTGGATCGAGCAGGTTGCCGGTGCCGCCCGCGCACTCGCCCAGCGCCCTCAGACTGTTTTCAACCTTGGCGGGATCGCGTTCAGCACGCACACGTTCGAGGTCACTGAGTACCTCCGCGCGTGCGCCCGCGTCCGCCTTGAAAATCTCCGGCGGTTCCTCTTCTATTTGGTACTCGTTCACGCCAACGACTATGCGCTCATTCGCCTCGACAGCCTTTTGCCAATCGATCGCACTGCGCAGGATCTCGCGCTGCATGAAGCCATCCTCGATCGCCTCGACGGCGCCACCACGCTCGTCAACCTCACCCATCAACGCATGTGTCTTGGCTTCGAGTTCGTCCGTCAGGGATTCGATGTAGGGTGCGCCGCCCAACGGATCGATCACGTCGGCCACGCCGGACTCCTGCGCCAGGATCTGCTGCGTTCGCAGCGCGAGCTGGGCCGAGGTCTCGGTCGGCAAGCCGAGCGCTTCATCGCGCGAGTTTGTGTGTAGGGATTGCGTGCCACCCAAGACCGCAGCCAAGGCCTGAATCGTCACGCGCACGACATTATTGTCGGGCTGCTGACTAGTCAGCATCGAGCCTGCCGTCTGCGTGTGGAAGCGCAGCATCCAACTGGCCGGCTTCTGCGCGCCGAACTCTTCGCGCATGATGCGCGCCCACATGCGGCGCGCGGCGCGGAACTTCGCTACTTCTTCGAACAGGTTGTTGTGCGCGTTGAAGAAGAACGACAAGCGCGGTGCGAACTCGTCCACGACCAGACCCGCCTTCTGAGCGGCTCGCACATAAGCACGGCCATTCGACAAGGTGAATGCCAACTCCTGCACCGCCGTCGATCCAGCTTCACGGATGTGATAGCCCGAGATCGAAACCGTGTTCCATAGCGGCGCATGTTCTCGACAGAAGGCCATCAGATCCGTCGTCAGGCGCATCGAAGGTCCGACTGGGAAGCGATAGTTCCCGCGCGCCACGTACTCCTTCAAAATGTCATTCTGAACCGTGCCACGCAGGCGCGTCGAATCAGCACCTTGGCGGCGGGCCAACGCGATATAGCCGCACAGCAGGTAGGCCGCCGTCGCATTGATCGTCATCGAGGTCGACACCTCGGCCAGCGGGATGCCGTCGAACAGACGCTCTAGGTCCGCCAGGCTGTTGACCGGCACACCGACCTTGCCAACTTCGTGGATCGCGAGTTCGTCGTCCGAGTCGTAGCCCAGCTGCGTCGGCAAATCGAAGGCGGTCGAGAGCCCAGTCTGTCCGCCGTCCAACAACATCCGAAAACGCTTGTTCGTCTGACGCGCACTCGAAAACCCCGCGTATTGACGCATAGTCCACAGGCGGCCGCGATACATCGACGGGCGGATGCCCCGCGTGTACGGATACTCGCCCGGAAATCCGCCGTCAGGCGCGTCGCCGTACAGGGGCTCGCTACGCAAGCCTGACGGTGTCTCGAACACTTCTTGACGCTCTGGATGCCGAGCGATGGCACCGGCATAGCCTCCATCGAGCCACTCTTGTCGGGTGCTGATGGGCTCGTCGGGGGAATCGGAAGCAGCGTCCATGGCGGTCCAGGAGTAGGTGATGCGAGACCTCCGCTGCGACCAGCGGTGACTCGAGGGATCGAGCAGGGGAAGATGGCGCAAGAGGATACGTCGGGCGGGGTTCCATCGGAAGCCGCGTCAGCTCTTCGCGCGAAGGCATCTCTTCCATCAATCCACACGAACATGGAGAATGCCTTCGGTGCCTGGAGGGTAGGCCTCCTCAGCCGCGATGAGGGCCGCCACTTCCCACCCCACGCCTGCGACATTATGCGAAAGCTCCTGCTCCCGATCCTGGCCCTGACGGGCGTCTTCATTGGTCTGTGGTTGATTCGGGAAAGCGAGCCGGCACCGGTCGCCCCCGCCCTTCAGTCAGGGACCAACCATCCGGATACTCCCGCGCCGAACGAGCCAGGCGCAGAGGACACCGGTGAGGCTCTCATCACGGACCGCTCGGCCACGGGCAACGGCCAGAGGACCGCGGCACAACAAGTCGAGCTGCCAGCCACCCTGCGCGGCCGAATAGTGCTTCCACTAGATTCGCCCGCCGACGACAGCATTGAGGTCCTTTTGCTCTCGCAGAAGCTCCTGTATGTCCAACTGGTCGAGCAGCTCGGCGAGGAGCCGGACGATTCCAGCGCGTCCTCAATTCTTGCCCGCGCGAGCGCACGCTCGGACGGAAGTTTCGAGCTCGAGATCCCGAGCGGCGCCCAACTCTCGCGCGCCCACCTTGGGGTGCGCGGTCGTTACTTATTCTTAAGGCAGTCGCACCCGGTGCGCACAACTTTCGAAGGCATCGAATTGATGCCCGAATTAGGCGCGTGGGTGCATGGCAGTGTGCGCCTGCCGATCGGGAGCGAGGGCATTGTCAGCGGTATGCGTGTCGATGTCCGACCGAGCGGTGGCGACTTCTCACCGACAGCGATCATGACGCGCTCGCCCGTCAGTGCGACCACGACAACCATTGAAGGTGGCAGCTTCGAGTTTCGTGCGCTGCCGATCGACCATGACTACGCCTTAACCGTCGAACCGGAAAACTTCGCTGCACACCGCGAAGACTTGAAAAACTTGCTGGGTGGCGAAGAGCGCGTGCTGCAGATGACCCCATCTCTGGGCGGAAGCCTGAATGGCAGAGTCCTTGACGAAGAAGGCAAGCCGTGCGCTGACGCCAAAGTGGAAGCCTACTTGCGCGGCCAATTCTTCGGCTTCGACGACGAAGTCGTACGCGAGCGGCAAACCGATGACGAAGGCATATTCTCGCTCGACCACGTCCCCGCGGGCAGCCTCAGCGTTCGCGCGAGTGCTACGGGATACTTGGATAGTCAGAAGCAAACCTTCGATGTCGTCGAAGGCGACTCGATTCAAGGTGTCGAGATAACGTTGAGCTCGGGCCGTTCGCTCTCCGGAGTCGCGCAGTGGGCCGACGGAAGCCCGGCAGCGGGAGCAGCGGTCGAGGCCAGCTTCGACCCGGCCTTTCTCGCCGGGCCGACTGCCATGGGCGCGTTGCGCGGAGCCAGTGCCAGCTGTATAGCTGGCGACGATGGCAGCTTCGAAATGCACGGCTTGGGGAGTGGCCCATTCGTCGTGCAAGCCTCACACATGATCGACATCCAAACAGGCGAAAATGCGACGACGCCCGAGGAAGCGGGCCGGATCCATCGCGCCCGTCGCGACGGTGTGCGGCCCGGCGCCCAGGGTCTCACGCTGATCTTGACTCCTGAACGTGGTGTCGCCGGCCGCGTCGAAGACGAGCAAGGCAATCCTGTTCCTTCCTTCGTGATTCATGTGGCACGCATCGTCGAAGGAGCCATGGGAGAGCTCGCTCTCGACAGTGAAGAGCACGCATTTGATGTCGAGTCGGGGCAGTTCTCGCTGCCTCCTTTGATCGAGGGTCGCTGGCACATTGAAGCTACAGCGCCTGGACTCGTAGCCTTACTACCCACACGCTTCCGCATGCCCGAACAGGCCGATGCGCCGCTGCTGGTGATCGTATTGACCGAGACGGCGACGGTCACGGGTCGCGTGATTTCGGCTACAGGTGCCGCCACGCCGGATGCGATCATCCACGTCGACGATGGTCAGCCCAGCTGGATGTCGAGCGTTGCCGCCGGTCCGAACGCACCCGAAACGAGTACCAATGCCGAGGGGCAATTCGTGCTGGAAGGCCTGCGACCCGGAGAGATCGCTCTCTTCGCCGATGCCGATGGTCATTGCCGCAGTGCTATCACGCCACTGAGTGTCGAGAAGGGCGAACGGCAAGACGATGTCACCTTGCAACTGACACAAGGCGGCCGCTTGTCAGGCTTGGTCTACAGCAAGGCCGGGCGCCCCGCGCCCTCGCGCTTGGTCTCGATAAACCACATGAAGACCTTCGAGACTTATTCCGAGAGTACGGATTCGGCCGGCGAAGTATTCTTCGCGGATCTGTTGCCTGGAACCTGGCAAGTCGTCGCGATGGATGGCTCCTCGGACTGGAGCGGAATGGGAGACGAAGCACCCGACATGAGCGCGATGATGGATTCGCTCCAGATCACGCAAGCAGAGATCATCGAAGGCGAGTTGACACACATGGTGCTGGGCGCGCCGCCCGAAGATCCGATCACGGTGCGCGGCATGGTCAAGCATGGCGGCCAGCCCTATCGCAGCTCGATGATCTCCTTCTTCCCCACCGGCGAAAAAATCTATCAGCGACTGAAGCTGACATCGGTCGCTGCGGATGGATCCTACGAACTGATCCTCGAGAAGGCGGGCGACTACGTTGTCAACGTTCAGCGCATGCCGGGTGGCATCGCGCAACAGACGACGATCGAGTTCTCGACCGAGGTACCGGATGATGTCAGTGAGCATGAGATCGATTTTGAGATCCCGCTCGGAAGAATCAGCGGCCTCGTTTATGCCTCGGACGGTTCCCCGTTGCCCGGCGCACGCATCACCCTTTCGGTCGACAGCGGAGAGCGCAGCGATCGCTTGATGGGCGGACAGTACGCCGAGATCAGTACGAATGAGGTGGGTGCCTACGATTTGCAGGGCTTACGGCCTGGCAGCTATCGCGTTGCCGCGGGCGGAGCTGCCCTATTCGGCAATCCGACCGCATCCAGCTCGCGTGTCCTGCGCGGTGGCTTGAACGTTGGCGAAAACGAGTGGCTGAAGGACATCGACTTTCATCTGCCGGAACCCGGCAGCATCGATGTCACGGCTCGCTTGGAGGATGGCTCGCCAGCTGCGGGAGCAACCATCTTCGTGCGGGATGCAGAGGGCCGCATGCTCGAGCCCTTTTCGTTGTCGGTCACCGATGGCAGCGGACGCATGACCCACGCGGGACTGTCATCCGGTGAGTACACACTGACAGCAAGGCTCGCCGGTAATTGCAGCCAGGAGAGCGCAAGCATCAAAGTCACAGCCGGTGATTCGGTCAAGGCCGAGCTGACGCTTGGCTCGGGGGCGATCCTATGGATCAAGCTACAAGACAAGGAAGAGGGCGCCGAAATCAGCGCCTCGCTCCGCGTCGTCGACGAAGACGGACGCGAACTGACGGGCATGTTCAGCATGGCCGATCTGCAGCACATATACATGGACGGCACTTTCTCTCCCACCGAGCATCGACTGGGCCCGCTCGCGCCAGGCAAATACCGCGTCGAAGCGTGGACTTCCGATGGCAAGCGCGCTGCGAAGTCAGTCACGGTTCGCGCAGGAGCGGTCGAACGAAAGCTGACGCTGCGGCTGAAGAAGTGAGGTCTGCCGGATCCACTCTGGCGATGCCACTCGCGGCTGCAGCTGCGCGAGGCATCGCCCGTAGGATCGGTTCGAGAATTCGGATGGCCGCAATGGGCTCACTTGACACTCGACTAACTCGACTCGTGCTAGAGAGCCACTACGGGCACAACACGATGGTGATCGCATCGGACAAGTTGAATCCGCTCCCGCCAACACCAGCAGGATCGCGATACCAGAACTGGAAGTGCCACGAGCTGCCCGCCGCTAAATCGCCCTGGTTCAAGTTCCCGACGCCAGACACGAAACTCAGGAACTTGAAGGCCGTGCCATTCGAAGCGACGGTCAGCGGCACACCCAAGCGGAACTGGCCGTAAGCGCCCGCACTAACGCAGCGGGTGCCGTCACCGAAAGGAGCCCCCACGCGACTCGCTCCGTAATAGAAGAGCCCGGGTTCACCCGGCACAGCAGCTTCGACACCGAGCGCTGCATTCGCATTCGCAACACTCGTACTCCCCGCGAAGCGCATGTGCGCCCCATCGCCCTGCGAGTTCGGCACGCCTTCACAGTAGCGCTGCACAGGCATAGGGCAGGGCGAAACTATTTCCAAGAAGCCAGGACCGTTGCCCGGTTCGGTGCCACCCTGTTCGTTGCCCGTCGCAAACTCGGGGAAGCCGTCTGCGTTAGTGTCACCCAGGAACGCGAGCGTCCATCCGAAGTAGCTGTAGTGATCGTAGAACAACAGCTCGCACGCATCGAGTCCGGAGCGAACCGAGACACCATCCCAACCACTGCGGTAGGCAAAGTCGGCGTAGCCGTCCAAGTTGACATCTCCGGCCGAACATACAGCCGCCCCAAAGTAGTACGGGCCGCCACTCGGATTCGAAACTTGGTGCAGCAGGGAAGCATCGGCTCCTGAGTACACGCGCACGCGATCCCGACTGTAATCGCCAATGATCAAGTCGGCATGCCCGTCAGCATTCACATCACCGGCGCCGTCCACGGCTGCGTACCAGAAGCCTCCATTGACAGAGAACTCGTGCAGCAGCGCTCCGTCAACCGGTGACCAGACGCGGATTTTCCCATCCGTTGCTTCTTCCAGCGTGATGAGATCGTCGAAGCCATCGGCATTGACGTCGCCCGCGTTCCGTAGGCGATCGACGCTGTAGCCGATGATGCTACTGAGCGGCGTAAGGTCGATGCCGTTGATAATGCGAATGCGATCCGCATCACCAGAACCGAGTGCGAAATCGTCGTGACCGTCTTGGTTCAGATCCCCCACCGGCGCCACGACTTGCACATCTTCCATGCTCAGCGTCGCCAGGATGCTTCCGTCGAAGCCCGACAGCACTTGTGCCGTCTCGAGCCAGTCATTCACGGCAACAACATCGTCGTATCCGTCTGCGTTGACATCCCCCACACCACTGACATCGTCGTCATGGCTTGGGATCGTATACAGGAGCGCACCGTTCGCGCCTGAGAAGACGTACGCGCCCTGTCCTAAAGCCGTCGCGGCTAAGTCAGGGATTCCATCGGCATTGACATCTCCGGCAGCGTTCAGACGCCACCCTAGATAGCCGGTACCAGGAACGGTGATTTCTTGGATCCGAGTTTGTGCGGTCGCTGCGTTCAACAGCGCCAAGACCGCAATCGATCCAAGGCTGATGATGGCTCTCGTTTTCATGATATCTCTCCAAAGGCCAGATCAGAGTGAGCGTGATCGATAGTAGCAACTCGGCTACTGCTCGGAATTAGTTCGGAGATTCTTCCGCCTATTGCAAGCCCTCCAGATGCGCACGTGGGAAGCGCGCCCCCTGCCCTAATCTCACAAGACCCTCGAACCGCGCAGTTATTAGCTCTCGCGCTTCGCGCCTCCCCTCGCGATCGGGTGACGTGCAACGAGTGATTCAGCGCACGAGTTGCATCAGACAGGTCGCGTGGTAGATGCCATAACGCTGACGCTCGCGGCAGAAGGCGGTCTTATCGCGAATACTCGCGGGGGCAAGTTCGGGAGCGACGGTCTTCATCCCAAATGATGCGTAGAAACCCTCGAGATGCACGAACGGAATGCACCACAATCCCGAGTCCATTGGCGCGAGTGCGATCGCGTGCTCGACTACCCGCAGGGCCAAGCCAAAGCCTCGCCGGCTCTCGTGCACCCAGAATCCACCGACCTCCAGCGCCCCATCTGCATGCTGCTGCAGGCGGCCTAGTGCCACGATCGATACATCCTCAATCACTCCGCAGGTGGTATCTGCAGGAGGGCAGGATGGCACGAAACCCAGCTGGAAATAGATCGCGTTCGCTTGCTCTAGCCACTTGTCTTCGATCTTCAACACCTTCATCACTAGCTGGATGCCAAGCCCAGCGAGCCTCCGGAGCAAGACATCTCGCGTGCTTTCACGAGTATCAAACAACGCACGACAGCCTGTCAGCATGAGCCTCCCGAGCTTCGTACCAGCGAACAACAATCCAGCCCCATCTTGGCGAGCTTGCAAGGAACGACGAGTGTGCCCCGCGTGCATCTGAACTCGTCCCCCTGCAGGCACTAGCGAAGGGAGAGTTCGAATTCGCGACGCCTTCCCGCCGTCAAGGTATCCTGTCGCCGCCGCCCCAGCACGGACACGGATCCGAACGACCGCCATCTCCCCACCGTTTGCCACCTTTCATGCGACTCTGCGCGCTCTCCCTAGTCTTGCCCTTGGCGCTCGCCGCTGGACTCACTCTGGCCGAGACCACCTTCGCGGAAACGAATCCACCTGGGTCCGCAAGGGGTATCACATCCGAAGTGAAGCGACCGGGGTCTTTGGACAGCCGCGCGGATGCGAAGCAAGCACCCGTGCAAGCCGGCGAGGTGGCGACTGACGCAGCAACACGCGCTGCCGAAGCCATTGACGCGTGGTCCGCGGGTTATCTAGCTGAGCTGAAGAAGCACAGTTTCTTCAAGAAGCTCGCTTTTCACCCGCCGGTCGAAAGCACTGGCTCCTTCGCGCTCTTTGCACAGCGACGCATCGTCGATAGTGACCTCGCCGGTGCGTGTCGTCGCCACTACGGCAGCTGGTTGCGCGAAATCAGCGATGTGTTTGAGCGCGACTATCGCGTTCCCGCAGCGCTTGTCCGCCTTGTTGGACGACCGCGTACGCCCATCGTGCTGCTGGCGACCGAAGGGGACTACGTGAACTACTGGCCGTCGCGGCGCGGTCGCCCCGGCGCCTATGTCACCTACGGTATATACGACCTCGCTATTGCTGCGCCAGTCCACGCGCAGTGCGTGCGTGCGACGAAGGCTAATGGTTATTGGCGGCGTTATCCGCTGCTGCGCGATGCAGTGCGCGGGATGCTGCGCGATCACGCCGCGGCTGGCTTGACCGAGATCGCCGAGCTGTGGATCGAGGACGGTCTGGCTAGTTACTTGAGCTTCCATCTCGCGTCGGTCACGCAAGATTTGTCGAGGCATCACGTCGAGCGCACCTTCATCGATCTGCTGTGCCCGCACGGGCTCGTGCGCGACGATTGGATTTCCACTCGCGAACTGCTCGCAGTTCGCGGTCGAGGCGGCCTGAACGCGCTCCAGGGTTCCGGTTCAGCGCAGGCCAAGAAGACGGGCGTCGATCCGAAGCACCTGCAATTCGAGGCCCAAGCGTGGTTGCTCGCCCACTACTTGCACCAAGCCGAAGAGGATCGCTATCGAACGCTTTTCCCAGCGTACCTGGGCCAAGCTTTGCGCGGCGAAGGCTCGGTCATGGCCTTTTGCAGCGCCTTCGGCATCGACGATCTTGATCCGATCGACAAGAGCCTGCGCACCTATGCGACAACGCTCTTCCACGGACGGCCCGGTGCGATCCCCATCGAAGACGGCGCGCATGACGCTGCCGCGGCAACTGACGCAGCGGCGATGGAACTCGAGCATGCGCTGCCTTCCTTAGATATCCGCCCGCACAACGCTTCCGAATTCCTCGCGCACGCGCTGTGGACTGCCAAGACGGGTGAGCTGACGCGCGCTATCGCGATCGCCGAGGCCGGGATAGCAGAGGCCAAGTCCGAGACCCGAGTTGCACCCCGCTTGGAAGATACCTTGACGCGCTTGAGGGCCGTTCGCGACGCACGCGACGAAGCTCTGCAAGACGTAGTAACAGCCGAAGGCAAGCTGCGTATTGAGGCATCGGGCAAAAATTTGAACTTGCCACTCAGCTCCTATCGCGAAGGCCTGCTGCACTTTGACTCCAATAGAGCAGGCATCGAGTCTCTACCCGTTGATGGGCTCATGCTCGGCGAGTTGATGACCGCTCTAAGCCAGCCATTGAAAGCACGCGGCAAGCGCTGGACACTCGGCTTCGCGTTGGCAATGGAAGGCGACAAGAAGGCGAGCCGCTACCTGAGCGACGACAGCGAACACTCCAAAGCTGTCGAACGAGAGTTGTCGGCGGACTTGGGTGAAATCGTTTTTGCCGGCAAGGCTTTTGGGTTGCTCGAGTCGATCGAGGCCTTGGGGCGTCCAGGGTCAGAGGAGGCCGCGGCGACTCTCGTCTCGACACTCGAACGCCTGATGGCCGACCACAAGCATTCGCCCGTTACCAGCAGACGCACCGCCGCCTTACGCACATGGGCTGCCATCAGCTTGCGCAAGCTCTTCGCCGGCGCCGGAGTCATCGATTCCTTGCGCGGCCAGGTAAAGGTGCTCGAGGATTCGCAGATAGAGATCACCTATTCCTTCGACGATGAGTTCGAAGATGCGGATTGGCTCGACGATCCCGATTACTTGATCAAGGACCACCGCTTCTACGCACGCCAATTCGGATATCAGGGTCGCCCGACCACGCGTCGCTGGGCATCTGAGGGAAGCTTGCAGGTCTCTGGCTGGGTCTGCCTACGCCACGTGCTCGAGTTCCAACAGCCGATTTCAGTCGAAGTCGACTTGCAGTACACCTTCCCCAAGACAGGTGAGAGCGCCGGTTCGACACAACAGATCGGTATCTTCGACGATGGCGCCGAGCACTATGCGTGCGCAGTGAATCCGGGCGCGGACTTGTTGCTCAATGACGGTCAGGGCTTCCAGATCCGTGACCTGTCCGATCCGGAACGCATCGATCCAACGATCAACATGCACCTCGGAATTCACCACGACGGCAAGTCACTGTGGACAACAGCCGAAGGCAAAGAGGTCAAGCGTGCCACAAGCGGCGCATTGAAATCGGGTGGTGTGTTTCTGTGGGTGAACAGTGAGTCTCTGATCCATTATCACGAGATCAAGATCAGCGGCCGTCCGACCGACGCGTCGATGGCTCGTATGGCAGAGGATTGGGTCGACGAACGATTGACCGCGATTGGCTTTGATTGAGCCCCGCTGCGAATCCTGCATTCTCGTAGTCCCTACGAAAAAACGTGCCCCGTATGCCGGCAAAGCACGGAGCACGTTTCTCTTGAATCTAACGCCCTAATGACCAGGCGTACGTCGTCCTAGGCGAGGCTAGCGCTCGCCTTTTGACATCATTTCGGCTGCTTGACCAAGCGTAGGTACGGCTTCACGATTTTGAAGCCGTCCGGGAACTTCTTGTGCGCATCTTCGTCGGACATCGTCGGAACGATGATCACGTCTTCGCCGTCTTGCCAATCGACGGGAGTCGCAACACTGTGCTTCGCGGTGAGCTGCAAGGAATCGATCGTGCGCAGGATCTCGTTGAAGTTCCTGCCCGTGCTGGCAGGGTAGGTGATCGACAACTTGACCTTTTTGTCCGGCCCGATGATGAAGACCGAGCGCACCGTCAGCGTGTTGTTCGCCTCCGGGTGGATCATGTCGTACAGCGTCGAGACCGTCCGGTCCGGGTCAGCGAGCAGCGGAAAGTTCAGAGCGGTGCCCTGGGTCTCTTCGATGTCGCCGGCCCAAGCATTGTGATCCTCGACCGTGTCGACGCTCAGCCCCAGCACCTTGACGCCGCGCTTATCGAACTCCGGCTTCAACCTGGCGACGGCGCCGAGTTCTGTGGTGCAGACCGGAGTGAAGTCCTTCGGGTGAGAGAACAAGATGCCCCAACCGTCACCGAGGTAATCGTGGAACTGGATCGGACCAGCCGTGCTGTCTGCACTGAAATCGGGAGCGATGTCGCCCAAACGAATAGCCATTTCAAATCTCCTTCAGGGAATCAATCGTGCGTTGGCGCGCGAGCCTACCGATTGCCTGATGAATGCGGTAGCCCAGCGTGAGCTACCCAACGAACGCAGGTCCCAAATGCAAACGCTTACCTTCAATGTCATCCGTCATTCTGGATCGCGAAAGGACGCTAGGTCGTTCCAGAGCCTACCCGGCACGATGCAAAGAGGCTGACGACACGCTTTTCCTGACACCCCCTGCCTGCAAGGAATCATCGATCAGATACGCGTGTGGAGAGCCGAGTTCAGGGCCGCGAACGATTGCCGCCCGAGCCACGACGACCCCGGCTGCCACCGCGACCTCGGCCAGCGCCGCGTGCGCCACGGCCGCGCGCTGATCCACCTCGTGTGGAGTCGCCTCGGTCTCGATCCGAGCGAGGCTCGCCGCCATGTCCACTTCCGCGCCCGGAATCGTCGGCTTCTGAGCCGCCAAGCGCGCGGTTGCGTATTTGATGGGATCCGCGCCGATTTCCGCTATCCGATCGCCTTTGTGAAGAGCCGTCACCGACCCCTGCTCCAAAGTTCGACGAGGCACGACCTGTCCTCGAAGAGCCGAGATCCGATTGCGGCTTGCGTGAGTCCGGAGCAGAGGCGGGCCAAACGCCGCTGCGGTCCGAGGAAGAGGCCGACTTGTGCTTCGCCCCTCCAGCGCCCGTGTTATTCCTCGATCGAGAGTCTCCTCCATCGCCTCCACGCCGGCCGGAAGCGGGCGATTGCGAACGAGAGCCGCCAGCGCGGCGTCCTGCGCCACCACGCTGATGACTGACTCGGCCATGATCCTCACTCGATTGAGCAGGGGCATCCTCGCTGCGGAACTCGCTGAGGTTCACGCGCGGGATCTTCAGCTTCAGCTTGCGCTCGATGTCCTTGATCGAACCTAAGTCTTCCGGCGTGACCATTGTGTAGGCCTTGCCGCTGCGTTCGGAGCGACCGGTTCGCCCGATGCGGTGCGTGTATGCATCCGGCGTATTCGGCACATCAAAGTTGATCACGTGGCTGACTTGCGCAACATCGATACCGCGCGCCGCGATATCTGTGGCAACGAGCACATCGTATTTGCCGTCGCGAAAGCCCTGCATCGCGCGTTCGCGCTGTCCTTGACTCATGTTGCCCTGCAGCGCGATGGCTCGGTGTCCATCCCGGTCGAGTACCTTCGCCAATCGGCGTGCGCGATGCTTGGTACGCAAGAACACGATCGCCGAGCGAAAGTTGTCCGTCCGCAACAGGTGCTGCAGCAACTCGGCCTTGCGAGTCTGATCCACGGGATAGAGCGCGTGTTCGATGGTCTCCGCTGGCGAGGAGTGCGCAAGCTCGACCACGTGCGGATTGCGCAGCACATTCTTGGACAACGAACGGATTTCGCGCGGCATCGTGGCCGAGAACAACAGGCTTTGACGCCGTTCCGGCAAGCGCGCTAGCAGTCGCTTAATGTCCGGCAAGAAGCCCATGTCGAGCATATGGTCCGCCTCGTCCAGCACGAGCACTTCGATGCCGCGCAAGTCGGCATGACCACCGTTCATCAAATCGAGCAGCCGCCCAGGGCAGGCCACGACGATGTCGGGGCGCTTCTTCAAGCCACGGATCTGAGGGGACGCGCTGACGCCCCCAAAAACTGTCATCGAGCGTACGTTCGTGAACTTTCCGAGCATCTCGATCTCGGCATGAATCTGCATCGCCAGCTCGCGCGTCGGCGCGACGATCAACGCGCGCGGATTGGATCCGCGACCTGCGCTCAGTCGCTGCAAGATCGGCAGCGCGAAGGCCGCTGTTTTGCCCGTTCCGGTCTGCGCCAGGCCCATCACGTCTTGCCCATTCAGAATCTGAGCGATCGACTTGGACTGAATTGGTCGCGGACTATCAAAGCCGACTTCGTCGAGCGCGCGCAGTAAGTTTTTATTGAGTCCGAAGGTCTTAAACGACCCCTTCGAGTCCTCAGATTTCGATGATGTCGAAATAGCGTGTCCTGTAGCTGCAATGCACCACCACGATTGCGTGGTGAAGCTCCAAACCCATCCAGCAGGTAACAGGTGAAGGGAAGGGCGAGAGGCGCGCTCTGGACTTCGCGCTTAGCGAGCTACGTCCAAGAGTCTGCTGTGCGCCGGGTCGCATGGTCGTCGACCTATGCGCGAAGGTAGCTTGAAGGGCTCAAATAGGAAGACAGCAAGGGGTAAATTCGGCCGAATTCGACCTGCTCGGAATCGAGATCGAAAGCGTGCTATTCGTGCATACGGTCCAAGAAGGCTGCAGCGATCTTGCCCGAGAGGATCTCACATCCCTCGGGGATGAAGTGACAGCTGTCGAAGTACAGACCTTGCTGCACGTCCTGGAAGCAGCCACTGAAATCGACGAAGTCGACCCCCTGATCGGCCAAGCGAGCCCCTGCTGCACGCAAGCGTCCATAGCCAAGCTGCACCCCTTTATCCCAGTGCTTGGAGGGCTGCAACTGGCGCTCCTCTTCCGTCAACGGCTTCGATCCTTGGTCCAGCAGAGTTGGCTGAAGGCCGTGCATGTAGGGGATGTCGCGCTCGTTGCAAATCGCCCAGAGGGATAAGGATGACTGGTACCAGCAACTCACGGACAGCGCATTGATGATTCCCGGTTTGCGCGCGAAGTCGGGGCCGACCAGCTCGGGATTGCGCCGGCCATCCAGTAGCTCCAGCTCTTCGATCGACGCGAGCTTGTCCAGAAAATCACTGCGATGCTGAAAGAGCAGATTCATTCGCGACTGAATCCAGGTACCCATCAAGCTCGAGTGAAAAAGTTGGTAGCGAGCAGCCACAGCCAAGATCCGATTCGATTCGAGCCGCACTGGGTACAGCTCGCTGACAATGTCCAGCGCAGCTGGGCTCATCCCCTGCCTATGTAGCAAGATGCCTCCCCAAGTCGGTCGCGCCGGAAAGGTTGGGTGCGTACCGCTCATCCCATTGCGCATGCCGTTGGCGACTTCGTTGAAGCCGTCCAAGTTGATAACGACATCGGGCAGATAGCCGAGCGAGAACAAGTATGCGACTCGAGTCAGCTGCTGCGGTTGCTTGTAGGCGGCGTGCGCGAACTCGAGCACGCGCACGTCCTTGCCGCTCAGCTTTGGGTCGGCTTGGAGAGCCTTGCGAAAAACGCCGCCATGATCGCGTGCCCAATCGGCAGCGACGGAGCCGCCGACGACGAGCACCTTGAAGTCCTTCTCGGGCGGGCCGTTACGGAAATACGCCAGCACGCCGCCTGTGTCGTGTTCCATCTCGGCGCCGTAGTACGGGTGCAGCGTGGCTCCGATGATGGTGGCGAGGGTCTTCTGTGGCTGGCTATGCCCGTCACGTTCGGAGCCTTTGTCAACCCGCTTACCGACCCGCTTCGTCTCGCCCGATGCCGCCTCGGGCTTGCCACGCGTCTTGCCGGAGAGACTCTGATCATTGCGCTTGGGCCACCGCTCTCCCCCATCCGGGGCTTTCGTAACCTTGGGCGCACGAGCGGTCTCGCTGTCCTCAGAGCTAGCGCTCGGAGTAAAAGCAGCCATCGAGTCCGAGGAGCGCGCGAGTTGTTTTCGCAGTGCAACTCCATCATAGGAGTGATCCTGGCTGGACAGATACACACGATGCGCCAGCTCCGCGATGCATAGCGCGAAGAGCGAAGCAGCCAGCACCAGCGTGAGCCGCACGAATAACCTTCGCCCGCCTCGCCGCTCGACCAGCGCCTGATCAGGTTGCACGCTGCCCATGGGCATTCGAATCGATGCTTTGCTTGCGGGGACTCATGGTCGCACGACTCCTAGTAGCGCACGGCGAGTGAGCGCGTACTTCAAGGCGAGTCGAATACTGAGCCTACCAGGTCATGCGCCAGGCGAAAGACTGCAGCACTGGTCGCCGAATATGAGGCGGGAGACCAAAGATCCAATAGAACGACCCGCGGATGCTCTCATCCACGGGCCTGTTCAGATCCCCAGCACAGCTCTCAGCTATGCCCTACTAAGCGGCAGAGCTCGCGCAACCGAACTTGAGTTTCGAAGAATCTTTTCAGCTGTAGCAAGCGCAGCGCAAGTCGAATCGACGAGAGATACACGGCCACGCACCGGATCTACGCCCAATAGAACGACCCGCGGATGCTCTCATCCACGGGCCTGTTCAGATCCCCAGCACAGCTCTCAGCTATGCCCCACTAAGCGGCAAAGCCCTCGCGACCGAACTCGGAATCGGCGTGTTTTCGAATGAGTTCCTAGCCCCCAAGACTGGCAGATACTCCCCCCACGGCCCGACCTCATCCCTAGCAGCCCGTTGATAAACAGCGATTCATGGATTGCTTCCCTCGAATCGACTGACAAGGCGCCAGGTTCTGCGCATAGTTGCGCGCTATTCGTAGGTCCTGGCAACGCGGACAGGCGGTTCGAGGGGGCCGAGACATGAATCGCTGTTTATCAACGGGCTGCTAGGGACAGAAAACCACGCTCAAGCCATCCGACAGGTTGTACCCAGCCCCCCCACCTTGCGGGTCGCGGTACCAGAATTGGAAGTTCCATTCGGAACCAGCCGTGATCTGCCCCGCTGGCAGCGGCGGGCTCGTCATGTCGACGGCACGCGAGCCTTCGCCTGCAACATCGAGCGGAAGCGGCGGATTCAAGCGGAACAGGCCCAAGGCGCCACTTCCAACGCATTGCACTCCATTGCCGAAGGGAAGCGAGACCTGATTCGGGCCGTAGAAGAACAAGCCAGGCTGGTTGGCCGTCCCTCCCGCCACATCAATCACAAAGTCGTTGAGGGTAACGCTCGTCGAACCCTGACTGCCGATGACCGCTCCCGCACCGACTGAGTTCGGCGTACTCGTGCAGTAGTTCGTGATCTGACAAGGATGCGGTACGACTTTCCAAACGACATCGAGTCCGATGTCGACGATGTACATTTCGCCTGCGTTGTCAGTGCCGAAGGAAACCGGAAAACTGGCGCCGACGCCGTTGATCGACTTCAGCTGGTCCGTGCGCTCAGTGAAGTTCGTGATAGAAGCACCATCCCAAGTCAGCGACCATATGCGGGACGTGCAGTAGTCAGCGAAGAAGAGCTCCCCGTCGATCGCGGGAAAATCCGATCCGCGATACACATCGCCGGCAATGACGGCGCACTTGCCATCGCTGTGATCAAACTCGTACGCCGGGCCGATGAAGTTCGGAGCGTTGCAACCGGTCGGGCAGCCGCCCAAGAAGTTTGTGCAGACCGTGCCCTCGGCGCAGCGCCACCCGAAGTTGGCACCGGCTGCGTTCGCAAATTTCACAGACGAAATTTCTTCCCTTGAGGTCTCTCCGACATCGCCGATGAACATGTCGTCCGTCACCGGGTCATAGGTGAAGCGCCAGGGCTGACGCAAGCCATAGATGAAGACGCGTTCGTCGGCACCGAGAACGCCGATGAATGGATTACCACTCGCGATGTAGGGCGGCGGCGCATCCACATCAAGGCGCAGGATCTTGCCCAAGTAGTTGCTAAGGTCCTGACCAATGTTGACGGTCGAGATCCCGGTCTGTTCATCGTCACCGGTCGAGATGTACAGCATCCCGTCCGGACCGAACCACAGATCGTTGAAGTTGTGCGATTGAAAAGACATCGCCTGCGGCCCGAGGATCTGCACGCGCGTCGAAGGGTTGGCAACATTCGGATCTGCGGCCGAGACTTGATACTCGGCAACATGCGCGAACAACAGCTCGTCCATGTAAGAGATGTAGAACTTGCCGTTCGTCTGATAGTCCGGATGGAACTCCATGTCCATCAATCCATGCGTGTGCAAACCGCCGTTCGCCGCAGCTTCGTCATCGACATCCAAGAAGAGCGTTGGCAGCGTTACACCATTCTCGACGACAAAGATCCCTCGCTTCTTCGCGGTGACGAATAGTCGGTTCGACTCACCCGGAGGCTGGGTCACGGCTGTCGGGTTGTTGACAGTCGTGCAAACCGGTTCGAGCATCATCTGCTGGCCGGATGCAGAGGGAAGCGCGAAGAGAGCGCTGGCTGCGAAAAGAGCTAGAGAACGAGTGCTGTGCATGGAGAGGAAGCAAAAACGTACGAGACGAAGCACGGCCCGCACGGAGATGCGGACACTGGAATACGCTCAATCATATTACCTCCACGTCAAGTTCGCGCTCTCGATCACAGAAGAGGCCCAGCTGAACTCGTCAAGCGCAGTTCAGTGTCCCCAGAGACGCTCTATGCGGCGCGAAACCCGTAACAGGCTCCGGCGAAGCTTGTCAAACGGCCGGCCGTGGGGCAGGTAGCCCTCCCACGACTTCTTGTCGGTCGCCACCACGCGCGAGCGGTCCGCATCCCAGCGCAAGGTGCGCATGCCTCTTCCATTCAAGTTGTGGGGCACCAGTTCCCCTGTGCGAACATCGCGCACCTTCCTCAGGAAGAGCTCACCGAGCGGCGTGTCCGAATGCGCCGGCGTGTAGTAGAGGCAGCCGTCGAAGTAGTAATGCGTCACCTGGGAGAGGCGCGTCGTCTTTGGATCCACGATCGGAGTCCCGCCATGCAGTAAGTGTGACGACCAAACCAAGACGGTGCCCTTCTTGCAGGTCAGCGTCTCAAGCGGGAGCTGATGCTTATCGAGCATCGCAGAAACGTAAGCCTCGAAGACTTCATAATTGCGACCCAGCCCGTTCTCGGATGACTCCGCCCACAGACCGAGATCAGCTAGCTGAACATCAGGCAGCAGGTGACTCCCGCGCGCATAGCGCAACGGACCATTTGCCAGCGTGATGTCTTCGAGTGCGACCCAGACACCACACATGAAGCGCGCCGGCAGCGACGAGAAGTGAAAGGCGTCCGAGTGCAGTGACTGCTCGGTACCTCGAATGAAGTTCAGCGTCTGAAACGGAATGGCGGGCCGGCCATACAGCATCTCGAGCAAAGACATGATGCGCGGATGCGTGGCCAACTGTTTGACGGGGTCGCACACGCACCAAGCATCTTGCTTGCGCGTCCGATCCTCATCACGCAGCGCATAGGCCCACTCGGGTGCTTCGAATTCCGTGTTCGGGTCGAAGAGCCAGTCGTACTTCCCGACGATCGAATCGATCAACTCCGGGTCGATGCAGTCCTCGAGCACGACATAGCCGTCCTCATGAAAACTGCGAGCGAGCACACGATCCTCATCCGTCAAATCCTGCGCCTGCAACAGCTCCTCGAAGAAGGGCGACTGGATCCAGGGCAGAGTCAACGCAGACGGGTCTTGCCGAAAGCGATCGGTGTCGTGGGAATCGTATGCAGGGTCCATCAGTCTCTTGGCTCGTTTATCGAGGCTGGATGCCCGGCGGCTAGCCAGCGGAGGTTCCGCAGCTCGCGTTCAACTGGCCGCAGCCACCTCGCGCATCTTGGCCGGAAGAGGAACGCAGCTTGGCTATGACGCCGGCGGCGTGCAGCTGATGCGTCAAGGTCAGCGTGTGCTCGCGACTCGTGCGCTTGTGATCGAAGCCTTCGGTCGGGTTGTAGTCGATGAAGTCGACAACGGCCCGACGATTGCGCAAGCGTGCGATCAAGGCATCGACTTCGTCGGTCGAGTCATTGACCCCAGCAAGCAGCGTCCACTGAATCTGCAGCGGGTAGCCCGTGGCATCTGAGTAGTTGAGAGCCGCGTCAAGCAAGGCTGCTGGATCGGTCTTGGGCGCGCGCGGCAGCAGAGCTGTGCGCAAGTCCGCGTCCATCGTGTGCAATGAGAGCGCCAAGGCTGGTCGCACCACGCCAGCAGCCAAACGCACGAAGGTGTCCGGATCGCCGACGGTGGAGAACACCAAGTCCTTGTGTCCGATCGCGCCGTAGCTACCCAAGTCATGAATGGCTTCGATCACGTTCTCAAGGTTGTGAGCCGGCTCCCCCATCCCCATGAAGACCACGCGCCGAATCGGCGTCTGCTCTCTTGCTAGCACCACTTGTGCCAGGATCTCTTCGGTGTCCAGGTTGCGCGTCAAGCCCAACAGACCGGTCGCGCAGAATTGACAGCCCACGGCACAGCCCACTTGGGTTGATACGCACAGGGCTGCGCGCGGCAAAATCACGCTCTCGACCCGACGGCCGTCGCGCAGCTCAATCAATCTGCGCTCTGAACCGTCGGCTGCGGCATCCCTGTCGACCACTCGCGCGATGCCATGCAGTTCTTCGTCCACGGCAGGCAGACAGGCGCCGGCGGCTCGCGGAAAGCGCTGGCGGTCGCGGTCAGCATGCTCACTCAAGCTACGACCTGACAGCCACACGCGGGCAGCGTGCGCGACATGGGAACGCTTGGCTCCGGCTTCGAAGAGAGTATTGAGGGGGCGTATCACGAGACGGCCAGCAAGAGTACCACGCGGAGAGCGCGTACTCGGATCCGGAGGCTTAGCGGCGTGACTCCGAGCTCGCCTGGCGTGCCGCCTCGAACTCGTTGCCAGCTCGCCAGCGCGGCCAATGACGCTCGCGGGCGATTCGCCGTCCGATCGCTTCGTACAAGCGAATGTCCTCGATCGCGCCGCTCAGATCCCATGACGGGTCGAACTCATCGCTGGGCTGGTGATAGCGGCTGCGCGTGTAGTCGGCTTGGCGCTGTTTGACCCAATCGGCACCGTGCTCGCGACTCGTAGTCCCGCCACTGGCGTACAGCATCGGGACACCCTTCTTCGCGAAATTGAAGTGGTCGCTCCGATAAAAAGAACCCTTCTCGGGTGAGGCTTCCGCGGCCAGTGTTCGCCCTTGCACGGCTGCAGCTTCTGCTAAGTAGTCGTCCAACTCGGAAGCTCCCATGCCCACGACAACCACGTCCTGCATGCGACCATGAATGTTCATCACATCCATATTGATGCCGGCCGCCGTTTTGTCGAGCGGGTAGACCGGTTGCTGCGCGTACCAACGCGACCCCAACAAGCCTGACTCTTCTGCACTGAAGGCCAGGAATAGGATCGAGCGCGCAGGCCTCGGTCCAGCGCCGAAACTCTGAGCGAGCTCGAGCAGCGCGGCGCAGCCTGTCGCGTTGTCGACGGCACCGTTGTAGATGTCGTCCTCACCCCCACCCTTGCGACCCAAATGGTCCCAGTGTGCACAGAAGAGCACGTGCTCGTCCGGTCGCTCTGCTCCCTTCAGGCGCGCGACGACATTGCGAGTCATCGAACGCGTCGATCGATTGGTCAGCGCGAAGTTCGCCTGGACGCCCAGGATAATTGGCGGTGCGCCCGCCGTCTTGGCGCGCTCGCTCAATGCGGCGAAGTCTTTGCCGGCGGAGGCAAAGCTGCGAATCGCGGCCTCCTCGGTGATCCAGCCCTCGATGCTCGTCGTGTCATCGCTCTTGCCAGAGTCCAAGCCAAATCGCGAGCCGCCCCAACTGCGCAGCACGACCGTCCATGGGTAACCCGCAGCCGCTTCCTCATGCACAACGAGCGCCGCAGCGGCACCTTGCCTGCGCGCCTCTTCGTACTTGTAAGTCCAACGACCGTAGTAGGTCATCGCGTTGCCGCTGAACAGCTTGGGATCCTGCGTCGCGAAGCCAGGGTCGTTGACCAAGATAACGACTGTCTTGCCGGTCACATCGACATCCGCATAGTCATTCCACCCGAACTCGGGTGCAACGATGCCGTAGCCAACGAAGACCAACTCTGAGCCTCTCAGCATGATCTTGCCGTCCGCCACCGGACTCCACAGCATCAGGTCACGCCCAAAGACAAGCTCGCTGTCGTTCGAGAGGCTGACCTCAGGTGCTCCAGTCGGTGTGGTTTGCAATAGCGGCACCTGTTGGAACCACGAGTCGCCATTGCCTGCTTCCAAGCCCGCAGCCTCGAACTGCTGCGCCAAGTAGTTCACTGTGACCTCTTCACCTTTCGAGACCGGACCGCGGCCCTCGAAGGCATCGGAGGAAAGCGTCTGAACGTGCATCGCGAAGTCGGCTTCGTGAATTTCAGTATGCGCCCCAGCTTGCAGCGCGATCGAACAGAACAGGGTGGTAAGGAGCATCATCGAAGATTCACTTGGGTACTAGACCGAACTGGCGACCTTGTGCAGGCGGACTGTAGTGAGAGCAGGGCTGGCGGAATGATACGGGAGCGGATGCTGTCGCAATCGCAGCGCTCTTCAGGATTGTTGGTCCAATGTCAGCGTGCGGGCGCCAGACAGCCTTCCGGCATTAGCCACAACCGGGTCAAGATACATATCGGCTGGCTTCGGTGAGGGAAGCACTTGTTCCCCACTCGCAAAGCGCACACGAAGCATCAGAGGATGGCTGGAAAGCAGATCTGAGACATCTAAGCCCTGAGGATCGAGGCAAGAGCTTGTCGCCCCGCCCTCCGCTCGCTGCAATCTGTCCTATGAGTGAAGCGGATCGCAAGAAATGGGATGCCAAACACGCGCATGAGCGAGGACAGGACGCGTCGGCGCCGGAAGCCTTCGTGCTGACAGCGATCGAGCGTGCGTGGCAGGCTTCCATGGCCGCGTCACCGAATCGCGGTCTGCGGGCTCTCGACTTCGCCGCTGGTACGGGGCGCCATTCACTCGCACTCGAGCACCAGGGCTTCGAAGTCGAAGCGTGGGATGTCAGCGCTGTCGGTCTCGAACTGCTCGCCGAACGCGCGCGCGCCGCGCAGTTGAACATTCGCACCAGGACGGTCGACCTACTGACTGCGACCGGCTTCGACGAACTCGAGAGCGAAGGCCATTTCGACCTAGTCGTCGTCTGCAACTTCCTCGACCGGACCTTGTACCCGCAGCTTCCGCGCTTGCTCAACAAAGGGGGTCACCTGCTCGTGACGACCTTCACTGTTGAGCGTGCGGGCAAACGCCCCCCACTCGAGTTCTGTCTGCAAGTCGGTGAGCTGGAGCGCTCATTCGCGAAC
>JBLFWN010000023.1:0-72419 GCA_047611405.1 Planctomycetota bacterium | reverse complement strand
AGCGAGACATCGGCATGCAATCCTTGAATCGCACGCCGCAGTGGTTCCGAATCGAAGCTGGCCATGGCCGGTGAGTGGATTGACACCAAGGGGTGAGTCTCCGGCGGTTCTTGATAGCGCACCCAGCAAAAGCTCCAGCGCGCGTGGCCGACGGCGCGCAGCGCATTAGAAATGAAGGGTGGTTGGACACAGGCGATGCCGCTGGGGACACGACGCCACATGCCGTCGATCATGATCTCGCCCACTCCCCCGAAGCTAGCCAGGAAGAAGGTACCCGAGAGGTGTTCGCGAGCAATCTGCATCGGATGCGAAGCGTGCATGATGCCGCAGTGCGCAATTCGATAGCGGGCAAGCTCGCTGCACATCGGAGCGCTGCGCAACCAATCCCGAGTATCTTGCTCGTCCGCACGCACGACCGATGCCCTGGCACCGTCATGCGTTTTGTGCTTTTCGAGTATATCTTGGTGGATGTCCATCATGGACGAGGGAGACTGCACGAGTGAGGATAGTGGCTGCGTGCATGCGACCGACGACCTCGACAGCATAGCAGATCACTCCACAACACGAATCAACGCATGAGCCACGTCAAGCACTTCGGCGTCTTCCAGTTCAAGGAAGGTGTCTCCTCCACCCAGATCGATGAGTGTTTCTCAAGCATGGAGGGCATGGTCGGGAAGATCCCGGGCTTGCTCGACATCGCGCATGGCTCCTACGACAGCCCGGAGGGTATGAACGATGGCTACACGCATGGCTTCATCATGACCTTCGACAGCTCGGAGTCGCGCGACCTCTACCTGCCACACCCAATTCACGAGGCTGTCAAAGAAGGGGTCGTGCCGCATCTCGAGCGAATCGTTGTCTTCGACTTCGCGCTCTAGGCCTCTCGGAACGCACAATCCATATGCAACGAGCTAAGAGTGGAATCCTTTGTCACGTCTCGTCGACAGCCATGCTCATGGCGAGCTTCATGGCGCTGGCCGGAGTCGTAACAGGGCAGCGTCAACAAAGTCTGTTCGATGGTTCGAGCCTCGCTGGTTGGGAGACGGTTGAGGCCGATCGGGACATGTGGAGTGTCGTCGACGGCGCAATCCACGGCGGCTCGCTCGAGCGGCGCGTACCTCACAACAGCTTTTTGGCGACGACCGAGTCTTACGCCAACTTCGACTTGAGACTGAGCATTCTCGTCGAGGGTTCGGGCGGGCTCGTCAACTCGGGCGTCCAGATCCGAAGCCAACGCGTCGCCGGCAGCTCCGAGATGAAGGGCTATCAGGTTGATGCCGGCGACGGTTGGTGGGGGAAACTCTATGACGAGTCGCGCCGCAACCGAGTCATTGCGGAATCATCCTCATTGGAAGACGTTGTCGCTGCTGCCGTTTCCGGAGGATGGAACGACTACCGGATCTTGGCCGAGGGGCGTCGCATTCGATCATGGATCAATGGCGTCGCAGCTCTCGATTATGAAGAGGTCGATCGTGAGATCCCGCTGGATGGGCACATCGCGATCCAAGTGCACAGTGGTGAACGCGTGCGCGTTCGCGTCAAGGACGTGAGCCTCACTTCGCTGGCGGCTTCGCCTGATGCGATGACCTGGAAGCGCTTGCGAGCGCTGCAGGACCAACCCGCAAAGGGAAGCGCTGCCACCCGGACTGCGGCCGAGGAGCTGGCTGGCTTCAGCGTGCTCGATGGCTTCGAGGTCGAGCTGGTCGCTTCCGATCCGGAGATCGGCAAGATCGTCGACATCGCCTTCGATGACGCGGGCCGCCTATGGGCAGTGACAGCCGTCGAGTACCCGCTTGATGCCAACGAGTCCGATGGCGTGTTGGAACGCTTTCGCGCGGGCGGACAAGACCGAGTTCTGGTGTTCGACGAACCGTGGAGCGCCGGCCCGCATCGCCCGCGCGTATTTGCCGATGGCTTGTTCATGCCGATGGCCGTGCTGCCGTTTGCAGCCTCTGACGGCCGGGACTCCGTCCTGATTGGGCATGGGCCTGACATTCTGAAGCTGATTGACGATGACAAGGACGGGGTCGCGGATCGGCGCGAGCGAGTATTGACTGGTTTCGGTGTGCAGGACTCTCACTTGCTGCCGCACAGGTTCGTGCGCGCACCGGGTGATTGGATTTACATGGCACAAGGCGCGTTCAATTCGTCTTCGGTCGAGACCGGCAACGGCGATGTCGTTCGCTTTGACAAGTGCAAGATCGGGCGCTTCAAGACCAGCGGAAGTCAATTCGAAGTCGTCGGCGTCGGGCTCAACAATATCTGGGGCTTCGTGATCGACCGCGAGGGGGATAAGTGGATCCAAGAGGCCAATGACCTGGGCTATTCGCTCGTGCCCTTTGAACATGGACGCAGCTATCCAGGCATTGGAATGGATCGCCTGCATGCGCACTCTCCATGGCATCCTCCCTATGCAGATTTCCGCATGGGAGGTACAGGCCTCTCGGGTCTGGCCTTGTCGCAAGATGGCTCGGGCTTCCCGAGCCCTTGGGACGAGACGTTCTTCCTCGCGAATCCGATCAAGAGTTCGGTGCAGTCGGTTCGAGCGCAGCGTGTCGCCGCGGGTGACAGCTCGGTCTCGCTCACGCGCGTTCCCGACCTGCTGGTTTCCGACGACAAAAACTTCCGGCCGATCGCGGTGCACTTTGGCCCAGACCGCTGCCTGTACATTGTCGATTGGTACAACCCGGTCATCTCGCACAACGAAGTGCCCCGCGATCATCCGGATCGAGATCGCACCTCCAGCCGCATCTGGCGCATTCGGCATACAACCCAATTGCGTGAGGCTCCGATTGACGTGACAGGTGTCGCGGATGTCGAGCTAGTGCATTTGTTGGGCTGCGACTCGACTGTCAGCGCGCGTGCGGCTTGGCACCAGATCGTAGATCGTGACGCGAGCGGGCTTGGGCCCGCCTTGCGGGAGCTTGCACTGGACCGTGATGCGCAGCTTTCGGAGCGCGTGCTTGCCATGTGGTGCATCGGAGATCTCGCACAGGCCGATGCCCGAATGGTGGAGCAGTTGCTGCTCGATGGGGAACGAGCGATGCGTCGCGAGGCCGTGCGTGTCGCGGGGACATTGGAGCTGACTGGCGACGCTCTGGCCGAGTTGCTGCAAGGCATGGCGCATGAGCAAGAGCCCGCAGTGCGTCTGGCTTGCTTGGAAGTGTTGGCGGAAGCCGAACGCGGATCCCTTAGCGTTATCGGTCTTGCGCTGCAGTTTCTGCGCGATGTACCGAGCGGACCGACGGTACGCTTGTCGCAAAACAACGAGGAAGTTGCGCTCGGAGTCGCAGGCGATGTGCAGTTCGAGCGCAGCCAGTTGCGTGCGATGTTCGAGCGTGCGCCGGAAGCACTCATCACATGGGTCGACTCGGAGTCCGGTGCGGGCCTCGGACAGGAGCAGCGCCTGTTCGCGTTGCTGGCTGCCGGGACATTGCAGGCTGCGCGGCGCTTGGCGCCGGCGCTGCTCGAGGTCGATCGCGAGCCAACTACGCAAGAGCTTAGCTTCTTGGCCAAGCACGCGGCCGAACCCGAAGTGCGCGATATGATCACTAGCTGGATCTCGAACCCGCAGACCCGTGAAGCCGGTGTGCGCATGCTGCTAGATGCTTCAGGCGGATTCGATGTGGAAGCCCTTGCGCCGACGATTGTCAGCAGCGTGCGCGCCCTGCGATCCAATGCCAAGGCGCCCGAGCTGTTGCTGCGCGCTGCGCGCGAGCTGCGCCTGGCCGAGCTCGAGCCTGATGTCGTCGACATGCTTGATGGCGGCGCGATCAGCGTGATTGACGGGATCAGTGCTCTCGTCGAACTAGAATGCACCGACGCAGAGCTGTTCAACGACTACGCGGTGTCGAGCCTGCCCGGTAAGCCGGAGCGTCGCTTGGCAGCGAGCGCGCTCGCTGGTATCGGGGGCGATGAAGCGTGGGAGTTATTGTTGGAGCTATGGCCTGCGCTAGATCGGTCGGAGAGGCGCGCGTGTTTGGGGCGCTTGACTGAGCGACGCGAATCAGCGGCACGCTTGGTGGCTTCGATCACGGACGGTGATGTTGCACTGGAGTCCGTGGATATGCGCACACTGGAACGATTAGCCGAGCACTTGGGCGAGGACGAAGCCCTCGACGCATTGCTCCGCCGCGCTGCGGAAGCCGGCATCCCTGTGTTGCGTTTGACGGGAGCGACGGAGGACTACGTCGATACGAACGTTACGCTGAGCGGCGCATTTACCTTTGAATCTTGGGTCCGCCTGGACGAGGGCATCGGTAACGCAGACGGTTTGTTGAGTGCTCCCGGTGTGATGGACTTCAACTTCTACGGAGGCATAGCGCGCCTCTGGCTCGCGCAAGGCGGCGACGTGATCGTCGCCACGCGTGCGATGGAGGCAGAGCGTTGGACGCATCTGGCGTTGACTCGCGACATAAATGGCCGCTTGGCTCTCTATCTGAACGGCGAGCTCGATGTCGCTGTGAATGCGACTTCGCCGGATGTGATGGAAGGCTTGGACGTGGGTCGCACGACACCGGGGTCGGGAACTGCGGGATGGTTGGCCGAGTACCGAGTGTGGAACGTGGCTCGTAGCGCAGCGCAGATCGGCGAAAGCTTCGGACGGAGTCTGACGAGTGGCAGTGAAGAAGGGCTGGTCTTGGCCCTGCCCGGATCGGACGCAGCCTTGGCGGGCTCAGCGAAGATCACTGGCGTCATGGATGGGCCGCCTGTCCGCAGCACCGAGGACTTGGATGCCGAGCTCAAGAAATTCGCAGCCGTGCGCGCGCTCGTGCGCGATAGCAGCAGTGCTGACATCGACCGCGGCCGGGTGATCTTCGGCGAGCAATGTGCGGCTTGTCATACGGTTGGCGGTATCGGCGGTCACATCGGACCCGTGCTGGACGGAGTTGGCAGCAAAGGGGTCGAGGGTCTGATGCGATCCATCTTGACTCCGAACGCTGGTGTCGAGGCGGGTTACCGAACCTTGGTCGTATCGACCGTCGCGGGAGAGGTCCTATCCGGCTTCCTGGTGCGCGAAGATGCGGATGGAATCGTGTTGCGACGGAAGGACCGCGAAGACGTACTGGTGGCGCTAGATGAAATTATCGCGATGCGATTCGACGCCGTGTCACTGATGCCAGAGGGCTTGCTGGATGGGATGGCAGACGGGGATGTGGCGTGCTTGTTTGGGTATTTGTTGGGCTTGTGACATGCACCTGGGAAATAGGCCGGCGCTTCGAGGCTGAGAGCATGGTGCTTTCTCTTCCTTCGTTGAAACTGATTCACGGCCTGTGCAGAGATGCGTTCCCGCGGCGGCGCCCCGAGAGACTGGGCAAAGCTACGGGCAAGAACGCGCTCGCGGCAGCGATGAGAGGACTCAATGTTCGCATCGTTCGGTCCCTCGATAAATTATGGAACCGCACTGGCTCGCTTCTCGCCGAGCGTAACCACGTAGCCATCGTTCGCGCCCAAGCGCGCTGCCGGCAAGCCCTGAAGCACTTGATCAACTACGGCCTCAGCAACGCGGGACACCACGGCGTCCAATTGAACGGGCCCGACCCGTTCAGCTCTCGAGTCGACATCCCCACTCCGGCTATCAGACACCCGCTGAACACGTAACCACGGAGGGGGGAGACAGTGGCAACTGCGACTACCCGGGCCGTTGACTGCGCCGTAGCATCCATCCACCAAATCGGATGAGGACGCGTCTAGGTACACGTGCGTGCCCTCATGGCGCTGAGGTTTCCTGCGGAGTCTCAAGGTGCGCGGCGCAATGGGAGGGAGTTGCCAGGACTCCGCACTCTTCAAGGCCATTTGTGGGGCGGCGATCAAGTTTGTGGGCATGAAAAGCGCGCCGTTCAGCAGAGAATCCAATGCACTGTACGATGGGATCCGCGCTCGCTCGCACCTTCTTCAATAGCTGGAAGTGCCCATGAATCGTGGGGCACGATCTTCCAGAGCTCGCATCAAGACGAAATGTATTCTTCAATCACGGCCATTCTAATTACCCCGTTGATGGCCATTGTTTGTGGGCCTCCTGCTCTGTGCTCTTCAAGCATAGGTGCTGCAAGCACAGGCCCTGCAAGCACAGGCCCTGCAAGCACAGGCCCTGCGAGCATGCCCACCGTTCAGCTTTCGGGCAGCACCGTTGTCTTTGCCAACGAGGAGATCCTCGCTAATCCGACGCCGACCACGATCAGCTTGCGAGTCCAGCCGGCGGAGGATGTGTCGGTCTTCGTTTCCTATGGTCGCACTCCTGGGCAGCATGTGCTCAGCACAGCTACGCAGGACTTGACTGCTCAACAGCACGGGACCTTCACGCTGCGGAATCTGGCGCCGGACGGGGAGTTCTACTATCGGCTTCACTGCCGTCGGCCCTCCGAGGCGGTCTTCGCGGCTCGGCCCGAGAAGTCTTTCAGAACGCTCAGGCGCGAGCCCGAAGCGACTTTTAGCTTTGCGCTTGCGAGCGACTCACACATTTTCACGACCTGGCTTAGGTCTATCTGCGGATCATCGACGCTCGAGAATTTCCAGAAGACGAAGGACAACATCCTGAGCGCTGACGTCGACTTCTTGATCCTCGGTGGGGATAACTTCATCACCCATACAGGGGTTCCCGGATGCGCTCCTGTTGCAGAGTACGGCAGCGGCACGGTTCGGACGCAACGACACGCGGACTTGCGTTACCAAAAGGTGCTGTCTCCGGAACTGTGGGGAGGGGTTGCTGGCGACCTTCCGCTGTTCTACGTACTGGGCAACCACGATGGGGAAACACAATTCGGGAACACTATCGGCTCCTGTGGACACTTCGACGACACTGGCACGCTGAGCCGAAGTGCTCGCTTGAAGTATCTCCCAGATCCCACCGAGTCGTACTACGGGAGCCCGGATCACGCCGACTACTTCACCTTCGCGAGCGGAGCGGCCCGCTTCATCATCTTGGATGTAATGATTGGTCCAGATGAGTATCCGGACACCGATACGTGGACGCTCGGCGCAACTCAACTGCTGTGGCTGGAGAATGTCCTCGAGCGTTCAACCGAGCAGTGGAAGTTTGTCTTCATAGAACACTTGGTTGGCGGCGAAGACGGTCCCCTGGGTAGTTGTGTTGCGCCTGGGATCGGTGGCTATTCGTACGCTCGTGGAGGTCTGCGGTCTACGCTAGACAACGAGATCACAGGTGAGTTCAAGGGCGAGCAGGCGTACTTGCAGCAGCTCATGCGTGAGAATGGAGTCAACCTGTTCTTCCATGCGCACGATCACGTAGCCATTGCTGGCGAGAAGAAGAGCGCCAACGGTCAAGGTGAAGGGGTCTACTACGTCATGGGCGGGCAATGCTCGAACGATCATCCGAATGGACCTGGCTGGGCCTCCGACAGCGGCTATCAAGCGGAGATGGACTACGATAGTGACGGGACGGCCGACTACTTATCCGGAGTTAACGGCTCGCTCGTCACCGGTTACTTCCTCGTCAGCGTCGAAGGCAGCGCGGCTGTTCAGGTCGAGTACATCGAGAGCAATGCGTTTGTCCCCCAGCTAAACGGCCGCACGGTATTCGGCTTCACACTCTTCCCCGACGGCACGAGCACTCTTCACTTCTGAGTGATTCATACGGACGTATAGATGGTGGGGAGCGTTCCTAGGATGCTTTGGCTTGCCGAGGCTTGTTCCCACTCAACATTGGGCGGCACACCGTATCAACAAGTGACGGACGGCTGGTATCGCTGCTACTTCAGGTGATTCACCCCGCCTCACTCAATCACAACCTCAACTGCACTCTGCCCGCCCTGCAGCCCAGCGACCTCGAAGCCCACTTCCCGCTTCATATTGTCACTCAGCTGCGCCACATGACTCCCCGGCGGCACACTGACGCGCACTTCAAAGCTCTCGCCATTCAGCTTGTTCGCCGCGCCACTCCACGCGAACTGCCCGCTGGCATTGACTACTTGGTAGCCCATCCAGAGCGGGATCGCTGCACCGGCGCGTGCTGTCACATGTAGCACGCGCAAACCCGCGCGCTCGAGCGTCATGTCGAGGATCGTCTCTTTGCCGGGTTCGGCTTTGACGCTGTCTTGTAGCGACGCCACAAAGTCACCTGTCACCCTAACGCTGTACGTACCCGGCGCGAGCGCGCTTGCCTTGTACGTCGCCCCATCGACTTCGATCACGCCGTAGGTGCCATCGGGCTTCATCATATGGATCTGGATGCTCGCCAGAATGTCCGGATCGCTTACGCCTAGCAAGCGGCCTAAGAGTCGCGGTGGAACGCTTGAGTGCAGGTCCAACTTGGCTGTTTCTCCGAACTGGGTCGAGACGAGGCCCGAAGCGACACAGGCCAGATAGTGTTCCGAGCCGATTGAGAGCGCGTCGTCTTCGCCCAAGCCGCCGATCTCGTAGCGACCCATTTCATCGCTGAATGTCGAGACGGAACGGAAGCGCCACTTGGGCTCGGTATTGACGCGCGAGCGATAAATAGGCTCCCCCTCTTCGTCGTACACAACGCCTTTCACGCGTGCCTCGGGATCCAGCACGAAGCGGCGCTTCGTCTGCCCGACGGGGCCGACGACGACTCGTTCCCAAAGCGTTGCTTTACCCGGGACCAAGATTTGCATCGTTGTCTCGCCGGCCTGGATCGAGGCGGCGCGGAAGCGGCCCTCCGCATCCGTCCGTACGCGCTCCGACAAAACGGCCAGCGCTTTCTAGAGCGCCTCGTCCAATTCCTGCTCTTTCGCTACCCCCTCCGGATCGAAGCTCGCAGCCCGCTCGATCGCGGTCATGAGGGTCAGCTGGACCAGGCCCTCGGCCTCGGCCGCATCGCTGGTCAGATGCTTCGCGACCTGCAATAGCTCCTCCCGGGCCAGGTCCTAGACCCGACCGAGCGCACGCGGGCTGCCCGTACGCTGTATTTGAGGAAGAGCTTGTCTACGAGTGCTTGTACGACATCTCTACTTGCCGGTCAGGCGCTCTGCGACTCTCGGAAGTCCGGAATTCGGTCTCGCTCTTGGCTTCGTGCCTGGATACGCCAGCGCAAGAAGCAGGGCGAGTTTCGCCTCGAAGGCTCTTGGCCAAGGCCCTCATCATCGCAGATTGGTCCCACCTTGGGAGGTCGCGGCCCGGGGCCGGAGTTGACGAGAGGCCCTTGTGCTCTGTGAGGAAAGAGTCGAAGAGGCCCGGTACAGCGCTGGTTGGCATGGCCGGTTGGGGCCTTCATCCGGCGCTCAAAGCGTGTGAGCATCGCTGAGAGTGCTTGGAAGCCCATCAACATCACAGCATTGGTCGATTGCACATGGGAACGAGGCTGCGCTTACCTACAATGCCGGGCCGGTCGCGCTGTCTCTTCGGAGCCGGCGCGCAGACGTACAGCACGGTCAAGATTGCATGACGGACGCGAGCAAACTCGAAGCCACGGCTCCCGCAAGCGGGAGCACGGAAGCTACAAACCAAGGCGAACCCCAGACGCCTGCCGAGGATGTTCTCGCTGTGCTTACGCGGCTCGAGGCAGAGGTCGATCGTCGATCTGCAGTCCTGCGAGCGTTGCGCCCTCTGGGGAAGGCGGACGCCTATTCGGATCTGAAAAAGCTGCGCGGTCGGCTTGAGAAACTCGACGCCACGCTCGATCCGGACCTGCTCGGAATCTGTGGAATCGAAGACATGCTGGGGGGCGTAAGGACCTTCCAGCAGACGGCTGGTCAGCGCCGCCGCAAGGAATTGGGTCGTGAACTGAAGGCCGCTTGCGAGGCGTCGGGCCTGCCACTGCGTATTGTCACGCGCGAGGATCCGATCGAGGTGCGCATTCCTCCGCTCGCGATCGTGCTGGATTTCGACAAGGGTTTGGCCGACATCCGCTTCGCACGCCAACCGCTGGCGCAATGTGGTGCGACGGTGGCCGACATCTTGGATGCGCACAAGAAAACGGTGGCTGCCCTCGAAACAGGATTCGACCCGGGTCAGTTCTTTGAGGACTGCCTGGTCGCGTACAAGATGAGCCTGGTTGCAATGGGTCGGAAGCGTGGCGATCGCGTCGAGCTGAACGACTTCATGGCCAGCATGGCGCTCCAGCGCCAATCGAAGAAATTCCATGAGGAGCCGGTTTCCGCGAACTATCGCGGCTATTCGCGCGCTCAATTCGCCTACGACGTCTTGCGCCTGCGCAAGGCCAGCGCGCTGACCCAAGGGGGCCGGCGCATCAACTTCGGCGTCGCGACGGGAACCACCGCGACGAAGAAGGGGCGCGTGCTCTACATGGAAGACGGTGATGGCAAGGGCGAGTACAAGTTGACGATCTACTTCACCGAAGTGGGATCCTGACCTCTCAGGCAGAGAGAACTGATAGCGAAGATGGATAGCGTTAACGAACAAGCACCGGCCCCTGCAGCTCGACCTGCGATGCCGCAAGTCGACCCCTCGATGGCTCAGGCCATTATTCAACGGATGGGTGAGACGGGCCAACCGCCCGATCGCGGCACCCTAGCCGTGAACATTGGTACGGAAGGTGTGCTGGACATTCTGCGCCAGGAGTACCTCGTGCCGATGCGCGAGTCCGGTCGCAACTCGTCCTTTAAGCTCGTCGAGGCACCCTTCGGCGGCGGCAAGACACACTTCTTGTTCTGCTTGCGCGAGATAGGCTGGCAGGAGGGCTTCGTGACCTCACTGGTCGATGTCTCCCCGCAAGAGTGCCCCTTTGATGACACCGTCAGCGTGTACAAGGCCGTCGCGCGCAACCTCGAGTTGCCGCCCGACGACCCGAACGCGGTCCCGGATCGTGGCATTGACGCCGTGTTGATCGGTCTCGTGCGCGACCGCGTGAAGCAGAACGGCAAAGAGGTCTTTCAGGAGTGGTTGGTCGACGAGTTCCGTCGCGCGCAGGTCGAGAGTCATGCCGTCCGGCGTGCCGCCTTCTTGTTCATGCAGTCGATCTTGGACCGCGACTTCGAGCTCGAGGAACTGATGGGCGCCTTCCTGCGCGGCGAGGCCGTGTCGAAGGGCGAACTGTCCACGAACCAAGTGCGGGAAGAGCTCGAAAGCCGCACGGCTTTCCGCTTCTTGCGCAGTCTGATTCAGGTCTTGCGCGCGCTCGACATTCCCGGCGTGATCCTTCTCTTCGACGAGATGGACCGGGTCATGAGCCTGTCGGTCAAGCGCCGTAAGTCGATCGGCGACAACCTGCGACAGATGATCGATCACTGCGGCCAGGCGACGCTCCCGGCCCTTCTCTGGGTCTATGCGGTGCCTCCGGAATTCAGGACGACGGTCGTGCCCGAATACCCGGCCTTGGAGCAGCGCCTGCGCGGAGCGGGCAGCTTCTCGGCGACCAGTCCGCTCGAGCCGGTCATCGACTTGAATGACCTGCCGCTCGATGCCGAGCAGCTGTTCCAAAGCATCGGCATGCGCCTGTTCGATCTATTCCAAATCTGGAGGGGCGACCAACTCGACGCCGAGATCCAAACGCACAACATGGAAGTCTTGGCGCGCCACATGGGACGTGACGCGCTCGAAGTTGGTAGCCGCCGATTGTTCGTCAAGCAAGCCGTGCACTTGTTGCACGCGCAGCTAGCGAAGGAAGCACGCCTCGAAGCCGGCGAAATCGATAAAATGGCTGACAGCTTCGGTGATGATGACTTGCTCGAAGGGGAAGAGGACATCTTCTGATGTCCCAAGGCTGATGCTGGAGTTGGGACCGGGTGATTTGATTCACCACGTCGAACGTGGCGATGGGAAGCTGATGAAGCTGCTTCCCAGGGAACGTGCGTTGGTACGCCTCGACCGCACGCCGGGTCTGCCGCGCACTATTCCGTTAGAGGAGCTGACGCTGCGCGAGCCGGATCCGGAACCCGAGCCGGTTCAGGTGGCCACCAGTGTGGGCTTCTACACAGAGCCCGTCGAAGAGCGCGCGCCCATTGTTCCACGCGAACTGCCGCGCGCCGAGAGGATCGCGCGCCCGACGAAGCAGGACCAGAGCCCGGCACAGCTGGCCAGTCTGCGCCAAGCATGCGAAGCTTTGCGGCTGGGCGTCGTTCCGAACGAACACTCACGCGAATACACCGTCGCGCGCACCAAGCAACTCTCGGGCATCACCGATTTGCTCGATTCGGGCGAGGGACTACGCATTATTTGGGGCGACTACGGCACTGGTAAGACGCACTTGCTCGACATCGCCGAGCAGATGGGCCAGCGCGCCGGTTATATGACGGCGCGCGTGATCTTGGACCCCAGCGAGATCCCGCCCACACACCCCAAGCGCTTGTACACCGCGCTGGTCGAGCACCTGCACTATCCAGACGGATTGACGGGTGGCCTCGAGCCGATGCTGCACAAGCTGGTCGATTCCGACGATCACGCTCTGCCCGGAGGCAGCCGCTTCAGTCGCTTCTTTTCGCCCTTCCTCTACGCGTTGCGCAAGGGTGACGCGGACCTGATGGATTGGATGCGGGACTATGTCGACGGCTGCTATATGGATGTCAGCGAGGGCAACGCGCGCCTGCACCGTCTCGGGTGGACCGGCCAGAATCTGCTGACGCTGTCGGACTACCGCACGTATGGGCGCATGTATGTGCATATGCTGGGCAACCTCGGCGCATGGGCCAAGGACGCCGGATACGCCGGTCTGATGCTGCTCTTCGACGAGGTTGAATTCGTCGACTCCCTCTCGAAAGAAGGCCTGCACTACGCGATGGAGGTGCTGAAGCACTTCGCCGCTGTCACCGTGCCTCCCGATGGACTCGCGTTCGATTCGACGCAGATGTATCGCGGCGGCCATCGCGTTCACCGCGACCTAGAGCTGCAGTTCAGCGAAGATCAGAGGCTGACGGTTGTCTTTGCGTTGACGCCGCTCGAGGACATCCGCGAACGCTTCGCTGAACTGATTTCTACCACTGAACTCGACATCCCACTTTCGGCTCTGTCGACGAAGAACTGCGAGCAGCTCGTCTCCAACGTCGCGACCTTGTACTCGCGCGCGTACCCGGGATTTGTTCCGAGCGAAGCTAGCCTGGGCATCTTGGGTGGTGCGCTGCATCGCAGTCTGGACGAGGGCAACGACTCTCCGCGCACGATCGTGCGCGGCACTGTGTTCCACTTGGACTGCGAACGTATTCGCGGACTGCCGGATGACTTGAAGGTCGAGAGCTCAGAGAGCTCAGAGACCGAAGAGCTAGACGACGGTTTCTGAGCGTAAGGCCTCCTCCTGATGGCGCACCCGCTCCGCAAGCTTCTTCCGCGAAGCTACCAGGCCTATCTCGGCCGCTTCTCTGCACCCAATCAGGTGCAAGAGCAGGCGATTCCGACGATCCTCGAGGGGTCGGACGTATTGCTCTGCGCTCCGACTGCATCAGGCAAGACGGAGGCCTTTGCGGCGCCGGTCACGGAGCGCTTGTTGACCGAGGGGGCCGCGCCGATGAGCGGACTGATCGTCAGTCCGACGCGCGCGTTGGCCAATGATCTGTATCGACGTCTCGAGGGTCGCATGCACGAGTTGCGGCTGTCGTTCGGGCGCTACACGGCCGAGCACAAAGAGCGCAGCTCAGGCAAGTGGCCGGCGGTCGTGATCTTGACGCCCGAAGGCCTCGACTCCTTGTTGGCGCGTCGGCCCAAAGACTTGAGTCGCGTGCGCGTGATCGTGTTGGACGAAATCCACGTGATCGATGGTACGCCGCGCGGAGATCAACTGCGCTTGTTGCTGCATCGCCTGACACGAGTCGCGGACGAGCCCGTCCAACGCGTTGCTGCTAGTGCCACTGTCGGCAAGCCCGAGCTCTTGGCCGCGCGCTATCTGCATAATGCGTCCATCGTGCAGGTCACAGGTGGCCGAGCGCTAAGCTTCAAGAGCTTCAAAGGTTCCGGGCCAGATGCGTTGGGTGAACATCTGACGACCTTGGCGCACGCGGGTCTGAAGAAGATCCTGGTGTTTTGCAACAGTCGCCGCGATGTCGAGAACTACTCGGCCGCGATTCGCGGCAACACTCCCTTCGAGGACCGCGTCTATCCGCACCACGGATCCCTCAGCAAGACGATTCGCGAACGCACCGAACAGCAGTTCCTGAATGCGCCGGTCGGTGTCGCGGTCGCGACGATGACGCTCGAACTCGGCATCGACATCGGAACAGTCGACTATGTGTTGCTCAGCTCTCCTCCATCGGATGTCGCTAGCCTGATGCAGCGCATCGGCCGCGGTGGGCGACGCGCGAAGAAGATGCGTGTCGGCTTCGCGTGCGAGGATGCGGGGCGTGAGTTTCTGTTCCGCGTGATGGCCAAGAGCGGCGTCCGCGGCCGATTGCACGAGCGTCCCTACGTCTTTCGTCCGAGCGTTCTGGTCCAACAAGCGATCTGCTTGGCGGGTGGACGCGGCTACGTCACGCCTCAATCATTACGCGCATGTGTGCCATCCGAGATCTCTGACGACTTGGGCGACAACTTCGCGGAAGAGGTATTGGCCTCGATGTGGAAGTCCGAGTTGCTCGAGCCGCCGCGAAGCGGGCGCTATGTATTGTCGGAGAATCTCGAAAAGCGCTACGACCGCGGCACGGTGCACTCCAACTTCTCGGACCCGCCCGACATCGATGTCGTTGACCGCTTGACCGGCGACGTGATCGGCAAGCTGAGTCGCAGGCTGGATCATGGCAACAAGATGAGCCTTGGTGGTGGAGCACGCAAAGAGGTCTTGCGCGATAACAGTCGCATCCTGACGGACAGCACGGATAAGGGCGCGGCGGCTTCCTATGCGTCAGCTGGCGGTCCGGTGACCTCCTTTGGGCTAGGCCGGGCATTGGCGAGCGAGATGGGCGCCGGTGATGACGAGATCTTGATCGTCCCGACCTTGTCGGCCTGGTGCCTCTTGCACGGACTCGGAACCTTCGGCGGTTTGTTCCTCGCGGATGTGTTGAGTCGCCGCGATGAGCGCATCGTTCCGCAAGGTGTGACGCCGTACCGACTGCTGGTGCACCAAGCGCCCAATGAACTACCGCTGGCGACCGAGAGCGAGATTGAGTCATTCCTCGTCCGCCACCGCGCGCGCATCGTCAGCTTGTGCGGGATGGGACCGAATCAGCGCCACTTGCCTGAGACACTTGGCGCGAATGCCGTTCGCATTGCGACGGGGTTGGACGAAGTTAGCAAATTCCTCGAGAACGCACGCCTCGTGACGCGGTCGCTCGATGAAAAGCAGCTAGCAGCTCTCGAAGGTTTGTAGCGCGCCGGCTTCAATACTGCCGCGCTGCGCGCCGTTAAGCGGGCGGAGTCCCGAGCCAAAGCGCATACAACTCCGGCCTGCGGTCGCCCATGAACAGTTTGCGCGCACTCGACTGCTCCAGACTGGCCAAGTCGAGTTCGCAATGCAGCGTCTCTTCCGTGCCCTTGCCTGCGCGTGCGATCACGCAGCCCGTGGCATCACAGACGAAGGACTCCCCCGCAAATTCGAGCCGCTCTTCGGGGCCAACGCGATTGCAGAGCGCTGTGAACACGCCATTTTGGAACGCAGCGACACGCATCTCCGCCTCGTATAGACCTTCCGGCCACTCGTCGATGGCGCCGGCTTGCGGGATGAAGATTACGTCTGCACCGGCGACTGCCAAGGCGCGCATGTATTCCGGAAAGTGGCGGTCATAGCAGATGGCGATGCCGACCTTGCCTTTGCCCGTTTCATAGACCGGCGCACCTTGGTCGCCGGGGGCGTAGTAACCGCGCTCGTGAAAGCAGTCGTACTCGGTGATGTGCACCATTCGAGTCGTGCCCAAGATGCTGCCATCGACATCGATCACGGGCGATGAATCGAAGGTCTCGTCGCCGGCGCGTTCGAATAGGTTCAACACAATGACCACGCCGAACTCACGCGCGATGTCGCAGAAAGCATCCGTCATCGGGCCAGGAATGGTCTCGGCCAGTTCGGCTGATTCTGGTGTCGCCGGGTGCTGCGGATAAAAGCGTTCGAAGGCCAACTCTGCGAAAGCGATGACTTCAGCGCCTGCGCTTGCCGCTTTACGCGCGGCTGCGAGACCTCGCGTGACGTTTGCTGCCTTGTCGTGCGAGGCGGGCTGTTGGATGAGAGCGATTTTCATGGCGGATGACCGTACCCGATCAGCGTTACGGAATCAGGTTCAATGCCACGCTCCTATCGCCTCGCGGGTCGTTCAAAAACAGCGATCCGCACAATGCCAGTCCTCGCGCGCAGCTCTGCGTTGAAGTACCGTCCCCAATGCACTGTCCATGGAGGTAGTACAACCACTCGGAACTTGATGCGCGTTGATCGGCGATCGATGACCGGCGCAGTGCGAACTGTTGATTATAGGGCGAGCTGTTAGAAGGGCCTCAGCGACGCAAGCCTGTATGGGCGACTCATATGTGGCGTCGGACTTGGTTCCGTAGCACCGATCACTGCGGATCGAAGTACTTCTCGCGAATCCACTGCGGTTGCCAGCGATCCGGGTTGCGTTCTGCACCTGTCAAGTCGACCTCGGCCGGCATCAACTCTGTGGCAGTCAAAGTTTGCGTATCCGCGACGGTGTTTTGCCAGACTCGCAGGTTGCTCAACATGACATCGATGCGATCCCGATGTTCAGGTAGCGCGGCGAGGTCGTTCAGTTCGTCAGGATCCTGCGATAAGTCGAACAGCTGTGTTCGATCGATCTTGGGATAGCGAATTAGCTTCCAGTGATCGTCGCGCAGAGCCCGAATCGTGGAGCCCATCGAAAAACCAAGCTGTGTGCGAACCGTACTCGTGTCGCCCGTACATATCGGCATCAGGTCCCGGCTCATGCGGCCGGCGGGTACTTCCACACCGGCCCGCGTCAGCACGGTCGCGAACACATCGTGCAAATAGACTTGTGCGTTGGTGGTGCCTCCGCGCGGAACTCCGGGACCGGAGAGGACCAGCGGCATGCCGATGCTGTGCTCGTACAGATTCTGCTTGCCCAGCAAACCATGGCTTCCCATTGCCAAGCCATGGTCGGCCGCGAAGACGACGAGCGTGTTATCCAACCGTCCGCATGATTCGAGCGCATCGAGGATGCGTCCGATCTGCGAGTCGAGGTGGGCAATCAGTGCGTAGTACTCCGCGAGCTGTTCGCCGACAACGTGTTCAGTGCGCGGCCAAGCGGCCAGCTTCTCATCGCGCACGCGCAAGAAACCATTGTCGATCGGGTGCTGTGGCAGGAAGTTCGCAGGCAGTGGCGGCGACACATCCCGATAGGGGTGCATGAACTCCGCCGGGGGATCGCGCGGATCGTGCGGTGCTGTGAACGCGACGTAGCAAAAGAAGGGGTCATCCTCCTTGTAGTTGTCCAAGAAGGAGACCGCAGCATCGGCGAAGAGCTCGCTCGAATGCGCATCGCCCGTTCGATCCGGTCCGTAGCCCGCGCTACTCAAGTCGGTCAGCGGCACATAGTTGTGGTCCGACATGCCCCCGAAGAAGATCGATTGACCTTCTTCGAAGCTGCGTGAGAAAGTGTCACGACCGTTGTGCCATTTGCCTGTGCCGAAGCTGTGATAGTCGGCTTGCTGAAGAAGCTGACCCAGCGTCGAGTGATCATTGAAGGTGCTCAGGTTCATGCCGAAGTACGGCAAGCCCGTGTGCAGCATCGCGCGGCTCGGCATGCAGACAGCGCCATGCACGGAGCCCAGGTTATAGGCCTGCCGAAAGCTGAATCCGTCTTCGACGAGTCGGTCCAAGTTCGGAGTGGCGATCGAGTCGTTGCCCCAAGCGGCGATGGTGTCTGGCCGCATATCATCCGCGAACAGCAGCAGAATGTTCTGTGGCTTGGCCGGGACCTCGACTGGATCGATAACGACCTCGGGAGCGGCGCAGGCCAGCGCTAGCAACGCGGGGAGCGCGCTTCGAAAGAGCTTCGAGTCGAAAAGTCTCGTGCGGGTCTTGGAATCCATCATGGGTCGCTCGCCATCGATCGCGCGGCCGGCGACAGGTTCCAACCCATTCGCTCGTGTCGGTACGCTTCAGTCGGTGCGCGTCAGTCGATGCGCGTCATTCTAGACGTCAGACGCTGAAACTCAGCTCTCAGCTCTGCGTTGTCGAAACCTCGCAACTCGGGCACCTGCAGCTCGAGCAGGGCCGAGAAGTTGCGCGAGCCTTCTTTGAGCAGCTCGGCCACCTGGCTGGACAAGAGCACGGTGTCGTAGGTGTTGACGGCATCCTTCAGGTCGATTCGGACCCTCTGGTTCTTGTGGCGCACGTCCTCGGCCTGGATCTGCAAGTACTGGATGTAGATCCCGGTCGCCTGAATCGTCAGCTGATTCGATGCGATGTTTTGCTCGCCGATCGTGCGATTGCCACCTTCGGCCATGTTGTCGCGGGCTTTCTCGATCAACTCGTCCGCTTCCTGGCCGTACTGTTCGAGGCGCGGGATCATGTCATCTTTCACGCGTCGTATGAAATCGTGCTGGAGCCGATCCATCAGCTTGATTAGCACCACATAGGATCCGTAGTAGCGCTTGGCGGCATCCAGCGACTCGCCGGACTGCTCGGTCAGCTCTTGCAGCTGGACCGTCACGCCCCGCACGTTTTCGAAGACAACACACATCTCGATGAAGTCATCGCCGGCAACTGAGGACAGTAGGCTGCGCGCGGATTCCAAACTGATGTCGACGCCGATGGCGCGCAACTCGGTCACGAAGCGTCGTTCGAGGTTCGCGATTTCATCTTTGCGGGCTCGGATGCCGTCTTCGGCGTCTTCGATGCGCTCGCCGAAATCTTCCTTGCTGGTCTTGTAGGTCTTCTCGAGCTTGCTCAGATCGTCTTCTAAGGGCGCAGCGAGCCGCGCTTCACGGTGCTCGAGGATCTTGGCTTCGAGTTCTCCGATCTCTGACTCCAGCAGCCGCAACTCGTCGCGCGTGGTCGATATATCGGAGACCCCGAGGACCTTGATGGCTTGGTCGAGCAGGTCGTCGATGTGCTCTTGGTTGTCGCCTTGGTCTTCGCTGAACCAGTTGCTCTCGTCCAAGGCATCGTGGCGCTGGTAGGCCTCCGATGCTTCGGTCAAAGGATCGATCAGCTCGCCGAACATCTTTTCGATGCGCTGCTTGCGGCGCACCGCGAGCTCCTCCTGAGTCAGGCTCGGCACCTGCGGCGAATCCTCCTCAGCCGGAGTGGTGTCCGGCGCGACGGGTTCTTCCACCACCTCGGCCGCTGGGGTTGTGTCCGGATCCGCGCTCGGCTCCGGGTCTGGCGCCCTCGCAGTACCGGAGTCTGGGAAAGATGACGTAGGAGCGGCGGTCCGCGAGCTCTCGGGCGTGCATCCGAGGGTCAGCAGGATCGATCCCAGCGTGATCAGAGAGAGTGAAAAGTGGCTTCTGACGGTCATGACGGCTCCAGGGGCAGGCGGGCTGCGCTGCAGGCTCACCTCTACGCGGATAGAGGGCAATCATGCACTCCTCATTTTGCATATCGGCGCCTCGCTGGGCATTTCCGGAGAGGAGGGCAATCCTGAGCAGTTCAGGGGCCGATGAGCAAGGCGAAGGCTGCCAGAACAGGTGCAACGGACCAGAGGGCGACTTATCGTTCCTCCACCGCCCCTCCGCAACCCCGCTCACCGTGATCTCCAAGCTCAAGAAACTCGCCCTCAAATTGGGTCTCTCCTTCGTCGTGTTGATGATTGCGATGGAGCTGACGCTGCGCTTGATGGGCTATGCGAACGGTCCTTCGCAGTACTACGACCCCGATATAGGTTTCCGCTTCTTCCCGAACCAGGAGCGATACCTCGTCGGTCCGAAGGGTGAGAAGCTGGCGGACATGATCACGAATGAGATGGGCTATCGCGGACCTTGGTACGCAGAGCCCAAGCCAGAGGGAGTGCAGCGCGTGTTTTGTCTTGGCGACTCCTTCACCTTTGGTTGGGGAGTGGCAGGCGAGGATGCCTTTCCTATCCAGATGCAGGCCTTACTCGCGCAGCGAGCAACTGCTGCGGGGGGCAAGCCTGCGCAGGTCTACAACTTGGGTGTGCCGGGCTACAACACCAGCAATGAGCTGAACACCTATCTGCAGCATGCGCGCCCGCTCCAACCAGATGTCGTCGTGTTGTCTTACTTCCAGAATGACCTGCAGCCGGACATGGGTGGACCGCGCTACACAGACTCCTTCCTATTCAAGGTGATGGGTAAGACTGCGATCGCCGATGCTTTCCACAAGCATTTGCGGCGCAAGATCCCGCTCTTCAATGCGGGTCGCACGCCGGAGATGAAGGCCTACGCGCAGTTCTATAAGGAGCATGTTGTGCAAACGCGAGAGAACCCCAAGCATCCGGAGAGTCGGCCCTATTGGGATGATTCGATGGGTGCCCTACGCGATTTGGTGCAAGCGGTTCGCTCCGACGGCGCAAAGATCATGCTGGTCGTATTTCCCGGTGCCCATCAGGTGGCCACAGGCCGCAAGCTTCTGGACAGTGGGGGAGTAGAGGCAGTCGGCGACGCTGCGGCCTTCCCGATGCAGGCCGAGCTGCGTGCTGTTGCGGATGAGCTGGAGCTACCCATGCTCGACCTGATCTTGCCCTTCGCGCAGTCGAAGGCGAAAGCATTCGGAGAGCTCGACAACACGCACCCAAGCGCGCACGGATACCTATTCAGTTCGCGCTTGATAGTCGAGCGTCTCGTCGAATTGGGCTACCTGTAGCGATGTGAGGCTCAGCTTCGACTCAGTACGTCCGCCAGGACTTTCGGACTGACATTGGCGCCGCACAACAAGATGGCGACGTCCTTGCCTTGGAATCTTTCGGCGATGGCGCGATAGGCGGCGACGGCAGTGCCGGCGGCTCCCTCAATCAGTGCGTGATGGATCGAAAGCACATCGCGCATGCCGCGCGCGATCTCGTCCTCATCGACCAAGACGATCTCCTTCATCGTCGAGCGACACGCTTCATAGGTGATCGAGCCGGCCTCGATGCCACCCGCTGTTCCATCGGACAGTGTCGGCAAGTGTTCGACATCGACGATGCGGTTGGCTTCGAAGGAGGCGTGCATCGCACACGAATTGCGTGGCGAGGCACCGATCACTTCTACGTCTCGCCCGACCCCCGCGAAGTAGCCGGCGATTCCACCAGCCAGTCCTCCACCACCGACGCTGACGATGACGGCGTCGAGATTGGGCACATCTTGGTCGAGCTCCAACCCGATCGTTCCCTGACCAGCCATGACCGCAGGGTCGTTGTAGGGCGAGACGTATTCGAGGCCTTCACGCTCGGCGAATTCGCGCCCTGCGAGTTCCGAGATCGCGCAATCGTCTCCGGCGTATTGGATGGACGCACCTAGTTCAACGATGCGTTCCAGTTTGCCGGCGTCGGCGTTCTCAGGGACAAAGATGCGGGCCGGGCATCCGAGTTTAGAGGCTGCGTAAGCGATTCCAAATCCGTGGTTTCCGGTCGAGGCGGAGACGACCCCGCGTGAACGGCGTTCCTCGTCCATGCTGAGCAGCTTGTTGAAGGCTCCGCGAAGTTTGAAGGAGCCGGTAAGTTGCTGGCACTCCAGCTTCAGGTGAACCCTGCAGTCACCCACGGAGCCAAGCGCGGGAGAGGCTTCGGTTGGAGTCCTGCGAACGTGAGTGCGAATTCGGTCGGCCGCACGTAGGACATCACTATGGGTGCTCATCAATACACCCTAACCAATACCGGGCGAAGGCCCAAAGCTGCACAGTAGACGGGGCGGCTTGCTGCGAAGTTCCCTGAATGTGCGCGATGTTTGGGGCAAGAGATTACCACCTTTCGGCACGCCGATTCGGGTATTCGAATCGGTCTGTAGAACTCAGGCAAGGTGCAGCAATCTTGATAGGCTTCTGGCAGATCTGGATCCCGAGCAATCCCGGCTCGGGATCTCAACTCCTCCCCAACAGCACTGCTATGATCTCTAGAATCCTGAACGTTGCTTCTATCGGAGCCCTCGTGTCGACACTTAGCTTCAGCGCTAGCGCCAGTGATATTGCTACGAATGTCACCCGTGCCATTGGTCTCAGCCAAACAGAAGTTCAAGACCTCTACATCGACGGCTATCTCGACAGCACAATCATCGTCGATGTGACGATCGAGAACGTGGACTACCAACTGCAATTGGAGCCCCACTCGATCCGCACTCAGAACTACCAGGTCCTCGAGCAGCAGGACGATGGCAGCTTGATCCAAGGCGTCCCGGCTCCGGTGCGTACCTATCGCGGAACCATGGTTGGTGCGCCGGGTAGTATCGTGGCCGCTTCGATCGAAGACGCAGGCTTGTATGCTCGCATTCGAGTAGATGGCACGGACTGGTGGATTCAGCCTATAGCTCAAGCCGTTCCGAGTGCACGAGCGACGCAGCACGCGATCTACCACACCGATTGGGTACTCGATGTCCAAGGGACATGTGGCACCGACAGCTTGGCGAATAGCGTGGGCAACCAAGACTTTGGTAGCCACGGAACTCCTAACACCTATGGGTCGATTGAGATTGCTGAGCTCGCCTGTGATATGGACTGGGAGTACTACCAGGACTACGGTTCCTCATTGGCAGTCCAGAACCGGATCAACTCGGTCATCAATGCGATGAATATCCAGTACGAGGGCCAGGTCGATATCACACACCAGATTGGAACGATCATCGTTCGCTCGTCCTCGAACGATCCGTATAGCTCTAATAACGCCGGCACGCTACTGAACCAAGTGCGGTCTCACTGGCTAAACAACCAGGGTGGAGTGCAGCGCGACATCACCCAGATGTTCACCGGCCGTAACATCGACGGTGGCACGATCGGTATCGCATGGCTCAGCGTGATCTGCAACACGAACAATGGCTACGGAGTCGTTCAGTCAGACTTCAGTGGCAACTTTGCCTGCACCACGGACTTGTCTGCGCACGAGCTTGGTCACAACTGGGGCTCCGGCCACTGCTCCTGCGGCAACCGCACGATGAACCCGTCGATCACCTGTGCGAACGAGTTCTCGAATGGCAGTCGTACCTCGATTGTGAACCACCGCAACTCGCGCACCTGCCTGGGCGACGGCAGCGGCGGTGAAGTTCAGCTCTTTGCTGACGGTTTTGAGAGTGGCGACTACACGTCTGGTGGTTGGACGCGCAGCAATAACCGCCCGCGCATCAAGGCCGCCGCGAGCCGTTTGGGTGTCTGGGGCGCTCGCATTCGCAACACCTCCGCAATCGAGCGGACAATCAGCACGTCTGGCTACAGAGATATCCGCCTCGAGTTCGCGCGTCGTTCGCGCAACATGGATTCGGGCGAGACGCTAACGATCGAGTACTTCAACGGATCGTCCTGGAACACGGTTGATACCGTGACGAACACAGGCAACAACTGGTTGGAAGTAAGTTTCGACCTGCCCTCGAATGCGGACAGCACCTCGAACTTCGGGATTCGATTCTCTACCAACGCCAACCAGGGTAAAGAGCGAGCCGATGTCGACGATGTCAAAGTCTTCGGCGTTCCGCTGTAACAACAGCTTCTGATTTGCAAGTACGCGGCCACAATGAGCGATGCTTATTGGGGCCGCATACGTAAGCGGGCTATCGCGGCCTCGGCTCTTCGAATCGCTTCAGTGTTGTGTACGGTACAGCTGGGCGATTGATGGTACCGCGCAAGGCTAAGTACTACACAAGCGAGCGGGCTGGCGAGCATCACCAAGTAGGGCGCCTACCTTGCAAATGGCCGCTGCCATCCATGCATACGATCCTCGAGTCTGACTCACCTGCTGGAACGCCCGATCATGCGGCCTCGCTGAGCATTGCTCAGCGGGGCCGCTTCTTCGAATGAGCAGATTTCTATCCAAGTGCGAAGTCGGCAACGGTTCGAGCTGCGGCCTACATGGGCCTTTGCGTGCCCAGTCAGCGTCATCTCGCGAAGCAAGGCAATGCGCATCGACCAGACGCCTGCAGCGCGACATCACGCATGACTGCTTGGATGCGAATCCACAACCGATCCGCAGAGATGGTTAGTAGAGCTCGTGTCCTGCCGCTTCGACATCCACCACGCGCACTTCGTCGCCATCGACCAGCAGCGCACGTCCAGCAAGGTTCACTGTCGGACAGACATGGCGTGGCACCAGATACAGCACCTCGCCTCGGGCGCGCAGCTCATCGACCGAGCAGTCGAATGGCAGGTGCTCTTCACTTGGAATGCGTGCCTCGCATTCGGGTGCTGCGATGGGAAATGCACACGGATGACCCGCTTCGGCAGCGACCGACTTGGAGCCTGCGTCGCACGTGATCATGCGCGGCCCCGGTTGGCTGATGATGCGCGACATCACGAGTGCCGCAGGCACCAAGTCCAATGTTGGGTTGCATTGTTCCGTAGTCAGGTCATGAAAAACGACCGTTCCGGGAGAGACGCGGTGCGTTCGATCTGAACTCGGTCCAAGGCTTGGATGCGTCAGCGCGGCCATGAATGCATGTGTGCCGCTGGTGATCAGCTCACCGACAGCGCAGCCGGCATCGATGCAGCTCGCTTCGATCTCGAGCAGGCGATCGATTCCCGCATGTACGCGAGTCTCATGTGCGCGTTGATCGGGATCGTGGATGTGACCGTCGTAGTAGTGCAAGCCGCGAAAGCGAGGACCTGCGCCGCGCGCGATCGCGAGGATTGACTCGATATCCTCAGCCGGCACGCCGGTCCTATTCATACCCGGGTTGACATCGATGAAGATCGAGACCAAATTGTGGATTCCTTGGACCGCGCCCGCATCCTCGCACAAGACCGAGACCCGAGCTTCGGGGTGCTCCGCCGCGATCTCTCCCAGGCGCGTCAGCGACGGGCCAATCAATGGATAGGCGAGCAACAGGTCCGCGCCTTCGAGCCCTTCCTCGCGCAAGGTGCGCAGCAGGATTGATGCCTCGCGCGTTGTAGCGCACTTGAAGTTGCGGATGCCGGCGCGCGCCATCTCGGCCCAGATGGCAGGGATCTTCGTGGTCTTTACGTGCGGCCTCCAGCGATCCGGGCCACCGGTCAGCAGCAGCATGCGCTTCAAATTCTCGCGCACATGCTTCACGTACACGACCAATGCCGGTGTCGGAGTGCGTTCGACAATGGCCGCCGGCAGTGCATACGACTCCAGCGAAAGGTCTTGGAAGCGTGTCTTCATCACAGGTGTGTTGAGATGGGTGATTGGAGCCCGGGCGGACGATCGCGTAGGCTGATCGCAACCCAGTCATGTTACATCACGCGATCCTATGCGCGCTCAGTCTCGCGCCATCCTCCGTTCCGCACGTGCTTCTCGCGCCTTCGGCCGTCGAGCCCGCGCAGCAGTCGAGCACCACCGCTAGCGCGAGACCACATTCCTCCATGGCTGAACTGATCGACCTGCGCTGTATCTGGCAGGACTCTCCGCACAATGCCTTCACGGATCTGATCCGCTTCGAAAGCCGTTTCCTGTGCGCCTTTCGCGAAGGGCGGGGCCACGTGTCGACCGATGGCGCGATCCGGATCCTGGCGTCTGATGACGGTGGTGATTGGGAATCGATTGCCGTCGTTCGCCAAGACGGCACGGATCTGCGTGATGCAAACCTATCGATCACGCCCGACGGACGCTTGATGCTCGTCGGCGGCGCAGCTCACCGTTCGGAAGACGATGCGCGAGCTAAGGTCGGCACCATCGCGAGCTTCTCGAATGACGGCATCGAGTGGACCGATCCCGTCTGGTTGATCGAACCGGGGCGCTGGATGTGGCGTGTTCGTTGGCACAGTGGGCGTGCCTACGGCGTCTCCTACTCGGCGGGCGACAAGCGGCGTTTCTTAGAGCTGCACCACAGCAGCGACGGCGTCGATTTCGACATACTGAAGACACCGCTCTTTGCCGAAGGCGTGCCTTCCGAGGCTTCGCTCGAGTTGGACGAGAACGGTCGCATGCTGTGCGTCCTCAGGCGCGACAAGGAAGACAACAGCGCTTTCTTCGGCGTCGCTAGCTCTCCATACACCGATTGGCAGTTCCGTGACCTAGGCATCCACATCGGTGGCCCATGCTTGCGCAGGCTCCCGGATGGCCGGCTCCTGGTGGCAGGCAGGCGCAGAGGCGAGGAACTAGCCGAGCACCGCACGGTCTTGTGGGAGCTCGACGAAGCCAAGGCTCTGTTGACCGAACTGCTCGTGTTGCCGAGTGGCGATGACACCAGCTACCCGGGCATGGTCTGGCATCAGGATCGGTTGTGGATGAGCTACTACTCGACTCACGAGGACGAGCAGTCACGCATCTACTTCGCCTCGATCTCGCTCTAAGGATGAGGCTCGGGCTCTTCGCCGGCTAGCGATGCTTTCGATAGGCGGCGTAGCGCCTTATCGATGTTCTTGCGCGTCGCGCCTTCCAACGCGAACAGCTTGCGCGCTTTCATGTCCTTCGAATCGAAGGGCGTGGACTTGTGCGAGGAATTCACCTGCGAGACCCAGGTCGGTTCGTCTTGTCCTGGTTCGACCAGACTCCAGATCATGGTCACCTTGCTGGTCATATCCAGGCTGTAGTCCTCTTCCTCGACCTCTTCGACCTGGACGCGCAGCTCGAAGTCGAAGGACTCTTGGTCGCTCCATACTTCGAAGAGTGCACTCTCTCTGATAGCGGCCTCGATCGCTTCCTGCAGATTGTCGACAGGAATGCGGGGACCGGCAAAGATCCCAGCTCGCGGGCTTTCGACAAGGATCTGCACACAGCTGGCATGCATCTTCTCGATCTTGACCGGGCCGGGAGTGATCTGAGTCGAACGTGCGGTTGCTTGGCACGACACGAGAGAGGAAAGGCCGGTCAAGAGGGCCAGGGTCGTCAGCGCTGATGCGCGGCGGTTGGGAGCTTTGGGACTCGTCATGATCTCTCCGCTATCGGATCTGGCCGCTCAGGGCTTGATCGACTGGCATTGAGGAGGCGTTCGACGCTCAGTACTCAGAGCCGCGTTTGGGAAAACCAGCTGATAGTCACCCGTCCGGCCAGCCTGCTAGCGCTGGAGACGAAAAAAGGGGCCACCGCTACAACGGGGCCCCAAGTCTTTCGAGTGAGTTGAAGCGAGGAGCTTCAGCTCTCTTAAAGCCTGCCTAGTGCTGGGGAGCGACGGGGAAAGACTCTTCGATCACGACTAGAACAGCGTGACGTGGGCAAAAGGGCTGCGTGCAAAGTTGCCAGCGGCTCCGGGATCCAAAACCCAGAACTGACCCCAAAGCTCGAGACCTGACAGGGTCGGGTCGTTCGGGAGATTGAACTGACTTGTCGCGAAGCCATTGCCAGCACCCGAGCCGGAGAGCGTCACGGCCATGCGTCGTGCATATCCAGGTGCGCCGGGCGCACTCAAGTACCAGACCACGAATCCATGTGCACCGCCGAGGGCATCATGCACACCGAGCTTGAAGTCCCTGCTTCCCAGACGCGGAGGAGTCTCTGCAATGAGGGTTGGCACCATGCCGCCGCTGCCGTTGGTACCGGTGCCAACGATCTCGGGGTTCGTGATCAAGCGTTCAGTATTGAGGCGCGGGCGATCGAAGGGCGGTGCCTCGGCTGCGACGCGCGGATCGGTCAAGCCGTTTGCTAGGAAGTCGACGATGGCCTGGCCGACGGGCGGCGGAACCATTAGGCCGGTGAGGAGCGGATCCTTGTTCGCGTTGTTCGGTCCGCCGTCCTGGTCATAGAAGCCCATGATCTGTGGCAGCTGACTAAACTGGCCCTGGTGCATGAAGCGCGTACGCAAACCGACGTTGCGCAGGCTGGGGACCTTGAAGCGACCACGATCACCGAACTGGCCCGTCACATTGCGTCGACCGTTGTCTTCGCCGATCGGACGCAGTCCGAGGTTGCGATAGGATCCATCGCTGAAGAGCGGCGGCTGGTGGCATTGGGTACAGCGCGACTGCGGGCTGCCGAATGCCATCATGCCGTCGATCTGGTTCGGCGTTAGCGAGCCCGGGATACCTGCTTGGTGGCGGTCCCACGGCGTTTGATCGGGATTCAACGTGCGCTCGTAGGTCGCCAGCGCGAAACCAATGCGCTCGGCCGTAATCGCTGAGTCACCGAAGGCTGTGTTGAATAGGTCGGGGTAGCTGACGCCACCACTCAATGCGGCCGTCAGGTCGGGGTTCAAGTTGAACGCCAGGGCCAATGGGTCGACCCGCTCGAGCTTGTTGCGAACGTCGTCCCAAGTGCGACCCTCGTACGCCATCTCGACCGAGCTCAGGATCGGTCCGACAGCTTGCGATTCCAGTGCCCCGCCATTCGGGATGCTGATCGCGCCCGTCTCGGGGTTCAGAAACTGGCCCGTTGCGCGACCATCCCAGAAGAGCTCGGGGAAGTGACCGGCTCCAAGGTGCGAGGGTGACGCGCGGTCAGTGACCTGCTTTGCGAAGTCGAAGGCGGTCGACGGATCGTAATCCTCGGATGTGTCCTGAGCGATGACGCCTCTGGACGCGCGCTTGTCATCCGGCGTTCCGAAGATCGAATCGAGACCGGGGTGGTTCGAACCGGGTTGACCAGCTGTGGGATCGCCGCCTCCGGACGCCGGTCGGTGGCAGGTGCCGCAGGCGACGGTGTTGTCGCTGGAAAGCTGTTCGTCCCAGAAGAGCGCCTTACCCAAGATGCGCTTGGCTTCGGTGACCGGGTTCTGCGGAGGTGCTGGCATGGGTGGAAGCTGTGCCAGCGCGCTCGAAGTGATGACGAGCGGGAGTACGAATAGGAGCGGTTTCATGGATTCGAGCCTCATGATCGGTTCGGGGGGGGGGGCCGAGCCGGAGTCGTGCCGGTCCATCAAGAGTCGCCGTCAGATCTTGCGCGGGCCTGAAGGATCGCGAGTTTGGGTCGAAAAAATAGCGCGGGCCATATGCAGTCGCAGCGAGGCCACCTCGCCAACGAAGTAGCCCAAATTGACGTGCGGGTGCGCAGCGAGTGGATCCTGGCCTGCCCTCGTTCACCTTGGACTAAGAACCCGACCTAGCAGCTCGCCCTAAACACTCTGATCCACACCTTGCTGCGCTGTCAGAACCCAAGAATCGCATCCAGCTATGCGAGGAAGCTGGCTCCTTGCCAGTCAATCCTGAGACTCCGATTCATGAATCGGCCTCTTTCAACAAACTGCTAGTGGTCGCGCTAGTAGCCATCGATGGATAAGGGAGGCGCTTGCCTGAATGTCTGCGCCCGCTGACTTCACATTGCACACGAGTGCCCCGCTTGGCACGCTGCCGCTCTTCAGCAATGGTTGCTTTCCCGAGCCTTGCTATATATGAGGAAGAGACTCGCAGCCGAGGCGATCGGAACCTTCGCCCTTGTCCTCGTCGGAACCGGTGCCATCGTGTTGAACGATGTGACGGGGGGGGACGTCACGCACATTGGGATCTCGCTCGCTTTTGGGCTGATCGTGACGGCAATGATCTTTGCCTTCGGTGGCGTCTCGGGCGCCCACATCAATCCTGCGGTCACGATCGGGTTGTGGCGAGCGGGTCGCTTTCAGCGCGGGGAAGTCGCGCCGTACATTGCTAGCCAGTGCCTTGGAGCGATTCTGGCGAGCGGGCTGCTGCGTGTGCTCTATCCGATGCACGAGACCTTGGGCGCGACCGAGCCAGCAGGATCGCTCGCGCAGAGCTTCGCACTCGAGCTCTGTCTGACTTTGGTGCTGATGTCCGTCATCCTGCACTTTGCGACAAACCCGCTGAGTTCTCGAATCTCAGCTGGGCTGGCCATCGGCGCTGTCGTTGGACTCGAAGCCTACTTCGCCGGTCCAACCACGGGCGCCTCGATGAATCCAGCTCGCTCCTTGGGTCCCGCGTTGGTTTCGTTCCGCTTCGAGGTCTTGTGGATCTACGTCGTCGCAACGGTCCTGGGTGCGCTTGCCGCAGTACCTTTGTGTCGCTTGTGGAGTTCGAGAGCCGGCTGCTGCGCGTCTGTTGACGCGGTCAAGCGCGAGAGTTCCTGACACAACCGGATTTACGAATCTGACAGGATCCTGCGGGCCCCCCCTATGGGAGGCCGTGACACGAATCTGACGACTTCACTCCGCGGGGGAGTCGACGACTGAATAGTAGCTGCCGGGGTACTGAGCCTGCGTCTCCGGCTGCGTCGCAGCCAAAGACACTTCCGCCGCGCACACTTTGTACTCGGCGGTCCCTGTGACCGCATCGCCCGCGTCATTCGTCAACAGGTTCGCGCGCGCTTCGCTGAAGTGCAGTGGGATCCATGTGCATCCTTTGCGAACCTGGCGCGAGATCATCGCGTTGCACTCGATTGCGCCGCGACGCGAGCGTACCTCGACGCGATCTCCATCCTTGATCTTGCGGCTACGTGCGTCGAAGGGGTGGATCTCGATGAAGACTTCGGGCTGTTTCGCGACCAGGCCGCTCTCGCGGCGTGTTTGCGTTCCCGCGTTGTAGTGGTACAGCGTGCGGCCTGTCGACAGCACCAAGCTGTACTCGGAGTCGGGCAGCTCTTCTGACGGTCGATAATCGACAGCGGTGAACAGTCCCTTGCCGCGCAGGACTCCAGTCTCGTGCAAGAAGACGGTTCCCGGATCCTCTTCGCTGACACACGGCCATTGCAGACCGGTCTTGCGGTTTTCGGTCTCGTTGTGGATACGTTCGTGACTGATGCCGGCGAACTTAGGAGACAAACTTGCCATCTCCGAATAGACCGCAGCAGGTTCCATCATGGGCCAGTCGCCGCCGCAAGCCTGCGCGAACTGCGTCAAGATGCGCCAGTCTTCACGCGCCTCACCCGGAGGCGCGACGGCCTTGCGCACAAGCTGCACGCGTCGCTCCGAATTGGTGAAGGTGCCGTCCTTCTCGGCGAAGACCGAAGCGGGGAAGATCACGTCCGCGTAGCGCGCTGTCTCGTTCATGAAGATCTCTTGCAAGACCAAGAACTCGCAGCCGTTCATGGCAGCTTCGAGCCGGCCCACATTCGGCTCGGACAACAGAATGTCCTCGCCCATCACGTACAGAGCGCGCACCTGCTTGCCGACCTCCTTCATCATCTCATTCAGGTTCAGGCCGGGATCAGGACTGAGCGAGACGCCCCAGGCTTCTTCGAATTTAGCTTGGGCTTCGGGGTCGTCCACGGACTGATAGCCCGGGTAATAGATAGGAGTCGCCCCCGCGTCATTCGCGCCCTGAACGTTGTTCTGGCCGCGCAATGGGTTCATGCCTGAAGACGGCTTGCCCAGGTGACCCGTCATCAAGACCAGGTTCACGAGCGCGTAGACGTTATCCGTTCCGTGCGTGTGCTCGGTGATGCCAAGCGTGTAGTAGATGCCGGCTTTCTCAGTCGTCGCGTATTTGCGTGCAGTCCAGCGGATGTCCTCCGCCGGAATGCCGGTGACTTTCTCGGCTTCCTCGGGCGTGTACTTCGCGACAGTCTTTTTGACAGCCTCGAAGCCCTCGCACTGCTCACGAATGAAGGTCTCGTCGGTCAAGCCTTCTTCGATGATGACGTGCGCCATTGCGTTCAACAGCCAGACATCCGTTCCCGGCTCGAGTTGCAGATGGCGCTTGGCCATCGTCGTCATCCAGACGGCGCGCGGGTCCGCGACGACCAAGGTCGCTCCGCGGTGCACGGCCTGCTTCATTTCCATCGCGATGATGGGGTGTGCCTCGCTCGTGTTGCTTCCGATCACGAACAGGAAGTCCGCGTCGCGGATCTCCCCGATCGAGTTCGTCATCGCGCCCGCTCCAAAAGTGTTGACCAGACCGGCCACCGTGGGGGCGTGTCACGTTGCAGCACATTGATGCACGTTGTTCGTGCCAAAGACTGTGCGCGACAACTTTTGCATCAAGTAGTTCTCTTCGACCGTGCAACGCGAAGAGCTAACGAAGGCGAGCGAGTCGGCGCCATGCCGTTCGCGCACGCCGAGCATGCCCTTGGCCGCGACTGCCAGGGCGTTCTCCCAGGTGGTTGGGACGAGTTGTCCGTCCTTGTCGCGCACTAGAGGCTCGGTCAATCGATCGCCGGAGTGAACGAAGTCGTACGCGAAGCGGCCCTTGACGCACAGGTTGCCATCGTTAGTGGTCGTGCCTGTCTCGGGGCTCGTGACCTTGACGACGCGCCCCTTGCCTTCAAGCCCCTCGCGGTCGACATTCAAATCGACTTGGCAGCCAACGCCGCAGTAGTTGCAGGTCGAGCGCACTTTCTCGAGCTGGCGTTCCGGCTTGTCGCCACGCACCAGCGGCATCTTTTCGCCCATCGCGCCAGTCGGGCAGACATCGACGCAGCCGCCGCACATTTCGCAGGTCGTGTCGAGTAGCGAACGCTGGTCAGCGGTCGAGATCGTCGTCTCGAAGCCGCGGCCAGCCAGCGTGATCGCACTGACCGACTCGACTTCGTCGCAGTAGCGCGTGCAGCGCGCACAGGCGATGCAGGTCGCCGGGTCGAAGTGAATGTAGGGGTTGCGATCCTCGTTGCGATCGTCGCGCTTGCACTCCAGCTGGCCCCAGTTGGTCGGAGCGTCATACTCCGCGACCATGTCCAGCAGTTGGTTCGGCGCACCCGGCTCGGCCTCTTCGCGCGTCTGCGGGTGATCCGTCATATAGAGCGCGAGCAATGACTTGCGATGCTTGTCAATGCGCTCGTTCTCGGTCGCGACCTTCATGCCAGAGGCTGCAGGGGTCGCGCAAGCCGGCGCGAGTCGGCGCCAACCATCGATCTCGACTAGGCAAGTTCGGCAGGCACCCGCGGGCTTCAAGCGCGGGTCGTGACACAGAGTCGGGATCTTCAAGCCATCGCGCTGCGCCACTTCGAGGACCGTCTCCCCGGGGTGGAACGCCAGCTCGCGTCCTTGGATCTCAATGCGATTGCGATCGATCATGCGTTTGTCTCCGGCGCTTCGAACTCTTCAGGGAAGTACTTCAGCGCACTCGTCAGCGGCAGGGGGGCCGCTTGGCCGAGGCCGCAGATGGAGCCTTCGTTCATTTGCCAAGCGGCATCGGCGACGTGCGTCAGGTCGTTCACACTGCCGTCGCGCTTGACTGATTCGTGTAGGTACTCGGTGCCGATGCGGCAAGGGGCACATTGGCCGCAACTCTCGTCGCGGAAGAAACGCAGCTGCTGCATCACGGCCCAACGGATGTCTGTCTTCTCGTTCAGCACGACGACACCCGCGGAGCCCAGCATCGAGCCGACTTCGCCCAATGCCTTGTAGGAGAGAGGGCGCTGGCGCTCGCTAGCCGGCAAGAAGCCGCTGCTCGCACCGCCGGGACTGAAGGCCTTCAGTTCGCCGACGTAGCCACCGGCCACCTCGACAAGTTCATCGAGGTTGATGCCAAGCGGCAATTCATAGGTGCCGGGGCGCACGACATCACCACTGATGCAGTACAGCTTGCTACCCGCCTCCGTGCGCCCAAGCTTGTGGAACCACTCGCCGCCGCGCATCAGGATCGCGGGCACGCAGGCGATGGTCTCTACATTGTGGATCAGCGTCGGCTTGCCCCACAGACCGGCCTCGGTCGGGAAGGGCGGCTTCAATCGCGGCATGCCACGCTTACCTTCGAGAGCTTCGATCAGCGCGGTCTCCTCGCCACAGATGTAGGCGCCTTGCCCATCATGGAAATGGAACTCGATGCCCGCGAATAAGTCCTGTTCTTGAAAGCGAGCGAGCGCGTCGCGCATCGCGCGCTTCGGCAGTTCGAACTCTCCACGCAAGTACAGCCACACATCCGTGGCTTCGACCGCTTGCGCTGCGATCGCGAGGCCCTCCAATACGAGGTCCGGCCGCCGCATCATCACTTCGCGATCTTTGAATGTGCCGGGTTCGCCTTCGTCCGCGTTCAAGACGACGTGGCGCTTTGTCTCAGCTTGAGATCGCAGCGAGGACCACTTGAAGTGCGCCGGGAAGCCTGCGCCTCCGCGCCCTTGCAGGCCAGACTCTTTGAGTTGCGCAACGATGGCCTCCGCACCCATCTCGCGCGCATGCGCAAAGGCGGCACCCGAGTAGTCCTGTGCGCCGGCCAAGTTCATGGCCAACTTGTCGGGCATCGATTCGGTCGGACCGAAGTCACCGAGCCACGCGTCTTCGCTGGTGTCGGCTGCCGCTTCAAAAGCAGTCCAGTCTGCACCGGCGCGTTCGATGTCCTCGACCTGAACTTTCGGCAGTACGCGCCGATCCTTCAGCACCGCAGGCGCGACATCGCAGCCAGCCAAACAGGAGCAGCCCTCGGAAGGCCAACCCGCCGCTTGAGTCGCAGCCAGCACCTTGTCCGCGCCTGCCATCAAGCACGACAAGCCAGTGCACACGCGCACTTTCGCATTCGGCCTCGAGAGCAAGTGATAGAAGCTGCCTACGCCGTAAACGTGGGCCTCGGCATTGCCTGTCTCTTGCGCAACCTTCGCAGCGATCCCGGGCAGAATTCCTCCAGCCTCTTGCAGCCCTTCGGGAATCGCCTCGAGTCCTTGGTGTTTATCAAATTCGGCCATTGCCTAAGAGTGTAACCGCTGTCTTGGCCGCCTCGAAATACGGACGGGTTAGTTGAGCTGGCCATCTCGGCAAGCTGAATGTCGCGCTGACCTCTCCTCCTAAGTGCGCGTAGGATCGGAGCTTGGACAGATCGTCCGCCGGCCGACCAGGAGATCCCGGAGGGAGCGGTCCGAAGTGGGAGATGGTGGTAATCATGGAGTCTGGAGAGAGCCCAATGGTCTCGCATCGCTCGCGGCTTCCCAATCAAAACATCAGTTCGCATCTGTGCCGCCTTCCGGCTCGCACGGCCTGCACCGACTTTGCTCGCGCGTGTGGGGGCTGGGTCTCCTGGATTGTCCGATAAACTCGAACTAGAGAGAACCCAACAGTGAGGCTAACCATGCTTCTGCGTCGCTCGACTTCGCTTCTGACCACACTCTTTGCTTTTTCTTTGCCGGCATCTGGAGGAATTTCCTACGTGGACTCCTCAGCTCTCCCAGGGGGAGGCGGGACTACATGGAGAGATGCATTCGATTCGTTTGACACGGCTCTTGTGGCCGTGAGCAGTCCACTAGACGAGATCTGGGTCAAGCAAGGGATTTACATGCCTTCCGTTTCTCCGAGTTCGGGTCCCGGAAGGACCAAGACGTTTCTGATCCCCAATGGGTTGTCATTGTACGGAGGCTTCGCAGGTGGAGAGGCATTCGTGTCTGAGCGCCCCGGAAATCTTTTCAACCTCACGGTCTTGTCCGGCGACATCATGAGCACGCCGAGTGATTCAACGGACGATGCCTACACCGTAGTAACGACAGTGGGCGCAATGCCGGGTGCTAATCGACTGACGGTCATCGACGGGTTCCGAGTGGAGCGCGGAAACTCAACCGAAATTGCGGTACCGCTCAACTCGCCAGAAAACCAGCACGGGGGTGGCGTCTATGCCAAGAACACCCATCTCCGGCTCAAGAACCTCTTCGTAGAGAGAAATCTCGCACTGCGAGGTGGCGGCTTGTACTTCCAAAACGGCTCACTTTCGAGCAGCGACCAAGGCCTACAGGTCTCATCCTGTTCATTCCGAACCAATGCGGCATTCGAAGCGGGAGGGGCAATAGCCACCTTTCAGGCTGGTGGCGAGCCGGGAACCGACACCGCCAACAACTCGTACGTCTTCAACACCCTATTCGAGTCCAACAGCGCAGGTTCGAACACGTGGTTCAATGCTCATGAAAGGGGGTGGCCAGGGCACCCTGTGCCTGGGCCGCCCTGCACTCCGACTACCTCCGATATTGACCGCCGACTCGAATGGCTCATTTCGAGCGATCGTGGACTTCCCGTCGCTCTTGGTCCTGGCCGGGCAGACCCACTACTTCCAGACCTGGTACCTCGACCAGAATCCACAGATGACATTCAATCTGTCGTCTGCGGTTGGGGTGATGTTCCATTGACCTGACTGGCCGGCCCTCTCACAAACGGCTCCATAGCAACGGCGAGGCTGCCCGCACCAATGTGCTCAGCACTCCAATGTTCAGGTGCCTTGAGGCGAGCACGTGGGGAAGGGATCCCTGTGAGTCCGACCTCTCTACCCCTCGACCGTCATGTAGAAGTTGCGGTCTAACTCGAAGCTCTCGAGTGCTTCCGTCACTTCGATCCGGGTCGGTTCCTGCGAGACCAGCACGCGCTGCTCCTCGCCATTGATGCGTACCAGGACGGGGACTGCAAAGTCCTCAACGACGCCTTTCCACCACAAGCGGACTCCGCCCTCTTCCGCTTCGTAGGCAAGCACAGGAATATCCGTCGTGCGCAGATACTGATCGAAATACGGCCCAAAGTCGAAGCCCGTCTCGCGGCTGATATAGGCTTCCAATTCCTGGGTCGTGACGGTCTTGTGCCAGAACTCCTCGTTCATGCTGCGCAGCACTTCGCGCCACTTCGTGTCATCGTTCAGGATGTGGCGCATCGTGTGCAGCATGTTCCCACCCTTGTAGTACATGTCGCCCGAACCCTCGCTGTTCATGCCGTAGATGCCGATGATTGGGATGTCGTTGCTGACGAGCTTGCGGCAACCGATGACGTAGTCCTGCGCCTCTTTTTTCGTGAAGTGGAACTCGACGAAGAGGTTCTCGGCGTAGTTTGCGAAGCTCTCGTGAATCCACATGTCGGCAGCATCCTTCATCGAGATGTTGTTGCCGAACCACTCGTGCGCGGTCTCGTGCACGACAATGAAGTCGAACTTCAGGCCGACGCCCGTCTTGCTCAGGTCCCTGCCTCTGTAGCCGTTTTGGAAACTATTGCCATAGGTGACCGAGCTCTGGTGCTCCATGCCCAAGTAGGGCACGACGACTAACTTATAGCTGTCGGCGTAGAAGGGGTACTTGCCGAACCAATGCTCGAAGGCTGCCAGCGTGCGCGGGACTTCAGCGAAGTGCTTGCGCGCGACCTCTTCTTGATGCTTCAGCACCCAGTATTCCACATCGAGCGGCCCGCCTTCACCCTCGAAGGTGCTCGCCATAGACATGTAGTTGCCGATGTTGACGTTGACGCCGTAGTTGTTGATCGGGCTTGTGACTTGCCAATGGAAGCTGCGCGTCTTGGCCTTCGGGTCGTGCTGCCTACCCTGCAAGCGGCCGTTGGACACGGCGACCAAGCTCTCCGGAACGGTTACATGGATATCCATTCCACCATCGGGTTCGTCGTAGCCATGATCCTTGTTGGGCCACCAGATACTCGCGCCAATACCTTGGCAGGTCGTTGCGATGAAGGGATGGCCTTCTTCGTCTTGGTTCCAAGAGAAGCCACCGCTCCAGGGCGGATTTTTGCTCTCGACCGGAGTGCCTTCATAGAAGACCTCGATGTGATCATGAGTCCCAACTGCGAGCGGGCTGGCAAAATCGATCCAATAGACCTTCCCGTCACGCTCAAATTCCAAGTCCGTACCGCCATGTACGACGCGCGTGATCACAAGCGGGGGCTGCAAATCGATCTGCATGCGGTCACTGGCCTCTAGAGTCGCGAATGAGATCACGTTCGAGCCCTTCAGGCTCTTGGTCTCAGGCATGACCTGCAGCTTCAGATCATAGTGCTGCAGATCCCACCACTCGCGCTCTGGAGTCACCGACCCGCGCAGTCGATCCTGATCGGTGAAGTCACCGGTCCTCGTGTCGGCAAAGGTGCCAGTGGATCGTTGTTGTGCTTTCTCACTCGCATTGCACGAAGCAAGGTTCGGTAAGACAAGGGCTCCTAGGAGCAAGGACCAGCGTGAGCAGGTATGCATGCGACGAACTTGGGGAGGGCCGAGGGATGTATAGGGACGCGCATCATAGGATCCCGCCAGCCTTTCGTCGCTGATGTCTCGCTGCCGCTACTGAATCGTCAATACCAGCGTGTTGCTGGTGCTGAATCCCTCGCCGGCGCTACCAGCGTCACGGACAAGCGCTTGAAGAGTCAGCACCAACGTGCGCTGAACACCCTGTGGGAAATCGAGCAGTGTGCCAGGTGCGCTGACGGCAGGGAAATGACCCGTTCCTAGCAAGGCTTCCTGCCCGACCGAGTTGATCAAGGTCATAGGTTGGCCACCGCTCAGGGGCGTCTCGAATGAGAAGAGTCCGTAGCCACGCGGCAAGTCGTTGGACTCGAAGGGCGTTGGTTCTCCGATCCTCGCATACAGAACCAACCCAGCCGCGGCGGGGCCAGCGGGCGGAGCTAGCATCTCGATACGTAGGGGAGTTGTCTTCGTCAGCGTCATGCGACCCAGCGCATCGCCGGTCTGGCCGTTGGCCGTCAGCGTTCGTACGGGAAGCCCGGCGGCAGAATCGACGCTTCCCAGCCGCGCCAGCGCATAGGGACTCGTCTGCCAACACAGATTGCGGCCCGTCGTGATGCCAGTCAGTGGGAAAGAGCCGCGTAGCACACCATCATTTCCATAGCGATGAACCGTCGAGGCGCTGAAGTTCGTAATGGTGAGCTCATCGTGTTCGTCAATGACGACACCCTGCGGGGCCGACAGCACACCTAGTCCGAACGTCATTACGTATGACCAGTTGGCATCGAACTTCGTGATGCGGCCGTTGCCGCCATTCGACACAAAGTGCGCACCGCTTGAATCTTTTGCGATGGACATCGGCGAGCTCAAGCTCGAGTGATTGATTACGCCCAGTGGCTGATGAGCCGCATCGAAGCGATGCACTTGAGCGTTCGAAGCATTTGTGACGGCAAAGCTGCCGTCGTCATCGAAGGAGACGCAGTTGACTCCGTTAAGGCCACTAGTTGTGATCGTCTCGAGGTAGTTCCAGTCGTTATCGAAGACGACGACGCGACCCGGACTGAAGTTGCCGATGTACCAACGACCGTCCGCCGATCGAGCAATGCCGGTTCCTTGCGTCAAGTCGGGATGGCTAATCGTACGTAGCTGAGTGCCCTCGAGATCAAAGACCAAGATCGTGTCGCTGCCCGCGCAATTCACGACGAGACTGCCATGTTCGTCAACGGCAATCCCTCTGGGGCCCTGCAGCAGTGGGGCGGTGATGATTCGCAGCAGACTGCCATCCGGCGCGTACTCGCCCACGTTATGTGACGAGGATCCGCTGACGTAGTACAGGCCGGTGTGTTGCGGCGGAAGGAGGGCTGTCTGAGCATCAGCGCCGGGGCTGATCATCAAGAACAGAGCGAGCGACAGGGGCGAGGGTGTGCGAAGCATGGCGAGGCGCAGTGGCATTAGTGTCGGGGGCGCTCGATTCTAACGGATAGTGCTCGGAATGGCCGCGCAGCTCACTCAATTGCCAGCGCAAGAGGATGCTGTCCTGCGGGTCGAGTAGCGCTTCGGGTTTCCCTCTCGCATGGGTTTCGGGTGCTCGCCTCCTTCTTGCTACCGTGAGCTTCCATTCGGCGCCACTTCCGCGACGATCATGCTTCGCGTTAGGACTTCCGCAAGATCTACAACCGACCCTCCTACTGGGTGAATCCAGGATATGCGCGTATTACTCGTCGAAGACGACACCAAACTCGGAGAGCAAGTGGTCGAGCATCTCGAACGTGCCGGCTACGACACGACGTGGCTCGAGCGCGGCGATGCGGTCGCCACGGAGCACGTCGAGGCGTGCGACTTGATGATTTTGGACCTGATGCTGCCGGGTACTTATGGGCTCGATGTGCTTAAGACGACGCGTTCGACATGTGATGTTCCGATCCTGGTCTTGTCCGCCAAGCAGGACACGAGCGTGCGCGTGCGCGCCCTCGAATTGGGTGCTGACGATTACATGACCAAGCCCTTTTGGCCCGAGGAACTCGTCGCCCGTGTGGGTGCTCGGATTCGTCGCCCCATGTTGAAGCGCGGTGGAGCGATTGAAGTCGGCAAGCTAACGATCGATCTGGAAGGCCGGCGCGTGCTGGTCGAGTCAGCGAGCATCGAGTTGACCAAGGTCGAGTTCGATTTGCTCGCGGCCCTAGCGCGCCGCCAGGGATCTGCGGTGCAACGCGCTTGGTTGGCCGAGAACGTCTTGGACACCGAACGCGAAGGAACCGAGCGCACCTTGGATGTTCACGTCTCTCGCCTGCGCAAGAAGCTGGGCGCTTGCTCCACCTACCTGACGACAGTCTGGGGCGTCGGCTACAGGCTCGAGAGCGGGGACACAGAGTGAACCTGCGCCTGCGATTGACGCTGACCGTCTTGATCACTTCGATTCCTCTGGTCGTGGCGATCGCATGGGTGCGTGCAGATCTCGAGCGCCAGTCCGTCGAAGCCGGCTTGCGCGAGTTCGCATTGGCACGCATGGAGGCGGGCGACAAAGAACGTTGTGAAGCGGATCCTTCCCGCTATCCGGCCGATGCTCGTGCGCTATTGATGAACCGCGCGACACAGGCAGGCGAAGCTCTGGAAGGACGGCATCGCCGTGATGAGTTCAGCGATCGAGGCGGGCGCCCGGGCGATCGGGGGCCCGGAGATTGGGCATCCAATGATCGTGGCCCCGGCGGGCCCCGCGGTCAGGGTCGTGGCCCTCAAGGCCGGCCGCAAAATCCTCCGGGCGACCGAGGTTGGGAAGCGGAGCGCGGTGGTCGCTCTGATCACCGCCCTCCGATGGCTGGACGTGTTCCGATCGAGCTGTTTGCTTATGACCTCAACTTTCTGTCACCGAACGAGGGCGTGCCACAGGTCCCAGAGAGTCTGCAAGCCAAGCTGAATGAAGGCGCAGAGCTTGCGAGCATAGAAATTGTGGAAGGGGATCATCACATTTTTGAAGTCGCGTTTCGTACGGAGTGGGCGGAAGGGCCCGTTGCGACACTCTTCGTCCGACGTAGAAGTCCTGTCGCTGTTTGGCAGCCTAAGTCGCATTTGCTCGGGTCCGTGTTAGCTGCTCTGGCAGTGACCATCGTTGTTTTGTTAGCGGCTGGCCCACTTGTTACACGCGTGCGCAGACTGACCGCCGAAGTGCGTAAGTCGGCGGATGCAGACTATGACTTACCGACGACCGAACGCAGCAAGGACGAGCTCGGACAGTTGGCGCGCGCATTCGACGAGGTCGGCGCGCGCGTGCGTGGTCAGTTGGTCGAGCTAGAGAAGCGAGAGGAACGCTTGCGTCGATTCGTCGAGAATACGACGCACGATGTCGCGATCCCGTTGACAGTGCTGCAGGGATACTTGAGTCGGCTGAGTTCGGTACGAGGTTCCACCAATGCCAAGCGCTCAGGCTCCTCCGTCGCAGCGGCTGGTTCCGACGACGAGCTGATCGCCTGCTCGGTTCAAGAAGCACACTACATCGCCGCGATCCTCTCGAACCTCAGCGTCGCGTCCAGGCTTGAAGCGGTCGAGCGCGACATCGATCGTTCCAGCGTCGACCTCTCCGCTCTAGTCGAGCGTGTCTATCTCCGTCACCAAATGATCGCGCGTGAGGGTGGAGTCAACTTGGAGTACTCCGTTCCCGATGAGCCGCCGACCGTGCTCGGAGACGTGACCCTGCTCGAGCAGGCCCTCGGCAATGTCGTACACAACGCGATCCGTTTCAACAAAGCGGGCGGCAACGTCGCGGTTGTCCTGAGCGTCAAAGACGAGACTTTCGTGTGCCGCGTGATCGACGATGGCCCTGGCATTCCCGAAGAAGACAAGAACCGAATTGTCGAGCGCAGCTATCGGGGCGATGAGGCGAGGCAACGCGAACCCAACGGGCGTGGCTTGGGACTTCACATCGTCAAGGAAGTGCTTCAGCGCCACGCGTTCGAGCTGTACCTCGAACGCTCCGAGTTCGGCGGGCTCGAGGCTCGTTTCGAAGGCAAGCGCGCTTCCGTGTCCTAGAATAACTAAACCGGCCCGACTCGTGCATGCTTGCAACGAGTCGGGCCGGCTGAATAGGGTCCTTTGGACTCTTAGTTTTGTGCGCAGGTCACCGCGTTATCGTTCGCGTCGTAGGGCAGGCCAGTGCCCGTCACATCGTCAACGCAGAAGGTGAAGCGAAGGCGACCCTTCTTCCAGCCGACGGTCGTCAAGGTTACGGAACCATCGCTCCCTGTGACTCCCGATAAGCTTTCGTTCAGGTCTCCCGTCACTGTGCAGGAAACGGTCTTGCCTGAGACTGCGTTGCCAAGATCATCACGAATCACAATGACGGCTCTGGCACTCTTGCGCCCTTGGCCGAGGTTGACTGTCGACGTGGTTATCGATGCCACGGAGACATCCGTAGGGGTCGTCGGGCCACCGCTACCATCGAGGCAGCTACGCGAATCGCGGTGAGCGATGATGTCGGGAATCGTGAAATTCGACGAGAAGTTGTTCGCGCAAGTGATGTACGGGTTCATCGTGTTGCTCGTGCAACTGCAGTGTCCAGCATTCCAGTTGTGACCCAACTCGTGAGCTGACAAATCAGTCGCGCAGCCGAAGTTGCCATTGAAGTCGGACTGCACGAGGCCGTAGCCATAGGAGGAGTGACAGATAACTCCGAGCCAAGCAATTCCGATCGTGCCGCCATTGACCTCTTTGCCAGTGAACAGTTGAGCCACGTCACGCTGTACGCTTCCCTGATTGTTGTTCCACTCGTTGCGGAACTGGTTCAACAGGGTATTGGCGTCAGTGGATGTGTAGGGCTGGTTTGATGATGAGCGCACGACGATCGCCGTGATCTGGTGAGTGATCCCGACTTGGTTTTCGTACTGCGTGTTCATCGTGCCGATCACGGTCTCGATGCGGTTCTGAACGGCAGAACTTGAGCCATAGTCAAGGTAGTATTCATAGTCCGCATCGCAGGCAAGTTCGGCAGTACTTGTGCCGCCATAGAAACTTCCGCCTCCGGAGGAGGTTTGCTGCATGTCCGTTCGTACATCGGCAAGTCGGTCGCTGCCGCACGGACGCTGCGGATCCACAATGTCGCTTGTCCGATACAGCACGTGATAACCGCTGTGGACGTTGGGGACCTGTGTGGCGAGGGGCTGCATCCAGAGCTCATCGAAACCAGGCACCAGCAGGCGCAAGTAGTAGCCGTCATCGAGATGGGCGCCGCGCACGCTGCTTCCGGGGATTCCGTAGAGATCACCACTGAGCGTGCGGACCGGGCCGGGATCGAGCGAGACAGGCTGGCCATCCGCACCGATCTCAATCACTTGGAACCCAGGTGCTCGCACGGAGTCGGGCTGAAGCTGAAGGTAGACGGGCTGTCCGGCGAGCTCGAAGCTCGTCAGGATCGACGACCCTTCTGCTGCAGGCGCCGTCATCATCACGACCTCGGAGGAGCGGAGTCCGAGCGCGTCGTTGGCGGCTCGCGACAGGTCGATTGAGGTTTGGGCGAAGGTTGTCGGCGCGATGGCCAGTAGAGAAGCCAGGGAGAAGCTGCACTGGGTATTCATGAGGAGAGTAAGGCAGGATTGTCTAGGAGTCAGAGGTATAGGCGCTTGCGCGCCCACACCTAGGCTAGCAGGGCTGTCAAAAATGAGAGCCCACTTGTGCAATCCGAATGAGCTGGATTGAACGAAGAGTCCAGCAAGCATTCGCGACGAGCTCTGCGGCCGAACGGACTTGGTCCCCCTAATAGCGCGCAAAATAGTCCTATGAGGATCAATCTTCAAACTGCGCGAGGCCATATTGTATCGACACAATAGGATTGGCAGTCCCTGTTGATTCCAGAAGCGAGCCCGGTTCCGGCTGGAAGTCCAAAGCCGCACGAATAGGTTCCTGCTTGAACGAGCACAGTGTCCCCGTTTAAGAAGCTGGCATGCGCACCCGCTTTGGCGATCGTGGCGTAAGGCGCGCCGTCGCTTCCGTCGCCAGAGACCTGGACCGTTTCATCGATATGAACGATTTGCTGAGCGAAGAGGGCTGCGGAAAACGGAATCGCGAGCAGGACTTGGAGCAGGCCGCGAAGCGAGCGGGACGAGGCCTTGATGATCTCTTCCTTGTATAGATTTCAGAGGGGCTGCTAGCGTCCTTTCTATCGAGAGCCTGCGGCGGAGTGTTACGGGTGGAGCAGCAGAGTCCGAGAAATTTGCGCTCGGTTCCGAACTCTGACCCAGGCGCTCGTCCTTGGGGCACGCGAAGGCTCCCTCACGCCCCGGCATCGAATTAGCGCGAGGTGCGAGCGAGCCGGTCTTCCACAGCCGACTCGTCGGCGAAGACTTCCGCTAGCAACCCCAAGCGCGTGGCCTCGGTGAGGAACTCAATAGATCGATCGTGTTCAGCGTGCAGCGGCAGAAGGCAGCGTGCCTGGCGACCATCGAGGTAGGTCAAGAAGGCGACGCCTGCTTTGTAGTTTGGGACGGGCGCTTGGAACAACCAACGGCCTAACTCTTCACACGGCCGTATTGTTTCGGAGTAACCCGCGGCATCACCTGCTTCGAGTTGATCCAGTGCGTGTTCGACGGGACGCGCAATCGCGCCGAACACGCCCAGCAGTGCGTGGCTGAAGTCGCCGAGTGCTAGCGGTCGGCCGTCGAGGTCGGCCCAGTCTTCAATAGCGGGCGCAGAGCGATCAGCAATTTCCGGATCGCCACCCAAGATCAAGTCGGCAAAGTTCAGGTCATCGCCAGTGAAGATGACTTGCCCACGCTCGCGCAACTCGCGCCGCAGGCTGACTTCCAGGTCGCGATCAAACAGTGAGAGCTTGGCGCCAATGAAGGTCCGCGCACCGCGTTTCATCACCTCGCGAAAACTTGCGCCAGGGAAGTAACCGCGCAGGCTAGGCAAGAACATCTCGCCCAACCAATGCACGATGGCTGGGCCCTCGATGCCGTTCGCTATGGCTTCGTAAACCTCGACATAGGTTGCCTCGTCCGCGCCAGACTCGGTCAGCCATTGCATAGGCAAGATCACTGGGATGCCGCCGTGAGCCCGGATGAAGCGCGCTTGCTCGACGACCGCGGCGATCAATTCGGCTGGGTCGCTGACGTCCGCCAGCTGGTCGTAGCCAGCGCCCGCAACAAAGGCGTGGTGTCTGTCGAGCGCCCCGCATTCCTCGATCAAGCGCTGCGCAAGAATCCAACCTATATCGAAGCGTTGTGCCGTGTCCATCGCCTCGGCAATGCCGAATCCAAACTCGTCGAGCTGCAGCCGGATCGCACGCGTCGCTTCCCAATCGACGTGCTCTTCGATCTGGTGCTGACGCTCGAGCGTGTCCTGCGCTATCTCGACTTGTTCATAGTCCGCGGTCATCACGATGTGAGCCGCGGCGAAGACCGTGCGAGCGCGCGCGCCTTCGGGCGCATCCTGGGGAAGGGGGCTTGAACTCATAAGGGTGGTACGCCGTACTGCACGCTGTCTCGTGTGCTCTCAGCAGGATCGATTCAGCTGGCAGCGCTAGTCAAACTGGCCCAGAAGCCCGGCGCCTTCTGGTAGACATACCAACCTAAGAAGACGCTCAGGAATAAGGTCGTCGCGATCATGCCGAAGCGCCACAGGCTCGCAGCCGCACCCTCCGGTTTGTCGTCGCCCAAGTAGTCGCGGTTGCCTTGCAAGCGGATGAAGCCCAGGTAGGCCAGCGGCAAGAACAAGCCGCAGATGATGCTTGTCGGGACGGCAATGTAGACGGCGATATCGCCCCAGTACATCGGTCCCAGCACTCCGGGGATCGGCGCCATGGTCGCAAGTCTGTGCTTCCAGCTACCGACTTCGAGGCCGAGCAACTCGACGCCGACGAAACCTGCACAGATCATGTGCGCGGTGATCGAACTGAGCGCCATGCCGAGCACACCCAAGTTGAAGATCACGCGGCCACCGACCGGGCCGATCGTGTTCGAGAGGGATAGCGCGAAGTCGACCGGCGACATCTTTGTGCCATCGTACTCGGGGTCGAGGTGAAGGGTATTCGCCGCCGCGATCAGCATCAAACTGGCCGCCAAGACGTAAGGCACGAACATACCCGCGACTAAGTCGAAGCGCGCGAGGCGTCTGTGCTCTCGTCCCCAGCCGCGTGCCAGAAGGCTGTACGGGTACAGGAAAACCATGTTGATGCCGACGGCTGCGGATAGTCCGGCAAGCACCAAGGTGATACCGGCGACATTCGAGACTTCACCCGGGATCGAGTGCGGGATGAAGCCCATGAAGAGCTCACCCCAATCGCTGATGCCCGTTTGGAACACAACGATGCCGAAGCAGACGACGATGCCCCAGACGATGTACTTGAGCGTGTTCTCGTACACGCGCACGAGTCGCGGTGAGCGGCCGTAGCCGAGCGAGAGCAGCAGTGCCCAGGCCAACACTACGAAACCCATCCACGACGCGCTCAAACCCTCGATGCCGCTGACATCACCAATGTCCACCAGGCAAGCCGCGGCCAAAGCATATTGCGGAAAGTGCCAGATGATCGATGCGAAGAGAGCGCCCAAAGCCCAGGACCATGCCAATGGCTTGCCGGCAAACTTGGCCATCGCGTCGAAGGGGCGCAGTCCCGTCGACAGTGTCTGATACGACACGGCGCTGAGCATGATCATGCCCAGCAGCATCGCAATCGGCGCGACCCACAAGAGCTCGTATCCGAAGAGCGCGCCGGCGAACAAGGAGGAGGCTGCCGTCCCGCCGCCCAACGTCATTGCGCTTTGCAGATAACCCGGCCCGATCGACCGCATGTACGCCCGCGTGCGCTCGGCGAAACCGACGCCGTCAAGTCGCTGCAGTTCGCGCTTCTCTGCGGCTAGCACTTCGGGATCGGGCTCGACCGCCATGCGCAGGCCGGCCCGCACGCGACTCATCTCTTCCTTCGTGATTTGACTCACTGTCCAAGCCTCTCAGATGCCATGCGACTCTGCTTCTCGTTCGACTTCCAAGCCTTGAGCTCGGCTGCCATGGGGGATGACTTGTAGTAAGGGTCGAGCGGATAGCAGCCGCTCGCGATGCCGTTGCGGGGTGCAGTCGTGCAGTCGCTGAATGTGCGGCAGATTTGCCGGCGCCGAATCTCGCGTGCCGCCAGCACGTCGATAGGCATCTCAGGATACGAGAGCACCATGCGCCCGAGCCCGATGAAGTCGACACCCGCATTGCGCAGCTCGTGCTGCGCGACGTGCGGCAACCACTCTTGTAGATAGCTGTAGCCGGATCCGACCATGGTCATGTCGGGGAAGGCTTCTTTGCACGAGCGCGCGACGCGCAAGTGGTCGAGTACGTTTAGGAGCGGATCGACGGGCGGCAGATACCCGTCGCTGGGCGGATAGGAAGCAGGCCGTTGCAAGTGCGGGCAATAGTACGGAGAGCCCGCGCTGATGTTGATCAGCTTTACGTCCATGCTTTGCAGCAACGACAAGAATCGCAGTGGCTCCTCCATATCGAAGCGGCGCGGGTCGGCCGGATCGATGCCGAAACCATGTTGCGCCGGCAGTTCGATGTCCCAGCCGCGCGGTTCGCCAATGCGCGTTTCCTTGTTGGGCACATGCGGGAAGACATCGACGATCGATACGCGAACACCAATCACCAATCCGGGCGCGGACTGCCTGATGCCCTCGATGATGCGACGCAAGAGGAGCGTGCGTCCCTCGAAACCTCCACCATAGCTACCCGCGCGTGTACGCGCCCCGAGCAGCTCGTGCATCAAGTAGCCGTGGCAGCATTTGACATCGACGAAGTCGTAGCCGAGCTCCTGGGCGCAGACGGCTGCGCGCACATAGGAATCCCCGATGGCTTCTAGTTCTGCGTCGCTGAGAACACGTTCATTTTCGGTGATTCCAAAGCGCTCGTCGAGTACCGGATGGTGCGCTGGGATGAGCGGCGTATTTGCTCCCTCAGGCCTCGCAAAGCGGCCGGAGTGCGTGAGTTGCAATCCGACGACACAGCCTTCGTCTTCGACCCCAGCATCATGGCGGCCCGCTTGTAGCTCTTCGAGCAAGCGGGCAAGACCTGTTGCGGTATCGGCGCGCGGATCGAAGCAAAGCTGGTTTGGATTGGCGCGGCCGTCGGGTTGCACGGCGACGGCTTCTCCGCCCCAGATCAAGGACGCGCTGCTTTGGCCAAAGCGGCGCCAGCGGCGCAGTGTCGGTTCGGTGGGCAAGCCATCCGTCGTGCCGTCCCAACCCTCCATTGGGTGGATCGCGAAACGATTCGTCAGCGACTTGCCTGCGACGGAGATAGGCTCGCCAAATGGACCGGCCGCTGCTTCGAGGCTCGTGTCGCAATCGAAGTCCGAGTCAAGCGACTGGATGTGGGCACGGAACTCTTCGGCCTTCTTGAAGCTGCCAGGTGTGCGGAATTTCAACTGCATTCCTCAGTTGCCTGCGTATTGGCGCTAGAGCGATGTGAGCTGCGCTGAACCGAGGCGACGCTCGCACTGGTCAGCTCGATGCGCGGCAGATAGCCAAAGCCAACGCAGTCGAGCGAGCGCAAGTCGAGCGAGCCAGCATTGATTGAGAGCGCGATGCCGCCGTCGATGCGGTGATACAAGCTGTCGTGTGATTGCAATGCGCTGGCCGCTTCAGATTCGGGCAGGTGATCCAAGCCGCGGAAGTAGTGATGGCCATTGCGCTCGACATCTTCCAAGCCAAGCGTCGTTGCGAGTGTTAAATCTTGTTGCAAGGGGAGCACGGGCAGGTTGGTCAGGTCCTCGCCGGATTGAAAGTGCTCGCCGCCCGAAATCTCGCACAGCCCGCGATTCGTCATGGCACGAAACACGCCCTTGCAAGCCTTGACGGAGACTCCACGCCAGCCGCATTCGATTGCGCGCGGGAAGGAAGTCAAGTCAGCGTCGGCTTCGTCGATAATGCAGGGAGCGTGCCGACGCAGTGCATCGAAGGGTTCACGCAGGCTCGTCTCGAAGCTCGCTACGCGCGGAATGGGTTGCTCGATGAAGCGTAGACGTTCAAGCAGCGCTGCGCCGGCCTTGCGCTCGGCCAGCTCGTCGAGCATCTTGGCCAGTGGTTCGGTGCTGCCGTATTGCTCGTTGGCATCCAGTGTCATGGACCAATCGGATGCGCCGCATAGCTCCGGCAACAATTCAGCCAAGCGGGTTAAGCGCGCCAAGTCAGCTGCTGGCTCGCCGCCAAGTTTGACTTTGAAGCGACTCAAGCCGTAGTGCTCGATGTCCTCGACCAACGTCTCAGGCAGGTGATCGTTGATACGCTCGTGAACGGCTCGATCCGCTCGTTCGAGCGGATCAAGCATGCCGATCGTGTGACGTACCTGAATCCGTTGCGCGCGCTGGGAAGCGAGCGTCTGTGCGGGTTTCCAGTCGCGCAACGCTTCGTTAAGCAGCCCAGGTTTGTACTCGAACAGGTCTGACTTCCACGCATCGAAGAAGTTCATATCCGCGCCCCTGCATGCCGCGTCTAGCAACGCACGTTCGACCAGTGCGACTCCAAAGCCGACGGCCAGGCCACCGCCCGGATAGGTCGCGGCCACGGCTTGGCGCGCAGCGTAGGTCTGGCGCCACAACTCGAACGGTGATGCCGCGTTCAGACCGATCATCTGTTCGGCCGCCAGACGCGCGCTCTCTTTGAGATCCGCTTCGTTCTGTGCCGCGGAGCGCGTCGGGTCCTTATCGAACCATTTGGGCACCAGCAGATCGGCTGCGAATCCTTGGCAGGCAGCGCCTTCCGCCGAAGCACGCACGCGCGCGATCAGTGTCGTCGCGCTTCTCATCGTCACAGCGCCGAAGTGAAACGGCAATCGCGTCTGCGTCGGCCGTTCGAAGAACTCGACGCTCTCGACTCGTATTTCCATCAGTGGGGAGTTCCTAAGCGCCCTTGGAAGTAGGGCAGGGAACCGTTGCTTTGGCGACGAGCTTGCGCGGCCTGCGCCAGCATGTCTGGGCAGAAAGGCGCTGCGGCTATGTGTCGCGGTCGTCGGTTCGTAGCGGGGGAAAGCGCCATGGCCGGGTGATTTCTTCAGCGGCTATTGCCGCGTATCGCAATCAGTAAGTACCTGTCTAGGCAGGCCTTGATTGAGTGGGATCGGAAGTATCAGGACTGCGGTGTCCGTACGGCCGCTTCGTTCTGGCGCCATTGGCTCGGACTGGTCCCGACTTCGCGCTTGAAGGCGCGATAAAAAGTCGAGAGGTCCTCGAACCCGCACTCGAACGCAATTGAAGCGATGGTGCGATGCGTTTGGCGCAGGAGGCGCTTGGCATGAGTGATGCGCAAGCGGCGCACGTAGGCGAGCCAAGAGGTCTCGGTCAACGATCGGAATAGCTGCGTGAAGCGACGTCGGCTGAGCCCGAGTTCCTTCGCGGCGGTATCGAGGTCGCGCGCTTCGAAGAAGCGTTGTTCGAGGTGTTCGATATAGGCCTGAACGCGTGCTCGGCTGTCCGTCGTCGGTTGCGGCTGGAACTCGACGATGCGCTCCTGATCGTGGTAGTGACCGTAGGTACGCACCAAAACGGCTAGCAAGCGCAGCGTCAGGCCGATGACCATCGCGCCGGATTGCGGCTGTTCCAATGTCTGCTCGAACAACAGCTGGCGCATCGTCGCTTCGGTCTGGGCCGAAACGAGCCGGTTACGCGTCAGCACGCCGGCCGGCAAGAAGCTCGGGTTGAGCGCGGCCACCTCGAGCACGTTCGGCAGAATGCTGACCACGTACAGAGACATCGGGTAGCCAACACGATCTTCTATGCGATGCTCCTGCCCGATCGGCACCACGATGATGTCACCCTCCTCACAATCCCAAGACCTGGACCCCGTGTGCAGAGCGCCCTTGCCCTGAACGACCAGGATGATCTTCAGGAAGGTCTGGGTCGTGAGCTCCATGCGGAATTCCTCCGCATGGTGGCTCTCTAGCACGCAAATGCCCCAGGCACGGAAGTTGTGCGGCAGGGGTCTACTGGTCGTCGAGGCGGGCTGCTGGCTGGGGTCCATTCCCGCATCCTAGCAGCTACCCAGGCATTACGGGGGAGCCTTTGCCCAGATTGCCCAGGCGGCTCCTTTGCGTGGGACAGCCCAAGCTGCAATGCTGCATGTGCAGGCCTCTCCTCGCCCCAATCAACCCCCGCCGCGATCATGGACACCCGACCTTGGCACCGGAGCTACGGCCCCGGAGTCGACCCCTCGCCGGTTTTCGAGCCGCTCTCACTGCCCGCCACCTTTCGGCGGACGGTGGAACGCTTCCCGGACAACCGCGCGTTGGTTTTCATGAATCGGACGCTCACCTGGGCCCAGCTTGGATCGGAGGTCGAGCGCGCTGCCGCCGGCCTGGCCGGTCTTGGGGTCGAGCAAGGCACGCGTGTCGCCGTGCAGCTGCCGAACATCCCGCAGACGGTGATCTCGTTCTACGCAGCCCTCTCGCTCGGCGCCGAAGTGGTCATGACCAATCCGCTGTACACGCCGCGCGAGTTGGAGCATCAGTGGAAGGACTCGGGTTGCACGCACGCGATCGTCAGTGACTTCGGTTTCGAGCAGAAGATCCGGCCCGAGCGCGATCGCTTTGGCGTGCAGCACTATGTGATCGCGTCAATCCCGGAGTACATGCGCTTCCCGTTGAAGCAGCTGGCTCCGTTGAAACTTCGCAAGCAGGATCCGCCCTTGGTTGCCAAGGTTGCGCCTGGCGCGGGAATCACCAGCTTCCGCGATCTGCTGAGCAATGGACGCCGCGCGCCGGATGTCGTTGACATCGATTTGGATGCACCGGCTTGTCTGCAGTACACGGGCGGAACGACGGGACCGTCCAAGGGTGCCGTGCTGACGCATCGCAACTTGTCGGTCAATGTGCAACAGATCCACGGCTGGTTCACCGGCCTCGAGCTCGGCAAGGAAGTGATCCTGAATTGCTTGCCGCTGTTCCACGTGTTCGGTCTATCGGTCGGCATGAACTGGGCCGTTTACTCCGGCGCAGCGATGATCCTGATGCCGAATCCGCGCGACTCGAAGGCGCTGGTCAAGAACATCGCCAAGCACGGCGTGACGCTCTTCCCCGGTGTGCCCGCATTGTTCAATACGCTCAATAACTACCCAGGTATTAGTGATATCGATGTATCGAGCGTTAAATACTGCTTCTCCGGCTCCGCTCCGATGGCCGAGGACGTGTTGAGGCGCTTCGAAGAGTTGACCGGTGCCGTGATCGTCGAGGGCTTCGGTATGAGCGAGACCTCACCCGTGACGCACTGCAACCCGCTCGGCGGCGTACGCAAGATCGGCACGGTCGGAATCCCGGTCGCCGAGACGGACTCACGCATCGTCGATATCGACACCGGCAAGACGGAGATGCCCGTCGGTGAAGAAGGCGAACTAGTCATCCGCGGCCCACAAGTCATGGCCGGCTATTGGCAACGCCCCGAAGAAACCGAGAACGCGATCCGTGACGGCTGGATGCACACCGGCGACCTGGCCGTGATGGACGAAGACGGCTACTTCTCTATCGTCGGCCGCAAGAAAGACATGATCATCCGCGGCGGCTTCAAGATCTTCCCGGACGAAGTCGACGCCGTGCTGATGAGCCACGACTCGATCCTAGAAGTCGCGACCATTGGCGTGCCGGATGGTGATGCGGGCGAGAAGGTGAAGTCCTTCGTCGTGCTGCAGCCGGGTGCGGAGTTAGATGCCGAGACGCTGCGTACTTGGTGTCGGGAAGAGCTCGCGGCTTACAAGGTGCCGAAGGAAGTCGAGTTCTTGGACGAGCTGCCGAAGAGCTCCGTGATGAAGATCCTGCGGCGTGAGTTACGCGAGCGCGGGTGAGGGAGGGGGCCGCACATTATTGGGCACTGGCGCAGCGTGACTCATCGGCGCGCCCATATTCTGGGGGATTAGCCTAATTGGCGCGTGCTCCAGAGGACGAAGCCTCCGCCGCGGGCGACGCGTTCGCCAGTGTCGGGCTTCATGTGCAGAGCGCTTCGGGGGAAGTGTGGACTGGAGTCGGGGCGTGCGTGATCCAAGCACCATTCCCAAACCGATCCCCAAGGCATCATGCGGACCAGAGTCATTCGGTGTGTAAGTGCCGACCGGCGCATGATGGATGTACCGATTTTGCAGCCACTCCATGCTGTCTGCTTGAGGCCAACCAAGCTCGGCATCGATCACGGTTTGGTCCGCGAGCTCCACTGAGTCGGCGAAGCCCGTGGCCGAAGCAAATCCAATGAAGACTCCTTCGCTGCGAGCACGTGAGGTGTACTCCCATCGAACCTCTGTCGGCGGGCTCATGTCGGAGTGAGCGAGCAATATCCGCTCGCGAAGACCTCCGCCCGGACTCCTGTCGGTCGCTACGATGACTCTCTGTGCCTGTGCGGCGCTTTCGCGCCGAAGGCGATCGTGTAGCGTTGAACGCTCTCTTCAATCGTTATCTCGGCCGCGTGCGTCGCATAGTCCGCATTCAAATGGGCTCAGGTCTGCTGCAATTGACAGAGTACGGTGACCTGGTCCAGAACGCTCTTGCCGTCGCCTTTCGCAAGCTCGAAGAGATCGACATCCGCGATCACTCAGCTTGATCCACTACATCTCGCGCATACTCGAAGACCCAATCCGTGCCGATCTTGATTACTTCGACGCTCAGAAGCGCGTACCAGCCGACGGCCAGCTGGTATCGACCGAAAAGACTGACAAAGCCGGAGAGCCCGCAAGCGAACTCATCTCTTCTCACGCCGGACCGGCGGAAGAAGTCGCCTCACTCGGACTCGGCGAGCTATACGATTCTTGCGTTCAGTCGCTGGATGACGTTCAGCGCGAAGTGATCCTGCTACGCGAGCATGCGGATGCAAGCTGGTAAGTGATCCAATGCGCGCTAGAGCGGCCCAACGAACACGCTGTCCGCTTGCTGTACTCCAGAGCGCAAATCAAATTGGCGAGCAGCTTGCGGCGCCGGCTCGGACGCTAAGCCGGCGCATCCCATCAAGGGGCAAAGCTGACCGTCAAGCCATCCGAGGTGTTGAACGCCATGCCGCCAGCGGCTGGGTCGCGCGACCAGTGTTGAAAATTCCAGGTCGTACCGGTCGTGATCTGTCCACCGACGGGCAAGCTCGTGTAGTCGACCGCGCGCATAGCTTCGTTCTGCGTCGCGAAGGTCGGCGGGTACAGGTAGTTGCGCGGGGTTGCCACGCACAGGAAACCATTGCCGAAAGGCGTCAGCATCTGAGTCGCGCCGTAGATGAAGAGGCCGGGCTGATTGGGTATGCCCGATACGTGCAGGACTAGGTCGTTCGCAGCAAGGCTGTTGCTGCCTTCGGCGAAGATGGACGCGCCCGTTCCGACCGAGTTGGGCGCAGCTGGACAGAAGTTGTTGCCCACGGAGCCGAACACCGAGTCGAACATCAGTGAGTAGGGCGGCGTACCGTTCATTGGCCTGTGCTGCCAGGTGACGTGTACGTTGGACGATGTCCGATTCGAAGCAGGATAGAGACTCCCTCGAACCAACGGCGTGTAGTATGCATGCGGATTTATCGAGGGCGCCGTCAGATCGGCGCCCGCGCTAAAGCTGGCATCGGCTAGTTCCTTGGTGGACGTGCGCAAGAGTCCTCCGGCGGAGAGGTCCCGATAGATGGCTGTGACCTTGCCCGATGTCTCGTTGCACGCCAGCGTGATGATCCGATCGTTGGCGATGCCGGAGTGCTGCGCCTGGTTCGCGCCGAAGAGCAACACCTCGCTGCTCCAGCCATTCGTCGTATCCCAACGCCGATAGATAGTCTCCCACAAAGAAGAACCGCTGTGGGAGTTCTTGAGGACCAGTGCGTGCACATTGCCCAGCGCGTCGGCCGCAAGTGAGCCGTTGAAGTCATTCACGCCCGTCGTATCCCCGATGATGGTCTCCAGGCTCCAACTGTTCGCTAATGGGTCGTAGAAGCGATGCTCATATACACCGGGTGAGATGTTGCGGTAGTAGGAACAGTGGATTCGACCAGCCATGTCTACACAAACGCGTGTCGTCTGCGCACTCGCCGAAGGGCTGACACTACCGACTGAAGAGAAGGTCAGTGAGGAAGCATAGGGCGCATTGCTTCGCACGAGCTCTTCCACCCAGCTGCCCACTCCATGTGCCGCGAGCCAGACCGTGTTCTGTTGGTCCACAACCAGATCCATCGCGGCTGTTCGAGAGCTGACTGAAGCGCCCGTCTGTGCGCTTACGTTCACTGTCGTCGAAGCCACACCCGTGGCGGGGTCGTACTGGCGATACCACTGTTGGTAGTGACTGGGATAGTGGTAGTTCCCCCATAAGGTGTGCAGCCGATCCTGATCATCGATAGCCAGCGCGCAAGTGGTCGTCGGGTTCGGCGCGTTCAATCCAGTTGTCGCCGTGTTCAGCACGATCGGGTCGGCTTGCCACGTATCTCCGCCGTCCGACGAGGCGAGCAACAGCAGCGGACGATCTCCCACTGCATTTTGGCTGACCGAGAGGCAGTACAGCTTGCCCGCAGAATCGCGGACCAAATTCTTGTTGGACTGACTTCCAGAGAAGGCGTAGTCGTCAGTGTTCAACGTGACCTGAGCGCACAGCGGTGCTGCGAGCAAAGAGAGAACGGGGGCGAGCAGGCCGGCAGTACGAGTGGTGTTTTCCATGAGACGCCGAGCGTTCGAGACGCGCGGTAGGGTGTGCGTTGTCAGGACCAGTCGATTTTGAGAGTACTCCTCTTTGCGCCAGAGGGATACAGCATCGCAGTTCCGGGCGATGTGCGCCGGCATCAGTGGCTTGCACGGGCGGGTCATTGCCGTTTGGGCGCCCCGGCTGCAGTGTGGCCTCCATTCAACGTGCCTATTTGGCCTCCGACTTCGAAGCTGAGACTGATCAGGGTCCCGCACGAGAGCGGTGCTTTGCTTGCTCCGTACTCACCCGCAATCAATTTGATTGGAACCTAAGGGTATCCAGCAAGGCCCGTCGGGGACTTTCCTTCACAGTCTCTTCTGCTCCCGTCCAGACCATCAGCACTTGAGGCTGTGCCGTTTAGAGGGGACTCGGTACTTGCCTTTTGTGAAAGGCCTGTAGATCCATCCACGAAGTTCTAAGGATATTTAGACATCAAGACGACTTGCCGGGATGCTACTCCTTTTCGGCTATACAAGAGTTACCCATGCAGCCGCTCTGCTGCTAGTTGGGCTCGTCCTGGTACACCCCCTCCAGGCGCAGGATGACGAAGAAGTCTTATTGGAAGAGCCCGACTTCACGGAACTCTCTCTGGACGAATTGATGTCCATCGAGATAGATACGGTCTACGGGGCATCGAAACACGAGCAGACAGTCAACGAGGCACCGGCCTCTGTCACGGTGATCAAGCGCGAGGACATCGTACGCTTCGGATACCGAACGCTTGGCGAAGTCTTGGCAGGCGTGCGCAGCTTTGGGGTTCGCGACGATCGGAACTACGCCGTTCCTGGAGTTCGCGGGTTCTCGCTTCCGGAGGATGTCAATCCCCGTGTGCTCGTGTTGGTCGACGGTCATCGCATCAACAACGATCTCTTTGGAGCCGCGGCCATGGATCGTAGCTTTGTCTTGGACCTCGCCCTGGTAGAGAGGATCGAGATCGTACGTGGCCCGGGATCTGCACTGTATGGAAGCAATGCCTTCTTCGCAGTGATCGATGTCATCACACGGCGTGGCGAAAGCTTGGATGGCTTCGAGGTGCAGGCCGGCGGCGGGAAGCACGGCAGCACGGATGCGCGTGTCACTTGGGGCCAAGGGCCGGAGGATGGGACGGAGGTTCTTCTCTCGGCTTCCTTCTACGACAGCTCTGGCGAGAACCTTCGCTACGGAGAGTTCTCTGACACTGCCAGTGGTGGGTTTACGAGTGACACGGACTACGAGAACTCGATGCACCTCTTCGCGCGCGTAGCGACAGGTCCGTGGAGCCTGGATGCTTCGCACGTTCAACGCGAGAAGGGGATTCCAACAGGCTCATTCGGTACGGTCTTCGATGACCCCGACAGCCGGACTCTCGACACGCAAACTTCCGCCAGCTTGTCTTGGAAGCCCGAGACCGAAGGTGAATGGTCCTATCGCGCTTCACTCTCGTACAGGCGATACATCTTCGATGGCGACTATGTCGTCGATTACGAAGAGGAGGGTGTTCCGCCCTTCACTCTTAACCAGGACGAAGGGATTGGCGAATCGATCGATCTCGAGTTGCAGTCAAGTTACACCGGCTTCGAAGATCAGCGTTGGACCGTTGGTGCGGATATCCGACGTCAGTTCACGTTGGACCAAAAAAACTTCGACGACGATGTCTATCTCGATGATGAACGCTCGGACACGATTTCGGGTGTCTATGTTCAAGAGGAGATCTCGCTAGGTGAAGACACCACTCTCAGTCTCGGCCTGCGCCACGATGAGTACGAGAGCTTCGGCGGATCAACCAACCCGCGAATCGCCTTCGTGCATGAACCATGGGAAGGAACCACATGGAAGTTCCTCGCCGGGCGTGCCTTCCGCGCTCCCAATGCGGCTGAGCTCTACTACAATGATGGAGATGATACAGCCAAGGCCAACCCGGATCTGGATCCTGAAACTATCGAGACTTACGAAGCCGTTTGGGAAGAGCAATTCAGTTCTGAACTGCGCGGTTCCATGTCGATCTTCTTCTATAAGATCGAAGACCTGATCGAGCAAGTCGAAGATCCCGCGGATGATCTGCTGGTCTTCGAGAACCGAGAGCACGTCGATGCCGAAGGTGTCGAGTTCGAGATCGAGAAGGTCTGGCAGAACGGTTGGCGAGCACAGTTCGCTCCCACTTGGCAGTTAGTTCGCGTCCAAGGTGAAACAGAACGCATGCCTGGTTCCCCCAGGCACAGCGCCAATCTATCCCTGGTTGGCCCGGTCCTTGGTGACACGACAACCCTTGCCTTGGAAGCCGCCTACCTAGGCGAACGCCCGACCCTTGCCGGTGACACAACCGACGACGCATTTTTGCTGCACGCGACCCTCGTCAAGACAAACATCGCCGATGGAATCGACCTCTCCCTTGGACTTCGAAATCTCCTAGACGAGTCCTACTCTGACCCCGGCGGTGGCGAACATGAGCAGGACCAACTAGCCCGCCAAGGCCGGACATGGTTCATCCGCTTGACCGCCTCGTTCTAATTCTTGCGGACGTGCGGCACACTTCGTTTGAGCAGGGGCGGAGAAGTGTCAGGCACGGGATCGCGCTCTGATCAACATGTGAAGCAGTGCGCCCACCCCGCCCCAGACGAAAAATCGCCCCCCACTAAAGTGAGGAGCGATGAACCTGCCGTATCGCGTTTGGTATCAACCAACAGTCTTGACGGCGTTAGCCGTCAAACCAGCAAACGATGGTATTGGGTCGAGTTCCGCTCGCCCTAATACTTCCCGAGGTACCGCTCAAGCTCCCACGAGTGAACCCTCGCAATGTAGTCGTTCCACTCCGACTTCTTCGCCTCGATGAAGCGCTCGAAGATGTGCTCGCCCAACGCGTCGCGCATCACCGTATCCTTTTCCAACTCGCGCACGGCTTCGCCGAGGTCGGCGGGCAGGCTCTTGATCTTTAGGCGACCGCGCTCGCGCGCGCTCATCGTGTAGACGTTGCCTTCGACGGGTTCGGGCGGCTCGATCCTTTCACGGACGCCGTCCAGGCCGGCTGCCAATGTCGAGGCAAAGGCGAGGTAGGGATTGCACGAGGGATCGGGCATACGCAATTCGCAGCGCGTTCCGAGTCCACGACGGGCGGGGATTCGGATCAGCGGCGAGCGGTTGCGCATCGACCAGGCCAAGTGGGTCGGTGCTTCGTAGCCGGGTACGAGGCGCTTGTAGGAGTTGACCAAGGGGTTGGTCAAGGCGCAGAAGGCGCGCGCGTGCTTCAGCAGGCCGCCGATGTAGTGACGCATGATCTCGGACACACCTTCGTGATCGGCATCGGCGTCGAAGAAGGCGTTCTCTTGACCGCGGAACAGCGACTGGTGGATGTGCATACCCGAGCCGTTCTGACCGAAGATAGGCTTCGGCATGAAGGTCGCGTGCAGGCCCATGTCGCGTGCAACGCGCCGCACCACATAACGGAAGGTGGCCAAGCGGTCGGCGGTCGTGACGGCGTCGCCATACTTGAAGTCGATCTCGTGCTGACCCGGGGCGACCTCGTGGTGCGAGGCTTCGATCTCGAAACCGAAGGCTTCGAGGGCGAGCACGATCTCGCGCCGGCACTCTTCACCGAGGTCCATCGGCGCCAAGTCGAAGTAACCCGCCAAGTCGTGTGTCTCGGTCGTTGCGCTGCCATCTTCCTTGCGCAGGAAGAGGAAGAACTCGGCCTCGGGCCCGGCCATCAGCTCGAAGCCCATCTTTTTGGCTTCGGCGCACTGACGCTTCAACGCTCCGCGCGGGCAACCTTCGAAAGCGGAGCCGTCTGGGTTGTACACGTCGCAGATAAGGCGCGCGATGCGGCCGTGATCGGTGCCGCGATAGCTGGTCGAGCGGAAGGGCTCGATGCGATAGGTCGCGAAGTCGGGGTGCAGCAGCATGTCCGACTCTTCGATGCGCGTGAACCCGTCGATGGACGAGCCATCGAACATGATCTCGCCGTCCAGGGCCTTCTCGAATTGGCTGGCGGGGACCTCGACGTTCTTATTGATCCCGGTGATGTCCGTGAACTGCAAGCGGAGGAAGCGCACTCCGTGGCTGTTCATGTGCGCCAAGATCTCTTTTCGGCTCATCGTCGAGTGAGTGTCCATCCAAGGCTCGAGGGTCGTTTCCATGGCAGTTTCGTGGCTGAGAAGGAGTTGCGGGGGTGAGGCGGAGAGTGAGGCGGAGGGGGCGCTGCGCCTTCTCCGAAGCCTATTCTCTTTGTCGGCAGTGCGTGTCAAAAACTGCAGTAAAGGCAGTGACGGGCGTGCATATGTACTTATTTAGGCTTCTGCTAGCCAGAATCGCCTGCTCAAGACTGCGTCTTCGTAGCTGAGAGCCTGTCAGGTGGAGTCGGTCGGCAAAAAGTATCTCGAGCCTTAAAGGGCTCCTGAGAAGCCTTTGACAGTTGCGCAGACCTACAATCCCCAGCATGCGCGTCCTGATCCTCCCCACGTCCGCCGTCTTGATGCTCGTGTTGGTGACAACCAGCCACGAATCCGAGGCGTTCTCTATCGCCCCCGACCTCAGTCTTGGGTCCGTAGATCCGATCGCGACCACGCAAGAGGGCGATGAGGAGAAGGCCTCACCCTTCCCAGAGCGGACTTATTTCAAGAGGCGTCTCATGTCGAAATCCGCCCGATCGCGGGGCGTGAAGAAGTCCAGGGGGCAACTCGCGTTGACGAAGGCGGTCGATGAAGCCCTCTCCTGGCTCGCCGAGCATCAGGATGCCGAAGGCTATTGGAGCCCCGGTGGCTTCGCGGACGATTGTGGCCAAAGGAAGTCCAAGGACGCCTGCGATGGCAAAGGACAGGCCGCGCAAGAGGTAGGCATCACTGCGCTGGCGCTGCTCGCGTTTATCGGAGACGGCAATACATGTGAAGCGGGTCTCTATGCCGAAAACCTCGATCGTGGCATGCGCTGGCTTGTCGGTCAGCAGGACAAGCGTGGTGTACTGGGGGATCCAAAGTCTCACTCGCTGCTCTACAACCACGCCATCGCGACGCAAGCGCTCGCGCGCGTCGTCAAGCTTGGGCATGTCGAGTTTCGACCCGCATTGATCAAGGCAGTCGACATCTGCGTCGCTGCTCGCAATCCCTATGGCGCGTGGCGCTACGACCTGCCGCCGACGGGCGACAACGATACCTCCGTCACAGGTTGGATGATCTCGGCGCTGGCTGCCGCGCGTGATGCCGGGGTCGAAGTTGAAGAGAAGAACTTCGAGGGAGCGATCACCTGGATCGACGAGGTCACGGATGCCGAGACTGGCCGTGTGGGCTACCACGCCATGGGCAGCTTTAGTTCGCGCATCGCGGGGATCAATGATAGCTACGCGTCAGAAAGTGGCGAGCCGATGACAGCTATGGCGATGTTCATGCGTCTAAAGCATGGCGGTGGGCAGCCGGACGATGTGACCTTGACCAGCGGTGCGCAGCTGCTGCTGATGACGCCGGCGTCGGCTGCGACCGATATGACGGATCACTACTACTGGTACCAAGGCACGCGCGCGATGCGAGCGATGGGGGGCAAGTGGTGGTCGAGTTGGAACAAGCCGTTCCTGACCAAGGCGCTGGAGTCCCAGTGTGAGCGCAAGCAGGGCCATCGCCAGGGGTCGTGGGATCCTACGGGAGCTTGGGGCTTCTCTGGTGGTCGGGTCTATTCGACTGCGATCGTGACGCTGGCGCTCGAGACGTACTACTCGAGCTGGTTCGAGTGAGATTGAGCTGCGCAATGGGTTGTGCCCTCAGTAACTCTGAAGCGCGCAGGCAGAAACTTCAGCGCCAGCCTAAGACATGAAACTATGACAATGAGCCCTGCATTCGCAGCGGTCAGCGGGTGCGGCATGGGCTCGATAGCTAGCCGCTCGGGGCCTGTCTGCCTTCTTCTGTGAGCGAGCGCAGTGCTGTTTCTTGGGGGACCGCAACCAGTGAGGCGGCTCTACATTGCAGTGCGCGTCAAGTGTCGAGCGAGATGCCGTGACGCTCGACTCGAGCCGACGGGTGTGCGCGGATGCTCTCCTCGAACAAGAGAAGGTGACCGCGTCGGATCCGTATTTCGAGCTCGTCGGGCGGCTGCGGGCTGGCCCACTTGAAGCTTCCATGTGCATCCAAGTGGATTGCGTGTTTGCGGCGATCCGAGCCGATCAGCTCGACAGATAGGTCTTCGAAAGCAGGGCCCTCGGGCCCGCCGTCTGCGATCGAGCCTTCAAGACGAAAGGGAGCTGCCAAGGGAATTGAAATCGAGCCAAGGTCGTTTGATTGAGCGCCTTCGAGTAGAGCCCAAGTTGGCAACGCTACCTCTCTTGCGACTCCTCGCCTCGATCCAGCGCCCAGCACGGGCTCCGTGCTCGCGACAAGTCGCATCGGAGTTGCGGGCAATCCACAGAGCTCGAAAGATCCGTCGTCGCCAGTGATAGCGGTCCATGTCGAGAGTCTGGCTCGAGAGAGGCCACTGTGGATATCGCTCTCCGACCCGGCATAAACAACACGCACCCGATGACCTGCGCATGGGCTGCTATCGGCCCAGACGAGCCGGCCTCTCCAAGGCTGCTCCGACGTCGAGAGGACGAGCTCGAATGGAACGCACGCGCCTTCCCTAAGCTCGATGCGAGTGGGTAGCGGAGGGACGCCCTGAACCTCTTGACCAGGGCTTTCGTTGCGCGGCGGCTCGACGAACGCAAGCCACGCTCCCGCACTCAGCGATCCGATCGCGAAGTTCCCGTCTTCATCTGTGCGGCCCTCTCGGACGAGCGCGCCAGCACGTAAGCCTGTGGCTTCGAGTCGCACGATGGCCCCTACGAGCATGCGACCGTTCATGTCCCTAACTGACCCGTGTACACGTGCGGATCGTGTCGCTCGCAAGGTGATCCGAAGGTCCTCGCGCCCATCGAAGTGAATGGGTTTCGAGAGTGGAGTACGCACGGTGTCGCCGGCGCGTGTGATCTCGGCCACCTTGGGCCCGAGCCTATCCGGCGGTAGCGTGCGCTCGTCGACACGAATCGTGTAACGCCCCGGGGGGATGTCGAGCTCGAGGCGGCCGTTCTCGTCAACGACTTCGCTGATCCACTCTTCGCCCCACTCGTCAAGCGAGATGCGGCTCGCAGGAATTGGATCGCCGTTCGTCTCGCACAGCTCGAGCTGGATGCGAGCGCTCGGTCTTTGCGGATTCTGCAAGAGTCTGATGGGGGCCGAGGCGATCTGGCTAGAGAGCAGAAGCTGGCCGGCGCCCTCATCCCCCGTGTCCAGCTCGGAGATCTGGCGAGCGGCTGGCAAGTCACTGTTGTGCGCGGCGACAAGGGCTCCTCGCGAGTGATCCGCAATCCCAAGGTGCAAAATCATACCGACGGCGAGCACGGAGCCTGCGAGCCAGGCCAAGGCCCGGCTCGCAAATCGCTCTCGATTGGCGCTCCTCATATCACGACCTTCTTCAGCTCCGCTCACGTCAGTTACGCGTGAACTCGAACGTCCCCGACTCGTCCCAGTACTGACTCTTCCAAGTGCCTTTGGCAAGACCATCGGCATTGATCGTTCCACTGATTCGATCTCCTTCGTCAGTGAGGCCAATAATCTTTGCGACGTCCCCATCGATCGACTTGATGGTCCCGAATAGCTCCAGGTTTCCGTAGGACTCGTCCAAGTCGCCCAGGTGATTGATCGAGAATCCGCCGAACTCCTCGTCTGAGCCGGTGATCGCACCGGAGTACGAGCCTACGAACTGCGCGACCTCGTCGCCCAGAAAGGGCGTGACACCCTCGTGCAGGCTGCCTTCGATCGTTCCGTCGGTCTCGTCGTCCACCTCATCGCCCCAATAGCGCCAGGCTCCTTCGATCGAGCCGTCCGCGAGGGTGCCCGAGAACGCACCGTCGTTCGGCCAGCCTCTTCCGATGAACCCGAAAACTCCCCCATGGGTGATGTTGCCCTGGCTGTAGGTCGTCGTCATCAGTAGCGACTGTCCCTGCAGGAAGACCCATCCGCCGATGCGTCCCTCTCGGTTGACAATGATCTCCATCTCTCCGGTAGTTGCACCGTCGCAATCTGCGCGATAGTGACCGGCCATGGACTCAAGCAAGCTCCCGACCAGGTGGGAGGTGGCCGCGCTTTGCGCTATGAGCGTCGAGCCAGGAACAAGCTGCTGTAGCACGTCGTAAGCGGCGGGGCCGAACTCAGCCGAGGGCAGATCAAAGTCCAAAGTCAGTTCTGCCGCGGCGTCGTGCAGTTCGAGCGGGATGACGATGCCGTTCTCGGCATTCCGGTCTTGGTCGATCGACTGCAGAAACTGGGCGATGTTTGAAGCTGCGTTGCTGAAGCCAACCTCGACTTCCTCACCAAGAGTCACCGGTGTAACCAGTCGCTGGCCCTTCGCCTGACCGAGCACGATGTCACCGATTTTGAAGGTCAGATTGTCCCCCGACTTGTACCGGAAGTGACCATCCGCATTCGTGTACTTGCCACTTGCGTAGCGCAGGCCCTCCACGGGGCTGTCCAGGAAGGTTCCCGTGCGCTTCTTTGTCTCGGGGGGGGCGACCAGGTCGCAACCGGAGCCGAGAAGGGTCAAAGCGAGCAGGGGTATGGCCCAGCACGAGGCGGGGCGGGTAGTTGCATGTTGGTTCATCGGGGTTCCTTTTGGATTGCCGTTCATCAACAAGCGCGCAAGACGTGGCACAGGGCTCCGGAGTTTCTCGAGTTTTCTATCTCGCTCGACTGGGGCTGGGGGGGGCGCGCTGCGTGGAGCCAATGGCGGTGAGCACTGAGCCCGGGGAATCTCCACCACCCACAGAAGTCCGGGGTCTCGGACTCGAGTTTTGGATGGAAACCGCTCTCCTGACCCCTCAAGGCCAGATTCTGGTTAATAATTGAACGAGTTCGAAAATCGACTTGACGCGCGGTGGGCTGTGGTTGATAGTTATTTTTGAACACGTTCAAAATAAACAGGGGCCGCCAATAATGGAACCCACCGTCATCACCTATCTCGTCTACCTAGCCATCAGCATCGGCCTGACCATCTGGGTCGCGCGCACCCTGTACAAGAACGGCCGGCCCTTCTTGGTCGATGTCTTTCACGGCGAGGAACCGATCGCCGACTCGGTCAATCACCTGCTGCTCGTGGGCTTCTATCTGATCAACCTCGGCTATGTCTGCACGGCGCTGAAAGTGGCAGACCAAGTCGGCGGCTCGCAGGAATCGATCGAAGCGCTGTCCAAAAAAATTGGCATGGTGCTGCTGGTTCTAGGCGCCATGCACTTCGGCAATCTGTATGTCTTCAGCCGCATGCATCGTCGCCAGCGCGACGGGGACAAGCCCAAACGTCAGGAGCGAAAGGCGTTGCCGTTCGAAGCACTCGAGCCTTCGCTCGCCGGTCCGAATGCTTCACGGGGCGATGCGTCGGCGGCAACCGTCGGGCCAATACCGCCTAAGATGCGGAACCAGAGCGAGAAGGAAGGTCAGTGATCATGCACTGGAGTGCGAGCGGCCCCCGAGCGTCGAGGTCAAAGGTTCGGCCGCTCAACGGCGCAAAGAGCCCAGCCGAGACCGGCCGGGCGACGCGTGCAGGCCTCAGGGGGGGCATCTCTTGTTCGCCCCCTTTCCATGTCATGAGTCGCGCATCATGAAACTCGTAACGACCTTCCTCCTCGCCTGGGGCGCAGGCCTAGCGGCCTACCTCGGTGGACTTGCCTTGTTCTATGAGGAGAGCATTTCTTCGGGCGACCTTAACGCTCTCCTGCCCACCTCATTCGCGGCAACTGCAGTCGCCCTTGTTGCGCTCTACTTGCCGGCACTCGCAGGCTTGAAGCGACTCATGCACGGCGTGCGGCCGATGTGGGCATTCCCACTGCTTGCCATGCTGCTAGGCGTCGTACCGACTGCAATGGTACTTCTGTACTGGGGTGGAGGACTAGGCTCGCTGATTAGCCCCGAAGCGTCCTTATTCTATTCGATGTTCGCCGCGGTCGGGATCGTCACCGGCCTTGGATACGCTTTGGCCTATGGTCAGGACTCCCTCATACAAGATCGTGAAGCCGAGCTCTAGAATGCCCTGTCTTCGTGATGTTTCTCACAGGCGATTCAGCATGCGGTCGACTAGCCGTGCGCAGGACTGAGTACTTGAAAGACTCCGAGACGACCAAGCCGCGAACGAAGAAGGCGGAGGAGACGCGTACGCGCATCCTCGAGGCAGCCTTGACGTTGTTTCGCGAGGTGGGCTACGAGAAGGCCACCATGCGTGTCATAGCCGAGCGCGCCGGCGTCTCGGTCGGGAACGCGTACTACTACTTCAAGAGCAAAGAAGAGCTGACGCAGGCCTTCTACTTCCGAACTCACGAAGAGCACTTAGCCGTCGCACTTCCGGGGCTCGAGGGCAAGAAGACGCTCGAACAACGCTTGCGTGTGGGCATGGAGACCAAGCTCGAGACGATCGAGCCGTACCACTCATTCTCGTCCGTGTTGTTCAAGGCAGCCGTGGATCCGAAGAGCCCGCTCAACCCGTTCAGCGCAGAATCAGCGCCCGTCCGAGAGGAGGCCATCGAACTTTTCGACGCGATCGTAGAGGGCTCGAGTCAGAAGATCCCGAAGGACTTGCGCGGAGACCTGCCCGAGCTTTTGTGGATGTGGCATATGTCGATCATCCTGTATTGGATTCACGACGACTCGGAAGAGCGTTGGAGGACGCGGCGCTTGATGGAACGCACATCTTCGATCGTGCTGACCCTGATCAAGATATCGGGCCTGCCCCTGATCGGTCCGCTGCGACGTTCCGCGCTGAAGCTGATCAAGGAACTGAAGTCGGATGTACGGCCGGCGACTGACTGAGGACCGAGTCAAGTCGCCTGTCCCGCATGCCGCTCGGTATGACCTCGAGCGCCTCGGCAGTACGTTAGCTCCCTGCAAGCATCGGTCTCGCACACCGTACCCAGGTCGGTTGCCGCAAATGCGGCCCGACATGATTTCCTGTGCCTTGACAACGCCAGTGCTTCCCGCACGCGCACTTCCCGCCACGACACCAAGGAGGCGGTGCGGTGACGGTGAAGGCTCGAGCCTGCTATCGAGTGCTCTCGACAGCAAGTGCGCGCGCTACCACGCGTCCGTGCGAAACGAAGGCGCCGGCAGACCGGCGGAGTTCTTCAGGTTCGGCTGATCCGCGGCACCCCAGGCATAGCGGACTGACAATGGACTGCTGACTTTGTCCGACCACACTTCCACCGTGTTGCCATCGATGCTGGCTTGCGCGGGATGGAACACCTTGTCTTCGCCGGCGATCGTAAAGTGAGTCAGCTCGCCATCGACACTGACCAAACCCTCGGCAGTGTGCTCGAAGTGCAAGCGGATGCCCTTGTCCGTGCGTTGCATCTGCTTGTAGATCGGGCCGGAGTGCGGCCTCTTGAGCCCATAGGTTTCCGACAGTGCCCACAGTGCGAGGCGATGTCCGACCGTGCGCTTGTCGCGCGGGTGAATGTCGCTCGGGTTACCGATGTCCATTGTGACGGCCATGCCGGTGTTGGGCAGCAGCATCGCCAATGTTTGCGCTTCGCGTAGCTCGGCGGCTTCGCCCGTATCACCGCCGTAGTTGAAGGGCGCGATCTGCACGAAGTAGAAAGGGAAGTGGCCGCGACCCCAGTGCGCGCGCCAGTCCATGATCATCGTCGGGAACAGTTCGCGGTACTGCTCAGCGCGCGCGCGGTTCGATTCGCCTTGGTACCAGATCGCACCACGGATCGCATACGGAATGAGAGGCGCAATCATACCGTTGAACAGTGATGTCGGCGTGTGCGCGCCGAATGATGTGCTGTTCGGGTACGCACCGATGCTGCTCATCGGGGCGCCTGGCTTCATACGCCACCTACCTTCAAGAGCGATGCCCGTGCCGGCTTCCATACTGGCATTGCGTAAGCGCATCGGCGTCGGATCCCCAGCAGCAACACCGAGCGAACCGCCACCACCCGTGTCGATCACGCATACGACGATCTCGTTCTTGCCGGGCCGCGCCATGCCACTCGGGAAGCTGTACACGCGCGGCGTCTGCCAGTGACCGAAGGTCTTTGTCGATCCGATTCGTTCTCCGTTCAGCCAGACGACATCCATGTCGTCCGCCGGGCCGAGCTCTAATACGAGCTTGGGGTCCGACCAATCGGCGGGCAATTCGAACTCGCGCCGATACCACATGCAGCCGTCGAAGTCGCCGTGACCAACATCGCGGAAGTGACTGGGGACCGCAGCTTCTTGCCAGCTGTCGTCACCGGAGCCGGGCCGCATCCAAGCGGTAAGGTATCCAGGATCTGCATTCTCGAGGCCACGCCACCATTCGGCGCGCTTGTCATCGAGGCTCTTCTCTTCGCCTGAACCTGAGAGTGATGCGTCGATTTGAGCTAACGCACCATCGAAGTCTTTCATCTGAGAGATCGACTCGCGGCTGGTCCAAGCCTCGGCCGGAGTGCCGCCCCAGTTTGATCCAATCAAGCCGATCGGAATGTCGAGCTCCTCCTGCAATGCCTTGCCGAAGAAATAACCAACTGCGCTGAAGCTCGAGACGTTATCGGGAGAACAGGCCGTCCATGATCCCGCGACATCACCGAGGGGCTCCATCGAAATCTTGCGACCCACATCGAATAGGCGGATCGCCGGTCGCTTGGCCCCGGCAATGTCTTCATCCGCATGATCGGTGGCGGTCATCGGCCACTCCATATTGGATTGGCCCGAGCAGACCCAGACTTCGCCGATCAACACATCCTCGAAGACGATCGTGTCGCTGCCTTGGACGACGACCTTGTGGGGACCACCGGCGGTGGGGGTGTGCAACGTCGTGTTCCACTGGCCCAGCGAGTTCGCAGAACACGAGTGTGCGTGATTCGCCCAACTGCCACGAACCATCACCGTTTGGCCCGGCGTATCCCTTCCCCAGAAGCTGACGATGGTCTCGCGCTGCAAAACCATGTGGCTATCAAAGATGGCCGGAAGTTCGAGCTGCGATTCCTGCGCATGCGCGGGGTGTGCAAGCATCAACAGGCTAGCGGGGATGCAGAAGAGTCGAAGGATGCGGGTCTTCATATCGAGGCGGTGGGGGCGTGCGGTCGGAGCGGACGAGGCCGCAAGACGAAGTCGCGGCTGCCGGTCTAGAAGGATCGCATTAGGGGGGAGATCGGGGAAGCTGAAAGCGGACTGCCTCGGTGTTCTTCGCCAGCAAGGGACCTGGCGCGGCGAGAGGGCGTAGTTTCCATGCGTCGCGGGCACCGTGCTTGGCCCGCCGCCGCGTCATTCGCGGCTGACTTCGGCGCACAAAGCCTCGAAGGCGGGCGTGTCGTGCAAGGCGGCGAAGGGCATATACTTGCGCAAGTCCGCATAGATGACGCCTCGCTCCAGCGTACCGTGAATCGATCTGCACGCACGCTCGACGCAGCGTGCCGCAGTCGCTCTTCGCTCGTCAGCCACTCACCGGTGCACGCCAGACCGCTCGCGATTGCGTACAGCTCGGCCGCCGCACGCCATGCACCAGCCAATTCCGGAGAGGATTCCAGCATGGCATCGTCCACCTGCAAAGCTCGCGGCGGATCCTCTTGACGCATGCATAGCTCCGCCAGGATCGTCTGCAAGTCGAGCAACATCTGGCGGTACTCAGCTGAAGCGTCCACGAGTTTCACGGCCTGCTCGGCGGCTTCGAGTCCTGCTTGCACCAGTTCTTCTAACGACTTCGGTTCGGCTTGCAAGCGCTCCTGATAGAAGAGCTCGTCCGGAGCGGCCGCTCTGATAGCTCCCAGATGTTCCGCGCAGCGCTCGTAGTAAGGCAGGGATTCTTGCGTCTGACCTTGGCTGTTGTGCGTCATGCCGATCGCACGGCCACCAGCTCGAGTTGGAAACGGAGTGTGCTCGGGTATGCGCTGACTAAAGTTTCTAGCGTCGTTTGGGCCTCTGCCAGCAGCGCTGTCGCTTTGTCGAATGCGCCTGACCTGCGCCGGGCGCCGGACATATTGTTCAATACGGCCGACTTCAGCATGAGATTCTGCGGAGACGGGTCGCGCTCGGATATCAGACGCGACCACTCGACGCTGCGCTCGAGCGGTTCGAGGGCGCGCTCGTCGAGCTCTTCCTGCGTCTTGGCCAACCAATAGCCGCCATAGTCAATCCATGCTGTCGCGGCCAAGGTTGCATGCGTCAGATCTGTTTCGGATTGACGAACGAGAGCATCCAGCGCGGCGCAGGGGGGAGGCATGCGGCCAGGGTTGGGGCGCACCACCTTCTCAATCAGGAGGGGAGGGGAGGGGACTCGTTTCGAACGGAAATGCAGAAGTTCCCAGAAAACCGGAAACGGACAGAGGTCCCTGTGGATGTGGGGTACAGAAGAATCGTCGAGGCGGTGCCCGGACTGAATGTGGGATACTCGGAATCTACGACTTACCCTGATACCCACCCTCCGGTCCGCCCGAATCCCAACCAGCGAATAAGAGCCATGAAACCCCGTCAGAATTCATCACACAGCAGAATTTCGACCGTGCTCGCAACAAGCACGCTGTCGCTTTGCATCAGCCCCTGGGCCTTCTCTCAACAAGAAGAGCGCATCCCTGCAGGGCCGCAGAACGCCGAGACCACCCCCCAAACTGAGTACCCAACCGTGGCAGGCGGCGAAGTTAACTACGTCAACTTCGTGAACGTCAGTGACGACGTTCCGATGCCGGGATCGCAATCGGTCCGCGCTGACGCGCTGGGGGACGAGCTTCTGGCTCAGCCCGGAGGCGATCCTTTCTACTTGGGCTTCAGTGGCGGTACGCACCGCCCAGCCGCCGGCGAGCGCATCGACCCGAGACTGATGCAGCTAGCGAGCTTCGAAGCACTCGAAGGCCGACCGGCCGACACGGTCTACGCCTTTGTGATGTTCGAGAAGCGCATCACGGACGCCCGTCGCGTGGAGCTCGAGTCGCTCGGCGCGCGCGTCATTGGTTTTCACCCGCACCACTCGTTGAAAGTTGCGCTGCCGAAGGCATCGATCGGCGCAGTCTCCGAGTTGCCCTTCGTGCGCTGGGTCGGCCTCGCCAAGAACGAGCAGAAAGTGCACCCGATCCTGGCTCGCACGATGGCACTGCCGGATCAAGCTGATGGCCTGATCGAGGTCTTCGTGAACGTCTTCGAGTCGGACCTGACTGACGGCGCCGTTGCGCGCAGCTTGGAAGCGCCGCAAGAGGCGAATGCAGGCGGCGACTCGGATCTTCCGAGCGCGAGTCCGACGCTGACGCGTTCCTATTCTCGAACCGCTGGCTGGCAAGAGGCCAAGCTCGAGGGCATGGGAATGGAGATTGACTACTTCCAAGAGTCGCTGAGCGCATTCCGCGGCCGGATGACCAAAGCTCAGATCCAAGAGCTTCTCAGTGAGGACTGGGTTCTATTCGTCGAGCAATACATCAAGCCGACCATGGCTCACGATGAGTCGACGCCGATGATTAGCTCCGATTGGGCGCGCAGTGTCTGGGATGGCGGAACCAATGGTGAGGCCATCGTCGGAGAAGTTGACTCGGGTATCGAGAACTCTCACTTTGACCTGAACCACATCTGGGGCATCGGCTGGGACCAATCGGGCCAGGGCACCGGCCCTTGGGCGGATGGCAACGGTCACGGAACGCACGTCGCCGGAACCATTATGGGTAATGGCGATGTCGAAGAAGGTCACACCGGCAACGCCCCTGGAATTGGTGGTTCAGATACGCGGCGCGTCTTCAACGTTCGTATCTTCGACGACGCTGGGTCCTTCGGTTCGAATATGACTGACATCCTCGATGTCTTGCACCAGGACTATGTCGGATCGACGACAACGCCCAGGCCGCACGTGATCAACCACTCATGGCGTACGACTGGTGCTCCTTACTTCGGTACCGAAGCTGACGCACGCGCGCTTGACAACGATATCTATCTGTTTGACCAGCTGCACATCTTCGCAGCGGGTAACGAAGGTTCGAGCTCGGGCACGATCGGCTTGCAGCCGTCTTCTAAGAACGTGCTCACGGTTGGTAGCATTCGGGATTACTACAGCAGTTCGATCGCTGAGCCGGGCCTGATTGCTGGTTCTTCGAGCCGTGGTCCCTGTGCGGACGGTCGTTGGAAGCCCAACCTCTGCGCGCCGGGAACGTCAGTCACGTCGGCGGATAGCGGCAACAACAGCGGCTACACCAATAAGTCCGGCACCAGTATGGCGACTCCGCACGTGGTCGGTGTCGCAGCGCAGATGGTCGATCGTCACAGCTTTCTGCGTTACAACCCGCCAACGCTGCGTGCTGTCATGATGGCTGGCTCGATGCCTTATGAGAACCAGATTCTGAGTACGCCGAGCAACAGCCACCTGGATAACTATGGCACTGGCAAGCTCAATGCGCTCAAGGCCAGTAGTGGAAACGCGCAGCAAGCGATGTACTTCTGGGGAGTGAATATTACGTCGAGTAACTACGCCTATGTTGACATGCCGATCAATCCTGGTGCGACGCAAGTCACCTTCGTGATGACCTATACCGAGATCGCTGGATCCGCAGGTGGTTCGGTCGCGCTCGTGAACGACATGGACATGTACGTCGACCGCGCTCCTTTCACTGCTGGCGGCAACACAGGTGAGTACTTCGCGCAGAATTCGTCGATCGACAACACCGAGATTCGCATCCTGCAGAACCCCACGGCTGCTGACTATCGGATCAAGATCTACCCTGAATTCTTCGCCGGCGGCTTCTTCAGCACTGTCAAGGTCGGCATCTGCGCGATCGTGACTTACGGCGACACGACTCCGACGCTCACGACGACCGGCACCACGAGTGACGCCTACGTCAAGCCCAATGAGCAGGTCGAGATCGTTGGTACCGCGTTCAGCCCGAGCTACTTCGCGGACGGCGCCTACATTCGCACCGTGGCCACTGGCGAGACGCTTCATGCCGCACGCACGATTTTGCACGGCGGTGAAGAGACGAACCTGCTCGGCAATCAAAACAGTGGCACGGTCGTCACCTTGGGCGACATCCACCACAACCAGACGCGTCGAGCGGAGTGGGATGTCTCTTGGGCCTCTCAAGGGCAGAAGACATTTACTTTGAACTTCAGTGGCAACAACATCGCTGACACTGCGAGAGTGGTGAACGTGACGGTCGACGGTACGGCTCCTTCGGGACCGAGCGGGTTGACTTCGACCACTCATACGGTGAACGTTCCGAGCTGCTCGACGGGAATCACGGCTGTGTGGAACCCTGCGACGGACGCGCTCTCCGGTCTGAACGGTTACAACGGAGCGTGGAACGCGAACCCGAACCATGTCGGTTCGGAGATCATCA
>JBLFWN010000022.1:0-73323 GCA_047611405.1 Planctomycetota bacterium | reverse complement strand
CCCCGCGTGCGCCCTTCTGCCCGTCACCATCCCCTTCGGCCCCTAACCGAAGGTTTCGGCCGTCTGCGGCCGATCGGGCCGAAGGTGATGGTGACGGGCAGAAGGGCGAGCGCGCGCCAATCCTGCTTCGATCCTGAACCAAAGCGCCACCACAATCCCCACGCCAACCACCCCATTGACGCCACGCGCGAATGCAATAGCCACCCGCATATGCCCGGTCCGCGCCAATCCTGCTTCGATCCTGAACCAAAGCGCCACCCCCACGCCCCCACCCCAAAACGCTATGCTGCACCCATGAACCACTCGAGCAGCGCGCCCCACAAACTCCACGCCCATCTGCGCAGCACCCTAACGCTGCTCCTGCCGCTCGTCCTTCTCACCCCGACCCAAGCCACCCCACTCGAAGTTCCCGAGGACATCGACGCGGTCATCACCAAGGCAGCGCAGCACCTGGTCACTCTGCAAGAGAACATGGACTCCCCCAACAAGCCGGGAGTCGAGTGGCCCTACGAAGGCGTCTATCGCACAGGCGGCGAAATCCCCCCGGGCTACCGCGTCGGTGGCACCTCCATCGCCGCCTGGTCCTTAATCGAAACCCCCGGATTCGACATCGACTCCGATGCTGGCAAGGCCGTCAAGCGCGGCCTCGATTTCATCTTGGACGAGACCAAGTCCAACGACCGACTTGGCGAAGGCTTCCGCGGTGGATACGACGTTCGCGGTTGGGGCCAATCCTACGCCCTCCAGTTTTTGCTGCGCTTGCGCTCGAAGGACATGGTCCCCTCGGCAAAGAAGACGCGCGTCAAGAAAACGATTCGCGCACTAATCAAACTGCTCGAAGAGAGCGCGATCCCGCAGTCTGGCGGATGGAACTACGCCCGCCGCGGCGGACTCGGCAAGCCCGTCGGCGCATCACCCTTCATGACCGGCCCGACACTGCTCGCCCTCTTCGAAGCCGCTGAGCAAGGTGAGAAGGTCGACGCCAAGATCGTCGACAACGCTCTCAACGCGCTCGAGAAGGGCCTCGGCGAAGACAGCATCGTCACCTACAACACCGGCCGCAGCGGCCGCGACACCCAAGCCGGCTCAGTCGGCCGCCGCCCCATCAGCGAACTCGCTCTCATCGCCGCAGGACGCTCGGACGCAAGCAAGCTTGAGCCCGCACTCGATGCCTTCTTCGAACACTGGGGCGAACTCGAGAAGCGCCGCCGCCAAAACGGGACACACGTAGCGCCGCACGGAATCGCGCCCTACTACTTCTTCTACGCGCACTACTACGCCGCACAAGCAATCGAAGGCCTACCCGATGCCAAGCGCCCGGCCTATCGCACGCGTTTGCTCGAGCGCTTGTTCCAAATCCGCGAAGACAGCGGTGGCTGGAACGACCGAGTATTCGAGCGCAGCGAAAACTTCGGAACCTCGATGAGCCTGTTGTCCATGCTAGCCCCGCAGATGCAACCGCTCCCAACCTGGTCCAGCGGTTCCGACTCCAAGAGCGCGCGCTGACTCAGACTGATTCGCACGACGTGCGATCTCACTGCCAGCCACCCGCGCCGCAGAACAGTGAACGACAAGAGCCCTGCCACCTGGCGGGGCTCTCTTCATTTCCTAGCGCGACAGCTCCAAAGTCTCCAACACCGACAAGCGATCACGCAAACTCGCCGCCTCCTCAAAGCGCAGCTCCTTGGCCGCTAGCAACATATCGTTGCGCACCTTGGCCACCTCGCCGCGCAAGCGTTCCGGAGTCCAGCTCGCCTCTTCAGCAAGCGCATCCGCAGCGCGGCTCGCTCCGCCATCGGGCAACTCGGGCGTCGCCGCATAGTCCATCTCGTACAGCGCATCGATGCTGTCGCGCACCGGCTTGATGATCGTCTGCGGAGTCATGCCGTGCTCCTTGTTGTACAAGAGCTGCGCGTCGCGCCGGCGGTCCATCTCGTCCAAGGTGAACTGCATCGACTTTGTGACGCGGTCGGCATAGAAGATCGCGCGGCCCTCGGAGTTACGCGCTGCGCGTCCGCAAGTCTGGATCAGCGAGGTCTTGCCGCGCAAGAAACCCTCCTTATCCGCATCGAGCACCGCTACGAGCGCGACCTCGGGCAGGTCCAGACCTTCGCGCAGAAGATTGATACCAACCAGGACATCGAACTCCCCCAGGCGCAGGTCGCGCAGGATCGCAGCTCGTTCGATCGCATCGATTTCTGAGTGCAGATAGCGTATGCGCACATTCAAGTCCGCGTAGTAGTTCGTCAGTTCCTCGGAAGAGCGCTTCGTCAGAGTCGTGACCAAAATGCGCCAACCCTGCTTCACAACGCGACGAATCTCGTGCAACAGATCATCGACTTGCGTCCCTGCCGGACGAATCTCGATCGGCGGGTCCAACAAGCCTGTCGGCCGCACGATTTGCTCGACGATGCGTTCGCCCGATTCGCGCAACTCGTAATCACTGGGTGTGGCCGAAACGTAGATCGCCTGCTGCACGAGTCCCTCGAATTCCTCGAACTGCAACGGCCGGTTGTCGAGCGCGCTCGGAAGCCTGAAGCCATGCTCGACCAAAGTCGTCTTGCGCGCACGATCTCCCTTGAACATGGCACCAACTTGCGGCACTGAGACGTGGCTCTCGTCGAGGAACATGACCCAGTCCTCGGGAAAGTAGTTCAGCAAGGTGAAGGGCGATTGCCCCGGCTCGCGCCCGTCCATGAAACGCGAGTAGTTCTCGATACCGTTGCAGACACCCGTCGCACGCAGCATCTCCAGGTCGTGCTTCGTACGCTGCTCTAGGCGCTGTGCTTCGAGCAGCTTCTTTTGTCCATGCAGCTCGGTCAGTCGCTCCGCGAGTTCCGCCTCGATCAGTGGTATCGCGCGCGTCAATCGATCGGTGGGTGTCACATAATGCGTGGCCGGGTACAGCACGAAGCTCGTCTCATCACCAAGCACCTCGCCAAGCAAAGGATTCACACGCGTGATCGCCTCGACCTCATCTCCGAACATCTCGACGCGGATCACTTCGTCTTCCGAGTAGGCCGGAAAGATTTCGACCACATCGCCACGCGCCCGGAAACTCCCGCGCCGGAAGTCGATGTTGTTGCGCGCGTACTGCATCTGCGTCAATTGGCGCAGCAAGTCGTCACGGTCGAGAGTGTCCCCAACCTTGACCGTCAACGACATGCGGCTGTAGTTCGACGGCGAGCCGAGGCCGTAGATGCACGACACCGATGCGACGATGATCACATCGCGTCGATCCAACAACGAGCGCGTCGCACTATTGCGCAAGCGTTCGATCGTCTCGTTGCGACTCGCATCCTTCTCGATGAAAGTGTCCGTCGAAGGCACATAGGCCTCGGGCTGGTAGTAATCGTAGTAGCTGACGAAGTACTCGACCGCGTTGTGCGGGAACAGCTCCTTGAACTCGGAGTACAGCTGCGCCGCCAGCGTCTTGTTTGGAGAGAGGATCAGCGCCGGTCGCTCCAAGCGAGCGATCACGGACGCCATCGTGAAGGTCTTGCCCGAACCCGTGATCCCCAGCAGGGTCTGATGCCGTGCCGAGGCCTGCAAACCACGCACGAGGCCCTCGATCGCCTGCGGCTGGTGCCCCATCGGCTCGTAGGGGCACTCGAGCCGGAACAACGGCTCACCGGAGGTGTTCGCGGCCGGCGCGTCCACAGTCGGAAGGTCTTCAGAGCTCATCCGAAGCAGCATAACGGCTGACAGCTCGTGAGCGCGCCTGCGCGGGGCCGCCAAGCAGTTTCCGGCGCGAGAAAGGCCGCTGCAGCCGAGCCGCCCAGGGCCCCGGACGCGTGAACCGCGCGCGTCTTCGCGCGTTGCCATCCTCGATGAGCTCACGAGGCCCTTCGGCGCCTTGCGCCCCCTCATGGGCCCGGCTACCTTGTGGGTTCTCGTGCTTCGGGCAAAAGTCCGGTCCGGCCCCCACCGGGCGCCTGATCGTTGCCCCAAGCACCCTGGACGACCCCACCACTCGCTCTTCACCGAACTCCCGCGGTGACAGCGACTGTCGGGTTGACTAAGGATGCGAGTCCACGGGCGGGCTGCCCGACTCGACGAGCCCCGACGATCGCACCGACCCCCTCGAATATGATCATTCAATGCCCGGCCTGCAGCACGCAGGCCAAGCTTCCGGAAAGTAAGGAAGGCGCGAAGGTTCGCTGCTCTGATTGCGGCCGGGTCTACGTGGCGCGCCCACTGGGTACGCGCACGAAGAAAGAGGATCCGACCAAGTACTTCATCATTGGCGGAGTCGTGCTCGTGGTCGCGATCGTGATGATGTGGATCAACAGCCAGCCTGCCGATGAGATTGTCGTGGCTGCTGAGGAGCCCGAAGAGGAAGTCGACACGGGTCCGCCGCTCATCGGCTGGGACTCCGCGCTGGTCAAGATGGGGCGTGATCTGCACGAGCTCGTGCTCAATGCTGGCTCCGCAGAATCCGGCCTGCTGCTGCGCATCGACCCGGAGTACGTCTACAAGCACAACAACGCGATCGAGACCGAAGAGCCGTCCGCCGAAGAACCGGATGCGATGAAGCCCGACGTTCCCGCGTGGATCACGCTGGCACAGACCGAACAGAAGAAGGTCATGCGCGAAGCTGTGGCCGACCTCTTTACCGGCGAAGCTCGCACATTGGTCGGAGACTGGAAGCCCTTCGATGGTTGGATCGTTTCCGAATCGGACACTCTCGCGGTCATCCGCCTGAAGGTTTCTAACCGCGAAGATGCGGCCGCACCGGACCAGCATGTCGAGTGGCGTTTCGTCAAGCGCGGCATCAAGTGGAAGTGCTGGTACTGGGAGCGCTGGTGGTCGCCCGAAGAGCTCGATGCAATTCGTCTTGCTCGCACCAAGAAGACAGTCAAGAAAACGCTCAGTGACGGTTCCGTCGTGATCGAGGGCGTGATGCGTGATCTCGGTCACTTGGAAGACACGCCGCAGGAAATGCGTGACGAGATCGATCGCCTGATCGGTGACCTGGTCGACATCGATGCACGTCCCAAGGTCAAGACCGTAGCCTCGGCAGCGTTGTTGGAGATCGGTCGGCCCGCGGTGCCGCCTCTGCTCTCCAACTTGGCCGAACTTCCGCTCGAGTCAGAGCACGACGCGATGCGCTTGATGCGCGTCCACATGATGCTGACCGAGATGACAGACTATCGAACAACCTTTGATGTCCACGACGCGATGGGTGGTTCCAAGGAACGCCGCGAGAGTGGATTAAAGCAGTGGTTCGGTTGGTACGACCGCAAGTGGAAGAAGTACACGGGCCCGCCCAACTACGACAACGTTCAAGATCCGCTCTGGGACCTGCAACCGCGCAACGCGAAAGAGAAGCGCGAGTTCGACAAGATCCGGAAAGATGCCGAGGCTGCCGCAGGTGGCTGATAACGGCCCGTCCGCGATCCGCTGAACGCCACGAATTCAACTCCCCCACAATCCCCACCCCTCGATCCCCGCTGAACACCCCGTTCCGCATTCAGGTGGGATAGAATCCAAGACCCCCAACCAGCCCAACGGCAAGTAGAAGATCCCCCATGGAGCATCGCGTCGGAAAGTGCACGGACTGCCAGGCCTCGTTTAAGGTCCCGGCTACCTTCGAGGCCAATAAGGCCAAGTGCAAGAAGTGCGGCGGCGTCGTCGAGATCGGACCGATCGTATCGGACGCTCCGGCTGCCCCTGCTAACACCCCCGAGGAAGCGGCCAAGCCGAAGCCTGTTCCGGTTCCGGCTCGCAAGCCGGCCCCGAAACCGGTTGCCAAGAAGGCTCCGGCTCGCAAGGCTCCTGCCGCGGCCAAGCCGAAGGCTGCCGCGAAAAAGCCCGCTGAGGCTGGACCCAGCATGAAGGACCGTCTGCTTGCCGAGCGCAAGGCAGATTCGGGGTCCAAAGCTAGTGGCTCGAAGACGAGCGGTTCTAAAGCATCTGGCTCGAAGGCCAGGACCTCTGGCAAACCCAGCAGCAGTCGTGCAACCGGCGCAGGTCGCAAGGCCGGTGCAGGCGCGGGCAAGGCACGTGCAGGCGCTAGTGCGCGCGGAGCGAAAGCCAAGACCGAGCGCGGCGAAGCGCGCCCCGCTCGTCGTGGCGCGGCTGCCGAGAAGAAGAGCCCGGCACCCATGTTGGCCGGCGGCGTTCTGCTGCTGGTCGCAGGCTTTGCCGTCTGGCAGTTCGTGCTGAAAGATGATCCTGATCAGGCACAAGCCTCCTCCGGAACTGCAGATACTGTCGCCGATGCGGGTGACGCAGCGAACACAAGCGTCAGCGACGAGACCACCGGAACTCAGGACTCGACGGATGCTGTTGACAAGACAGATACTCCGGCCACGGACGATGGTGCATCAGCCACCACGGATGATGCAGGTACAGGCGAAGGCAGCACTGGCAGTGGCGCTGGTGACGGCTCGGACGCGACAACCGACGGCAGCGCAGCTGGCGACGAGGCGACATCTGAGCCGGCCAAGGCCAAGCCGAAGAAAGTGGTCGATGTCTCTTCGGTCGACTTGTCTGAGCTCGACGACTTCGGCGCGTACTCGGAAAGTTCCGATGAGGACTGGGGCGAAATCCGCCGCCTCGTAAACGTGCTGCTCGATCCCGATGCCGGAGCTGCCGGTAACCGCGCGCGCAAGGCGCTCACCAACGACTACTCGAAGGCCGCGATCCCGGGCATCTTGAACCAGATGAAGCGTCTGGATCTTGGCTCAGATCAGGGCCGCAAGGATGGCGATATCGCGCAGCGCACGCTGATGGATATCTGCAACGGCCGCAACATCGGTTGGAAGTACACGATCGAGCCTGCGGACGTGTTGTTCAATAAAAAGGTAGTCAAGAAGTGGTTCGAGGTCTGGGAACTGGCCAAGGATAACGAGACCTACTGGCTGCAATTCTCGAAGCAAGAGAACGCAGAGCCGGAAGATAAGCCCGCAGAAGAGGGCCCGGCCGAAGATGAGCTCGACGATCTGGACGACCTCGACTATTGAGTTCAGCTTTAATGCTGCCAAGTGTCAGCGCGCCTGAGTGACCACAGCTCACACGCGGGCTGATGGCCAAGCTTTGAGCAGTGATAGCAAACAGAAGCGCTCCGTCGGCTAGCCGACGGGGCGCTTCTGTATTTGGGTAACTCCGGGGGCAATCGTTGCGTCCGACCCCATTGCGGGATTCGCCAAGCGTGAGGTAGGCTCGCTTCATAGACCCCCATGAGAATTATCCACTCCGCTCTCGTCCCGCTCCTTCTCGCGCTCCCCTTCACGCCTGACGCCACGGCACAAATCCTTGTCGGTGGCGCGCCCAATCCCGCGCATCCCGGTTTCCATACCTGGTTCGATGCAGGCGATGGCGTCAACGGCCCCGGCATGCCGATTGACGGAAGCGCCGTCACGATGTGGACCGACAACACGGGCAACGGGCACGATCTCGTACGGACCACTGGCGTACCAAACACGCAGCCTCGCTTCGTCGCCTCCGGACTGAATGGCGGTTCGCTTGTGCGCTTCGACGGCGACGACTACATCTGGGGCGACAAGGTCGCGGAGTTTGGCTCTCTCGCCGGAGCGAAGACCATCTTGTGTGTGTGCAAGATCCGCGTGTCGGATGGAGGCTATGTGTTCGACTCCACGTCAATCTCGGGCCGCAATGCGTTGTTCTCGGGTCAGCAGTCAAACCCCATGACCTGGCAAATTTACGCGGGAAACGCGGCGACGACGGCTGGTTCGACGCCACCGATTCAACAGGCACAAGTTCACAGCGCTTGGTTCGACACTGGCGCTAACGAATACTTCATTGATGGGCTCTCCGTCGGGACCTCGACCGAGATGACACAAAGCTTGGACGGATTGATCCTGGGCTGTCGCTACTCGCTTGCGCACTTCCTCGATGGAGACATTGCCGAGGTCCTCGTCTATGACCACGCGTTGAGCGTGTCGGATCGCCAGGCCGTCGAAAGCTATTTGGCCGGTCGCTGGATTGGCGCACCTAGCGTCGGCACGAACTTTTGCGTGTCTACACCAAACTCGTCCGGGAGCGGCGCGATGATCAGCGGCACAGGCTCGGCATCGGTTGCGAGCAACGACTTGAGCCTGCGTGCTGAACCGGTTCCGAACCAACCCGGCCTGTTCTTCTACGGGCCAATGCAGTCGCAGCTAACATTTGGTAATGGATTCCGCTGCATCGGTGGAACCGTAGGTCGCTTGGCTGTCACGGGCGCCGCAGGAGGCGTTCTAAGTCATGATCTCGATATCACGGATCCTCCCAGTGGCGCGACGACGATCACACTTGGAAGCACGTGGAATTTCCAGGCGTGGTTCCGCGATCCCTTGGGCGGCGGGCAGAGCTTCAACTTGTCTAATGGACTCGAACTGAACTTCCTTCCCTAATCGTTGAAGTACATAGCCAGGACACCCCTCTTCAGCTTGGCGCGCCAGCGAAGGTTCGCACTGAGCGTCTGCCTCGCTTGCTCGATGCTTAGTGCATCAGCATTCGCGCAAGTCATGTCGGGCGGAGCACCCGATCCGAACTACCCCGGCTTGCACGCGTGGTTCGACGCTGCGGATGGCGTCAACGGTTCGGGTCAACCCGCGCATGGAAGCTCCGTCAGTGCGTGGGGCGATCGTTCCGGCAACGGACATGACTTGCTGCGTGTCGACACAGATCCGGACTTGCGCCCTGTGTTCGTATCTGCCGCGGGAAACTCTCTGCCCGCAGTCGAATTCGATGGCAACGACTTCATTTGGGGAGACTCCACTGGCCAGTTCGGAACGCTGACAGGAGCGAAGACGATCCTCTTGGCATTGGAAGTCAACAGTGCCAACGGTGGCTATGTATTCGATGGAACATCTTCCACAGGCCGTAACGCACTGATCACGGGTCAGAACGCGAGCCCAGGACTCTGGAATTTGTTCACGGGACAGAGCGCGACTGTCGGTGAGACCATTTCGACGGGCGTCGTCCAGGTCCATAGTGTGATGTTCGATACGACGACGCATGCGCAATGGATCAACGGTGTGCTCTCTTCAAATGGTTCAGGTGCAGCGGACGATTTAAGGGGCTTCCTTCTCGGGGCACGCTACTCACTGGATCACGAGCTGTCCGGCAGAGTCTCCGAAGTGCTCGTTTATAGTGAAGCACTGACCGACACGGATCGAGCTGCGCTCGAGAGCTACCTTCTGCTCAAGCACCCGGTGACCGAACCTCCACCACAACCTTCTTTCGTCGATGTTTTCGATGGCGGTATCGGCTACCCGGCATTCCGCATCCCGTCGATCCTGCACACGCGCGAAGAGAGCCTGCTCGCCTTTGCCGAAGGCCGAGCGAGCCTCTCCGATCACGCGCAGAACGACATCGTGATGCGTCGCAGTACGGACGCCGGCGCAACTTGGGGCGCGCTCGTGACCTTGGCCGATGACGGCGGCAATTCGCTGAATAATCCCTGCGTGCTTCAAGTCAATGACGGCGCCCATGAAGGCCGCATCTACTTGATGTACCAGCGCTATCCGCAGGGCTGCCACGAGTCTTGTGTGGTGCCGGGCTACACGGGCCCGAACATATGCCGCGGCTTCGTAATGCATTCCGACGATGACGGCCTGACATGGAGCACACCGGCAGATGTGACCACGCAGGTCAAGCGGCCGACGGGAGCAACCAGTATCGCGGGCGGGCCAGGAATCGGCATCCAGAAGCGTTATGCCCCCCACGCTGGCCGCTTGATCATGCCCTTCAATCAGGGGCCTAATCCGAATTGGACCGTATATGCCGTCTACTCGGATGACGGCGGGAGTAGCTGGGCATGGGGCGCGACCAGCGACGACAGCCAGACTCCCGGAACGGGTAACGAAGTTCAGATCGTCGAATTGACAGACGGCTCCCTGCTGCTCAATTCGCGCTCCAACGCCGGGACCCAGCACCGCAAGACTGCGACTAGTTTCGACGGCGGAGAGACGTGGACACCGCTTGCCGATGAGCCTCAATTGGTCGAGCCGCGCTGCATGGCCAGTGTGCTGCGTTACACAGATCCAAGCGACGGACATCATGCTCCGCGACTCTTGTACGCCGGCCCCAACTCGCAGACATCACGCGTCAATGGCACGATCCATCTTTCGTACGACGAGGGCCAGAACTGGACGACATCAAAACTCCTGCGACCCGGTTTCTATGCCTACAGCGTATTGACCGCCCTGGCCTCGGGTGAGATCGGCGTCTTGTTCGAAGGCGCGGGCTACGACCGCATCACATTCGCGCGCTTCCCGATCGAGTGGCTAACTGACGGACTCGATTGCGTTGGCACGATTCGCACAACGTGCGCGGGTGAACTCAACTCCACTGGCAACTCCTCGACGCTTGCTTTGCACGGCGGAGTCAGCCTCTCAGCAAACCAGAGCGCGCTCGAAATGAGTTCCGGTCCGCCAGGACAGGGCGTGCTGTTTTTCTTTGGCACGAAACCCGCGAACATCCCATTCGGCAACGGGAGCCTGTGTAGTTCCGGAACCTTCACCCGCCTCGGTCCGCCGCAGGTCCTCGACTCTTTCGGCGCATCCATGCGAACGCTCGACTATCACTCGCCACTTCTCGATAGCGCTGTCGTCAACACCTCGCTGTACTTCCAAGCCTGGTACAGAGATCCCGCTGCGGGCGCAGCGGGCTTCAACTTTTCGAGTGGGTTGGAGCTGCGCTTCTGCCCCTAATTCTGGAGCGAAGGTGTTACGGGTCCACCTCGCCATCGACTGCAATCTAGCAGCCGGAAGAGGACATCCGCTGGGCCACTCTCTGGGCGCAAAGCGATGCGTGCCCCTCAGTTCCCTACTGGAACCCGAAAGGGTGGCAAGTCCTCTGGGCGCGCAGGGTCCGGCAAAGCCAAACCCTCCGTCCCCGCCACGCCGCCGCGGCGTGGATCGCTGCAACCCATTGGTTCGCCGTCGCTCGAGATCTGGATACCTTGCACACTGCCGAAGCGCCCCTTGAGTTCAGGCTCCTTCAAAGGCTGCGCATGCAGACGCGTCAATTGTTCCAGTAAGTCGGGATCCCAACCGGCTTCGAAGTGTGTCTCGATCGGGCGCCACTGCTGATGCAGGCGCGGCGCCTGAACGGCGGCGACGATATCCTCTTCCAACACGAGCACGCGCAGCAGGACTTGCAGTACGGCGGTGATGATGCGCGGGCCTCCCGGTGCACCGAGCACCAAGGACACGCGTCTGCCAGCGTCGCGCACGACAGTCGGCGTCATCGACGACAACGGCCGGCGGCCCGGAGCCAGTTGGTTCGCGGCGGTGCCAACCAAACCATACATGTTGGGCGTGCCGGCTTGGATCGAGAAGTCGTCCAGCTCGTTGTTCAACATCAGTCCGGCTTCGGCGACCAGAATGCCCGAGCCGAAGGATGCGTTCAGTGTCGTCGTCAAACTCAGAGCGTTGCCGTCGCGATCCACGACCGATAGATGAGTTGTTTCGGAACTCTCAGGCGGCAAGGGTTTGACCCACGCACCGACGCTGACATCGGCACGGTTTGCGATCGAGATCGAGCGTGCCGCGAGCCACTCGGGCGCCAACAACTCTTCGATGGGTACCGGATAGCTATCCGGATCGCCCAAGTGCTCGGCACGATCGGCAAAGGCTCGACGCAAAGCTTCGATTAACACGTGAACAGATCGAGGAGAGGCCAGCGGCTCGTTGCCCAGACCAATGGCATCAATCATCGCCAAGACTTGCAACAACACGACGCCACCGGAGCTGGGCGGCCCCATGCTGATGACCTGCTGCCCGCGGAACCAACCGATCAACGGCTCGCGCCACAAGGCTTGGTATCCCGCAAGATCCTCGAGCGTCATTCCTGCGCTCGGTGTTCCACAGCGCTGACTGGCAGCCTGTAAGGTGCGCACGATCGCATCCGCGACTCTGCCTTGGTAGAAAGCTGCGGGCCCCTTCTTGCCGTAGTCCGCGATCGTCTGGGCCAGCTCGGGTTGCTTCCAACGTACGCCTTCACCCAAAGCGCGCTCGCCCGGGAAGAACAGCGCGCGCGAGCCGGGGTCGGCCATCAGTTTGTCGCTGCTCTTGTCGAGATCGCGAGCGAGCCAAGCATCGACGAAGAAGCCATCGGTGGCCAAGCGAATCGCGGGCGCACACAACTCCGCGAAGCTCAACTCGCCCGATGCATGCTCTTGATACAGCTGCCACAAACCGGCCGGCGTTCCAGGAACCCCCACCGCTAGCGGCGTGGTGCGAGAGCGTTCCTTGATCGGCTCTCCTTCATCGTTCAGGTAGAGCGCGGCTGTCACGCTCGAAGGCGTCGCTTCGCGAAAGTCCAAGCTCGCCGGCGCGCCTTCGTGCGGCACCCAGATCGCGAATCCGCCGCCACCCAGGTTCCCAGCCTGTGGATAGACCACGGCCAATGCTAACGCTGTCGCAATGGCAGCGTCCGCGGCGTTACCGCCATCTTCCAACACGCTCAAACCCGCGGAAACGGCGAGCGGGTGCTCCGCGACAACCATGCCGCGCGACGGCTTCGGCGCGCTCGGACCCTCGTCGCTGAACGAGCTGACCTGGCAGCTGTAGAAACTCGGCGAGAGGACAAGTAGCAGGCACGCCCAAGTAGAGGCACCGCGCAGCGTCACTGAACGAACGCGTGCATGGCCGCAATGCTCTCGTACTCCCGCAGTGGCTTCCGAACTCACGGCTACGTAGTCCACTACGCCCGGCTCACTCGTCGGAGCCAAGAATTTCCTCGACCTGCACGCCGCGCTCAGTCAAGTACTCGACCGAGGCTTCAATCATCTCGTCTCCGCCTTCTATCTCGACCGCGACCATAGCCATCGTGTCCGTGATGCTTGCGGCGCGTATGTTCGGAACGACTCCGAACTTCTCACCGAGCGTATGACTGATGATCGGCTCTTGGATCAGTTGCTGGGGGAAGGTGCAGAAGAACTTGCGGGGCGGCATAAGGCTATTCCTGGTGGGCTGAGCGCGCATGGCGGGCGCATGCCAGCGACGTACATCCCAACACAAGCAAGGCCCAACCCGCAAGGAATCCCCGATGCGGCGTGCGAAGATCCGGGCCGATCGACGAGGCCCCCACCGCGTCGTAGACGCGCGGATCTCGTAACCAATCGACGCCTCGCCGTTCAGCGACGTAGACCTGGGGTGAAAGGTCCAGCAGCCGGGCTGTGCACGCGGGTGACCAGGGCGCGGAGCCGAGAACTCCCGCAAAAGAAGGAAGGTAGGCGAGGCTCAGAGCGAGCAACCAGGTCGAGGCCGCGACAGCGAATCTACGGTGCGTCCACGCTGCCAGAAGCCCCGCTAGCGCGTAGACAGCGATGACCAACTCGAATCCCGCCAGCGACATCGAAGCCAAGGGTCCGCTTGCATCCACGTCAGCGTGGGTAGTGACGGCTGCAGCAATGGCCCAGACGATAAGCGCTGACATTCTGCGCAGAAGCCTCCCTGACGACAGCAGGCTGCCGGCTGGTGCCGCCCAGAGAGCGAGCCACAACATCATTTCCAAGCCTGAGTCACTCGTGGCATGGGGCGTCGTCACGAGTGGCAACAATCCGATCAATGTCACAGCGACAATCGCCGGCACGGAAGTAGGACCGGGCGCGGGTACGGACTCGGACACAACGGGCATCGATTGGGGCTCGGATTCGAATCGCGACGGGTTCATGAGCTGTCAGAGCCTACATGCGCAACGACTGCATCATTCTCGTTCGTGTTCGGGTGCGAATCCAGATGCCCGGATCGGAAAGCGAAGTGAACGAGCCGCGGGCAGCCAGGAAGGGGCGATCCCGCGCTCCTTCGATCCGGGCATTGCAAACAGCAGGACCGGGGTGGGCGCGCCTAGCAACTGATTGGTGACGGCCGAATCAAAAAAGGAGGTCTCGAGATTGGCTGGACAGCCCCCGATTGGGCGCACTGATGGACGCTATTCGTGGGTTCTTACGACGCACCCAGGAGCTTCAGAGAAACCGAGGCGCGCTCGGCGTCTCGCCTCTGCTTGCATGAGAGCGCTGGGCTGTGCTTAACCGATTGTGAAGCGAGAGCAACTCTGCTCGCCCGATGAACTACAGTTGTCCCCCCCCCCCCGCGCTCGAACCTGAATGACGATTCGACGCCGACGCCCTATGAAGTCTGAACGTCTCGATTGGCTCGATGCCGCGCGCGGTTGCGCCGTGGTGGCCTTGTTCTTGTGTTTGTTCGCCGGTGACCCGACGCATCTTCCCGCGATCGTTCGCGGCAGCGCCGTCGACACGCAGGCGAGCGAGAACTTCGGCCTATTCGATCTACTGATGCCGATGTTCTTGTTGCTGATCGGCGCGTCTTTGGTCCCGGCCATGAAGCGCTGGAGGACTGCGGCCTCGCACTCGAGCCGTGTCGGTACGCGCGGACTGCTGCGCGTTGCGCGACGCGTGCTGCTGCTTGTCGTGATGGGCTTGTTCTTGAACGGCTTCCCGGACTACAACTTGGCTGAGCTGCGCTTGCCCGGACCTCTGCAGCTCTTGGCCGTGGCCTACTTGGCTTGCTTCCTGATCGTGTACTTCGCGTCGGGCAAGTTGATGTGCATCGCAAGTATCTTGCTGCTTGTGCAAGCTCTCGCGCAAAGCTTCATCAATGCGCCAGGCGTCGATGCCGCACGATTCTCATTGGGCGGCGGCATAGGACCTTGGCTCGATCGCAACCTCTTCGGTGCAGAGCACCTGGGCTATGGACAAGACACGCTCGCTTACGATCCGATGGGTGTCGTTGCGCTGCTGCCGGCGATCGCGCTGACTCTACTCGGCTACTCCGCGTGTCAGACCTTCATCGAACGAATGAGAAAGAGCGAAGGCAGTGCCCGTGTCGGGCTGCTCGCCAGTGCTCTTATCGGAATCGGTTGGATCCTGGGGCGCTGGGTCCCAATCGTGCCGTCGGAGTGGACTGCGCCCTATGCATTGATCGCCGCAGGATGGGGCTTGCTCGGTTGTGCGCTGTGGCACGAGCTCGTGACTGGCGTCGGCTGGACCGCACTCGCGCACCCGTTCCGAATCCTCGGCCGCAATGCCATCTTGGTCTACGCGGGCGGGGTCTTGACGATGGACTTGGCTGGCCGCATCACCGTTCCGAGTGATGAGGGTGGCAAGGTGCACCTGCTGGACTGGTTCGCCAATGCGGCTTGGCGCAGCTGGGCTTCGGAGCCCGTCGCAGCCGTGCTTCTGGCGCTGACCGTGCTCGGAGTTTGGTGGCTGGTGGCACTCGCCCTCGCCAAAGGCAAGGTCTACATCAGCCTGTAGGCCTCTGCGCCGGGGGCTGTGCACTTTTCCGGCAGAAGCCAGCGAGTCGGAGGCCCAAAATTCCGATTCCCACTTCCTGCGCGTGGCAGAGCACTCCTAGAAAGCAAAGGCTGCAGCGCTTGCGCTGGACAGCTGTGCAACGCGAGCTAGGCTTTGCTGCTCGCCGTTCCGCGCATTATCGACATGGGTAACCCTCGCATCCTGCTCGCCTGTATTCTTCTCGTCGCCTGTGGCGTGTCGGATGACTCTGCATCCAATGGTCCTCGACAGGAACCGACACGCACGGACCTAAGTACCGAATTCTACGCGGCGTCGTCGGGAATGGCGTACGCGACGATGGCCGAGGGACTCACGTATCTCGTAGTCGGTGTACGTGGGTCGGGAACCCTGACCATCACCTTCTCGATCGATGGCAACGAAAACCTCGAGCGAGAGTTCAGTTACGGCGGAGGCGATACTCACACGGAGACGGTTCAGCTCCCTGGCGATGGCCTGCGTGGAGTCGACTTCCAAGTTAAGTTGACGGGTAACCTCTCGCCTTTGTCCTGTTCGCTGCAGAGCATGCTGCCGGAAACGACCGAGGCCGATGCGTCTCTCCTCGGTTGCTTAGAGGGTCGCAACGTCATCGTCTTCGTCGAAGACAGCTTGGCTGCCAAGCACCTGTCGGCCTACGGCTACGAGCGCGACACGAGCCCGTACCTGGAACAGGTTGCAGCCGCGGGCGTTCGTTTTGCGAGTGCATACTCGCAGACATCATGGACGCTGTCCTCGGTGACGAGCCTGTTCACTTCATTGGAGCAAGAACGTCACGGCGTGCTGATGATGAACGAGCGCCTCGGCGACGAGTTCACGACCTTGGCCGAGCTGTTCTCGAATAGAGGCTACCGCACGGTCGGTCTTCTTCAGAACGGTGTGCTGTGGTCGCAGACCGGACTCGATCGTGGCTTCGACGAGTACAAGATGTACGACGGCATGCTCGAGGGGACGCAGCAATTGCTCGCTCGAGCTCGCGACCTGGCGCTTGACGATAATCCAAGGCCCATCTTCCTGTACGTACACCTGACGCCGCCGCATCAGCCGTATACGCCTCCGGGTGAATTTATGACGCGCTATGCCGATCCCGACTACGCGGGAGAGGTGGACGGCTCGATCATCTCGTGCGCGACCTTGAATCACCAGAAGCCAGCCGAGGACAGCCCCGATGTGCAGCATCTGGCGGCGCTCTATGACGGGCACATTCGCTTCATCGATGAGCGAGTGGGTCAACTGATCAAGGAACTGAAGAAAGCGGGATGCCTGGACGAATTCCTGATCGTGAAGTCATCCGACCACGGTGAGGCCTTCTTCGAGCATGGTGTGCAGGGCCACAACTCAACCGTCTACGAAGAGATGGTGCGCATTCCGCTCGTGATGCATGCCTCAGGAAGCCCCCTTCCGTCGGGATTTGTCGTCGATCAGCCCGTCAGCTTGATGGATCTTCTGCCGACGCTGAGCGATTTGTTCGGCCTTGAGTCATCGAAGCAAGCGATCAATGGGCGTTCGCTATTGCCGTATCTGCAGCCGAAGGAGCAGCTCGCGACGCGACCGCTGTACTACACCTCGCGCCGACGCAAGGGAACGGACAAGCTGCAGGCTGCCGTTCGCATGGGGCGCTTCAAGTTCGTGCGCCGTCCAGTCGGATCCGAATTGTTCGATATCAGCGCGGATTCCGACGAACGCATCGACATCTCGAACGAACACCCCGTGACCGCACATGCTCTCGATTCGATGTTGAAGCGCTGGTACACCGAGGCCGTTGCTAGTGGAACAAAGTCGGCCGAGGTCGAGATCGACGAGCAACGCTTGCAGGCGATTCAGAACTTAGGCTACGCCGGCGACATCGAGGACGAAGACGAACCCAGATAGGTTGCCAGCCTGCTCGGAGCGGGCGCCATCTTATGGCACGGGATCGGGCGCCACCTCGTGGCGCGAAAGCGTGCGCCACCTGATCACGCGGAAGCATGCGCCACCTGGCGGCGCAAAAGCTTGACGTTGCCATTGTCATTCGCGCCTGCAGAGCTTCGATGTCGGACTCTACGCGACCTGTGCTTTGCGCGGCGCCCGACAGATGGGATGATCAGCATCGTCTCTGTAGTCTCGAAGGCGTCTACTCATGGGAGCTTCTGTGAATCCCGCTGCACTCACATTGTCTCGACTGGCATGGCTGCTGTTGGCCACTCTCAGTGCCTGCAGCTCCCCCATTCGAGCTCGCAGCATTGATCCATTCGACGAATGGTTCCGAACGGATCCTTGGAAGTCAGCATCTGTCGATGCGGCACATCAACATCTCTCGGCGCCTCCGTCAATCTGGTTGGACGAGGGGGCCTCACGCGGTGTCGAGCTTCGACCGAGCGATGGTGTTGTCACGCTGGCTGGCAATGGCGCCCGCTTCGTCAGTCGCGTCGTCGTGACCCCCGCAAGCTTCCGCGAACTGCTGCCGTCTTGGAACGTCTCGATCCCAGACGGACTGGCCATCACCGTTGATGTTCGCGTGCGCGAAGTGTCACAGAAGGACTGGTCCAATTGGCTTCCGATCGGTGGCTGGAGCACGGACGTAGGGCTTGTCCGCGGCGCGCAAGACTCCACTGCGAAGGAATACGATCGAGGCCGCGTGGATGTCGACATCTTTCGCTCCGAACACCAGCACGATCGCGCACAGCTGCGCGTCCGTGCTTACGCAAGTGAAGTCTCACGGGACTCAACCCAATCAGTCGCAGATCATCCAATCGAGATTCATGATCTCTCCGCTGTCTTCACGGACTTCTCGCACTTCGCACCTCCCGGAGAGCGCAGCGATGATGCGGTTCCCCTCCCACAAGGGTCTGAGGCTTCGTTGCGCCACGGCCAACCCCTACCGGCGCGAAGCCAACGCGATGTGCCGGAAGAGTTGCGAAGCCGCCTTTGTAGCCCGACCTCGCTAGCGATGGTGCTCGAGAGCTACGGCGTCGATCTGCCCACCGTGCAAGTCGCCGAGTGCTTATACGATCGAGACAACGACATCTACGGCAATTGGAGTCGAGCCATCCAGGGCGCGTTTGTACTCGGAGTTCCAGGGCGCTTGGTGCGGGTCGAGGATTGGCGGGTCGTTGAAGCCGCCTTGGCGCGCAACGAACGCTTGATCATTCGCGTTCGCGTGCAAGCAGGCGAGCTGCGAGGCGCGCCCTATCGACAGACGAAAGGACACCTCTTGTGCCTGTGCGGCATCGACGCGCAAGGCTGGGTGCTGGTCAACGATCCGGCCGCCACGAGCGAAGAAGGCGTCGAGCGTCGCTATCGCAAGGAAGACCTCGAAGCCTGCTGGATGCAGCCCTCTGGCGTCGCCTACGCCATTCGTGCGCCCGATCCTCATTGAACTCTTCGGGATGTGCGCCTATTGTCCATTTGGCGCAGAGCTACCTTCCACTCCGCGCCACGAAGCCAAACTGACGATTCAACTGCTCGCATGACACGCTTGATTCAAGTTGGTCTGGGCCCTTTGGGCCGCGTCCTCCTCGCTGACTACATCGATCGTGACCAAGGTCACTTGATCGCAGTTGTCGACCCCGACCCCAAGCTGGCAGGTACGTCGCTCGCTAATTGGGTCGAGGGCGCTCCCGAGGGCATGAAAATTCACAGCTCGCTCGAGGAGCTTGCCTCCGGGGGGTTGTTGAAACAGGCAGACGCGGCCTTGGTCACGACCTTCTCAGATCTTGAGCTGTGCATGGACAGCTTCCGCGGCTTGCTAACTTCCGGCATCGATGTCGTCAGTTCGTGCGAGGAGCTGCTCTATCCGTGGCTACGCCACCCCGTGTTGGCCCAAGAACTGCATGAGCGTGGGATTCGCGGAAACTCACGCATTGTCGGGAGCGGTATCAATCCGGGCTTCCTGATGGACACGCTGCCGATCATGGCCAGCGCCATGTGTCGCCAAATCGATCGCGTCCGCATCGAACGCATTCAGGACGCGAGCCCACGCAGAATTCCATTCCAACGCAAGATCGGCGCGACCCTCTCACTGGACGCTTTCGAACAGAAAGTCGCCGACGGCAGCCTGCGTCATGTCGGCATGGGCGAATCGATCCATTTCCTGGCGCACTACTTGGGCTGGGAAATCGATCGTTGGGAAGAGACTCTGGAGCCCGTCATCGCCGAGCAGACTCTCAGCTGCGGCCTCGGCACGGTGCAGGCCGGAGATGTTTCCGGCGTGCGGCAAGTGGCCACCGCATGGGTGCGCGACAAGCCCAAGCTCGAGCTGTTGTTTCAGGCAGCGATCGGCCAGACCAATCCTACGGACAGCATCCGCATCGAAGGCGATCCAGGCATCGAGATGCGCATCGAGGGCGGCGTTCATGGTGATGTCGGCACGAGCGCAGTCATGCTGCACACACTCGACGCATTGCGTTCGGCAGAAGCTGGCCTGCACACGATGGTGACGATTCGTCCGCCGCGTTGGCAAGCACACTAAGAGTCGAAGCTGCGAGCAAGCCGCCCCAAGAAGGCTGGTTCATGGATTGGGCTCTCCGGATTGCCTGGCAAGGCGCCAGCTTCCGCGCATAGCTGGATGCTATTCGTGGGTTCCGGCAGTGCAGCCAGACCATTCGGAGGACCCGAGACATGAATCGGAGTCTTCAGGACGGCTGCTAAACGCTGGTCGCCGGGTCTTGTGCATGCTGCGCGTTCGACGCAATGCAAGGCGCAGACAACGCATAGCCGAATCCGAACGCGATCAAGCTGCCGAGTGGGATGTACCACGGCCAAGCCACGACTCCCCCGCCTTCGAAGACAGCGTACTTCGTCGTCGCGACCACTCCGGCCGCACCGAGAGCCAGCAGCGCGCTCTTTATGACTGAGAAGCTTGCCAGCCGCGCTTGCCACCAGCTGTAGTGCACCACGAGCGAGACTCCGCCACCGGCGCACAACCACAAGCTCCATGGCTCGTGCCAGACCACGGCCAAGATCCACAACACGGACAATGGAGCAGCCCAGAAGAAGCCGCGGCCATCGCGCCCCGTTGGCAAATAGGCAAGTGCGAAAGCGGCCAATAGTGCACCTCCCGAATATCCGGCCATGGCCAAAGCAAGATCGAGAATCGCGTCATAGCGATCCGCGATGCTCTCGATTCCTATTGCAAGAGCACACAAGATCACGCCCCACACCACGACGAGAATGCGCGAAAGACGCAGCAGACTCGCCGAGTCAGCCTCCGAGTCTGTCGTCGTTCCCTCGTTCTGCTTCGAACGCAACGGGATAAAGACTGCGGAGAGCGTCGTCTGACACAGCGCGGCCAGGATCGAATCCAAACTCGAGATTGCCGCAGCGAAGGCACCCGCAATCACGAGCCCTTTCAAGCCGGCGGGCAAGACCTCGGTGATGAAGACAGGAAAGATGCGATCAGGCCTACTTGCCACGAGCTCCGCTGCCGCGCCTTGCAGCGGAAACTCGCGATAGTACGCCCACAAGCCGAGACCTATGCAGGCCACGACGCAGGTCACTGCGACCGCGACGTAACTGGCCAAGATGGCTTTGCGTGCATCGCGAGCGTTGCGACAGCAGAACATGCGCTGCGCCATCAGCTGGTCGACACCGTACGATCCGACCCCTCCCCACGAAGCACCGATCAGCGCGGCCCAGAAGGTGTACGCACGCACCGGGCTCGTATCGAAGTCGAGCCACTGCAGCTTTCCGAGGTCTCGCGCCGCAGGCAGGCTCGCGAAGAGTCCGGATTCAAGCGAGGAGTCGATCACGATCAGACTTACCGCCGCGCCGACGATGAATAGCACGAACAGAATCGTGTCCGTCCAAATGACGGCAGCGATACCCCCCATCCAAGTCCACACGATGGCAACCAGCCCAATCATCACGACGGCTGTCGTCAGTGGAGGTATCCCGCACCAATTCTCGATGCTCGAGAGCGGCTCGTACAAGAGCACTTCGAGCACGACAGCTGTCATGTACACCCGAGCGGATTGACCAAGCAATCCGCCTAGCGTGAACAAGGCAGTGGTAGCTCGCCGCATGCCTTCGCCGAGTCGCTCGCCGACAAAGTCATACGGGCTATAGATCTCGCGCTGGAAGTATGCGGGCACCAGCTTCCACGCCACGAAGCCTCTTGCGAAGAGCGAGCCGATCAGTCCGATTTGCAAGTACGTCAGGTTGCCGCCGGTCTTGAAGACAACCGAAGGCAGACTGATGTAAGTCACCGCGCTGATCTCGGTCGCGACGATCGACGCGCTAACCGCGTACCAAGGCAACCGCTTGCCACCCAAGAAGAAGTCGCGCAGGCTCGCCTGGCGTCCGGCCATGCGTGCACCGACCCAAGTCGTGCCGACCAAAATGACCAACACGACCGCCCAGTCAATGGCACCGAAGGAGCCGCTCAGTTGGCTTCCTCTCGGTCGCCATGTGCGAGGGCGCCTGCCGCCTGCTCGTCGATCAAGACACGTATGTCGCAGTGACCGAGCAGGTAGCGCGCGGGCAGCTCCTCACCGGGACCCGGCTCGAATAGGGCCAAGATGGTCTCTGCCTTCGATTTTCCAAGCGCCATCACTCGCAGCCTGTGCGCTTCGAAGATCGTCGCCACGCCCATCGTGATCGCCGCCTTGGGCACGGCCGCTTCTGAACCGAATGCGCGCGCAGCGTCCTTGCGAGTGGTCGGGTGCAGTTCGATTTCGCGCGTGCGGCTCTGGCGTTCGGATCCCGGCTCGTTGAAGCCGATGTGACCGTTGCGCCCGATGCCGAGTAACTGCCAATCGATCCCGCCGGCAGCCCGAATCGTCTCCTCGTACGCTCGCGCGACAGCACTCGCACTCTGGTCTGAGTTCTCGGAGGCCGGGAAATGGATCGCCTCACGCGGAATATTCACGTGGTCGAAGAGCTCGCGATTCATCGCGCTACGGAAGCTCTCGGGATGCTCCGGCTCCAGGTCGCAGAACTCGTCCAGGTTGAAGCTGAGCACGCGCGAGAAGTCCATCTCGCCGGCGCGATGCAGTCGAATCCACTCGCGGTAGACACCGATCGGCGTGCTGCCTGTCGCCAACCCAAGGACTGTGCATCGCCCGTCTTGCGAATGCTGGCGGACCAAGGCGGCCGCTTCTGTCGCGACAGTCAGGGCAACCTCCTCGGCAGTCCGAAAGACGCTCAGATCCGGGGAGGGCTCGGTTTGAGTCATACCAGATGGCCCGTATCGACTCGCGGGCTAGGCAAGGTCGAGGCCATAGGAAGTAGGATTTGGGGAGTTGGATCGGGGCCATCGAGGCCCCGCGATCGCAAGGTAGACGAAGACCCAGTGGTGCATCAGACCACGAGCACTTGGGCACCAAGTCTAGGGTAAGTGCTTCACGAATCCGCGATTAGGCTCCCGTTTCGGGGACCATTATCAAGAGACGGAAAAAAAATGAACCACGGGGGTGTGAGGAAGCGGACTTTCGGACGTTGAAAGTAATGGAGGCACCACGCGAATTGCGAGGTTCAGTTGGTGCCGCCTAGATGCTGAAGAGAACTCCTTGAGGCTGCGGTAACCAGAGCCCCGGAAGTCACCCCACTGGGTTGACTGGGTCTGGCACCGCTTCGGACAGGACAGCGTCTGCGGACGAGGTCGAGATGCCAGCTTCCGGCTGACATGGCTGACAGCGACCGTACTTTCCGAGTGAGTGGAAAAGTGAGTCGATGAGAGCCGAGGGTGCGAGGCCCAGAGCTCTCCGGGCAACCTCCTAGTCTGTGTTTGGAGAAGCGCGGGCAACGGGGAGGGCCCAACCAAGGAAGCGCCCCGGTGGCCGCATCAGCGACCACCGGGGCGCACACATTCGACCCACGATTCCCCTCACTCGCCTTTCACCAGTCGCCGAAGCTCGCGCGACTGGAACCGCGACCCTGGCCGCAGAATCCCGTAAGCTCTGCCCGATATGCGGATCGAGATCGCAGCGCTACTCGGCGGACGTTTGTCCCCATGATTGCTTCGGCTCGTCCGTGGCGCTGGATGTGGCGTTCCAGCTGGCAGCGTGCATCCGAGGGGGCGGCCAGCCGCGTGCAAATTACCGGCCTGGCCTGGCTATTGCTCTTCGGAGGCATCGGCTATGGCACTGTGGCCCGCGTCGCGCCCTACACGCGCCTGATCGATTGGACTCCCAGCACGCCTTGGGACCGAGCGATTCCGGCACACGCATGGACGATCCTAGTCTACCTGACGTATTACGTGCCCTTCGCGCTTTGCGCAGTAGTGTCACGCCGCACGGGCGTCATGGGTCGGCGCCAGTTCGTTCTGCTGCTTCAAAGTTTGCACCTGACACTGGCCATCTCGTTCGCAATATTCCTGCTCTTGCCTTGCCATGTAGATGGTCGAGAGCTGTTGATCGATGGCGCCAACTCGTTCTGGTTGCCGGTCGTGCGTGCGGTGCATGTAATGGATCTGCCCGTCAATGCCTGGCCAAGCCTGCATGTCTCTTTGAGCTTCCTGCAGTGCTGCTGGTTGTCCGAGCGAGTCCGTAGCCTGAGTCGGCTTCTGCTGTGCTGGTTCTGGTGGGTGCTGATGTGCGTGAGCGTTTTGACGACGAAGCAGCACTATCTGTTCGATGTCCTGACGGGCACTGCACTCGGTGCGCTCATGTGGCTTGGATACCTGAAGCCAGCATCAAAGCGCGTACGGCGTGATCCGGAAGCCTTTGATGCGGAGCTCGCCGGCTAGCCGCCATCCGCAATATTTTGCATAGCAAACGGCCATGCGTAGCAAACGGCCATGCGTGCCCACCGGCTATGCGTGCCAGAAGGCGAGAGTCCGGAGTACGCGACACGCGCTCAGCCGGCAGCAATGCAACGAGGACCAATGTACGAACAGACTGCCTTGATCAGGCCGCCTGACCGTGACCTCTTGTGCAACTCAGAAGGCTCGCCGGTCAGAAGCCCCAACTGACTCCGCCAACAACCATGAAACCTTCCGGCCGCATACTCACATCGAGTTTCGAGGTGAAGCTTGCGATCTGGATTTCGACCCGATCCTGCGAGTCTTCAAGCGGCTGTTCAAACAAGATTCCAAGGTGCAGCATGGCGTTATCCCCCATGAAGTAGGCCAGTCCCAGTTCGCCGCCTACGGTCCAGTACTCACTACCCTTGAAGTTGAACTCCGGATTAGGAATCGGCTCCTGCCCCGGAATGGACGGGAAGTTGAAGTTGATCACGGCGGGTGAGTCGACTTCAGGAACGAAGGCAGTCTTGATTCTCAAGTAAGGCCTGAGTCGACGATCTAAGATGGATTCAAAGGGCGGCAATAAGAATCGAGTGGCGAAGAAGTATTCGATGTATGTCACATCATCGAACGCGAAGAAGTCATCGACCGCCTCGCCCGCCGCACGAGGATTGGCTGGAGACAAGTGGCGATAGTCCGCGCCGATCTGGAACGAGACGCTTCGGCTTGCGTACACCTCGAGTCCAAGCGCACCACCGAAGTTGCCTTCGAGATCCACTTCCAACTCGACGGGGTCTTGCATCGCGCCTACAAATTCATTCTCAATGCTGGCTCCATAGCCAGAGTGCAAGCCGAGCTTCACGAGTAGTGCAATTGTCCCGGGCTCGAAGGAAGGCGGGTAATCGAGAACGTTCGAGGACATGCTCAGTGACCGATCCCAACGAGCAAGTTCATCAGCGCTAATTAGGGCTGCTTCCTCAGCAGTGATAGCCAACGAATCAAATTCGGCTAGTGGAGCGATTGAGGCAGAGAGACTGCTCGAGGCATCGGCCAACGCATGTACCCAGGTAGAGGGTGACAATGACTCCGCCGAGGGTTGCGCCGGCAAAGTATCGGGTTCTATCCGCTTGTCAGGCACGTAACTCTGCGCGGCTTCGATTCGACCGGAGAGAGCATCGGACTTCTCGGTCGTTTGCACGGCGAGTTGAGGCTCTCGATGAACAACACAGGCAGCCATCAACGCGGCTGAGACCGCGATCACAAGTCGGATCATGAAAACTCTCGTTCAACTGAGCGGTGGCGCCCGGTCGCAAACAACGACGCGGGAAGGGGGGGATGGCCAATCGCAGGTGGTAGGTTACTCAATCCCCTTACACGGCACACCTGCGTACCACCACCAGTCTCTTCTTCGGGTTATGCTAGTAGGCAGTTCCCTCTACTCAGTTCCCCCCATTATGGCACGTTGCTGTGAAGCATTCACTACTACCCCCTCATCAACGATGATTCTCCGCTCTATTCCCCTTTCATTTTCATTCGCCGTGGCGATCCTCTCTGCCTCCTCGTTCGGGCAGGGCACCTTCCAACTTGAAATTGATGCGAGTCAATCGAATTGGACCTGGTCCGGAACGACTGGCATCGGATCGATCACTGGTGTTCCGAATCACAACTTCAACTTGAGCGGTACGGTCGAGATGGAGATTTCGGGCAATGGCTCCCGTCGTATTACCGATGCGAGATTCGTTGGTGGTAACCAAGCGGTCAATCCGAATCCGCTCGTCGGCTATGTCGCCAATCCGATTCCCGGTTTCCCGAACTTGGCTGACATCGAAATTCACGACTTGGTGACCTCGATCGAAACTTCCAACTTCACTGTCGTTTCGAACGGCGACTTCAATACGACAGTCACGACGACGGTCACGGAGGGCATGTTGGTTGTCACGCCGCTCGGAGGTTCGCAAACCTCGACGGATTTGACAGGTACGGTGGGTCCGCCGAATGCGATCTCCGGCAACCTCGACTACGGGTCGAACACGCTCACGTTGGACTCCCCGCAGTCCGCGACCTTCCCCTTTACCGATACAGCCACAGGCATCTCGGGATCTTTCACGATCACGGGTCTGTTGTACGCAGAGAAGTCATGCGTCACGGCGCAGAACTACTGCTCGCCGTCGAACAACTCGACCGGCGCGCCGGCCTTGATGGGCTACAACGGCAACACCACGATCTGGTCCAACAACCTCGTGTTGACAGCCGGCCCCGTGCCGCAGCAGCCCGGCTTGTTCTTCTATGGTCCGAACAGCTCGAACGTGCCCTTCGGTAATGGCACCCGTTGTGTCGGCGGCTCGCTCGTGCGCTTACCCGTCAGCGTTGCGTCCGGCGGCCAGATGACCAGTTCTATCGACTACGACACTTTGCCGGGAGCCGGGCAGATCGTTTCGGGTGACACGAAGTACTTCCAGGCTTGGTACCGGGACCCGGCTGCTGGCGGATCGTTCTACAATCTGTCTGACGGTATGAGCGTTCAGTTCTGCCCCTGATCCTGGATCAAAACTCCTCGCGACACACGCAACGGTTGATAACCCGGCCAGTGCGTGTGTCGCTTAATAACGAAATGACAATCGATCGCGAAGTGCGCTCGATTGCGGCCGAAACCTCACGACCGAATACGCGTCGAAGCATTCGAAGCTCGCCTCGACGAGACTCCCTTATTCGCTGCACTGATGACTCACACCACTCGCTTGACACTTCCCCTCCTCGCCATTACTGGCATCCTGTGGGCTTCCTCACGGTCGGAGGGCACGGCACCTGCGCAAGCTTTCGATGAAATCATTTTGGTGCCGCACGTGCTCGAGAGCGTGCGTGAATTGGTGCCGATCGAGTCGAAGCTGACGATCTATCACTCCGGTTCCATCGCCAAAGAAGTGCACCTGGACCGCCTACGCGTCGAGGTCGATGGCATCGAACTCGTAAATGAGGTCATTGATCATGAGCTGCACGCGGACAGTGAGTACGGTGCCGTCAACGCGCTGATCGAGCGCTTGCCGCACGAGCTATCTCATCGACACTCGGAAGTACGCCGTTTTGCTTCCGACGGCCTGCCCGAGTTCAGCTTGGCCGAGGGCTTTGACCTAATGCCAGAGATTCATAATCGAGTGCTGGCGATGCAGAAGATGTCGCAAGATGCGACGCGCTGGCCCGTCCTGGAACCCAGTTTCCAGATGCATCTGGATCAAGTCTTCTTCGCAGATGCCGCTATCGGAACGCAGGCTAGAGCGCAGATCTTCGTCGATTACACGCGACCGAATGGAACGGTTGCCACCGCACAAACGGGTTGGAGCATTACCTACCTGGGCCCCTTCCCCGGCATCCCGCCGACCTACTTGGCGCAGCACCTCGGTGCGGGCCTGCATGCCGGAGACCTGCACGTTCACAGTTGTCACGGCGAGTCAGCTGGCGCGTGTTCACCCTCCGCGAACTGCACGGCCGAGAGCCTGCAAACTTCTGGAAGTTTCAGCTATGCGCAGTTGAAGTCTCAGTTCCAAGCACTCGGCCTGGATTGGTATTCGGCAACCGACCACAGCTACTGCATCAACTCGGGCTCGGAGTACCAAACGATCGTGTCCGAGGTCAACGCCATCACGGACTCTAGTTTCGTCGTTTTCCCAGACATCGAGGTGTCGAGTGACGAGGAGGGTTCTCAATCCGGTTCAGACCTTGGCAACACTCTTTGCCTGGGTACGACCGCAGCGAACCATATGGGAGCGCACGGCATCAGCTCGCGCATCCAAGGTGGCGGAGATGGCCTGCTTGGTTTTTGCGATGGTCTGTTCTCTGACGTCCTCGATGAATTCAGCGACAACGCAGCTCTGATTCGTTCGCAAGGCGGACTTCCGATTATCCATCACCCGGAAGGTAGTTCCTTCGGATGGAACAGCCGCAGCGCGACGCAAGGTATCGAAGCCAATCAGTTGCACGGCGTCGAGATCTGGAATGGTGCTAGCCAATCCGGCCAAGGTGGCAACGTCGGTGCTTGGGTAGACTGGTTGCTGGATGGGCGCCTGCTCTATGCGTACTCGGGCAGTGACACGCACGACTCGGCGTTTGCGTTCGGCTCCAACCACATTTTGCTCGATGGCCAGCCGTTTAATCGCAGCGGAATCTTGACTGCGCTCGAGGCGGGACGCGTCACGGTCAGCGATGGTCCAGCACTGGTTATCGAGGGCGGGCTCGGACACGACTTCGTCGAGATGGGCAGCGTCACACGCTTGCCTATCCCTACGCCCGCGAGCAACATCGACATTCGCGTTCACTACGACTTTGGTGCAGGCAACGGCACCATCAATGTCTATCGCGGTCGCGTCGGCGACGGGTCCGAGAGCCTGCTTGCGCAGAGCGGCGTGTTGAGCGGCTCTGGTGTGTTCAGCCAATCGGCGAACCTACAATCCAGCTCGCGCAGTTGGTACCGAGCTTATGCGAGCGGATCGGCAGGGACGGCCTACACCAACCCGATTTTCTTCGAGCCCGGCACGGATTCGACCTTCAGCTTCTGCTCCGCGAAATTAAATTCGGATCTGTGTGATCCCTACCTCAGCTGGACTGGTTCACCCAGCGCGACCGCAGGCTCCGGTTTCGAGATCCGCGCCAACGCTGTCGTCCCGAACCAAAACGGCATCTTCATCTACTCCGCAACCGCTGCCTTCAATCCCTTCCAGGGCGGCACGCTATGCCTGGCCTCTCCAATCATTAGGACGCCGATCTTGAACTCGGGCGGCAGCATCGTGTGCACGGGCGAGTTCAACTTCGACTTCAACGATTGGATCCAAAACGGGCACGACGGAACCTTAGCGGTTGGTAGTAGGCGCTTCGCGCAGTATTGGTATCGAGACCCCGGCAGCACGTCCTTCCCGACTGGCTTAACAGACGCTGTGCAGTTCACAGTCGGTCCCTAGCAGCCCGGTGAAAAACAGCGATTCATGTCTCGGCCCCCTCGAACCGCCCGTCCGCATTGCCAGAACCTACGAATAGCGCGCAACTATGCGCAGAACCTGGCGCCTTGTCAGTCGATTCGAGGGAACCAATCCAGGAATCGCTGTTTATCAACGGGCTGCTAGGCCCGGCAAGCCTGCCTGCGATCGTCCATCAAGGCTCTTGCAACACTAGAAGCTTGCAAGAACAAACACGCCCGCCCTCTCACAAAGTGAATGGCGTGGCGATTCACTTGAGCAGTCCATCGAGACTGGTCACATTCTCGAAGGAGTCGTCGCACTAGTCGAGTGCTCGAAGAAATCTTCGCCCGACCCTGCCCGCAATCCCGCGAGCCGATGACTCAGGGTAAGTGCGTCAGACGTAGCACCGGATAGGCAACCGGGTCTGCACCGCTCTTGACCTCGGGGATCAGTATTCCCCACGTGCCAAGTGAGTCTTCACTCGTGGGCTCGAGCAACTGCGCCGCGACACGCGACAAGCGTTGCTTTGCCGGAATGACGCATGTGCCAACGGGAAGCATAACTACGGATGTCTTGCTCCATTGCCCAGGAAAGGTCATCTCGAGATGGCCTTGGAACGGCCGTTCCGCGCGGCGGACCTCGCTTAGCGCAAACGTCTCGGCTTCGCAGGCCGTCTCTGAGCTGGTGAACGAGTGCTCCACGCCGTGCGTCCGCAGCGATGCGAGCACGGCTTCCGACGCAGCGGGAATAGCCCACGCCGCGGGCAAAGCGATGCGCTCATCAGACTCGAACGCGCGGCGCAGAATCGCAGGCTCCGCGCTGAACTCGTCACGCGCAATACGCCGCGTCCCAATGTCTTCGATCTCGAGCGAGTCCAGAACACCGACCAGGATTTGTCCTTCTTCACCAGGCTCGAGATGGGTCGCGAACGGGAATGCCTGCTTCGAGTCCATAGCCTGTCGATCCGCCGTGTCGCACAGCTTCAAGATGGCCTCACGGTGACGCGCGCATGTCGTTAGGACGGAGAGCGTGAACGCGTAAGTCACACCAATGCGACGCTCAAAGTCGATGTAGGAGTACGCCTCCGACAAGACGGACAAGCGATTGCGCATCGAATAGTAGTTCGTGCCAAAGCGAGGCCTGTGGTCGTACGTACTCCACGTACGAGGAGTCTCCTCTCCACGCCCAAAATTACCGTAGTCGAAGATGCGCCAGTCGCCGCTGCTAAGGACATCCGCTCCGACTTCAGGCAACAACACGCTGCGCTCAAAGCTGTTGAGCTCCGCGTTTACATTAGTCGAGAGGCTCGGCGAGTAGGTCAAGTGATAGCCGTGGTTCGATCCATTGGTGGTGTGCAGGTCCATGAACAAATGAGGATCTTGCTCGCGGATCAAGCCCATCAACGCGCGGCATTCCGCGGTCTCGGTCTTCACGAAGTCACGGTTCAGACAGCGGCCATTCGAATTTTCGCGCGTCCCGACACCCCCATCGGGTCCATTCTGTGACACGCGATGGTTACGGTCGATGCGCTCATTGCCATCGACGTTGTAGATAGGAATGAATAAGAGCACGGCGTCGCGCAAGAGGTCAGCATGCTCGCCCTGCGCAAACTCCCGCAGCATCTGTTGCACAGCTTCCTTGCCCTCAACCTCGCCGGCATGAATGTTGGCATTTACCAGCAGGCGCAGACGACCGTCCTGGACGCGCTCGCCGACATTCGGCATTGGATCGGCGACCGTGACAGCCAAGATCTCGCGCCCCTCTTCAGTCGTCCCTATCACGCTCTCACGCAGACGATGCCCGTGCTCCAGCGTGCGCAGCTCCTTCAAGAAGTCACGCACGTCTTGTGCTGTCGAAGTCATCTTGTAGTTGCTGGACTCGGCTGTCGTGCGCGGAGCGTCATCCAAAGCGCCGCTCTGCCCACCGAAGTCAGAACGAAACGCGAGCGACATCAGGGCACAAGAGAGGATCGTCAACCAAGTCATAGATCGAGGATTCGAGTTCGGGATTCGTGCGAGTCCCAGTCACGGAAAGCTGACATAGGATCGGGAATACGGTCAGTGAAGAGCACGATACAGGCGGTACCGAGCAGAACTGTACTTAGGTAGACGATCGGCACCCACCAAGGGATCAACATGCCCATCCGCAGATTGGCCTTGATGTGCTCCCAGCTGTCCGCCTCGACCGGAAATGTCGCCACGCGCACCACCCAAGCCGCGATGATCACGACGAAAAGTGCCCAGTAGTTTCGAACGAAGCGTGCTCGCAAGGCTTGCAACCGAGTAATCGTGAAGCGCGGATCGAATAGGTCGCGCGCAAAGAGCCGGCCCCATTCGGCTTCGGGACTGCGCGGGTCGCGGCGCAGGATTGGGCCGTAGAAGTTCTCTTCGATCATCCGCACGCGCGCGCGCCAGACATCCGCATAGCGGAATCGACGTGCCTCGAACATCAGAAAGACACTGACCATGGCAAGTCCGACCAGCAAGACCCAGTGGCTATGCGTCCCCTCCCCGAAGGTAAAGGTGATCATGCCGGCCGTAGTCAACACTGCCCAGTTCGTGGTGTTGTCGAGCCGAATGCGCCAGGTTGTCGCGCGATACATCTCGCCGCGATACAGGTGCACCATGGCCGTGATGTATTCGGATCGGGAGGGCGCCGAGCTCTCGTAGTTGGGCGCTTTCTCATCCGCCGAAGGCCCCGCATAGGGTCGATCGTCCTCGAGCGGATCACGTTCAGCTGCGGGACTCAAGCGCACACCTCTTTCACCGGCCATCGGAGCGGCAATTCCCTGGCCCACCGCTCAGGCGCAACAAACTGGTCCGATGGCCTGAGTTGACAGCTCCTTCGCGAGGGAGCTTGGTTTCCGTGGGCGCCTGGGTGCTGCATGATGACTGTCTCGGCTCTGGCTACGGCTTCGGTCACGCCTCGACATCCTCCCAGGATCGTGCTTCCGTTTCGAGCGTCATCGATCGCATCTTGCGTCTCGACTCGCTTCCAGGCTCAATGTCCACCTGCCCTGCGCCCGCCCGACCCTCCTGAATCCATCTTCGGCTCGCACCCTCGACGCAATGTTCTCTGGACTGCTCCCCCTTTTGCTGCTGCCCTTGGCTTCGAGCACGACCGCGAGCGATCTGCAATTGATCGTCTCGGGCGTCGTCAGCCACGCGGAGTTTGAGGAGCATCGCTGGACACGCGAGGACAAACACCTGGTGGGCAGCGGCATCGGTCAAATGCTGTTCTCGAAGCACCTGGTTGTGACGGGCAGTTTTCACGTCGAGGCGGAGCTGAGCATCGACAGGCTGGGTGGAACGGCCGCGGCAGTGATGCTGAATGAGGACTCGATGTTTGGTCTCGACGGGGTCGACGGCCGCATGTTCGTCAACGGCCACATGTTTGGTGGCCAGCTTCGTTTCGTCAGCAAGCAGGCTGCCCCTATTAGGGCGGGAGAGCCTTTCTCGCTCTCGATCACACGCAACGGCGACGGCCCTGTACAGATCGCGATCGACGATGTGCCCGTCTTCCGCTTCAAGCATAGCGGCACGATCGGGCCATTCGGGTTCAGCCCTTGGAAGAGCACGCTACGCATCGCGTCGCTCTCGCTACATGGCAGACTGAAACGAACGCAAGCCATACCAAGCTCAATCGACCTCTATAAGCCCGATGAACATTACGCCACTTATCGGGTCCCAGTCCTGCTGAGGACCGAGCAGGATAGCGTGCTGGCGTTCGCGGAAGGTCGCGACGGGCTGGCGGAGCTTGCCGGAAACGACATCGTGGTGCGACGCAGCAGCGATGGCGGTGCGACTTTTGGCGAAGTCGAGCTCGTCGCCGAGGATGGAGGCAACAGCCTAACCAATCCGTGCGTCGTCGACCTGCCCGGTGCGGGCGAGCTGTTGCTGATGTTTCAGCGCTACCCCTTGGGTGTCTTGCCGTCCGAAATTGAAGCAACGCCCGGACCGAGCAGCTGTCGAACTTTCTTGACGCGCTCGAAGGATGAAGGCCGCAGCTGGTCGAAGGCGCGTGACATGACGCGCACCCTGCGTTGGCGAGACGAAGTCACGACCATGGCGACCGGGCCGGGAATTGGCGTCGTGCTGAGACATGGCGAGCATGCGGGGCGCGTGCTAATGCCCATCAACCAGGGACCTATCGGTGCATGGCATGTGTTTGCAGCCTACAGCGATGATGCGGGCCAGAACTGGGAGCTCGGAGCCCCTGCTCCGGTCAACGCGAACACACGCGCGACCGAATTGCAATTCGTTGAGCTTCACGACGGACGCGTGCTGTTGAATGCGCGCAGTGTCGGAAAGATCCATCAGCGGCTCGAGTCCATTAGTGACGACGGCGGCCAGAACTGGTCGCGCCTGCGCCCGATCGCGGCCATGCCTGACCCACCGTGTTCCGCAAGCCTCTTGCGTTATGCGGATCCGACCGACACGAGCCCAGGCCTGATCTTGTTTGCGAACCCGGCCACTCGCTTCGGCCGACGACTCGGAAGCCTCTACGCCAGCACGGACGAGGGCGAGAGTTGGACCATGACGCGCCGCATCCAGCGTGGATGGTTCGGATACTGCTCGCTCGCCCGCCTTCCCGACGACCGAATCGGCTGCTTGTATGAAGCTGATGCGGGCCGCACGATTCGCCTTGCCCGCATCGATCCCTGATCACAGTGCTCGAACCACGCTCACCAGCTTGCGGGCAGAGTGTGCATGTTGCGGAGAGTCGACCCGATGCCCGAGTGAGCTTCGTATCATGGCGCTGACCAAGGACATCATGCACCTGCTCCCTCCGCTAATTCGATCACGCACGAGCGCATGCGCTGATGTGCTGCCCATGATTGAGAGCATCAGACGTAGGCATGCTAAGTGCCCCTCGCCGGCGACATTCGCTTCCTGGCCAGCAGCCCTGGTCTTCCTCCTTTGCATGACTTCGTGTGCTAAGGAAATAGAGCGAGAGAGTGACGTGGAGCAGGTGGAGGTTGAGCGGTTAACGGCTGCAGCACAGTTGGAAAATCAGGTATCCTCCACCCAGCCTCTTTCATCGGAGCAGGCCAGCGATAGGGCTCGCGTGAAGGCTCTGCTTTCACGCAGGGACCCAGCACACGATGGCTGGACCACAGAGTCCATTGGTGAGGCCACCGGTGCGCGGCTCGATAGTCTGCTCGAGGCGTGGACGGGCAGTAGTTTGGATGTTGCGTACGCGCTGTGCAGCAAGACAGTCAGCTGTGCTTTCCTTCGACCGAAACTTCAGCTGGCTTTCGAAGATGAAAACACGCGCGTCTGGCGTTCAGATGAAGCCAAAACGGACGCAGTCAAGCACGAGGGTCGCGAGGCCTTCGCCGCCAGCCTCGACGAGCTGTGTAGCCCGTTACGTGCTGCCCAGAAGGTGCAGCTCGCGTTCAAAGTAGTCGGGGTCGAGACCGAAGGCGAGTCGCCCGTGCGCGCAACAACGACGGCCGCGATGGCGGTCAGCGGTCACTCGGAATCAGAGCGCATCTCTCAACACTCCTATTGGGAGTGTGATTGGATTCGGAATAACGCGCAGCCACAAGGCGAGTGGATGTTGAGCGCTGTCCGCGTGCGCGATTTCGAGGAAGTGCGCTCGTCCCAAGCCGCACCATGGTTGCGCGACGCTACTCAGGCAGTGCTGGGCGAGACAAGCGCATGGACCGAGCAATTGCGCTACGGCCTCGATCATTGGGGCCGCCACGTCGAACGCCTGCATCAATCGAACCTGTACCTGAAGTGGGGTGTGGCCATCGGGGATGTGAACGGTGACGGGCTAGAGGACCTCTACCTGTGTCAATCAGGAGGTCTGCCGAATCGCCTGTTCGTGCAGTCCAAAGACGGCACAGCCCGAGACACTTCAAAGGCTGCCGGCGTCGACATCTTTGATGCGACTACGGCGGCGGTCTTCGTCGACATGGATGGCGATGCCGACGCAGACTTGGCTCTCGCCACCCACTCGGGCGTGTTCGTATTCGCGAATGACGGCATCGGGCGCTTCTCCGTGCGCGCTCGCTTGGCGATGGATGACGTCGATGTCAATTCGATGAACGCTGTAGACTATGACCTCGACGGTGATCTTGATCTGTATGTGACTACAGCCTTTGCGAGTCCCGCGACGCGACGCAAGAACCCGCAAGCACGCTTCGACTATGTGGACGCCAATGATGGCGGCCGCAACGTGCTTTGGCGCAACGACGGCTCGATGGGAACAAGCTGGAACTTCAGCGATGCCACGGCCGCTTGCGGCCTCGATGTCAACAACCGACGCTATAGCCTGGCTTCGACCTGGGTTGACTACGACAGCGACGGCGACAGCGATCTCTACGTTGCGAACGACTACGGCCAGAACAGCCTGTACCGCAACGACGGCGGAAAATTCGTCGATGTCGCTGCTGACTTGGGCGTTGTCGATTCGGGCTCGGGGATGTCTGCCAGCTGGGGCGACTACGATCGCGATGGTCGTCCCGATCTCTACGTTGCGAATATGTTCTCCTCGGCGGGCCGACGCATCACCACACAAAGCGGCTTTCGCGCGGACGACTCCGGCGAGCACCGCGCGCTCTATCGCCAATTCGCGCGCGGGAACTCCCTCTTTCATCAACGCGAGTCAGGCCGTTTCGAAGAGCGCGCTCACGCAGCCGGAGTCGAGCTCGGCCGCTGGGCCTGGGGTTCGGTCTTCTGCGATCTGAACGGAGACGGCTGGCAGGACCTCGTCGTCGCTAACGGCTACGTGACGACGGCTGACAGCGGAGACTCGTGAAGCTTCTTCTGGCGACAGGTACTGTCGCAATCTGCAGGAGGCGCGATCGGAGCGCAGGCCTACGCGGATGAGGACACGGGAACCGCGACGAATCCCAGCTTGGCGCTGTACGACATGCTGCGCGTCGGTGCCTCCTTCAGTGGACGCGAGCGACACTGCGCATTCTTAAACACGCGCGACGGGCGCTTCGCCGATGTCTCGGCCGTCAGTGGATTCGACTTGCCCGAGGACGGCCGGGCTGTCGCGCGCTGCGATTGGGACCAGGACGGCGACGAGGACTTGTGGATCACCAACCGCAGCGGGCCGATGTTGCGTTTGATGCTGAATGACAGCACACCGTCGGGCAGTTGGTTGCGTATACGTTTGATAGCGAACGGCCAGAACCGCGACGCGATTGGAGCGCGCGTCGAACTCGCTATCCAAGGCTCCTCGGCCCCGATGCGACAGGAAGTAGTGGCCGGTGATGGCTTCCTCTCTCAGTCCAGTCCTTGGCTCACCTTCCGCCTCGCCGCAGGCGAGGCGATAGAGTCGCTGCGCGTCCACTGGCCAGGCGCCGCATCCGAAAACTTCGATGGATGGAGAGCTGGCGCGACCTTCTTGTTGCGACAAGACAGCGGAGTTGCAGAGAGCTTTGAGCTTGATCGCAAGGTACCGAAGCTCGCTTCAGAACAAGCGAGCGGAGAGCCTGCGTCGAGCCTCGGTGTGCACTCGTTGACTGAAGCAGTTCCGATGCCACGCCTGCGCTATGAATCCTTCTCCGGGGCTGCACTCACGTGGAGTCCCGCGCCGCAAAGTTCCGGCACCGTGCTGACGCTGTGGTCCAAGGATTGCGCGGCTTGCCTGCATGAGCTGAAGAGCTGGAGCGCACAAGCCGAGACCCTGGCCAGCGCGGGCATCGAAGTCCTCGCGCTCTCTCTCGAAGATCCGCACAAAGTGGAGCCCGACGCACGGCGTCAAGCCGCCGAGATCATTTCACGCCTCCACATGCCTTTTTCCGCCGGGCTTGCGACGGCGGACACGCTCGAGCTTATCCGGGTGCTGCGCGAGCGCACCTTCCCGCGCTACACACCTCTGGTGCTGCCGACGAGCCTCGTCCTCGATGAGAGTGGCGCGGTCTGCGCAATCGCATCAGGCCCGCTGTCGATTGAGCGTGCGCTTGAAGAAGTGCGCCACGCACGCGACTCCGCATCCGACAAGCGTGCGCGCAGCATGTTGTTCGAGGGCAGGTGGATGCGCGAGCCAAGCAAGCGTCAGCTGCAGCTCTTCGTACGCGAGCTCGTCGCAGCCGGACTCGCGACGGAAGCTGTCGACCTGCTCGATGCCTATAGAGAACGCTTGCGCGCCGAGCCCCAGTTCGCGCGCTTCGCCTCCGAGCTCGCGCTATCCCTGATGGACGCGGGGCATGATGAGCAGGCACTCCCCTATTTCGAGAGCACACTCTCCGTGCGCCCAAAGAACGCTCGCACGCGCTTCAATTTCGCGGTCGCACTCGAGCGCCTCGAGCGCAACGAAGCCGCGATCGAACAATACAGGCGCCTAATCGCACACGACGCCGCGGACTTCAAGTCGACCTTCCAACTCGGGACTCTGCTGCATCGACTCGAACGCTGGGAAGAGTGCGATGAGTCCCTGACGCGTGCGGTCGAGCTGCGACCTGAGTCGGCCGAGAGCCTCGAACTGCTCGCGAAAACCTATGCCGCCACAGGCGAGATCGCCCAGGCACGCGCGCTCTTCCGCCGAGCAGCAGAGCTGTTCGAAGCCGCGGGCTCTCCCGAGCGCGCCCAGCACCTGCGCGAACTCGCCCAGCGCTGACTCTCAGGTCACGCGTCTCGCAGCGGGTCCACGGCGCCTGGCAAGCCTCTCGAAAGCTCCCCGGAATCAGGGATGGAATTCGAGGGTGCCGCGGTCGAAGAGATGGTGGGGATACCGGGGATCGAACCCGGACGACCCGAAGGTCTTCAGATTTTAAGTCTGATGCGTCTGCCAATTCCGCCATATCCCCATCAGTCGCCATGGTACTTGACCCGACCATGGTATTGGATATCCTCTCGCCTCTTCGAGGGCGGCGTAGCCAAGTGGTAAGGCAACGGATTGCAAATCCGTTATGCACCAGTTCGAATCTGGTCGCCGCCTCCATCTCCGAACTGACTCGGGATGGATCGAATCAGGGCCAAGGCAGTCTAAAATTGCCATTTGAGGGTCCTCCCGCGTCCTCCATGGCGGGCTCTCAGGTGGAGCAACCCGCGCACCTCTACGGGACGCTCACTTGGCGCACATCAATTTCCAGATGTCCGCTTCCTCGGCTGAACGAGCGAAAAATCACTCGCGTACCAGCGTCAGCTGTAGCCCGATCCGTACGCGTCCGACAGGAACGCGGGATTTCGCTCGAAGCTCACTTCCTCTTGGTCTGGAGCGGCAAGTGAGCGCGCCGCGATTTCGGATTGCTCGGTGACCTTTTCGAGCGAGTTGAGGGGGCGCGACTCGACACTCCCGGTTCACTTGGGGCGCTTGAGCTTCCAGATGTCAGTTTCCTCGTCCGGCTTCGGCTGAACGAGCGAGAACTCGCGCGCGTAGAGGCGCCGGTTGTAGCCTGACCAGTACGCGTCCGACTGAAACACGGGGTTTCGCTCGAGGCTAACTTCCCAATCGTTGAGGGCGGCGAGCAGCCGCATCGCGACTTCGGGTTGCTCGGCGACGAGGTCGTTTTGCTCGCCGACATCTCGGCTCAAATCGTAGAGCTGCGCGAGCATGCTGTTCGGGCGTAAGAGCTTCCAGTTCCCTGATCGAACGGCCGATCCTCGTAGGGCCATGCGCCAATACAGAGTCTCGTGCGGGTCGCCACTGGCTTGCCGCGAGAAGTACGGGAGCAAGTCAACGCTGTCGTAGATGGGCAGCTTCTTTTTGGCTCGGCCCTTTCCTTCGGTGCGCACGCCGGTCTTCGGCGCGCTTCCACCAGCGGCTGTCACGAAGGTCGCGAGAACATCCAACGAAAGGATCGGGCGCTCATACACAGCGGGTTTCAGTTGAGCGGGCCAGTGATAGATCATCGGTACGCGGATGCCTCCTTCCAAGAAAGTCCCCTTCGTACCGCGCAGCGGTGCGTTGACAGCGTGGCTGACCTCGACCGATCCGCCATTGTCCGAGAGGAACACGATCAGAGTGTTCTCGAGTTCGTCACGCGCTTCGAGTTCGGCCAGGATCGAGCCAATGTTCTGATCCATGCAATGCTGCATGGCGCAGTACTTCTGACGCGTCGCGGGCTTGATGTGCGCATAGGCCTCGAGGTCCTCGGGCTTGGCCTGCATTGGGCCATGCGGTGTGTTGTACGAAAGGTACAGAAACCACGGCGCCTCCGAGTCAGTCTGCGCCTTGCCCTTGCCCCGGATGAAGTCGATCGCTTCCAGCGTGAACCAATCCGTCAGGTAGGGAGTGCGAATCTCCTCGACCTGGTCTCGCCCATACAACAGCTTGTTCTTCTCAAGCGTCGGCCAGTACGCGTGGCTTCCACCCAACATGCCGAAGAAGAAATCGAAGCCGCGCGCGAGCGGATGATGCTCTTCGACTGCTGACCCAAGGTGCCACTTCCCGACGATACCAGTTCGATAGCCGAGCTCTGACAAACGATCACTGATCAAAGGCTCGTCGAGTGGAAGCCCGGCAAACTCAGGCAGCACATGCGAGGGATGCGAGAGGTTGTGCTCGAAACCGAAGCGCGATCCATAGCGACCGGTCAACAAGCCTGCGCGTGACGGTGCGCAGACGGAGTTCGATACGTAACCGTCCGTGCAGCGCACTCCGCTCTGTGCGAGCCGATCCAGATGAGGTGTTTGGATCTGGAGCGACCCATAACTAGAGAGGTCGCCATAGCCCATGTCATCCGCGACGATCAGCAGCAGGTTGGGGCGTTCGGCGGCGAATGCCGCCGTGATTGGAGCCGCCATCAGCAACAGGACCCAAACCAAGGAAGGGAGCACGACTCGACCAGTGGATTGCCTCATGAACAGAGGATATCGAGGAAGCTAGGATCTCTGAACGGGCGATTGGCGGCGGATCTTCAACGGGTCGCTACGATCTACAGACGCACCAGCCAAAGGCCCCATCGCGTCCCTCCGTGCGGAGGCTCGTCGATGCATCTTCGACGGAGGCCTCCGTGACCTCATGATCATCCTCAGCGCTCTCTTCCTCTGCCAGACAGGCTCCACCCCAATTCAGGATCCGTCGTTTCGTTCCACACTGATCGAGGCGGAGGCCTACGCGAGTTGCGAACCTGTCGGACCACGTGTCGCGCGTCGGCACGACATGACCTGGGCCAGTGGCCGCACGGCCTTGATCGGCTTCTCGGCCATTGACGAGATCCTGTGGAACTGGGACTCGAGCGCGGAGGGCAAGCGCGACCTGTGGTTTCGCTACGCAGCGAAGCGAGACATCGACCTGCGCTGGAGCATTTCAACGGAAGGCTGGTCCGAGACGAAGATCGAGTCCACCGATTTATTGGAGGGCGAAGCTGCGTGGTCATGGGCGCGACTCGGTGACATCGATGTGAAGAAGGGTCGACATACATTGCGTTTGAGCGGTGCCCCGCTTCGGGCGGATTGCTTCATGCTTCTCCCTGCCGATAGTGAGGCGCCTGTGTGGCCCCCACCGAAGGCCGCTAATGAACTCTCACCCGAAGTCATCGCAATACTCAAGTCACTGCCTGCGCGCTCCCTGCCGGCCTGGTGGCAAGACTCGCGGGAGATCACACTTCCTAGTTGGATCGAAGATCATCGCGTAGGCCTGCACACTCGACTCTCGGTGCGTTGGACGGGCGAAGAGATATTCACACAGGCTGAGGAGGCAGTCGCATCACTCGGCGCGACTTCCTTGGTTCGGCATGTGAAGGCGATGAATGGCGAATGCTTCTGGCCAACCGCGATCGGTGCCGTCGCGCCATGGGTCGAAGGCGCGACACAGAATGGCCTCGATCCGGTCGCGGCCATGGCTCAACGCGCTCATGAACACGAGCTCTCCTTCGTCGCCTACTACCGGCACCAAGAAGATCGACCGCTCGCGAAGTTGCACCCCGATTGGGTGTGTCGCGACTCTCGTGGACAGACGATCCGTACTGCGGGCGAGCCGCGACTTTGCTTCCACTCCCCTTTCGGTGAAGCGACACTGCAACGAATGCTCGAGTTGGCAGAGCGCGGTGCCGACGGGATCTACCTAGACGAATCGCACCAACCGCTCGAAGGCTGTTGGTGCGACTGGACTGCGCAAGCCTTCGAGGGAGCAACCGGACTTCCGCTTCCGAGCGCACCGAGTGCGAAGGATCCGTTGTACCGACGCTTCCAAAACTTCACCGAAGACTCGCTGCTCGATGAGCTGTGGCGCTGGCGCGTCGCGCTGCACGAAGTCGATCCGGAGTTCGTGTTGATGGTCAGCACGCACAGACAACCCGACCCGTGCAGCTCATGGCCGACCATGCGTATGGCTGCGGCGGGTGACATCGTCAAGACCGAATTCGCCAGCGCAGCAAGCGCAGCTGCATTGAAATTATCCGGCACGCAGATTGATAGCGCAGCAGCGAGGCTGGAGAGCATCCTATCGCTCGGTTGGGCCAAGTCTCGTGATGGCGCCTTCGGTAGACCCGCTCACGTTTGGATTCACGCGCTCGATGGCAAGGCACGTTGGCGTGCAGCAGCAGCGGCGGTGGCTGCCTCGGGCTGCGTCGCCAACCTGGACCATCCCGAAGCGAGCTTGCCTGATCCCGCTAGCTTTGCAGGAGCGATCTGGCTTGCACGACAACTCAGCGTGCCGCTGGCCGGTGCGCGCCCGCTCGACGAAGTCCTTTTGCATTTACCGGAGCGCGCGCGCAACAAGTACTTACCAGATCAAGCGAAGGCGTGGACGAGCGTCACGGCTCCCCTACTGGATGCTTGGCACACTCTCGAAAGTGCCCATCTGCCAGCTCGCATCCTCAGCGATGACGAGCTTATGTTTGGCATGCCTGAAGCAACACGCGTGTTGTTCCTGCCCGCCCACGAGGAACTAGAGGTTTCGCAGCAGCAATCGGTAGCACGCTTCCGTGAGGCCGGAGGGATTGTCGTCGAAGGCGAAGTAGAAGCACTGCTCGAAGCCGTTCGCACCCTGAACTTGGGTCTCACGCTCGACCTCCCGGAGCATGTGCGAGCCCACTGGTTTCGTGCAGGCGACGGCGCACTCGTGATTGGGATCACCAACCGCTTCGGCTGGGTGCTGGATGCGAACGCGGCAGCACCCGAAGCTGTCCGCACGGGCAAGGTCCGCTGCAATGCCAAGACTCGATCGATCACCGTCTGGCCCGGAGAACAGTCACTGGAACTCGACGAGCAGCAGGAACGGCTGCTACCCAGGTTCCAAGAGGCAACCGTGATCCGAGTCGAAGCAGAGGACTGAGACTAGCCTCGGCGCTAGTTCATCCCAAATCGCGCGGCGCGGCCCGTTGCGCGGAGCATGTTCGAGGGCCCAAGCTGTCATTCGTAAATGACGACTCGGGCCCTCGCTGATTCATGCCGTGAGCTCGATGACTGGCTTCAGCAAGCCGAGTCTCGCGCTACGCGAATCACTGGCTAGCGCTCTTCGATCGGCGTGTACACGCCATCGTGCGAACCAGTAAAGATCTGGCCTGGGCGGAAGAGCTTGTTGTCCTTCATCTGCTCTTTCCAGTGCGCCATCCAGCCCGCGATGCGCGAGAGCGCAAAGATCGGTGTGAAGGCGTCGGTCGGAATGCCCATCTTCTGATAGACGATGCCGCTGAAGAAGTCGACGTTGGGATGGATGCCACGATCACCAAGCTTGTCGACGACGCACTTCTCAAGCGCGAGAGCAGTGTCGTAGATCGGCGTCGTTCCTTCGGCTGCGAAGAGATCGCGCACGAGTCCCTGCAAGGCCGTAGCGCGCGGGTCCTTCGTCTTATAGACGCGATGGCCGAAGCCCATGATCTTCTTCTTGCTCGCGTTCATCTCGTCGAACCAGGCCTCGACCTTGTCGACACCGCCAATGGACTCGAGTTGATTCAACACGCGCTCGTTCGCGCCGCCGTGCAACGGGCCGGTCAACGCGCCAACGGCCGATGAAGCAACGGTGTACGGATCGGCTTCGGTCGAAGCGACGACACGCGCCGCAAAGGTCGACGCGTTCATCGTGTGATCGGCATGCAGCACCAACGCCACATCGAGCACACGCGCCTCGAGTTCGCTGGGCTTCTTGCCGTTTAGCTGATACAGGAAGTTCGCCGCGCACGACAACTCCGGATCGGGCTGGATGTACGACTCGCCACGACGGCGGCGCTCGAAGGCGGCAATGATCGGACCGGTCGCAGCGATCAATCGAATCGCAGCCTCGTCGACCTGCTCGGGATCGGTCAGCTTCGTGACCTTGGGCGAGACCATGCCGAGCACAGCCAAGCCCGCTTGCAATGCATCCATCGGATGAGCGTCGGCCGGGAAGCTCTCGATCACATTGACGAGTGCGTCGGGGATCTTGCGCGCTTCAGCGAGTCGAGCGCTGAAGCCGTCGAGTTCAGATTGCGTCGGCAAGCTGCCGTGCAGCAGCAACCACGCGATCTCCTCGAAGCTACTCTTCTCGCCCAGGACTTCGATGCGGTGCCCGCGGTACTCGAGAATACCGGCTTGCCCGTCGATGAAGCTGATGCACGACTCTGCGGCCGGTATGCCGGCGAGACCAGGTACGAGTTCCATGTCCTGCACTGTCACGTCTGTCGATTCTGCCCGGAGCACGCTCTTGGGCGATTGGATCCCGGCGGGTTGGCGGCGCCTAAGCGCAGCCACCTGCCAGGCATGATTCCTGGTTGGATCCGGGTCCACGCGGACCTGGAGTAGGTGGTCTACCCCTTTTGTTCGGCCCACGGACCCGGTTGTGGCAACCCAGGCCGTTAGTTTCGCGAAAGAAGATACTTGATGAACAGACGGGTTCCAACTCCAGAGCCCAGCGCGCCACCGACCCAATCACGATCCTTCGTGTTCCAAGCCGTGCCAGCGATGTCCAAGTGGCACCAATCGAACTCTTTCGGGACGAAGTGAGAGAGGAAAGCCGCCGCGGTGATCGATCCGCCACCGACTGCCGGGCTGGAGATGTTCTTCAGATCCGAGCCCGTGCCCTTGACCGCGTCCTCGTGGACATCGAGCAGCGGCATCGGCCAGACACGCTCGCCAGCCGCTAATCCAGCCTCAACCAAACCGTCGCGTAACTCTGTACTGCGCGGGTAAGCCGCAGACAACTCATGGCCCAAAGCAACGATGACGGCGCCGGTCAGCGTGGCCGCGTCGATGATCGTGTCGGGCTTGACCTTCGTGACCGCGTACGTCAGTGCGTCGGCCAGGATCAAACGTCCCTCGGCATCGGTGTTCAACACCTCGACCGTCGTGCCGTCCATGCCGGCAAAGATGTCGCCCGGCTTAGTCGCCTCGGCATCGGGCATGTTTTCGGAGGAGGGCACGATGCCGTGTACTTCGACCGGCACGTCCATCTCGGCCAACGCGTGGAAGGCACCCAGGACAGCAGCGCCACCCGACATGTCGTAGCGCATCTCATCCATCTTGCCGCCCGGCTTCAGGCTGATGCCGCCCGAGTCGAAGGTCAGGCCTTTGCCGACCAACGCGACACATCCCTTGGACTTGCCCTTTGGCTTGTAGATCAAATGGATCAAGCGTGCAGGCTCAACCGATCCGCGCGAGACGGAAAGAAGTAGGTTCATACCCAACGCCTTCATCGCCTTCTCGTCCAAGGCCTTGAAGCTGATGCGCGGCGAACGCGACGCAATAGTCTTGGCTTCGGCCGCCATCATGCGCGGCGTCATATCGTTGCCGGCTTTGTTTTGTAGGTCGCGCGTGAACATGTTCGCGGCCGCCGTGATCTGTCCGCTCTTGACACCCGCCTTGATCTTGGCACCGCTACCGACCACGGTCAGCGCGATGAGCTTGGCCTTGGACGGCTTGCTCTTGCGACCCTGCCACTTGTAGGTGGCCATCGTCGCGCCTTCGGCAATCGCTTCTCCGACACCGAATTCACCGCCTGCCAAGTCGTTCATGCCATCATCGATGATCAGCGTCGCCTTCGCGCAGCCCGCAGCTTCCAGCTGTTTGATTGCGACAGCAGCGGCACGGCGCAAGCCTTCACAATCGACTTTGGCGCGTTTGCCGAGCCCGACAGTGATGACGCGCTGGGCGGGACCGCCCGAGGCATAGGTGCTCGATGCTTTGCGTGCCGAACCAGAACAGTTTTTGCGGAAGGCCGCGGGCAACTCGACAGCCTCGACGCCGCTCGGCGTGGGCAGGTCCTCACCATCGATACGGAAAAGGACGAGAGCATCCGTCTTGGCCAACTTGGCTGCGGACTTGAAGGTCAACTTCATAGGTCAGAAGGCGCTCAAAAGTCGCCGTCAGCGTGCGCGTATTGCGCGGGGACCGATCCGAGTGTGGGCAGGAGCGGGCCAGGATCGGAGTAGACCTAGCTCCTTGAACGAAGAAGAAGACTGCGCAAGCGCACAGCCATTGAATCCTGGAAGTCCGCGGACTACATACCGATGTACTTGGGGCCGCCGCCACCCTCGGGAACGACCCACTCGATGTTTTCGTAGGGATCGGCGATGTCACAGGTTTTGCAGTGCACGCAGTTCGATGCGTTGATCGTCACTTCGGTCGCTTTGTCCGGCCATTCGTAGACGGCAGCGGGACAGAAGTGCTGGCACGGGTTTCCGTACTCTGTCGTGCAACGATCTACACAGATCGACGGATCGACGACGACCAGGTGCGAGGGCTGATCTTCCTCGTGGACCGCTCCGGAGTGATAGACATCGGTCAGCTTGTCGAGCGATGCGCCGTCGTCGAAGGCCGGCTTTACCATCTTCGACTGAGCGACTTTGTTCATCGTCTCGTGATCTTCGTGACCAGCGCGCTTAGCAACGAGGCCACGGCCACCGGTCACCATCTGCACGCCGAAGTCGATCATGCCCGAGACCAAGCCGCCGTTGAACGCTTGGCGATAGTTGCGCACACCGTACAGCTCATCTCTGGCCCACGAGCTTTCGAAGGCAGTTTCATAAGCACTCAACTTGGCAGCGCTCGTGTCACCCGCATGGATCGCAGCCGCGATCGCTTCGGCCGCCAGCAAACCCGACTTGATCGCCAGGTGCACGCCCTTCAGTGTCGACGCGTTCATGAAGCCGGCCGAGTCTCCGACCATGCACCAGCCGTCGCCGAAAAATTTGGGCATCGAGTAGTATCCACCCTCGGGAACCGTCTTAGCTCCGAAGCGTACGACCTTGCCGCCCTCGAGCATCTTCGCGATGCGAGGGTGCTGCTTCCATTGCACGAAGAGCGCGTGCGGATCGAGCTTGGCGTCCTTGTGGTCGAGTCCAATCACAAAGCCAAGTGAGAGTTGCGTCTCCGACGTTCCGTAGACCCACGAACCGCCGTAGCCATCCGTGCCGAGCGGATAGCCGCCGGTGTGCATCACCTTGCCGTAGAAACCGTGCGGCTCCGGGAACTCCCAGATTTCTTTGATGCCGGTGCCGTAGGTCTGCGGGTTCTTGTCGTTGTCGAGACCGAGCTTCTTGATGTGTGCCTTGCTCAAGCTGCCGCGTGTGCCCTCTGCCAGCACGGTCACATCGGCGCTGATCTCCATGCCCGGTTCGAAGGTCGGTTTGGCTGTCCCGTCCTTCGCGATGCCACTGTCGCGCGTCGTGACGCCGACGACGCGTTCGCCGTCGTAGCGCAACTCTGCCGCGGGGAAACCGGGGTAGATCTCGATGCCGGCGGCTTCGGCCTGCTCGGCTAACCAGCGCACGACTTCGTTCAGGCTGATGATCACATTGCCGTGGTTGCGCAACTGCGGCGGAACGAGCATGCCCTTCAATGTGATCTGCTTACCGTTCGGGCGCAGCATCTCGGCCCAGTCCTCCGTCACATCGGTTCCGACGGGACAACCGCGCTCGCGCCAATCGGGGTAGAGCTCAGCCATGCCCTTCGGATTCATCACCGCACCCGACAGGGTGTGATGTCCGATCTCTTCGGCCTTGTCGATCACGAGCACGGTCTTGTCCTCGTGCCCGAGTTCCTTCAGCTTGCGATCCAGATGAATCGCGCACGCTAGGCTGGCTGGGCCGGCGCCCACTAGCAGGACATCGACCGGCAGCTCATCACGTTCCGTGTCGGGCAAGTTTAGGGAGAGAGTGCGCGGAGTCATTGCTAGTGCGATCTGTGCGTTGCGTACGGGTCGGAGGTCCAGATCCAGAGCGCGCGAAGCCGATGCCCCACACTCTCGCGTTTCTCGATTCGAGGCTCAGAATGAGCTTCTAAGCCGATCTGAGAAGCCGCGCAGGATACCAGCCGGGTGAGCACCGAGGCAAGCTGAGGATCGCCAGGCTTCGGCCGACTCGACCGATGGAGTCGCAAACACGAAGACTCGTGACTCACGCGCGTCCTCGGCCAGTGCCCCTGCAGTTTCGCGAGCCTACAGCAGGACCAGCACGGCAGCGAAGAAAGCTGCGCTCTCAGATCCGTGGCCTCCCTCGGGCCAAACGAATCAACGAATCGCTACCTACGCGGGGCCCGGCAGCAGGTAGGGATTGCTCTTGCGCTGCGCCCCGAGAGTCGATGTCGGCCCGTGTCCGGGCAAGAAGGTGACATCGTCGCCCAGCGGCAGCAAGGTCTCGAAGATCGAGCACATCAACGTCGCGTGATCGCCTTTCGGGAAATCAGTACGGCCGATGCTGCCGTCAAATAGCACATCGCCAACCATCACCATCCTCGAAGGCTCATGGAAGAAGACGACGTGACCTGGTGTGTGGCCAGGCGTGAACAGCACCTGCAAAGTCTGCGCGCCGACCGTCACTTCGTCTCCGTGAACCAACCAGCGGTCGGGCTTGGGAGAATCGACAACAGGCAGGCCAAACATCTGCGCCTGCTGTTCCATTCCTTCGAGCCAAAACAAGTCCTCTCGATGCGGACCGACGACCGGGAGTCCTGTGCGTTTCACGATGCCGGCCGTGCCGCCCGCGTGATCGATGTGGCCGTGCGTCAACAGAATGCTCTCGAGCTCGACATCGTGCTCTTCCACGGCCGCCATCAGACGATCGACTTCGTCACCGGGGTCGACCAATGCGCCGCGCCCAGTTTCGGCACAACGCAAGAGCGTGGTGTTCTGGGCGAAAGGTGTGACCGGATAGATCCAGTACTCGAGAGATGCTGCGCTCATCGTATCGTCAGGATCGGTCGCCGATCCAGTGGTGGCCGTCGGAGTAGACTTCCTTCTTCCACACAGGAAGCCGCTCCTTCAGGGTGTCGATCAGAAAACGCGCAGCCTCGAAAGCTGCGTCCCTGTGCGGGCTCGCGACGGCGATCACGACCGAAGCTTCACCAACTTCGACCGTACCGACGCGGTGCGCGCACAACATGCGCAAAGCTCGTTCAGGATCACCAGCATACTGCCCGCGACAGTCGTCGAATATGCGCTTCATCTCCGGTCCTGTCATCGCGTGAAAGGCCTCGTAGTCGAGGCGCTGCACGTCTTGCCCACGATTCGTCTCGCGCGTCATGCCAGTGAAAGTCAGCACTGCTCCACAGCTTGGATGCGCGACGCGCTTCGACAGAGCCGACACATCAAGCGCCAATTCACTCAGTTCAAAGACGCCGGCCAAGTAATCGGGTGGCGAAGAAGAGGCCTGATCGGCAGCACTGGAATCACCACCAGATACAGGCGGCAGCAGAGCGACCTCGTCTCCTTCGAGCAGCACGCGATTCGCATCGACGTAATCAGTTCCGACCACGCCGGCAATGTGTTCCAAATCGCCGAGCTCCGGATGACGCTCGCTCAGGATTTGCTTGAGGCCACGCAAGTCCGTGCCGTCAGGGACATCTTCGAGCACGAGTTCCGTTCGACCCGATCGTTCGCGCAAGATCGCGAAGAGTGCAATTCTCAACTGCATCGGTTTCTGCTCATCGCTCGCAAGCTGAAGTTGCCCGGACTCGTTGGATCCAGCGGCTCAGTTCGAAGGCGCCTTCGAGCATGGAGTGACGGACCCAGGATGATTGGAGATCTCCCGCGGAGGGAGGAGAGAGCGTGTCGTCGGGCCCGATCGCATCGATCGAAGCTCGACTCCACGCAAGACCATCACTGCCCGGCATCTCGCGCCCCCCTTCGCGGATCAGACGCCCTTCGCTAATCAGAAGGGTGTGTCGTCCGAATCGATGAAGTCCGGCTCGGGAGCAGCGTAACCGCCCTCGGAACCGGCGCCTTGCTGTGCCGGAGCGCTGTAGCCACCACCACCACCACCACCACCGCCGTCGCCGCCGCCGCCGTAGCCACCACTGCCACCACTGGCACCACTGGCACCGCCACCATAGTTTCCGCCGCCACCGGCACCACCGCCACTCGAGTCCGAGAAGCCAGCCGCTTGCGGGCGAGCACCACCGCCGCCACCACCGCCGCTATAGCCACCTTGTTCGAACCCGCCGCCGCCGCCCGAGCCGGCACCGTCGCGCGGACCGCCGACGAACTCCCAGTTATCAGCGACCACATACAGCTTGCTACGCTTGCCGCCGCCGTTCTTGTCTTCCCAGGTGTCGAGGCGCAAAGAGCCCTCGATGAAGGCCGTGCCGCCCTTCTTGTGGAACTTTTCGAAGGCTTCGCCACGCTTGCCGAAGATCGTCACATCGATGAAAGTGGCCTCTTCGCGCCACTCACCACTAGTCGAATCCTTGAAGCGGCGATTCACCGCGAGGCCCGCCTTGCAGATGGCCATTTGGCTCTGCGTGAATTTCAGCTCGGGGTCCCTGGTGAGGTTCCCCATCAAGATCACCTTGTTGAACGAGGCCATGTGCTATCTCCGATCGATTGAAAGCGTCCGCGAGCTCTGAACTCGCGGTTCTGAAGCAGGAGCCCGTCCGTGCCGGGCCCCTCGTGGGCGGGTGCCCCACGAATAATTCGCGAGGAGGAATCGGCGCTCGCGTCCGCCCGGCATCCCGGACGCCTCGAGCGCATCGGACAGGGCCTCCGCACGGGCCCCGGTCGTGACCGAGTGTATATGACAGCTCGCCGGGGTACCATGCTGGCCCTTTCCTCCTCGCGATCCGGCCGCCCCTCGACACCGGCCCAGTCCCCTCCTGCATTCCCCAACTGATGCAAGCCAACCCCGATCCCTCGAATCAGACCCAACCCTCTGGCCGCGAGCGTCGCCAGCACACTCGCGCACAGGCCGAGTGGCCGATCATGATCGAGCTCGAAGACGGCCCGCACGAGGCGCGCATTCGAGACATCAGCCAAGCTGGCGTCTGCTTTTTCCTAGATCGGCCCGTGGCCGAGATGACTGCGCTGCGCATCGAGCTTGATGTGCCCGGTGCGCAGGGACAGCGACGCATTCGTGGAGCCGGCGCCGTTGTTCGCTGCGAGAAGATCAGCGCAGCCCTCGAACACTACGAGGTCGCGGTCTATCTGCAGGAGATGTCCGAGCCCGACCGCGAGTGGATCAGCGCCTTCGTGACGACGGTCGAGTAAGAACTAGATTCGTCCGTTCTGTGCTTGAGCGGCGCTCGGTCTTCGGTCGCTGCGTTCGGTCGCTGCGTTCATTCGTAGCGCTCATTCGCGGTGTCCAGTCCCTGCATTCACTAGGATGCAGTACGCCGGTGCCGACCGCATCCGCCCAGTGCCTTGGCCTCGCGCTGCAATCAATGGGCAGCGTAACCACGGCCCGACCAGACAGCCCACGGACTCGGACGATGCCGAATCCCCGCTGGCTCTAGCTAAGCCACGCTTCGAAGACTCGATCGACGCCCGACAAGTCCTTATGGACGCAAGCTTCGAATCCGGTCTCTCGAGCCAGCACCAATGCACGCTCGGATTGGTCGTAGCCTAGCTCGACCAAGAGCCGCCCCCCCGGGCGCAAGCGTTGGCGGGCCGAATGCAGCAAGCGCCCCACCCAGTGCTCCGGATCTCCTGTCGGTGCAAAGAGCGCCAATTCGGGTTCGAACTCACGCACGTCGGCGGCCAGGCTTTGGCGTTCGGCAGGATCGATATAGGGCGGGTTCGAGACCATCAGGTCAAAACGCGCACCGTCAGGCAGAGCTTCAGGGCCATCACCTTGGAGGAAGCTCAGTTCGGCTCCCAGCTCCTCTGCATTGAGACGCGCCCACTGGATCGCGTCAGCGGAGATATCCGTCGCCAGTACGTGCGCGTCCGGGATCTCGAGCGCAAGTGAGACCGCAATACATCCGCTACCGCTACCGATGTCGACGATGACGGGTGCGGACTCGTGTGCAGCCTTCGCGGCGTCTTGGTCGTGACTCAGGTGTTGATCTACAGAGCCAGTAGAGGCTGCTTGCGTTGGCTCTGGCCCACTTGCTTCAGAGACTTGCGCTTCGCTCACAGCATGACGAGCCAGCATTCCTGAAGTTTCACTCGGCTGATTTCGTCGTTCTACGGATTCGACACTCTTTGCGCCGACATCAGCCTCTGACCTCGTTGCTTCTTGACGCTCGATTGCCTTGCGCTCGAGCTCTTGGCTACGCGGAACTCGCACTGTGCTCGACGGCCAGAGCTCGCGTGCGCGATCGATCAACAGCTCGGTCTCCGGACGCGGAATCAGTACACCGGGCCCGACCTTGAAATCACGTCCATAGAACTCGCGCGATCCGATGATGTACGCGACCGGTTCACGCTTGGAGCGTCGCACGATCATGTTGCGCGCCAGGTCGACCTCTTCCTCGGTGACCGGAGCATCGAGGCGCATGAAAAGTGCGAGCCGATCGATGCCGAGCGCGTGCGCCACGAGCAACTCGGCTTCGAGTCGCGCCTCTTCCAAACCACGTCGCTCGAGGAACTCTCGAGCGAGCGTCAGCATTTCGCGCACGACTTGCGGTGCGGCGGGTCGTGCGTCAGCGTTCATGGAAGATGCGATACCTAGTTACATGCCAATCGAACTGCGACTTCATGCGATCCCCAGAGGGCGTGAGATTCGAGCGGACAACTCGATGATGCCTGCGGCGCGAGTCACGGGATCAAGAGCCGGGCCCTGCGTCGATCCCGGCACAAGCATCTTCCGCATAGCTTGCCGCTAAGCAGCAAGCTTCCCCGCTTGAAACCTTCGACTCGAGTTCGGACATGCGTGTACAAAACAGATAATCCTCGCTCGAGTCAGAAGGCGCCGAAGTTGCGCTAGGCGCCTGGGCCCTTTTTGACGCCCGAGCCACCACCTTTACCTGCAGCTGCGCGAGCCGCTTTGCGGGCTTCGCGTTGCAAGCGCTTCTTCTCGTCGCCTTCGACCTTGGCTTGCTTCATCGATTGATAGAGCGCATTCATGGCCATGCAGCCACCGGCGCCAACCGCCAAGCAACCAATCAGCGCGGCACCCGCAAGGCCAGCGTTCGTCTTGAAAGCTGCTGCGGCACCAAACACGGAGAGCAAGCCAGCCATGGCCGGGCCCAAGAACATGATCGGAAAGATCGGATTGAACTTACCGCCGTGCTCGTAGCCCCAGATGTGACTGAAGGTCGCCGCGGCGAGCAACATCGTGGCCAACTCGGCCGCAGCTGCGAAGCTGTCCAGACCCTCGTGCCCGAATCCGAGATAGATCGATACCAAACCGACGATGCTAGCCAGGGCCGACGGGACGATAGAGTGGATCTTCGCCAGACTCTTCATCAGGCCAATCGCCGGACCGTTGTGCGTCGCCATGTTGCTCTGGTGGAACAACCATGCAGCGACCAAAGCCACTGCCTTAGCCGTATACAACGCGGCCCACGGCGTCGCGATATCCGGGTCGATCTTCAACGCGACCAACCAGGGCAGGAGCGAGCCAGCAAAGAGGATCATCGAAGCCTTGCGCAGCACGATCGGCGTTTGTTCCAACTCGCGCTTGCCGAAGTCCTCGCTCGAAGCCGCAGTCCGCGACCCCGCCGCACCACCGGCCGCAGCCGCGGCCACGGCATTAGGTGCTCCGCCTGCAGGTGCCGTCTCCGGCGCCTGCTTCTCGAGCGGCTCGAGCTCTTCCAGCTCTTGGAGCTCTTCAAGAGGTTCGAGGGATTCGAGCTCGTCGAACTCCTTGTCCTTGCCGTTCGCGTCAGTCATGGGGCAGTCATCGCCGAGGTGTACAGGGGGGAGGAGGGCGTCGCGGAGTCGGCGTCAATATCCCGCGTGGCCGCACAGGCTACAAATTGCGCAGACGCTCTTCGCGTTCGCGCTCGTCGAGAGCGTCCAGTAGGGCTTCCATGCGCCCATCGATGACCTGCTCCAAGCTGAAGTTCTGCCCCAGCCGGTGATCGGTCACCCGGTTCTGGGGGAAATTGTACGTCCGAACCCGGGCGCTGCGGTCGCCCGAGCCTACTTGATCCTTGCGCTGAGCTGCGCGCTCCTCGTGGATGCGGTCCTGCTCGGCCTGCAGCAGGCGTGAGCGCAGGATTCGAAGCGCTTTGGCCTTGTTCTTGTGCTGGGACTTCTCGTCCTGGCAGACCACGACCGTGTCCGTCGGCAGGTGCGTGATGCGGACAGCCGAACTGGTTTTGTTGACCGACTGACCGCCCGGACCGGAGGAGCGCATCGTATCGATGCGCAGATCGCCGTCCTTGATGTCGAGCTCGGCCTCTTCCGCTTCAGCCAGCACCGCGACCGTCGCTGCGGAAGTGTGGATGCGGCCCTGTGTTTCTGTTGACGGCACGCGTTGCACGCGGTGGCCACCGGACTCGTGCTGCAGCACGCGCCAGACCCCGCTGCCTTTCACGGCGAACACGAGTTCCTTGAAGCCGCCGACCTCCGTGCGCTGCGCATCGAAGATTTCGACCTTCCACTTCTTAGAATCAAAGAAGCGGCTGTACATGCGAAACAGATCGCCCGCGAACAGGGTCGCTTCATCGCCACCCGTTCCGGCGCGAATCTCGACGATAACTTGGTTGCGATGGTCGTCGGGGTCGGCGACGAGCGCGCTCTTCATCTCGGCTTCGAGAACCGAGGCAGCAGCCTCGACCTCTTCCACCTCGCCGCGCGCAAGCTCGACGAAGTCGTCGTCCTCAGCCTCTTCGATCACGGCCGCCGCTTCTTCCAAGCGCGCTTCGAGTTCGAGCAACCTCGTGTACAGCTTTGCCGAATCCTCCAAGCTCCCGCGCTCACGCAGGATGCCCGGAAAGCGTTTCGGATCCGAAGAGACTTCCGGATCCGATAGCAGAGTCGTCAGCTCGTCGAAGCGCTGCGCACGTTCGCGCAGCTTGCCGACTAGAGCCTCAGGAAACTCCATATTGCAGCGATGGATCCCTAAACGGGATCACTTTTCTGTCTTGCCGTACTTCTTCAGGAAGCGATCGACGCGACCCGCGGTGTCGACGAACTTCTGCTTGCCCGTATAGAACGGGTGGCAGGCGTTGCAGATCTCGATTTTCAGTTCCTTGACGGTGGCGCGAGTCGTGAACTCGTTGCCGCAACCGCAGTGGACTGTGCACTCGTAGTACTTGGGGTGGATGTCGGTCTTCATGATCGTGGCAGGTTCGACGTGCTATCGGTGAGCCTGCATGTGGCCTTGTCGGCTGATTCGAACTCGAAGCTCGGGGTCGATAGAGCCCACTTCGAGCGGGATCGCTGAGTGCCAAACCGGAGGGTCCAAGAGACCACCTGAAGCCGGTGTAGCATGAGTCGCTGGCAGCGATTGGGAAAATGAGGCGAAGAGCGTACCCAGGCCCTGTGTCTAGAACAAGCTTGCGGAGAGTTACCCGCCGCAGCATCCGGAATATGGCGTCATCCAGGATACCGCGTCAGTCACTTGCCTCCGGTTTCGCGGGGAAGCCGTGGTCCGCGAGCAGTTGCAGGGTCAGTGCGACTGGCAGGCCGACCACGTTGTCGAAGCCGCCTTCGCTTAGCTCCGTTACGAAGGTATCCGCGTTCTCCTGGATCGCGTAGCCGCCGGCTTTGCCGCGCCATTCGCCGGATTCGACGTAGGCGTTGCGCTCGTCGAGCGTAATCGGACGCATTTGGACCCAGGTTCTTTCCCAGGCGCTGCGTTCCGAGGCGCTCCCCCCCCCTGGACGCGTGGCAATGACTGCGACACCAGTGACGACACGATGCTTGGACTCGGAGAGTGCGAGAAGCATGCGGTGCGCGTCCGCTTCACCTACGGGCTTGCCCAATAGTTCGCAGCCCGCGGCACCGTCGACCGCGACCATCGTGTCGGCCCCGATGACCAGCACGTCCTCTGACCCGAAACGCCGTGCGACTTCGCGTGCCTTGCGCAGCGCGAGCATAGGAGCGACTTCTTCCGGCTCGAGGCCGGCTTCATGCTCTTCGTCGACGTTCGAGACGACAATCTCGAAATCGATCCCCGCCTCTCGCAACAAGTCCCGACGGCGGTCGGAACCGGAAGCAAGCAGGATGCGGGGCGCGGGCTTGGTCACGCGCTAGCGTCTCCGAGCCGTCGGGCGCTTTTTGACGGCGGCCTTCTTGGCCGCCTTCTTCGCAGTCGCCTTCTTCGCAGTCGCCTTGCGAGCGGCAGGCTTGATCGAAGCAGACTTCTTGGACGCCGGCTTCTTCTTATTTGCCTTGCGCGCTGCGACGGTCTTGGTCGGGCTCTTCTTGGGGGGCGCTTTCTTCGGCGCAGCCTTTTTTACCGGCTTCTTGGCCGCGACGGGCTTCTTCTTGGCTCCGCCCTTGCTGACGGGCTTCTTGGAAGCAGCCTTCTTGACCGCGGCTTTCTGGGCAGCGGCCTTCTTTGCTTCAGCAGCTTTGACCGAAGCCTTCTTCTTGTCTGCAGCGGCTTTCTTCGAGGCTGCCTTCTTGGCAGCGACCTTGCGAGTCGCTTCCTTCTTGGCCTCAACTTTCTTCTCGGCAATCTTCTTGATTGCCGCAGCTTTCTTGTCGGAGATGGCCTTCTTAGCGGCGACCTTCTTGGCTTCGACCGCGAGACGGCGCTCGTGCTCGCGCCGCTTCTTCTCCATCTCCTTCTCTTTGCGCTTGGCTTCGCCCTCTAGGCGCTTGCGTTCCAGCGCATCTTCGCGTTCGCGAGCGATGGCTTCCTTGCGCTCGAGAGCAGCTTGGCGCTCGGCATCTTTCTTACGTTGAGCTTCGAGGCGCGCGCGGGCAGCTTTCCAGTCATCGTGGGCCTTCTTGCCGTAGGCGCACTTCTGCAGCACTTCGACCTCAGAGAAGATCGGCTTGTCAGGATCGCTCCAGCGAGAGATCGCTTCGTGCATCGCAATCGTGAAGGGCAACGAGTCGCCCTTGGGCACGAGCGGCTCGATCATGCTGGCCGCCTTCTTCATGGAAGTCGTGCGCGTTATCAGGCCCAACTTGTCCAAAAAACGAACGAGACCGATGTGCAGCGGAATGTTCTCGTCACCAGCCAGCCACAGCAACGTGCTGCCAGCGGACCAGCCAAGCACAGGCATCTCGATCAGCAGCTTAGCTGCCGTCGGAATGTCCTCGCGCATGAATTCGAGGTCCAAGCCATGCGTCTCCTGAAACACCTCTTGTAGGTACTCCTTCAGCGCAAAGGCGGCCTTCTTCTTCATGCGATTGAGCTCGGCCTTGTCCTTGCGGCCGCCCATTTTCATATGGACGGACAGCTCTTGGAGCTGGCACACGCGCGTCTCGTTCCAGTCCTCGAAGGTATCAGCCAACGAGGTCAACGAAGACTCGGCTTGATTCTGCGTCATATGACGCATCAGAATCATGACGATGCCTTGCTCGACCAGGGGCCGATTGCTCTTGAAGGAAGTGGGCAGGGGCCAGCTGGGCTGAATATCTTTCAGCAGCTGAACGATGAAATCCTTCTTGTTCACGGATCCCTCCAACGGGAGAACGACGATCACGCGCTAGGGCGGTTGATCAGTCGTGATCAGCGGAAAAGCGGAAAGCGGGCCGAATAAGACGGCCCGCTTGATCGAAGTGCTCTCGCTTACATGAGAGCGCAACAATGTGTGCCTGTGGCTATCGCGCGAACAGGCGTGCGCGAGGAGGGAGCGCAGGCTCCCGTGGCTGCGACGCCTATTCCTCGCTCGATGCCTCGGCAGACTTTGCGGCCTTGGCCGCGGCAGACTTGACTTCCTTGCGGCCAGTCAAGCGAGAGGACTTCGCGGTGGCGCGAGCGTCTTTCTTCGCCTGCTTGCGCGCGCGGGTCGCCGTCTTCTTCTTGCGTCCAGAACGATCGCGCTTCGTTTCCTTGTGCGCGAACTCGCCCTCGTAGACGCCGAAGCGCTTGAAGAGTGAACGGCAGGTTTCGCTCGGAAGCGCACCACGCGTGAGCCAGTTGCGGGCGCTCTCAACGTTCAAAGTCGCCTGCTTCTCCTTGTCGGGGCAGATCGGGTCATAAAGACCCAAGTTTTCCAACACTCGCCCATCACGGGGAAAGCGGGAATCGGCGACGGAGATGCGGTAGCACGGCCGGTTGCGGCGGCCGGTGCGCTTGAGTCGAATGACGACAGCCATTGGTGGTTGTTTGAGACGTCTGAACCGACCCACTGGGGTCTCAGGTTCGGGGATGAGTCGATCGTTCGGCATCCACGTCTCACACTCCGAATGAAAGGAGAGCAGACGCGACGAATGAATCCGACACTGGCCGCAAGTGGCCTGTGCCGGTGATCGGGGCGAAGATCAGAACGTACTGGAGCCTGCCTGTCCAGCACCCGCGAAGGGTTTTTGAAGTGAGAAGGCACTTGAGCCGCATCCACGTCCGTCATGGCGCGTTATCCGGCATACGGCATCAGACACTTTCCTCTTGTTTCGACAGCCCCTGATGGCTCCACCCCCCCCTGCGCTAGACAGCCTCGGAGGAGTGGAGCTATTAGTGAGCCGTATCTACTGCCGGAAGTTGGAGGAAAATGGCTGACGCCGCACTCCGGGCGATCAGCGCTTTTTGCGGTTCTTGCGCTTCTGCTTTGCCTTGGCTTTTTCTTTGGCGCGATCTTTCCCGGTGGATTTTCGGGTCGAAGAGGACCCCATAGGGCGCGCGCCCAGCGGGGATTGTCCCGCGGCACCAGGCATTCCGGGGGGCATGCCACCCGGCGCTGCACCCCCACCGCCGCCGAACAGCGAGCCCAGGCTGTCGCCCAAACCGCCGAACATGCCACCGCCGCTCGAGTCCATCATCTCGCCGCTCGGAGACATGCCGCGCAGCGTCTCTTTTTTCGCCTTCGAGCCCATCTTCGCGCCGAGGCCCATTTTCCCAAGCTGCTTCATCATCAGCTTCATGTCCTTGTGGCGCTTGAGCAGCTCGTTCACAGCGCCGATTTCTTGGCCCGATCCGCGCGCGACGCGCCGGCGCCTGGACATATCAAGGACATCGGGGCGAAGCCGCTCTATGGGCGTCATCGAGGTGAACAGCGCCTCCAGCCGATTCATCTGCTTGTCGTCGATATCGATCGAGTCGGTCAGCTTGCCCATGCCAGGCATCATGCCGAGCACTTTCTTCATTGGACCTAGCTTGCGAACCATACGCAGCTGCGAAAGCATGTCCTCGAGGGTGAAGCTGCCCATGAGCATCTTCTCCATCGAAGCCTGTGCCTCGTCCTCGTCGATCGACTCTTGCGCCTTTTCGACCAAGCCGACGACATCGCCCATGCCGAGGATTCGGCCGGCCATGCGCTCGGGATGGAAGGCGTCGAGATCGTCGACTTTCTCGCCAGTACCCGTGAATAGGATCGGCCGACCAGTGACCGCTTTCAGACTGACAGCCGCACCACCGCGTGCGTCACCGTCCATCTTGGTCATGATCACGCCGGTCAGGCTCAGGCGCTCATGGAAGGCTTGCGCGGACTTGACCGCGTCTTGGCCGGTCATCGCATCGACGACCAGCACCTGGTTGTGCGGCTTGGTGACCTTGGCGATCTCCGCCACCTCGGACATCATCTCGTCGTCGACGTGCAAACGACCGGCGGTGTCCAGGATGACGACATCGCAGCCCTGCCTGATCGCTTCCGCGACACCGGCCTTGCAGACGATGGGAGGAGCCTTGCCCTCGACATGAAAGACAGGGATGTCGATCTGCTTGCCGAGCACGCGCAACTGCTCGACGGCAGCCGGACGCTTGACGTCAGCGGCGACCAGCAACGGACGCTTCTGATGCTTCTCGCGCAGGAATTTGGCCAGCTTGGCGCAGGTGGTCGTCTTGCCAGCACCCTGCAGACCCGCCATCAAGATGATCGTCGGACCCGAGCTCGCCATCGTGAGGGTCGCGCCCTCCGGCCCCATCATCTCGACCAGTTCGTCGTGCACCGCGTGCACGAACTGATCGGAAGCATCGACGCCGCGCAGACGCGACTCCCCCAGTATCCGATCGCTCACACGCTGCGTGAAGTCGCGCGCGAGCTGGAATTGGACATCGGCATCGAGCAGAGCTGTCCGAACTTCGTTCAGACCCTCTTCGATGTTGTCGGCGGTCAGCTCCTTTTTCCCTTTCAGGAAAGAGAAGGAGTTCGTCAGGCGTTCGGTGAGTGACTCGAACATGGCGCAGGGTGCTTTGTGGTCGGTGCGGGCGAGGGCTGCTTATAGCACAGCGGGAGCGGATCATCCTGGGTTGGAGCGACCTTCGGGATTGGGTTGCCGATCTAGTCGTGTCACTCCCCCTCCCTGAAGGCTCACGGCATGCACCGGTGGCTCCGCTCGATCGAGCGAGGCGAAACCCGGACGAGAGCGGAGGGTTCAGCCAGCCATGACACCCTGGGGGCTCACTCATGTATTGGCAGTCTCGGCGATCATCCTTTGCCCGGCGGATAGCTCGGCCCAGCAGTTTATACCTGAAGCAGGCGCAGATTCGCCGCACGGGGCCGACACGCAAGAGTCCCTTTCGCGGGCCAAGTCGTCGACCTCTCGATGGAGACTTGGACAACGGTAATCAGTCGTGGAGTCCTTCCAGCAGTAAACAAAACGCGTCGAAAATCGTCCATGGACGCGTATGACCGTTCGTCCATGTTCGGCTGGAAGATCGTCGCCATTCCAGACAGTCCGAGCCTGGATGATCCGGATCATCCTAGATGTTTGTTTCCACTGACTGGCGATGACGCTGGTTCGATCGGATTCATCGGCCCGGTTGAGATAGACCCAACCTTTTCCTCACCACTCCACGAAGACAGCAAGCACGCGGGCCTTAGCCAAAGCATGTCTCTTATCAATGACCTCGATGACCACGGGATGACCGACTTGATCATTGGTGCGCCAGGCACGAACTCGGATCCGGGGGCCGTATTCATCGCCTCGACTCTGAAGCGGCAAGTGATCTGTACGATCCCTTCCCCCGTAAGCACGAATTGCGTTCGGCTGAGCGACCTGCTCTTTGCCTGACCTGGACGGAGATGGCTCACCAGAGGTTGCCGTCCTGGCAACTCGCAAGGCCGAGGGCGAACGCCACGACGGCCAAACATTCGTTTTCATGCGCTCACTCGAAGGCGAAGTTCATGCACAGATGCCGGTCGGACTGACCGACACGTACTACCTATCCAGAAATCCACTTTCAGCCTGCAAGTAGCCTTAGCGTTGCCGCGAACTGGGACGGTAAGGGTCGGCGCGACGTCTGTGTCACATGCTATGTGCCTACAGCTGATAACGGAACCGAGCAAAGCCTCTCCATGGACGATGGCAAGGTGCTGCAGTACTACACGAATAGAGACATTGCGCTGATCATTGACCGACAGTCAGAATGAAGAAAGCCCAGCGACTCGGATGAGTCACTGAGCTTATTCAGTTCGATTTGCCATCACGCGACCGAGGCGCGTTCATGGCGAGCGGTGCCAAGCGTCTAGTCGCTCACGCGCTTGATCGCAGCGCCGAGACCCTCCAAGCGTTCTTCGATGCGCTCGTAACCGCGGTCGATGTGATATACGCGGTGCACTTCCGTCGTGCCCTCGGCAACGAGGCCGGCGAGAACTAACGCGGCCGATGCGCGCAAGTCACTCGCTGTGACCGGTGCACCGGACAGTCGTTCGACGCCGCGCACGATTGCGGTCGAGCCTTGACGGCGCAAGTTCGCGCCGAGCCGCTCGAGCTCGGGCAGGTGCATCCACCGATCCGAGTAGATGCGCTCAGTAATGACGCTGATACCGTCAGCCAGGATCATCAACGCCATCCACTGCGCCTGCAGGTCGGTCGGGAAACCTGGGTACGAATGCGTCGTCACATCGGTCGAGCGCGGACGCCGATCTTTCGGATCGTAGGGCACGGTCTCGATCCAATCTTCGCCGACATCGAAAGGCACTTGCGCCTCCCACATCCGATCGAGCAGCACCGGCAGGTGGTCGGGGCGGCAGCCTTCGACCCGCACGCGGCCGCCGACCATGGATCCGGCCAGTACATAAGTGCCGGCTTCGATGCGGTCGGGCACGACGCGGTGCGTCGTGCCGTGTAGCTCATCGACACCCTCGATCTCGAGCCGCGGCGAGCCGTGGCCTTTGATCTTGGCACCCATCGAGATCAGGCATTCGGCGAGGTCCACGACTTCGGGCTCGCAAGCCGCGCCTTGGATGATCGAAGTACCGCGCGCCAAGGTCGCGGCCATCATCACGTTGGCTGTCCCCAGCACGGAGGAGCCGAAGGCCGAACCCAGGAACATCGAGGCGCCGATCAAACCGCCTGGCGGGGCCTCAGCGATCACGAAGCCCTTCTCGACCTTGACGCGGGCTCCGAGCATCCGCAGGCCCTTCAGGTGCACGTCGATCGGCCGTACACCGAAGACACACCCACCCGGCAGGCTGACCTCGACCCGGCCGCAGCGCGCCAGAAGCGGGCCCAGGACGCAGACTGAGCCGCGCATCTTGCGCACATTGTCCCAGCCGGCGCGCGGGATCAGGTCCGCGCTGGCGTCGACTTCGATCGTTCCGTCCTCGCCCCGCTCCCCTTCCGCGCCGACTTCGCGCAGGACGGATAGCATGGTCTGCACATCCGCCAATGCGGGAGAGTTCTCGATCTTGACTCGTTCACGAGTCAGCAGAGAAGCGGCGAGAATGGGCAGAACGGCGTTCTTCGAGCCGGCGTTACGCAGGCTGCCTTCGAGGGGGCGCCCGCCCTCGACAATGAGTCGATCCACGTGTTTTTGTTCTTCGGTGAGGAGCTGATGAGAGTGTGGATTGCGGCCCGGACTAACACGGTCTGCCAACCTGTGCTGGCCTAGGCGACTGCAAACTTCGGGATGCGAACGCATTCAGCCTTGCCGTGGCTCAGCGTTCGAAACCCGAGTTCGAATGATAGTCCGCATGCGACTCAGATCCATCGAGCATCCCCAAACTGCGGAATGACAGGGAGTTCCGATCACGGTGAATTCTCGCTCCGGTCCCGTCTACGCTAGGAACGCGCAGCATGCGAGCACTTGCTAGCAGCCAGTTGAGGAAGAGCACTTCGCATGGTGCCGGTCATCGAATGCAATCAAGGCTCATCAAGTTCCTCTGGTTGTCCCGTCCCAAAAGACAGGGTATTTGGGGCCTTGGTTCACCGCAGAGCTGCCTTCGAGGAGCGGTGCTGTGCGGATCGCTGCTTTTGGAGCGGGCTGCTAGTTCCGACCGCGTGGCGCGGCTGCCTTGCGACCCATGAAGATGTAGTGCCGTGCGCCCTTGCCGCGCGGCCGCTCATAAGTGATGTGCTCGTGCGCGTCGAATCCGTTCGCGCCCAGCCGCCGTAAAAAATCAGGCTCCCGGTCTGCGGCCCAGATCGCGAGCTGCCCGCCTGGGACAAGGGCTCGGTGCAGCGCCTTCAGGCCGCGATTCGTGTACAGCCGCGAATTCTTCGCTTCGACAATCGGGGTCGAGCCGTTGTCGACATCCAACAAGATCGCGGCCAGCTTCCCTTGGTAGCGCTGGACCGTATCGACCACGTCCTCGCAAACCAGCTCCGTGCGCGGGTCGTCGAGCGGGTGATCCGCGTGCCGCGCCAAGATGCCGCGGTTCCAGTCGATGATCTCCTGCATCAGCTCGACCTGAATCGCACGTCCATCCTTCGGCAGTAGGTCCAAGGTGGCACGCAACGTGAATCCGATGCCGAGGCCGCCAATCAGCACCTGAGGCTGACGCTCGAGCTTCGTCAACGCGACGCGCGCCAGCTCCTCTTCGGAGTGGTGCATGCGCGAGCCCATCAAGGGCCGGCCGCCAGCGAAAATTTCGTGATGACCGTCGTGCTCAAAAAGCTCGAGTTCGGTTCCGGCTGGCGATTGCGCGCTGGCGATCTTGATGCGGGGCTTCACAGGTTTTCGGCGCTCGATTGGATGAGTGGAGAGCAGCATCACCCGCGCTGGGATCTGCCGAAGCGTCAGCGGCTCCGGATTCCATCCGGCGCTGAAGCCGCGCGAAGCCTAGCAGCAAGCGTTCGAGATCCCCACCCGAAGAAGCGCCCCTAGCAGAGATCCCGCGATGTCGGCCGTGCACTTGCACAGCCCCACCTCAATCCACCGTCGCAAGCTTGGCCCTCGACGCATGTTCCCTCGTATCAAATCGAGTTCAGGGAATGACCAGCTCGAAGGTCGTCATCTCGCCGGCTCGCAACGTGCAATCCACGGGCCACTCGACCGTGGCTCCGCTGCCGGAGGATGAACTGGAGCCATAGCTGCCGATATCCTTGGAAGCTTGAGCGATGGCCCAGCCCCCCCGGCATCAAACCCGGCACGCGCAGTACGCCACTCTCGTCGGCGGCCAGCACAAGCGGCCCGCCGTCGTAGCGATCAGCGAGACCAAGGTACCCGCCGAATCCTCGGCGCCGGCATTATCTGCGACCAACCCGTGAGCCAAACGCCGGATCCAAGACGCGTGCGTCAGCAACTCCTCGGGGTCTCGGTCAGATCGCTGTTCTGCCTTCATCAACACACAGGATGCCGCCGGGCCCTCTCGCGTTGCACCAATGCGGAAGATTCCTTCTGCCGCGCCGGACTTCTACGGTCGGAACACGATCGAGAGTCCGTCGGAGAGGTCGAACGAGCTGCCGCCCGCGCCCGGATCGCGGAACCATGCTTGGAACTTCCAGGTCGTTCCCGCACTCAGCTGCGCTTCGTTTCCGGTGTACTGAAGCGCGAGTGCCATGCGCCCCGCGCCGTCTGATGTCTGAATCGGTAGTCGGTACAAGGAGCCCCCACCGGCGGCCACGCAACGCGTTCCATTGCCGAAAGGCAACACGATTTCATTGGCGCCGTAGTAGAAGAGGCCATTCTGGTTGGCGGGCACAGACTCTGCGGCCAGCACTAGGTCAGCGGCACTGATCGAGTTTGAACCCTCACCACGAATCGCCGCCGCAGCGCCCGTCGAGTTTGCACTGGCGGAGCAGAAGTTCGTCCCCGCGCCCGGCTTGGGATGCTCGAGCAAGTAGCCGATAACGTGCCCGATGAAGGGGTTCGAAAGATTGGGGATGTGCCCCCCACCCGAGATCGTCCACAACTCAGCAGAGCCGCCCAAATCGCAGTTCGATAGCCAACGCGTGACACTGCTTTCCTGACCGGGAATCCCTCCGTCCAGATTGATGTTCGGCGCACTGGTATCTTGAATCAAGTCACAGCCATTCTTCGATGCCCAGCGTTCGACCGTACCCAACGCGCTGGGATACACCTGACCGCCGAAGTGCCCACCATTGAAAAGGACCGTGCCATCGGACGTACCGTGAATCTGAAGGATGTGAACCGGCTCACTCGGTGTGCAAACGCTCGCATCTTCCCACGTGGCTCCGGCCAAGCTGGCGATGGACGCAATCAAGTCCGCATGCTCACAGGCCATGCGATGCGCCATGAAGCCGCCGTTCGAGTGACCCAAAAGGTGAACGCGTCTGCGATCGACGGCGAGCTGCAGGTCGATCTCTTCCAGCAATGCCCTCAAGTAACTCGAGTCGTCGACGCCCGTGCCGTAGAAGTCGCAGCACGCATTCGTCCCGTTCCAGAACTGATTGGAGACTAAGTCGACCGTGCCGTCCGGTACCACGTAGATGAAGCCCATCGACTCAGCTAGAGCCGTCACGCCGAAGTAGCCCTCCTGCCAAGCGCCTGTTCCGCTGTAGCCGTGAATGGTCATCACGACAGGCATCGGCACAGCGGGGTCGTATGACGAAGGGATCCGAACGCGAACGGGCCCGCGCCCGAGGTCGATGAAGATGTCACCGGCATGCGTTGGTGCGGCAAGCATCAGGGCAGCGGCGAGGAAGAGTGTGCGCATGCGCTCCACCCTACTGGGGATTCGGGTATTACCAGCTTGTCTCCCTCTAAAACAGCGCAGCGGCGGCCGCGATCTCGCGTCATTGCTGTTTCTGCGCCTAGTGACGGTGCCACATTTTCCGCGACAAAGGCCGCTCCCTTCGCACCTAGCTATCGCCGGTATAAGTGTAAGCACCTCAGAACTGGGCCGCATCAGCGTTCGCATTTGTAGAGATCAGCTTCCCACTCGGGTGGTACGTGGCGCTGCCCTTGTCGCACCGCCACGTTGTCGTGAGCGGAGAGGTGTACTCCCTCAACGATTCGAACTCACATGCGAAGCAAAGTTCTCGCGAGCCTAATAGGCCTCGCCGCACTCCCATGGGCCGGCGTCGCTTTAGGTCAAGGTATCCAGACCGCGCCCTATGACGAACTCACCAATAACTACGAAGCGGTCACCAACTTCAATGTCGAAACGACGCGCGGGATGGTGGTCACGGGTGGCGCCAAGATCCTGGCGATCAATACACACGGCAGCCTGCTGCATGTGATTGATCCGACGACTCTATTACCGATTCTGACCGTTCCGACACTGAACAACCCAGTCGCCGTTAGTGTCTACACGCAGCGTGACGCATCCGGAATCGTCGCGGAGTACGCCGTCGTACTATGCGCCGGATCTCATGCGTTGTGCATGCATGACATTGACACGGGTCAGATATTGGAGGTCATGCATCTACCAGCGGAACCCGGGGACTTGGTCGTGGACTCCGAGAATCACATCGGGTTCGCGTCCCTCCCGGGGAACAATACCGTCGTTCAGGTGGCCCTTCCCAGCCTCACACTCGATGCGACCTTCACGGTTGCATCGCAGCGCCCGCGCTACCTCCACCTGGACCTGGGGACACTCGCAAACCCTACCGACAATCAGGTCTTTGTCACGCCAGAACTCTCGAGCAATAACACGCTGTCCTATTCGGCATTCGAGGACGGTGTCAGCATTCTCCCCGGTAGTCCGAGAGGTGACAACATGGGCTCGATCGATCTGTCGGGAACGCTGAATCAGGGCGGCGGACTTCCTGATGAGGACCTGTATCGCTTGGATGCCCAAGCGAGCGGTGAGGGCGTACATGTCGTGGTAAAAGCTGTCGCGGTACTCCGCAATGTGGGCACGGTGTTGATGGCTCACGGCCGCAATCCCGTCTCCGATCAATACTGGATCGTCGGTACGGACGCGAAGAACTCGCTAGCCGACAATGAACCCGCGCTGTCGGGAGTCTTCTCGGAGAACCGGCTCACGATCGCGCCCAGACTCTGGATCAGCGGGGACGCGCATTACTCGAACTTGCCCTACAAAAACACCCACATCGACTTGGATCGGGATCCCACGAGCCAGAACTACTCGTCGGACCACTCGAACTCCATCCCGTCGAGTCTGAGCTTCCACCCGATCTTCGGCTTTGGCGTGATCGCCGGTGCAGCAAGTGATCGAGTCAGGTTCGTGGATGTCATGGGCCAGCGCGGGGGTGATCAAGACATGCCTGAAGGATCTATTCCGCGTCAGGTTATGTTCACCCCCGATGGGTTTTTCCACCTCGTCTATTGCTGGGGCAGCAACGAGATCCGGGTCTACAACACGTGGACCGTCATTCTCGGGATGAACGCCTCGTCAAACCTTGTCGCTCCCGAAGACGCGGGTCTGATCGGAACGATCGATCTAGGCGTTGATCCGACTCCTCCGAAAGTGGCTCGTGGACGAGAGATCTTCTACGACGCGGATCGCTCCCTCGACGGACGAACCACCTGCGGGCATTGCCACCCGGGCGGAGGAATGGACTTGATCGGATGGAACATCCAGGACTTCCCGCATGACTACAAAGACATCATGGTCACGCAGTCGCTGAAATCCATCGAGGACACCTTCCCTTATCACTGGCGTGGCGAGCGAGACTTGGAAGCCTTCAACGGCGCCTTCACAGGCATTTTGGGGGGGCTCCCGCTCTTGTCCGATACGACGGATCCGGAGCTGATCGAGCTCGGGCTCACTGTCGACGGCGACGGAATCGAGCGAAACGAAGACAGTGAGTTCGAAGACTTCAAGGCCTTCATCTTCTCTCTGCAAACGCACTCGAATCCGAATCAGCACATCACGCGCCAGCTGCGCACAGGCGATCCGGACTACCCCCTTCCGCTCATGCACTTCCTGACGCAAGACCCGCTGCCCGGAGGGCCTAATCCCCCCGGGCCTGTGGTTCCGATGACTGGAACTGGAGATCCAATCCTGGGCCAAGCCTTGATGGACGAAGGCAACACTCTGTTCAATCGGTTTAGCTGCACGGACTGCCACGGCAAACAAACCGGCTCCGTCGGCGAAACGGAGCCTGACGATCTACCTGGATTGATCGCCGGGAACGTGACCATGGATGTCGCCCACTTCCGACAGCTGTTCCACAAGCAGCAGGACGTGGTCGAGATCTCGTACATCGACCCGGCTGGCAGCGGCGCCTACCCGTGGGTCGTGCCGCGCAGTGGTTACGGGATGAGTCATGATGGCAACCACCCGAGCACGATGGATTTCCTGCTGCGCAATGGATTCATGTTTGATGCTCCGGATGCCAACCCGCAGGGCAACATCGGCGCCTTCGTCCAGTTGGCTGATGAGGGAATCGCGCCAGCTGCACACTTTGCGGTCCACTTGAATGCCGGCACCGACTTCTCAGTGTGGACCGAGGCCGAGGACATCCTGAACAAGCAAGCCGAGGGTCAATTCGACACTGATCACTGGATCGATCTCGCGATCGTCGGCACGCATATGGACAATCAGGGCGTAATCCACGAGCTTCGATGGCACTACGACTTCGAAGCCTCTGCCTTCATTCCTTCGGATCGCAGTATCACCTTCCCCGATAGCTCGACCGGCTTCCAATCCTGGGCATCCCTTAGAGGTGAAGGTGAAGACGGATCGGCAGACTTCGTTCTGCTCGGCCTCCCTCCCGGGAATGGTTTCCGGTGGGCGATCGACAGGGACAACGACCAACTCGACGCGACCGATGAGGCCGCGACCGGAGGTGACTGGGATGTCGTCGATACAGACAATGACACCTACCTAGACGGTCACGAGTTTGAGAACGGTGGCAACGTGATGCTTCAGTCGGTCACGCCGAACGACATGGTAGATCCCAGCGTGCTTTCGGGTCGCATCGATCACGAAGGCGCCAGCTACATCAAGCTCGTCCTCGAATTCTCGGAACCGGTGACTTACACGGTGACGGCGAATAGCCCGACGACGGGATCTGTCGATGAGCACCGTTTCGAATTTGTCCAGCACGACACGGTGACAGTCCAGCGCCTGATCGGTTCAATCCCTGAGATGAATCAGCCCGGCTCCACCTACCCACCTGTATCGCCTATCCCGAACGACTACACCTTCACTGTGACGATGACCGATTTGGTGGGTAACACAGGGACCTCTGTGCTGACAGGAACCGTCGGTACTACCAAGGACTTGTTGATCGACTTCACCTTTGTCGGCGCGTCCAAACCGGCATTCTTGCAGAGGACGATTTCGCGCCTGCACTGGAATCCCGACCCTCAAGTATCGACATCCTCATTCATAGCCGGCGTGAGTGTCGACCACAGGTTCGATGCCCCCGAAGTGGCGAACCTTTTCTTGAGCACCCCGAATGGGAACACGACTCCGGTAGACAATCAGATCGTCGTCGCGCAAGTCGTGCACACCGATGTGAGTGGCAATCGAACGGTACTCGACAGTTCGGGTACAACCATCACGGTGAACTCACCCCAGGGTCTGCTCTACCCGGATTTGCTGTTCGACGCCCCGGACCCAATGAACCCTCCTATTGCGCTGCCCATCGATGGCCCCTTCTTGTTCTCGACAACGACAGATCAATTCGGAACCGCGCAATTCGAGTTCAACCTGAGTCCGGCCCTGTCTCCGGGTGAGAAGGTGCACCTCAATGTGATCGGGATCTATGAGAAGGCCCGGACCACGCCCGCCCAGCTGCCGAATCAGGTGTGGTCTGGCTCATTCGGCGTCTACAACATGCCAGCGACGTCACCCCGCTTCCGCTCGCTCCTCTTCAAGGCGCCCTGAGCGACTCGAAGTTTCAATGACTCGGAGGCGCCCCAACCCAACTCGGGGTGGGGCGCCTCTTTCTATTCAGCCTCGAATTGCTCCCCCCGACTGGGCCCCCTCCCGCTGGGCTGCCCCCGCTGGGCTGCCCCAATTGGCCCCCCCCCCGCTGGGCTGCCCCGGCCAACCCGCACCAGCTCGCAAGCTCTCGCAAACCCGCCCTCCGTCCGGAAAAGCTCCAAACGTTCGTCCAAAGCCCATGGATGCCCTTTCATCCCCTCCACTGTGCTTGCATGCCCCCCTCGACGACCCTAGACTCTCGGGCTTCTCAGAGCCGGAACCGACTCTCGGCGCGGGCTACCGGTCTCTCGACCGGCAGCGAATCCGTCGTGCCATCCCCGCAGCCCGACACGCCCATATACCCAAGTAGGTCGCTTCGTTCCCTCCTGACCGTCTGGTCGGAGCCAACATCGAAGCTGCAAGACGATTCATGGACATGACGTCATTTATCGAAGAAGAAGAAGAAGCAGAAGCCCAAGAAGCTCCGATTCTCTTCTCGATCGCGAACGATCCCATTCCCTCCTTCGGACACCTGCTCGAAGAGCGCGCCAAGGTCTTCAGCAATCGCAACGCGATCGAGAGCTTCCGACGTACGGTCGCTGCCCTCGAGGACGACGCTGAAGCTGGACGCCGCAAGGGTCTCGGTTCCTGGATGGCCGGCGACTTCTCGACGGCTGTCGATTTGCTGTCGAAGTATCCCGACGACGATGTCGCGACCTTCACGCGCGCGAACGCTCTCGTCTCGATGGGCAACCACGCCGAGGCAATTCCGGTCTTCGCGGGCCTGACCCAGAAGTACCCGGAAGAGTCAAAGCCGCGTGGTGGCATGCTTGCCGCCAAGCTGGAAGCCGCCCTGCAGGAGAACGAGATCGTCGCCGCGAACGACGCGCTGCGGGCAGAGCTCAGTCAAGTATCCGAGACCTTCCGCGCCAGTGCCGAGGCACATTACTTGGAAGGTCGCTGCGATGAGCTCGACCACAATTGGCAAGGTGCACTCGATCACTACCTGGCTGCTCGTGAAGTTGATCCGACCTACCGCGCGAATCTGTTCCACCTGGCCCACCTTGCCGAACGGCGTGGGATCGAGGAGCTGGCGCTCGAGGTCTACGAGACACTGAGCACGATCCTTCCGGTTGACCGCAACGTAATGGTCAACCTGGGCGTGCTGTACGAAGACATGGGTCGCGACCAAGAGGCCGCGACTTGCTACGACACGGTCGTCAACGCTCATCCGATGCACCCCCGCGCACGCCTGTTCCTCGAGGACGCTAAGGCGGGCATGGAGATGTACTACGACGAGGACCAAGAGAAGAAGGAGGATCGCCTCGGCCAGGTGTTGCGCACGCCGATCTCCGACTTCGAGTTGTCTGTACGGGCGCGCAACTGCCTGAACAACATGGACATCCTGACGCTGGGCGACTTGCTCGAGCGCAGCGAGATCGAGCTCTTGTCGTTCAAGAATTTTGGCGAGACCTCCCTGAACGAGATCAAGGACATCTTGCACAGCAAGGGTCTGCGACTTGGCATGGATCACAAGGAAGCGGTCGCACGCATCTCCGCCGGTCCTTCCGCGAGTCCCGCCGGCGAGGACGATCCCTCGGGCGCGCCCATCAGCAAGCTGCAGCTCTCGATTCGTGCCAGGCGCGCGGTGGAGAGCATGGGTTGCATGACGCTGCGCGACATCACGGCTCACTCCGAGAACGAACTGCTCGGCATGCCGAACTTCGGCGTGACCTCCTTGACGGAGATCAAGGCCAAGTTGGTCGAGCACGGCCTGTCCTTGAAATCCAACAAGTAGATAGCCCATGTACGAGTACTTCGAGGGCCGGATAAAAAGCCGGCGTGCCTCCTCGCTCGTGCTCGACGTGAACGGGGTCGGCTACGCCTTTCAGGTGCCGCCGACCATCCCCTTCCCGAGCCAAGATTGCATCGTCTGGGCGCACCTCCATGTTCGAGAGGATGCGCAGATCTTGTACGGCTTCCCGGATCACCAGACGCGTGAGCTATTCCGCCTTCTGCTGCGCGTGCGCGGTGTGGGTCCGGCAATGGCCTTAGGTTTGCTCGCGAGCCTCGATCGTCAAGACTTGATTGGCGCGATCCTGAACGGTGAAGCCAGCGTGCTGACGCGCGTCAAAGGTGTCGGCAAGCGCACCGCCGACCAGATTTTGCTCGACTTGACGGATCGCATCGGCCAAGTCGTGCCGGATGGTGACTTCGAGCTGCGTCAGAGTGATGTCCCGCGTCCGGATCCAAAGCGCGAGCGCGAGAACGAGATCGAGGATGCGGTCCTGGCATTGGTCTCGGTCGGCTACTCCGAGAAGGACGGGCGCAAGCGGGTCGAACGAGTCGCGGACTCTGTCGAGCCCGGCGACCTAGAGCAGTTGGTTCGCGCAGCCTTGCAGACTTGACGGACCATGAGCTGCTCCCGCTCGGCGAAGTCAGCTCACTCCCCCCTCAATCCATGGAGTGCCATGGCGTTTCACCGATCCCTCCCCTCGCCCCCTCGTTTCGGCATAGATGCTGAAACTCTATCTTGTGCCAATCGCCCGGTCGGGCCTGAGGCACTGCAACCCCCTTCGGCTGCCAGATGCGCATCTTGATCTGCGACGAGCTGCATAGCAGCGCCGTCGACGTCTTCGAGTCCCACGGCTTCACACCCGAGATCCGCACCGGCATGACGGAGGCGGAATTGATCGCCGCCGTGCCCGGTGTCAATGCGCTCGTCATTCGATCGGCGACCAAGGTGACGCGCGCGGTGATCGAGGCCGCCGATTCACTTCAGGTCGTCGGGCGTGCTGGTGTCGGCGTTGATAACGTCGATACCGATGCCGCCAGCGAACGAGGTGTTGTTGTTATGAACACGCCGACCGGCAACACCACGACGACGGCCGAGCTCGCGATCGCACTGATCACTTCACTCGCTCGTCACTTGCCGCGCGCGGATCGAACGACGCGCAGCGGCTCGTGGTCGAAAAAGGGCTTGATGGGCACCGAGCTGACTGGCAAATGCCTCGGCGTCGTCGGTTTGGGCAGGATTGGTCGCGTTGTTGCTGAACGCGGCATGGGACTGGCGATGAATGTAATCGCCGCGGACCCTTACTTGACGAAGACCGGTGCCGGCTCGCCCGTTGCGGGAGTCGACCTACTGGAACTCGACGACCTACTCGCTCGTGCGGACTTCGTCAGCCTGCATATCCCGCTGATGGACTCCACGCGCGGGCTGATTAGTGAGGAGCGTATCGCGAAGATGAAGCCGGGTGCACGGCTGATCAATGCGGCGCGAGGTGGGCTGATCGATGAAGCTGCACTCGCGGTCGCGCTCGACGAGGGTCGCCTTGCCGGAGCCGCTCTGGATGTGCTGGCCGAAGAGCCGCCCTCGGACGATCATCCGTTGATGGGTCGCGACGATGTCATCTTGACGCCGCACCTCGGCGCATCATCACACGAAGCGCAACGCAACGTGGCCGTTCAGGTCGCGGACCAGATCAGCGCCTTCTTCCGCGACGGCGTCGCGAACAACGCCATCAATGCGCCTGCCTTGCCTGCCAAGGCGCTGCGCGAGCTGACGCCTTACATCCGGCTGGCCGAGAAGATGGGGAGCTTCCTCGCGCAACGCTGCGAAGAACCCATCCGCAAGATCGAGCTGACCTTCACCGGCGAAATCGTCTCGCGTGAGGCCAAGTATCTTGAGCTTGCGTTTACAGCGGCAGTCTTGCGCCACGGCCTCGGTCGCCCGGTGAACTTCGTCAACGCGCCTTTGCTCGCGAAAGAGCGTGGTCTGCGCGTGCTGCACAGCGAAGAGATCGAGCCGAGCTTCTTCACGAATCGCTTGAAGGCGCGGGTGTCATCCAAGGGCGGGTCCGCCAGCCATGTGGTCTCGGGCACGACTTATGGGGATGAGCCTCGCTTCACGCGCATCGACGAGATTCACGTTGATATCGCTCCCGCTGGTCACATGCTCGTCACACGCCACACGGACAGCCCGGGTGTGCTCGGCAAGCTGGGAACGATTCTCGGCGAAGCCGGAGTCAACATCCGTCGTGTCGAGTTGGGCCCGCCGACCCAAGCATCCGGTGGTTATGCCGCAGCCTTCCTGACCATGTATTCCTCCCCCAACGCCAAGGTCATGGACAGCCTGCGCGAACTCGAGCCGGTTGAGCACGTGCAGTTGATCGAACTCTGAACGAACCCGGACAGTCATCCGTCGCGGGGCTCACAAGCGAGTCTCGCGCCCGGGTACCGTCCGCCGGACTTGTGTGAGGGCCGCACTCTCTCGGCGGGACAGCGATTCGGCAAGAGCCGAATACGCCACCCGTGATCGGCTACCCTTGCGCATTCCGGCCTCACCTCAGGCGGCCCAACTCTCGTCCTTCCATTCTCCGCTCTTCGCAGAGCTTCATCTCTGCTCATTCACTCGCCACCGCCGTGTCAGCAACG
>JBLFWN010000021.1:0-74496 GCA_047611405.1 Planctomycetota bacterium | reverse complement strand
CAAGGCTCGGAGCCCGAGTCCGGTTATCCAACCGTGACCGGTACCTGCTTCGGTGACGCTTCAAGCTTTGGCCCGACAACGGGTGCTGCCCGAGTACTGGCCGGCGAGCGCGTCTTGCGCTTCGAAAACCCCAGCTTCCATCAAAAAGAAGTGGCAGTAGCTATCACTTGCCAAAGCTGTCGACGATGACCTCCGCGAAATCACGCATGAGGACGATGCGAGCACCCTTGTTCATGTGGCAGTGATCCGTCATCCACTCCCAGCCGACGAGTCCCATCGGAACTCGTTCGCTGAAGAGTTTGTCGCTGTCGATGAACGCAATTTCGGGGAAGTCCCTGGCGAGCTTGCGAAGGATTCCATTCGTGATCTCGTTCGACTTGCGTGGTGCGCGATCGAATTTAGCAGCAGTTTCGAAGCGTCTGCGTACGGCTCGATCGCCTACACCCATCAGGTACTCTACGAGTGCCAACTCCCAGTACACTCCCGGGTGATTTGGGCCGATCTTGAGGCACTTCAAGAGCATTGTACGAGCTTGGCTCAGAGACTTCCTGAGCTCAGTATCACCACGGTGCGCGTGCAGGTTAGCCATGGCCTGAAACTGCTCCAGGACCTTTGGCTCCCACATATCTGATGTGCCCCAGAACGGGCTCTGGTCTTTCAGAGGACCATACGATGGCCGCAGTCCGGGTAATGGATCCCAGTCCTCACCTTCGGGTCCCATCAGACCCCCTTCTTCGGACTTGCCCCAATCGAAGTAGTGCACGCGATCCTGGTCACGGCCTTCGACCAGAAGCAGTTTGGTGATGCATTCGGGCAGCTTGGATAATGCGCGCCGATGCAGCTTTCGGAACGCGATGCGATCCTCTTTGCTGAAGTCGGGCGGGAAGTTGCTCGAGTGTGGAACGACCCAGCGGTTGTAGATCACCGTGCTAAGCAGCACACCGATGCCTCGATCTCTCGCAGAGGTGATCATCGCGCGCAGGTTGTCGTCGTACTGCTCGAAGAATCGCCGCGTCTGGTCGTAGGATATCTTCGTGAACTTCCGGTACTGAGACTCCCAAGCGCCATCTTTCGAGTCGCTTCTCGTTCGCTCCGGCGCGAAAGATTGAGCCAACAGCTGCACCGTGCGTGAGTGGTTGGCGAGCGCACCCGCCGCATTCATCCAATCGGATGACCACGTATCCGCGAGCTCGATCGCGAAGGCGGCCTCGGTTAACTCGTTGTGACCGGTGTACAGCACGACGATGTCCGGCTGGAGCATCTCGATAGCTTGGTCGAAGATGATTTTGACGCGCACGCTGCCGGCACCTGAGCGACCCAGATTGATCACTTCGTACTTCCCGATGCCAGCCAATTCCTGCAGGTGCTCAGGCAGCCTGCCATGCTGGAAACCACGAGTGCTCGAGCCGCCGAACAGCAGGATGCGCTTGGCCTCACTCTTGGGCGGAATCGGACGCTCCTTCTGCTTGCCCCCGAAGATGTGCGGAATGACTGCGCCCTCAACCTGCGGGTCGGGCCAGAACATGACATCCTCGGAATCAAAGCCGCGCGAGACTGACGCGCCATGGGTCTGCCCCATATCGGCCGCCCAGAGGATCAGCTCGAATGACCCGAAGAGCACAATGGTGACGAACACCCCGAGCACCGCGTCCATTGCGACACGCCTGATCTTCATACTTCGGATCTACAGATTGAGGTTGTAGATGAAGGGATTGTCGGGCGTGTTCGCCACCTTCCACGCCAAGCCGCCCAAGACGACCAGCAGGAAGGTCAATGGGATTAGCCAGACCAAGACGTGGACCTTCAAGTAAGTGAGCAGTGCGTTCATTCTAGGCAGAGTATATATCGAACCGGCAAGTCGGCGTGGCTCTCCTTGCCTTGCTTTCGCAACAGCTCAGCACGGGACTACCGCCCCGGCCCACTCTCCCTCACCTGAAGCGCGCGACGACCCGTAGGAGTACGGAGCCAGGACAATTCCTCCACTCTCCCCCGGGCGAGCGTAGGACTACGCTCGACCGGGAGTGGATTAGAGGTGGGTCCGTACCGCGGCTATCGAAGGAAGCGCCTACTGGAAGAGCACGCTCGTTCCATTCGAGGTGTTCGTCGTCGAGCCCGGGTTTTGGTCGCGGAACCAAGCTTGGAAGTGCCAGGTGTTGCCGGGCAGGATCTGGTTGGCGAGCAGGCTGCTATCCAGATCCAGGAATCGTCGCATCTGGTTCGAGTTAGAAGAGAGGATCGTGGAGAGACGGACGATCGGCGTGGCCTGTGAGAGGCAGAGGCTACCTTGTGAGCCGATAATCGGGATTGCAGTACTCGGAGTAGCGCCCATGAAAACGATGCCCCACTGTCCAGCCGGCACATCCTTCGCGATCACTTCGACGGAGTTCGAAGCGACATCGGCAATACCCCAGACTTCGATCGACGCTTCGGCGCCGGTGGAGTTCGGTGCCGCCGTGCAGAACGGAGTACCGAGGTCGACAGGAGCCGTTGTTGTCGGGCAAGTGCCGAGCACACATGTCAAGTTCAAGTGGAAGGACCCGGTGTTGTTCCAGCCGCTGTCAAAGCAGGTCACGTAGTAGGTTCCGTCTTCAGGCAGAAAGACCATCCCTGTACCGCTCGAGCATGTATCCCAGCTCGGTGCGCTGCAGGTCACGTCTTGCCACCAACGATTCCCGAGTGGGTCCATCACTTGGATTCTCGGGTCGAGATTATTGGTCAGCCCGTCGATCGTCAAGATCACCATCTCACCGCGCATGCCATCGAAGCGATACCAGTCCGAGTCGGATCCATGGTTGATCGTGACCGTCCGCGTGACGCCGTACTCGAGAATTGGCACGTGGACTTGGGGAGGAAGCACCTGTAGGTCGAGCGTGTAATTGCCGGAGTTATTCGAGCCCGCATCGGAGACAAGCAAGGTGTACAGGCCGTCGTTCACTAGCTCCCATGTACTGCCTGTGGAGCAACTATCCCATGAGGGGGCCGAGCAATTTACGCTCGCATAGGATCCGCCTGTCGGACCGATCAGCCGGAGCATTGGGTCGAAGTCATTCGTGCGACCATCGATGATCACGCGAACAACGTCACCGGCCAAACCATGGAACTTATAGACGTCATTCTCGGTCCCCGAAGAAATCGTGCAGACCGCGCGCTCGCCGTACGACATGTGCACGGCGGAGTTGCTGCAAGGAGCATCGACCTCGATTGCAAAGGTCGGTGCTGCAGTCAATGAAACGAAGACCAGCGCGAGAGGCGTACCGATAGCGCAAAATTGAAGATTCATAACTCTCCCTTTCCAAGGGCGATTTGGGTGATGATGGCGCCGCGACAGATAGGCCGCGGAAGGAGCCTTCTTTGCTCCTCAACAACTCACGCGCAAGACCTTGGCGGTACCTACGAGCAATTCCACGAAAACTTAGAGTGGAGTACGGAGCCAGGACAATTCCTCCACTCTCGGCGCGGACGGGTGGGTCGCTGCCGGCCCCGAGGGGTGACGAGTAGCTCACGGGGACGAGAGGGAGTCAATGGCCGGAGAGGGTCAACACGACCTCACTCCAGCGGCGTGAGCCAGAGCTGATCGGTCGCGTTGCTCCAGGGGTCGTTCGCGTCCCACTCGATGCTAACGAAGGCCGGGTGCTCGATGCTCAACACCCCTGGCCACTCGGCAGCGCTCAACACGACTTGGCCGTCGGAGGAGCTACGCGCTAGCTCCGTGCCGTCCTCATCGCGAATGACGACATTGCCCAGATGCCGGCCATCGAGGGTCGAGTGGACCGTCAGCTCGCGGTGGAATCCCGGCGACAGGCGGACCGTGATCAGCGGCGTTTCTTCAACCGCCGCAACCGGCTGTAGCTCGCCCTCGGCTTCGCGATAGCCGACAGCGAGCACGCGCCAGGCGAGGTCATCGTGTGGGCGGAAGTCGACGAAGGTCGCGCCCTCGTCTGGACCGAAGCGTGCCAAGGCCAGCACACGCGAGCCCTCCGGGACCTTTCGCTAGAGGACGATCTGGGCATCGACCGAGTCCGAGATCGGTTTGCCGGTCGCCCCGTCGAGCAGGCGGAAGACGACGCTCTGTTCTTCTGTATGCGCGAGTTTCCTGAACTCTAGGCCGGTCGTTCCGGGCGCGACGTGCAGCTCGGCCGGTTCGATCGGATCGACGTAGATGGTTGCCGCGGAGGTGACCAAGACATCGCGAAAGCGGCCACGAGCGTGGTGCTCGAAGTGCCCGTGCTCGTCGGTCGACACATGCTTGTGCTCTGTACCATCCAGCAGGAGGCCGATGAGGACGCCCTTGGCTGGGCTCCCGTCGGGCTCGTAGACAGGGCCCGCGACGACTAACTGCAAGGGCTCGTCGCCCGCAGGATGCAGCGTCAGCTCGCGCAGTTCAGAGCGGGCGAGCTCGATCTCGGCCGCCTCGGCCCGAGCGCTGGGCGCCCAAGCGTCGACCGCCAGCAGGTAGAGTCCCGCCGGCAATGGGCCGAAGCTCACACGCCCGGCCAAGTCGGCTTGGCTCTGGGTTTGCAGCTTCATGCGCGGACGGTCTCGGTACCAACAGGTCACGCGCGTGCTGGCCCGCGGCTCGCCGGCTTTGTCTACGACCAACACATCGAGCCGGCCGCCGAGGTAGGTGTGAAGCAAGTGCGGACCGGAATCGATCGGTTCAGGGAGGAGCACCGCATCGCAGACTTCGCCGGAGGTGGGCTCCACTACTTGCGCGCAGAAGGGCCGTCCAGCGAGGGCCCCGTGCAAGGGGATGCGCACGCGACCATGCTCGTCGCTCTTGTCGCGGCGCCAGTAGAACCACTCGAATTCGCCTTCCTCACCGACCTTGCCTTCGATTAAGGCCAGTTCCGTCGCGACGACTGGAGTACCGTCCTGGTGGTGGGCATCGAGAGTGACGACCATGCTCGGAGAAGACGCGCATAGCTCGAACTCGGCGACCTCTCCCACGCCGGCCAGTTGTGAGTCGTTCTCGGGCTCGAGCTGCCACGCGAAACGGTCCATATCATCCACCCTTGGCGAGTGGGCGAAGTCGAGCAACGCGCGCGGTAGAACCGCATCGGTCAGGATGATGCCGGCGACGTCCGTGACAAGAGTCAGCTCCATCGCCTCTGTCTCATTGCGCATGCTTTCGACGCTGATTCGCAGCCTGAAGTCAGGCAGCGGCTCACCGGTTTCACAGTCGCGTACCACTATGCGCAAGCGTGCGCCGCGCGCTTCTCCCTGCTCGTTGCTCAGGCTCGCCGCGTCCTCCAGGCCTCCTATCGAGGTCGCACTCGCCGGCTCTTCGCGCGTTACGGACTCACTCGCCTGGCGCAGTTCCACATTCGTGCTCTGCTCTGACTCTTCGTCCAGCTCGCGAGTCGCGACGAGAGCATCGCACGCGTCCGTGGAACTACTTGAGGCGAAGTAGGACGCGCTTGCCAGGAGCCCGATCAGGAGCACCGTCAAGGCCAGGGCTTGTTTTAGAGCCAACCTCATAAGTGTCCGTAGTCAGAAAATCTCTCCGAGATACGGTCTCGCAGCAATACGGAGCCGCACCATTTATTGTTCTTGAGCGCAGGTTTGTGCCGTACTTTGCTGCTGCAACTGCGTAGCGAGGAGGGCCACTCCGTTTCGCCTGCGAGGCCTCACTCCATTACGGAACAGTCCTTTCGCACGCGTGCCATCGTGTGGGCGTCGATGAACTCACCATCACGAATAGCGTAGTCGACGAAGGTGCCCTCCTTCACGAACCCGAACTTGTCATACAAGTGCACCGCATGCTTGTTGTCCGTGTGGACCGTCAGTTCGAGACGCCGCAAGTTCAGCCAGTTGTCAGCCAAGTCCAGAGCGGCCTGCATCAGATGGCCACCAATGCCCTGGTTCTGGTGATCGTCATGGACGAACATTCCCAAGCCTGCCACGTGCGCCCGTCGACCTTCAAACGGATGCAGGCCAACCATTCCGACGACCTTCTTTGGCTCGTCAAGCATGGCGACCAGATTGTGATTCCTACCCCGGGGAGACTCGAGCTTCTTCTTCAGGTCGTCACGAGACTGGTAGGGCATTTGTAGGGTTTCACGTTGACAGTTGGGGGCTTGAAATAAGTCGACAACGTCTTCCTAATCCGTCATTTCGAACGCGCGAATGATCATACTGTTCATAGTAGTCACCTCGGAATACCGTAAGCAATACCGAGGTGCTCTCCCCGGTCGCACGCCTACAGTGGCGAAGTACCGCAGAGGCGAGCGCCTCCGCTCGGGAGTTGCTCTGGCAGGGGGGGTGCGAGACGAGCGAGCTTCGAGCCAGAGCAGAATGGAGTGGCTCTCACTGCTGCACTTTCACAACAGCTCAGTACGGTACTAGCACCCTGCCTCTCTCTACAAACCTCGAAGCAAGATCAGCATGCGCCTCACTTCTGGAGTCGGAACCGTCAAGTTGCTTAGCCCGCCTCTCCTATTTGCCTCGCTGAGTATTCTCCCGTGCTTGATTGCTGCAGGCGGTCACGATTCGGCATCGAGACCCACGTTGATAGACAGCTCTGCCCGATCCAACGCCTTCGCAGAGCAAGACCCAGCCGCGGACAAGCAAGCAACGCGTCCCAACATCCTGTTCGCAATCGCGGATGACTGGGGTTATCCGCATGCCTCCGCCTACGGTGACCCTGTCGTCCGAACGCCAACCTTCGACAAGGTTGCCACTGAGGGCGTGTTGTTTCAGCACGCCTATGTCTCTTCACCTTCATGCACTCCGAGTCGTGCAGCCATCGTGACCGGCCAATATCACTGGCGGCTGAAGGAGAGCGCGAACTTGCACTCGACGCTTCGGGCAGAGATCCCCGTCTATACGGACCTGCTCGAGGATGCGGGCTATCACGTTGGCCATAGTCGCAAGGGCTGGGGGCCGGGCCGGCATCAAGTGGGAGGGCGAGACAACAATCCCGCGGGGGATCGCTACAAGGACCTCGACGAGTTCATGTCCAAGCGCCCGCCGGATGCACCCTTCTGCTACTGGTTCGGCAGTTATGATCCGCACCGGACCTACACTGCTGGCAGCGGCGCAGCCAGTGGCATGCAGCTTGATGACATCGACATCTTCGCCTGCTTTCCAGACTCACCTGAAGTGCGCGGTGATGTAGCGGACTACTACTTCGAAGTGCAACGCTTCGATCGCGAAGTCGGAGAGATCATCGAGTCGCTTCGTGAGTCAGGCCAACTGCAAAACACGCTGGTCGTGATCACCGGCGATCACGGCATGCCGTTCCCTCGTTGCAAGGCCAACCTATATGACACGGGCACACGCGTACCGCTAGCGATGATGTGGCCGGCGGGGATCCCATCTGCTCGCGGCATCCAGGACTTTGTCAGCTTGACGGACCTGGCGCCGACCTTCCTTGAGCTAGCCGGCATTGAAGCACCAGTTGCCATGACAGGTCGCAGTTTGCTCTCTTCGCTGACTTCGGAGGCTTCAGGTTCGATCGGCTCTGAGCGCGACCACGTACTGTTCGGCAAGGAACGCCACACACCCTGCCAAGAAGCGCCGGATATGGGGGGGTACCCGTGTCGCGCTATCCGGACAGCAGATCACTTGTACATCTACAACTGGACTCCGGATCGTTGGCCGTCCGGAACGCCCAACCACGAACGCGCGACGAAGCGCGGCGGGTGGTTCTCTGACACGGACAACGGTCCCACCAAGCAGTACCTCTTCGATCATCGCGATGACCCGTTGGTTGGCCCTCTCTTCCAACTGAGTTTTGGAAAGAGGCCGCAACAAGAGCTCTATGATCTTCGCGCAGACCCAGAGCAGTTACACAACATCGCAGATGACCCGAAGCATGCACGGACGATGGACGCACTGCACGAGCAGCTCATGCAAGAGCTCAAGGCAAGTGGCGACCCGCGCACGACCGGCGACGGACGGGAGCTCGAGAGCTATCCGTACTACGGCGGCGCACCCAAGTGGACGGGCGACGCCAGCAAATGAGCGACAAGGAGAGCCACTCCGTATCGAGACTAGCCTTTCCAGGGCGGCTCGTAGCGCAGTCCTAGGTTCACGATCTTCTGAACCACATCCGGATAGCTGTATCCGCGGCGCTCGAATGACTCGGAGAAGTCTTCGCCGAAGCAGAGGTCCGGGTTCGGATTCGCTTCCAGGATCCAGATGCGACCTTCCGCATCCATGCGCATGTCGATGCGCACATAGCCCGACAAGCCAGCAGCGCGATAGATGCGGCGTGCTAAGCGGCTGATCTCATTCACCTTCTCAGGCGAGAGGTCGCTCGCTTCCTGGCTCGCCAAACCGATCTTTTTCTGGTAGGCCAAGTCCCACTTGATGCGCGAGGTCACGATGTTGGGTGCACTGTCTGGCAAGTCCTTCATCGTCAGTTCCCAAACAGGACCGACCTCGAGGCGCTTATTGCCCATCACGGCAATCGTTAGCTCGCGTCCCTCGATGTACTCTTCACAAATCGCACCCGTACCGACGTTGCGGTGGATGTAGTCGACGCGGTCTTTCAGCTGATCCACATCGCGCACGATCGATGCCTGAGCGATACCCGTCGATGAGTGCTCGCTACGCGACTTGACGATCAGCGGGAAGTTCAGGTCTTTGGGGAGTCGTTTTACTTTGGCTCCACGGGGGACCGAGATAAAGCGCGGCGCACGGATGCGGTGGTACGAAAGCACCTTCTTGCACAGCGCCTTGTCGTTCGCGACCGAGATCCCGCGTGGGTTGCATCCCGTATACGCTTGCTTATGCAGCTCGAGCCAACCAACGACAGCGGAATCATAGATGCCCGCTTCGTGGAAGTGCATCAACAGGTTAAAGACGATGTGCGGCTTGGTGTGACGCAGCGCATGCCGCATAGGCCTAAAGTCGTCTTCGAGGCCGACACCGACGACATCGTGCCCGAGCCCTTCCAAGGCTCCGCAGATGTCGTACTCCATCTTCCACTTGTTGACTTCTTCTGGAGCGATTCCCTCGATGCTGTCGGGGGGCACCAGCTCGGCGTGCATCATCACGACGACACGAAGTCTTCTCATCGATGGAATTTTGGGTGTGCGCCGTAAAGGAATTGAGACGAAAGCGAGGTCAACAAAATGGATGCGGTCACGAGGCTATCGACCGGGCCGGCCGCGAGCCTCAGATCTTTTGTTTGGCAACGATCGATCATCTCTCGTACGACATGGTCGAGCAAGTACCGGTGTTGACCCGTCGTTTGAGAGACGCGACGAACCAGCTCTCTTCGGCTCCTCTTTAGGAATGTGGATGCCCTGGGGCGCTTTTTTCCGTCTCCCGTTGATGGGAAAACCCGCGCGAGTTGTCCGTCGAGCGCCGGGTTCCCTTCCGTCATGTAGTAACGTCGCTTGCGCTCGTAGTGTGTTCGAAGCGTCAAGCGCAGGCTCGATAAGCGTTCGATCTGGAAGCGAGTGCGCAGCTTCGGCGACTGATCACCGATGCGGCGCATCGTCTGATCCACGTACTCGAGCTTGTCGAGTGCGGGCCACCCTTCATAGCGCGCGCGCCAACGGGAACCCGGTCGCAACCAGACCGCGAAGGTCTCTGCGAAGTCCTCGAGTGGGTGACTCTGCGAGTACCAATAGTCGAGGTTCAGCACATGCTCACGACTGGTTGGGTCGGGCGCATACGTCGATTCATAAGGCAAGCTGGCATGCCCAAAGGTCTCACGCCACGCCTTACGCCTGCGCAACCGATAGGCATTGTCGATCGCATGCGCAGCCTCGTGTCGCATGATCTTCATGCATTCGTCTCGACTGCTGCCTTCGGCTTCGAGCATCAAGCGACGTTCGAGGCGCAAGAGCCGGGGGTGCGCGAGGTAGAAGGGCACCGCGAAACCCGTCACGCCATCTGGTGTGAACCAATCGGTCGACAACCATGCGTAGGGACGAAACTGAATGCCGCGTCGCTCGAGCTCGGCGTACAGCTCCTCGAGTCGGTCGACGAGCGGCGTGTCCTCGATGCGAATCTTCAGATCGCAGATGCGGACATCCAGCAACTGCTCGTCACTGAGGTCCAACCAGGCATAGGGGCTCTTCGGCTTGCGCGACATGACCGGCATGGTTCGAGAGTACACGCCGAGTCGAAAGTACGCGACCCGACGATACCAACGGATCGACATCTCAGCCGCTCATGCTGAAGGGCTCGCTTGCGGGTCGGCTCAGAGTTGGGCTCTTGGCTCTTGCTGTCTCCACTCTTGCGCCCGTGCGGAGTCACGCGAATAGGATCAGAGAGAGACGCATCCTCTCGTGCTGAGCGCAGCTCGAAGTCATGGGCGGGTTGCTAGTCACGACTATGCTTGCCAACGCGCAGGATCAATGTGCCGTTGGCTGTCAGCTCGCCTGTGTTCGCACGCTGGAGCCACAAGGCTCGCAATCCTTCTTCGTCCGCGGTCAACTCAAGTTCCCCGATGGCTTCAAGCATGTGTTGTTCCAGCTCCACCCCCAGATAGGGGTGCATTGGAGCCAGCATTTCTGCTCTGCAATTGCTTGCGTCTGGCAGGACCGCCATCAGGTCGGCTACGGATAGCGCATCGGCGTGGTACCTCCCGCGGCGGCGCTCGAAGACCTTCAGCCAGCCGTCGAGCTCCGCCGTCAGCACCTGCGATGGGGCACTGGGTTCGAACCATGGCTCCGCGAGCAACAGGCCGTGGCGACACACTCGCCATGCTTCTGACAGAGCGAGCTCGAGATTCGGCAGATGGTGCGGGACGTGCCTGAAGCCGACAAAATCGAAGCTACCCGCTGCGAAGGGCAGGTCGTGTGCGTCCGCGGCACTCACTAGCCCGGTCGCCAGCGCCGCAGGAGTCGGAGTCACCTCGATGCCATGCGTGCGGATGGCGTGAGTCGCGAGGCGCTCGACCAAGGCGCCCGAACCACAACCAATGTCGAGATAGCTGGTCGGCTGCTGCTCCAATAGCACACGCACGAAAGCATCGACCAGTTCGGACGGGCGGACAGCGGACTGAACTTGCTTGCTGCCGGCGTTGGAGTCCTGGGGAGTTGTCGCTTCGGTCATCGGTGGGGGAGGAGCGCTAGGGTGGGAAGTGAATGACTGGCTGGCCACCAAGCCGGAGTGCGCTCGGGGCACATGCATCCTACCGGGCCTTGCGCTGATGATCAGAGCCTAGATCACGCATTGAGGCCGAAGCTTGGATGAGAGCGACCCTCTCCGGTTCTACTTGCAAGCAATCCTCAGCGAGCACGATCAGCGGGCGGCTGCTTCCTTGCTGATCTCTCCAAGATCTTGTTCCGTCACCCGCATGCAGGTCGACGGTGCAGAGCGACTCGTTGCTTCGCCTTAGGGTGATGCGGTAGCCACCCGCGGAAACAGACTGGAAGAAGAACGCGCTTCTATCGTCCGTAGTGGACCCGACATTTTCGTGTCGGCTGATGGGACGCAGACGCAACGATTGCTTCACTCTTGCTTGTCCCTGGGAGTCTAGCCATACGTATCCGGCGTAGGCAACCACATGGATGGGCTCGCCTTCGGCATCAAGCTTCACCGGCGGAAGAAGCGCCGGCTGTTGCGGCGCCAAGCAGAGGAGGAGCGTGGGCGCGAGCATGAGGCGGTGCCTGGGAATGTCGTCGGTGAGAGTTCCCGCTTCGGTCAGGATAGAGCATCGGTAACACAGGAGGGAAGGCATACCTGCCAAGGCAATGCGGGGAAGGGGGCTCGCTCCATCCAACGCCAAAGACAGGCACAAGCCCTTTCCCAACATCACGCTCTTCCATACAGTCCGGCGCAGATCCCTCATCAAGGGCGCCCTTCCCATAAATGCTGTTTCAAGCCCGTCACCTGACTCGTTCACCGCACTGGCGTGAGATTGACATCAGCTTGGACGCGGGCGAGATCCTAGTCATCCACGGCGCGTCTGGCAGTGGCAAGTCTTTGCTACTGCGCTCCATCGCCGACCTTGATCCGGTCGACTCTGGCGACCTGAGGCTCGCAGGGAAGTCGATCAACGAATACACGCCCAGTGCTTGGCGCCGCGGCCTGTTGTACCTGCACCAAGGTGCGCCTGCTCTGGACGGTACCGTTCGCAACAACCTCGACGCTATCTCCGCGATCACGTCCAAGGCCATAGCGAGCGTCCCGGGCTTGGCTGACGATGCTCCGGCAAATACGCTTTCGGGCGGAGAGAGGCAGCGTCTCGCACTTCATCGGGCACTGGCGTGTGCGCCCGCGGTCCTGCTGCTGGACGAAGCGACCAGCGCGATGGATCCCGAGCTTGCGGTGGCCTCCGAGCACAGCATCTCTGACTATGTGCAAGACGGCCACGCTGCTATTTGGGTCAGTCACGACACGAGTCTTGCCGAACGCCTCGGTGCGCAGGAGCTCACGCTGTGATCCTTGCTGCAGTCACGCTGACCAACTACGACCTGCTGCTGGCATCGACTCTCGTCATTGCCGGAGCAGCGGTCAGCTTGACTCTGCGTCTTGGCCTCGAGAAACGTCTGTTGCTTGCGGCGCTTCGCGCAACTATTCAGCTGGCACTCCTTGGAACGGTGCTTGGCTGGGTCTTCCGAACCGAGGCGCCGGCCATCGTGATCGCCGTCATGACGTTGATGGCGACCGTCGCCGGCATCGAGTCTGTCCGTCGCGGATCACGGCGCGTCAAGGGGCTCTACGCGATCAGCATCGGGGTGATGCTCGTCAGCTCGATGGCCGTCACGGTCTTCGGACTCACAGCCGTCATCGATCAGCCCGGACCGTGGTACGCGCCGCAGTACGCCATTCCGATCCTTGGCATGGTGCTGGGCAATGCACTCAATGGAATCTCGCTCGGGCTCGATACTGCTTTGACTGGTTTCGATCGTGACAGGCATCACGTCGAGCTCTTGCTGGCCCATGGCGCGACAGCCAAGCAAGCTTCAGCCCGTGTGGTCCGCCGTGCGATTCGGACCGGAACGATTCCGATCCTGAACTCGATGGTCGCGGTCGGTGTCATCAGTATTCCGGGCATGATGACCGGGCAGATGCTTGCGGGAGAGGATCCAGCCGACGCCGCGCGCTACCAGCTGTTCATTCTGTTCGCCATCACCGGAGGTGTCGCACTGGGCACGATGGGTGTTGTGCTGTGCGTGACGAGGCTCGTATTCGACAGCCGAGATCGCCTACGAATGGACTGGGTGCGACGCGTCGCGAATGATGAGTAGCGATGCGCGCTCGCGCTCACACTCCGCCCAAGTCTTCCATCTGCCTGCGTACGACGAACTGCGTTAGCTGCTGTTCGACTTGGCGGTCGCTGTGCGACTCCATGCCCTCGATCTCCACGCCGAGAAGAACGGCGCCGGCCTTCATGCGGCGTCCCACGATGCGTCCTTGGATGGTGATAGGAGCTTCTGCCTCGGGCAGGTCGAGTTCAACGCGAACTTGGTCGACCTCGGTCATAGTCAGTTCCAGCTCCGGATGCACTCGGATCGAGAGGCCGAGCAACGAGATGTTCATCAGCTCGGCTTCCGCGCGCTCGACACGACCCTCGGCCGGTCCATCCAACGCACTGATGTACAGGCGGATGGTCGTCATCGGATCGGGAGAGACGCGAAAGGCGTCGCGCCTTCGCAAGCAACGCTTCAACTCGTCTTCGATCTCGCCTTCGAGCAAGAAGCGGTAGCGCCTCTCGGATTCACATTCGTCACGTGCCAGCACGCGCGCAGGCACACTCAAGTCGTGTGACAAACCATCGCCCGAGAAGTGCAGCGTGACGCGCGTCGTCAGGCTGACATGCGGGCCCTCAATCGGAAAACTGAGTTCGACCTCGCGGCCCTGGACAGAGGTTAACTGGCTCTGAAACTTCGGACCGTCTTGGAGGATCAGGCCGATCTTGATCTTGTTAGCAAAGCCGCTCATGCACGCTGTATCGGCACTTCATCGCGGCCAGAGAAGAAAGAGTGTGCATTCCTAGCACCCGAGCGATTGCACCAGCACAACCAGCGTTGACTCTCGTCATACACGAGTGTGCCTTCTCAGCTTCGGATCCTGCCCAGCGTGCCGATCGTGGCCGCCCGCTGTGGGGGCAGAGGCTGTGAACTAGTCCCATATGCCACGCGTGAACAAGCCCGGAACTTAATCTTTGCGATCCAGGCGGATGCGCGGCCGGTCGTCGACTTCAGGATCCGGGTAGGCGGCGAAGATGCGAAAGCTGGTCACGAAGGGTTCGACATCCAAGCCCCAATAGGTTCCACCCGCAGCGTCACCAACATTCGTAAGCCGGCCGGTACCGAGCTCGGATAGCTTCGCCAGACCCTTCGGCTGCTCCATCGGAATCTTCAAGGACGCGGCACTGCACTGGATTAGGCCTTGCAGGAAATTACCGAGCAGCTTGTCCACATGCTTGCAGCTTTGCCAGATGCCTTCCCATGCCTCGTGCGCTTCCCACAAGTAACCAAAGTTGTAGAGGTCCGTACCCCATAGGTACTCCTCCTCCTCGAACCAGACCGCATTCGTATCCCATGTACCACGCGGCGGCAGTTCTTCTCCGAACGAATGCCCCTTGGGGTCACGCGTCGGATGCGGGCTCTGACCCGGGATGAAGGCGTAGCTAGGGAAATTGCGTTCGGGTGCATAGCGCACGGGTTGTTCGCTGCTCATCGGAGGCTTTAGGGGTAGATCTCGACGATCGGATCTTCGAGGATCATTTGACCGTCGCGAACGAACACACCGGCGTGGCAGGTGGGAGGAACGGCGAATGGAATGCGGGCTGTAACGGGCTCGCGACCTTCGATGATGATCTCCATCTTGCCGTCCGGGAAGACGTGCACGATCATGTCCACGGCCTCGTCGTCCTCGACTGCTTTGGACAAGGTGATAGAACGCAAGCGGCTGGTCTTGGCAGCCGTCCCCGACGGCATCACTTTCCAGAGCTTGATGTGTCCGTCGGCATCCAGGCCAACGACCGACCATCTGCCGCCTTCGACACCGCAGACAATGATGCCGTGCCCACTGCCCAGGTGCAGCTTGCCTTTGCGACGCAGACGCGCGCGGATCTCGTATTCGCCCGAGAGCACGACCGAGGTCAGCAGTTTCCCATTCGGACGAACAGCACTCATGCCGACCATGTTGTCGCGCACGCGGAACTCGTCTGGCTCTTCGGCATACAAGGTGCTCCAGTTCGAAGCGGATGCGCTGAGCGACTCGATGCGGCCCAGCAAGAGCCCGGCGGCGCGCACCTTCTTGCGCAGCGTCTGAGCCTGGTCGGCTAGCTCACCTTTGTCAGCGAGCACGGTCGACGCCTTCGACGCGAAAGAGAACGCGCGCAAGGGCCGTTCGATATCGCCTTCCGTGTAGTCCGCAAGCAAACGCGTAGCCGAATTCAGCGACGACTTCATGCGCGAACGCAAGTTGCGCAGCGCCGAGTTGCGCTTGTCGAGCGCGGCCAGGCGCTCTTCGATCACGCCGTACTCTTCTTCGGAGACTTCGTGCCGCTCGCCGTCGACCGCGTCCAAGAACTGCTCCAAGATCGGCGCCGCATTCTTGCCGCGGTCAAGTCGCACCAGCACGTCCGCTTGGGTCAACATCAGGTCGTAGTCCGGAGCATCGGTGCTGTCCAATCGCGAACGGACCACTTCGATGTGGCTCAATGCGCGCAGCAGGAACTCTTGCTCCGAGACAAGCGGCTTGCGCTGCTCTCCTGCGGCCGCCGCGTGTTCCATGTAGAGGTTGATCAGCGCGACCCGTTTCTCACGCACCTTCTTGCTCGTACCCGAAGAGGCGAAGAGGGGCGCGACGGTTTCCAAAATCCAGGTGCGCCAGTCGGCATAGAAGGCGTCGAAGTCTTGATGCCCCAGCGGCGATTCCTTGCCCAGGAAGACTTGCTCGAACATCTCACGCGACTGCGGCGTCTTACCGACAATCTCGTCGCGGTAGGTGCGGTACAAATCGCGATAGCTGTACTCAAGCGTATCCGGGTGCTCCCACTGTTGCATGAAGTACACGAGTCCCCAACCGATCGAGTAGTACTGACCGGCGAAAGAGCCGCCGCCTGTGAAGCCCAGAGCCTCCTCGACCAGCTGCTTGCCGTTGTCTTCGTCGCGCAGCTGCCCACGAATGGCGCCTAACCGGCTGCGAGCTGCATCCGGCCAAGTCACGCTGCCATCGGCCATCGCGATCGCGCCTTCGAAGAAGCACGAGGTGCCTTCGTTGAACCAGCTCGGCACGCCGGACCCACGCGTGAGCTTGGTCATGAACTGGTGGCCAAGCTCGTGGAAGAGCGTGTCCATCAAGCCATCGAGCGAGCCGCCGCCATCACGGGTGTCATAGAAGTGCGCTTCATTCGCACCCGGAGACCACCAACCACCAATGCCCGCGTTTGGCGCCCCGGGGTAATGGTCCATCATGTCGGCGTGGTCCGCGTGAATGTATAGCTTGGCCTTGGGGCCCTTCTTGTTCTTGCCGTCGAAGTACAGATCGACGAAGTACAGGTACATGCTGTCGACCGTCTCGGCCAGCCGGTCGATGATTTCTTGTTCGAGCGCGCAGTTGAGCTTGTAGTACTTGCTCTCCTGCTCGACCATCGGCCACTTGCCGTCGGGCCCGACCTCGCTGCCGACCGCGTCCAGATTCACCTCGGCGCCTGCACTGCGCAGCCGTTTGACTGCCGCCTCGATTTCCTTCAGCTCCTTGCCTTCGGCGATCAACAGCAGACGTTGGAATAAATCGAGGGCGCGCACGGGCTGCTCCGAGTCCTCCAGCTTCTCGGCCGCGCTCGATAGCTCGCGCGTCATCTTGCTGAACAAGCTCTGCTGCTTGCGCCACAAGGGGTCTGCCTTGACCAGCGTGCGTGCCACCTTGTCTGCGGCGCGCTTGTTGTTTGCCTGCAGGTACTGATCGCGTGCCGCAGCCAGGTGATGCGCGGCTTGATCGATGATCTCGAGCTCGAGCAAGATTACGCCGAGTTCAGCGTGCGCCGTCGGTGCCGTTCCGTAGCGCTTCAGGTGCTTGCGCAGCAACGCGATGGCGTCGTCCGACTTACCGCCCTTGTGCAGAGCCTTGGCGTCCTTGACGACGACCTTCGCATCTTCGACGACAGGTCCAGCGCTGAGCGAGACCAAGGCCATCGCGTTCGGTGACCACAAGGCCGCGATGAGTGCGATCGCCGAGAGAGTCCTGAGCGAGTGGGGAAGCGAGAGAAGCATGACGATCGATTAGGCGGTCGACGGTGAAGAGGGGCGCTATGAAAAACCCCCTCCGAGCCGTGCGCGTCGCGCTGCCAGGAGGGGGTGAAGCAGACTCGATTCAGCGACGCACGCTATGGCATCGCTGAATCGGGAAGAAGGTCACTCGACCTCGACGCCTTGTTCCAGGCTACCGGACATGGCCATGCTGACTTCGATCGTCATGGCTTGACCCATGTCGATGCTCATCTCCATGTCCAGCGTAATCTCGATGTCACCCTCGAGCTCGAGGCCGGCGATGTGACCACCGTCCATGTCCCAGAAGGCCTTGCCGCTGGCTTCGATCGTGAACTCGACATCCATGCGGTCGATTTCGGGAGCCATGCCCTCGGGAGCTTCGGCCATCATCTCGGCGACCATATCGGTCATGTCGCGCGCCGTATCGATCTCGATCTTGAGCTCGATGATGCCCTTGCCGTCCTCGACGCCTGCGAAGGTGGCCGTCGCTTCGCCTTCGAGCATATCGCCCATCAGCTCGCGCATGTTGCCCATCATCGCGGGGTCCGGACCGGCACCCATCATTGCGGCGTCGGCGCCATCAATCTCGATGTCCCAAGCCAAGTCGCCACCGGGGGCGATCAGGTCGGGCAGGCTTGCCAAGTCGAGGCTCCAGGAGTCGCCCTCGGAAACGGCTTCGTCGGGAAGCAAGAAGCGCAGGTCCATGTCCTCGGCAAGACCCTCGAGCTTGTCTTCGTCGACGTCCGTCTCTTCGTTAGCGAACTTCTTGATGTACTCCTCTTCGTCTTCGTCCCATTCGAACACGACGGTCGTGCCCGTCAGTTCGCTGGTGCCTTTGATGGTGGAGTCCTGATCCTGGACTTCGCCCATCATGTCCATGCTCATTTCCATATCCATGTCTTGGTCGATCTCCTTGAAGGAGCGCGAGAGCGACATCGGCCTGCCGTCGACCACATCACCATAGGTGTCGGCGATGGCGACGACCTGCTTGATGATCATCGTCATCTCGATCTCGGGGGTCATGCCCGGATCTTGGCCGTTCATCAGGAAGCCCATCTCATCCATGGTCATCTCCCAGTCCTGAGTGAAGGTCTTTGTGACCGTATCACCCTTCGACGGGAAGAAGGCCAAGCGTCCCACCGGCGCGTTGAACGCGAGCAGGGTGGGGATCAGGAGGGAGGCGCAGGCGAGAGTCTTGTACTTCATGTTCTGGTATTGGGGTCGCTCGAGGACCGACTCGTGCCGGACGGTTGCGGGGTACGTCCCGTACGCTCGAGAATTCTTTGTGGTCCCTTGGGACCTACGGATCGGCGAGGGGGCACGCTGCAATCCGTACAGGAGTGGGAGTATACGACTCTATGGGCGCCTCTCGTTACCGTCTGCGCCGGTAAGACTCTGGAAAACTGGCCGTGAGGGCCTGGGAAGTGGCTTTGTGACCCCCACCTGTCGGCGGAACTAGTTGGCTGACGGCGGCCGGATGCCCGACCAGAGTCCCACAGGCTGGGGAGGGTGTTCGTCCGTCGTCGACTCTGCTTTTTGGGCGTCTCGCCTGGCGCGTTCCCCGCGCTTTATTGATTGAGCGACGGCGTCCGCAGCTGATAGCCGTCCGGGCCTAATGGGAATTCTTTTTTCAGCGGCAAGCTGGTGCCGCGCAGGATGCGCCCGAATCCGTGTCGTGCCCGCAGCAGGTCCAGCGCGTCGTCCAGTTTGTGATTGCGGTCAGCGCGGCTGCCGCGCGCTCCTTCCGTTGCTATCTCCGGCGCCCGATCGCTTCCGGGGTCGCTGAACAGCAAGCCCTGATGGCCTTCCTTGTGACGCAACGAGAGCAACGTGATGCCGACGCGTTTGACGAGTGCGCGCTTGCGCGGGAGTGAGCGCAGCAGCTTCAGTGCGTGCTGCCACAAGGCATCCGTGCCATCAGTCGCGCGCTCGTTGACACGCCCGGGCAGTGGGCGACGCACGCTCAGCCAATGGCCTCCACCGCCTGGATCACGACGCTTGATGTGCGCGGGGCGCGAGTCGACGTACGCCAAGCGTACTTCCATGGACGCGCAGCTGAGCCCGGCTTGCCGCATGTGGGCCGTGGCGCGATCCAAGACATAAGCCAGCATCGCTTCAATGATCACGAGCCGCCCCTCTTCCGGCTCGAAGGTGCTGTCGCGCCGAATCGTGCGTGGCATACGAATGGACAGCAAGGTCGCAGGACGTGGATCTGGCCGTTCAGCGGAGTGCGCGCCTGGCGGCGCCGTGCCGTGCCATTCTTCCTGCACTCGGTCGCTTCTGTGTTGTGCAGAACTTTGCAATCCCGGCGCCGGATCCGCACTCGGCCGTGGATCGGGCATTATCGAAGACTCGAGCCTGTGCGTAGCGATGATGGGATCTTCGTCGATGCCGCGCGAGCGGCCGTACAACAGCAAGCCAGACGGCCCGAAGCTGGCGAAGAGGACTTCGCGCGAGACCAACGCGAGTTCACCGACGGTGCGAATCGCGAAGCTCTCGAGCTTGCGCCGAATCTTGTGCCCTACACCGGGCAGGTGCTCGACCGGCATATGGTTCAAGAAGTCGCGTTCATAGCCCGGGAAAATCTCGGCGATGCCACCCGGCTTGGCCAGCTTGCCGGCGAGTCGCGCCAAAGTTCGATTCGTCGCGACGCCGACCGTCAACGGCAGCGCGACTTCCTTCCAGACGCGCAGCTTGATCTCTTCCGCCACTTGGAAAGCCGCGCCCGCCAAGCGCGTCGTACCCGTCAAGTCGACCAAGAAGTCATCGATCGAGGTCACTTCGACCAGCGGACTGTACTGCAGCAGGATGCGCACGATCTGCTCGCGCAGCCGCGTCGCCGCTTGCGAATCGCCATGCCGAAAGATCGCTTTCGGACAACGCCGCGCCGCCTCGGCCGAACGCATGCCGGGCTTCACCCCATACGCGCGCGCCGCATACGAGCACGACATCACCAAGTTGCGACTGTCCGGCATCCCGCCGACGACCACGGGCAAACCCTGCAATTCGGGGTGCAGCGCCTGCTCGACCGAGGCCAAAAAAGCGTCGACATCCAGGTGTAAAATGCGCCGCGTTCGAGGCGGCAGACCGGAGTCCCGGTGGGGGGGATGCATAAGTGAAGGCTAACATATACCTAACCTATTACTCCCGAAGGGGATAGCGCTGACGCCCCCGAGCGTGAAGCCTCGGGCGGCCGGATCATCAGGCGAGCGAGCGCTCAGCCGGAGTGCCCTGGCTTTAGTACCTAGCGAGAGCGGCGGCGCGAAGATTGCCTCAGAAATGGCCATGGTGGCCCTTCTATGCGTGTTTTTGTGCGCTAGACCCAGGTGCAATGGCCACGAAGAGACTGCACAGGACCTCTTCCATGATGAACTGTCAGGCTTGGCTGTTGATGCTAGCCGTCTATTCGAAGCGGGTGCCGCTGGAGATGTCCGAGCAGGAGATGCCGGCATCCGATTAATGCATCAAAGCTCGTGGGCTCAGCTCATCCCGCCAACTCGGGCTGCCAGGCTTCGGTGTTGGGGCGAGCAGGACGCAGGCTTCGCGCCCGCGATGAGCCCGAACACCTGCCACTCGTGTCTGAGACCCCTGAGGAACCGGCAGCCCTAAAGCTCGGCTCCCCTAAAGATCGGCACCCAACTGATCCGCCAAGCTGCTGAGCTGGCGCTTCAAATTGGCGAGCTCCTCTTCCAGCTTGGAGATACGCAGGCCCAAGCCGGAGGCCGCCGGCGGGGGAGCGCTCGGGAGACTGGCGGCCTGTGGCTGATAACTCATCGGTCGCGCGACCGGGGCGGATTCGCCGTCGGGATGCAGGCCCGGCGCCAGCATCTGGCCGTAGCGTTCGGCGCGCGAGCCCGGTGCCGGCGGTAGCCATTTGACCAAGCCGCGTTCAATAAGCGCATTCAGGTTGGTCATGAGCGCCGTCAAATCTTCGCAGCGCGCCATGCGCGTCACGCGCGTCCGGAGCACTCCTGTCGCTTGCGGGCCGCGCATCAACAGCTCGGCGATGATCGCCAGCTCGACATCGTTCAGCTTCAGGCTCGCGCGCGCATTGTGATGCCACTTTTCGCCGCGGCTGCCGGCCGGGAAGCTCGAGCCGACGAGCTGCTTCATCATCAGCCCCTGGTAGGCGATGTGGACTTCGGCTTCAACGAAATCGACGACGGGATCGCGGTTCGACTTCTGGTTGCAGCCGTTGATCGTGGCGTTCATCGTCAGCGGAAACTGATCCGGAGTCGTCATCGCTTTCTCGATCAACACACCGAGGACGCGCGCTTCATGGGCATTGAGTTCGACCTGCATGCCGAGATGCTACTCGGATTGTGGCTGCAAGGGCACCTTCGACGCGCGCGGAGTCGCGGCGAGTCCGGGGAAGGGGAGTGCGCTGCGGCGCGGGGGCTCTGCTACCGTACTCGGATGGAGATCGTCCTCGTCCACCCCGAGATTCCGCACAACTCCGGTTGCGCGGGCCGTTTGGCAGCCGCGCTAGCTTTGCGTTTGCACCTGGTCGAGCCGCTTGGCTTCTCGCTCGAAGATCGCTACATGAAGCGCGCCGGCTTGGACTACTGGCCGCAGGTCAACCTGGCCGTACACGCGGATCTGGATTCCGCCTTCGCAGAAATCGCAAAGGGCTCAGAGCGACCGCTCGCGCAGCGTCTCAAGTTGTTCAGTGCGCGCGGCGGGAAGTCGCTGTTCGAAACCTCCTTCGCAGAGGACGATGTGCTGGTCTTTGGCAGCGAGAGTGGTGGACTGCCCGCCGAACTCTTGCAGCAACACGCGCAGCGGCGTGTCTACATCCCGATTCGTAAAGGCGTGCGCAGTTTAAACCTCGCTAACGTGGTCGCGCTCGCGACCTATACGGCGATGGATCGAGCGGGCGCGGCGCTTCCGGATAACGAAGGATTGTACGAAGCGCATCCGCAGGCAGGCGAGGACATCTGGCCGCACCATCGCGTTCAGCCGAGTGACGGATGAGCGAGTCGTTAGCCAGGGGAGGGCGCTTGCCCGAGCCATTGTCTTCTAGCGCTGGCTCGCTCTCTGCTTGCAAGTGATCTCTCGGACGATTGCCGTTGAGTGCCAGCTCGACCCGTTGCGAAAGCGCGTTCGACCTACAAGCCGAGCGACTTCCAAAACTCGCGCGCATTCGGTGCATTAGTGTGCCGTAGCAACACAAGCGTCGTATTCGCCGGGATCCCGTTGCCCTCGGGCAATGGATGCACCTCGGGCAAAGCATGCTCCAACAAGGAGGCTTCTCCATCGCGGATCACGCGTTGGCCCATGCCGCGCGCGGCGGCAGCGAATCCGGGATCTTGCGCATTGCGAATCGTGCCCGCGGCCAGCATGACTTCGTACACATCGGGCTGCCGTGAACGGAACCAGGAACGAGCGACGCGCCTGTCGTGTCCTGCCGTGCCGGAACCGGCCTCGATCGGCAAGCGTGCGACCTCGGGTTCGACGAGTCCATTGCGGTCGTACACGAGCCAGCCCGAGTAGTAGCCGATCGCACCGATCGCACCCAAGGTGATGCCGCGCGAGCCGCCCTCGACTGTGGCCAATCCACGTCCAATCAGCGCGAAGCTATCGGCATTCGCAACACTGCTTTGCCAACGCTCATGCTCGCTCTCGTAGCCCTTGCGGAAGGTGCGGAAGTAATGGCGCTCGAGCAAACTTTGCGGTGCGAGTGAGAGGCCGAAGGATGGCAACACGGCAATGCCTATAGCTACCGTGCCGATGAGTCCGCCGGGCATGGCCGGTATGCGAGCACACGTCAGTGCCAAGCCGATCGCGACGAAAGAAGAGATCGGTGCCAAGAAGCGGAACATCGGCATCCAGTCGCCACCAACGAGCAGGCTGTAGCTGCCGCCGCCCAGCAGCATTGCGGTCACGGCAAAAGCTGCGCAACGCCTCGCTCCTGCTATCGAAGCGAATTCACTCGGTTGATCGTCTGCGCGTCGCCTATGAAGAATCAACGACAGCACCGCAAGCATCGGTGTTGCAAACAGCAGCAGGTAGGTGAGCGAGTTGTCGAAGCCACGCTCGAATACTTCCGCGCTGAATCCTGCTTTGGCGCGCACGGTATTCGGCAGCCAGTCGCCATGCATCGATCGACGCCAAGCCATGTGGAGTGTCAGCCCAAGGACGGCAACGATCGAAAAGACGCGGATGCGCTGCGCCGGGATACTGCGTGAACGATCGAAGGTGGGCGCCAGGATTGCGACGATCGACAAACCGGCGATCCACAGGAATCCTTCGGGGCGTGTCAGTGCGAGAGCTATTCCAGCCAGGCCACAAAGAGCGCCGCGCATGACTTCGCTACGCTCATTCGCGCGGCTCGTCAGTCCAGCGAAGGCAAGGAAGAGCGAGAGGCCGAAGAGTGCCGTCTCCAATCCACCCGTAGCCCAGGTCGTGAAGGGAGGCATCGTCGCCAGCGCGATCCCGGCTATTGACATGGGCACAATCGTCAAGCGCAGCTCGCGGCGCGCATATGCGAGCACACACCACAAGGTCAGCACGCTTGCGCTGATAGACAACACGCGCGAGAGCACTTCTGGTGCCAGCCCCGCTGCGTATCCCCAGCGCAGCAGTAAGACCCAGAGGAAGTTGCTGTAGCCTTCGACTGGAGGTTCTTCGCCAGGGTTGAAAGCCGGTACACCCCACTCGCTCCAGTTCTTCGCGTAGCGGAACGAAATGAAGGCGTCGTCGATCAGGAAGTTCGCGCGCAGTGCGAGCCACAGCAGGCAAGCCGTTGCGAACAACGCAAGCGCGATGGTGGAGCGGCTGCCGAGCAGGGCGCCGGGGGCTTGGGTTCGAGGCGAACTCACGGTTGGCGGCAGCCTATACGCTGCACACTTCAATCGGGGAGCACGGATCGCGGTTCTTCGGTTGGCAGCCCGGTTAAAAACACTGATCCACGCGGCGTTAATCCTCGAAGGTAGCGTGACTTTGCACGGGGCCCCCTTTGCCGCCTGCTCTGAGTCGGAGAAGTATTCGGTACTCGATGCGCCCCGATCTGCCTCCTATGACCAGCGCTGCGCGAAGCGCGGAGTATCAGTGGGCTGCAGTCTGCTAGCTCGCATCACCCAATCCGAGCAAATGTCGACGGTTCGCACCGACCAAGCTGGACGCCCAGCGCATGCCTGTCCAAGCTCTTGCGCATGACCCCTTCGTCCGGAAGCAGCAGCTCTAATCCCGCCCAGGGCAAAAATCTGAAGCGCAAGCCGCGCCACGGCGACCGCTTCATCGTCCGGGTCGAGGGGCTGGGTAAGCGTGGCCTAGGGCGCGCAATCTTGCAGCACGAAACGGGGCGCTATGAACTCGGCTTACGGCATTCGTTGCCGGGCACGAGTGTCGAGGCCGAAGTCATCAAACGGCGCGGCGGTTTCATCGAGGCACGCATCATTCAGCAGCTCGAGCCGAGCGCTGACGAAGTTCCGATGCGTTGCCGGCACGCGCATAGTTGCGGGGGCTGCTCGTTCCAGAACCTGAAGTACGAGCGACAGTTGCAGGAGCTGCACGCGATGATTGCGACGGCACTGACGGCTGAAGGTCTTTCGGTCGCTGCAAGAGCGGAGGATGCAGGGCAAGGCAGGCCGCTGGTCGAGGCCGTCGTGGGTTGCGAGACGCCGTGGCACTACCGCAATAAGATGGACTTCACCTTCGGCAATCGTCGCTATGTCGAGGAGGGCGAACCCGAGGGAGTTGAAGCTGGATTCGGATTGGGTTTGCACGCGCCGGGCCGCTACGAGAAGGTGCTCGATGTCCACGAGTGCCACTTGGCCTTCGAGGGAGCGACCGAGATTCTGAATGACGCGCGTCGCTTGGCGCGCGAGATGGACATCTCGCCTTGGGACAATCGCAACCACACCGGCATCTTGCGGCACATCGTGATGCGCAAGGGCGTCGCGACGGGCGAGATCTTGCTGTACCTCGTCACTTCGGAAGATGCGCCCGAGTGTATTCTTGACTACGCGCGCGCACTCGTCGAAGCGCACCCGGAGATCACCACCCTGGTGCAGGGCGTCAACACGAAGGCTGCATCGATCGCCGTCGGTGAACACGACATCGTGCTGCATGGACCGGGGCTGATCCATGAGCGTTTGGGGGGCCTCGAGTTCGAAATCTCCGCGCTGTCTTTCTTTCAGACGAACACGGGCCAAGCCGAGCGCTTGCTGGACCTCGTTCGCACCGAAACGGCCCCGAGCGGTGACGAAGTCTTGTACGACCTGTACTGCGGTGCGGGTACGCTTGGATTGACGATGGCCTCCGACGTGCGCGAGCTGATTGGTTTCGAGATCGTGCCCGAGGCCGTCGCGGATGCGAATCGCAACGCCCTTCGCAACGGCGTCACGAATGCACGCTTCCTGGAGGGGGATGTGCTGGCGCAGCTACGTGCGCCCGAGAATGTAGACCTGCCTAAGGCCGATGTCTTGCTGGTCGACCCGCCGCGTGCGGGGCTGCACCCAAAAATGATCCCGACCTTGGTCAGCTTGGGCGCACGCCGGATCGTCTACGTTTCTTGCAATATTCATGCTGCCGCAAGCGACGTGGCGGCACTGGCTTTGGCGGGCTACGTGCTGAGACGAGTCCAAGCTGTTGATCTTTTCCCTCACACGCCGCATGTTGAATGCGTGCTGACGTTGGAACTCGACCCCGAGAACTCGCTCTTTGCGCCGCGCGGAGATGTCCGATGAACGACCGCCTCGCCGTTCCCGGGACCTTGCTGTTGTCGGTCCCGCAAATGCTCGACCCAAACTTCATGCACACGGTCGTGCTGATGGTTCAACATTCGAGCACGGGCGCCTTTGGCCTGGTCGTCAATCGAGATGCGGTCACAACGGTGAAGATGCTGTTCCCCGAGCACGCCTTGCTGTCGCTCGTGAACTTTCCAGTGCATGCCGGTGGACCCGTCGGACAAGACAGCTTCCAGTTTTTGCACTGCGTGCCGGATGCAATCGCCGGCGGCATCGAGCTGTCGGATGGGCTCTTTCTCGGAGGTGACTTGGATTCCTTTGCGGAGTACGTCGCGACCGAGGACCGAGCGTTCCGCGAAGTGCGGTGCTTCGTAGGCTATTCAGGCTGGGGCGAGGGGCAGCTGGACGGCGAACTCCAGATTGGTTCCTGGCTCCCGCTTCCGCTGAACAAGGACTACGTATTCATGGAAGATCCGCCTGAAGTTGTCTGGCGCGATGCCATCCGTTCTCTGGGGGGGCTGGGCGAAGGCCTGGCGAATCAGCCCCCAGACATCAGCTGGAACTGAGCCAGCTCCGGTTAAGCTGACTGGGAATCAACCCACCTCGCCTGCGTATCCCCGCTCATGCCCGTTCCTGTACCCATCCAGCCTCGACCCGAACCCAAGAAACGGGGTTGCGGATGCCTGGCCTTCACCGGCCTTGGCTGCATCGCTTTTTTATTCGGTGCGACCCTGGCGGCACTGGTGTTCGCGCCGGGCCTGTTGGGCGGACTGGCTGCGAGCTGGCTGGAAGAGAACATCTCCTCGCAAATCGCCGGTGAGGTGCGCGTCGGCCACGCCGAATTGGCGTGGGTGCGACCGCAGACGATTCACGATGTGTTGTTGCTCGATGCGGATGGGCATGAGCTGTCGGTAGGTAAGGTGACGCTGCCGTCGATGCTCGAGATGCTCGACGAGAGTAAGACCTTCTTGGTTCAGTTGGATCTGACGCTACTCGACTTGCGGCGCTCGGAGAAGGGCGGCATCCAGCTGCTCGAGAGCATCGGCTTGAGTGAGGAAAAGGACTGGGAAGCTCTGTCCAAATCGGACTGGCCCTTTGGTGCCCGGAGCAATCACTTGCGTATCGATGTCGATCGCTTGTTGCTGCCGGTCGACGCGCTGGAGCGCGAGCAGTCGTTTCGGACGGACGCGAGTGCCCCAAGTGGGGTCTCTTTGTTCGATGTCGATTTCCGCCTGACAGCTAAGTACGAAGAGTGCCGCACTCGGTTGAGTGCGCGCTTTGGCAGCCTTGACGGAGCGAAAGTCGAGGCCAGCAGCACGATTGCCTGGGATAGCAGCCACGTCTGGCAATCCGTTTCCTTTGAGGCGGACACCGAACCGCTCGCTTGTGACCAGCTGGCCTTAGTCACCGGATGGAGCACTTTATCCGGTTCCTTCGGAAAGGTGGTCTCTTTGCATGCAGCGGGATCTGGAAGAGCCAGCGCTGGATTCCCGATCGAGACGACCATTCAGGGTGATAAAGGCCAGCTCGGTTTTGCCGGTCAATGGAAGTCTGGCGAACTATCGCTGGGAGCGAGCGGGCGTTTGGACATCGATTTCCTGTTGGCATCCAACGAGTTGCGCGAGTTGTGGTCACAAGTCTCGCCGCGCAGCGGACGGCCCGCCTTTGACGAGAGCACGACCTGGAGCGTGCACGCCGAAGAGTTCTCGTGGAGTCCGGGTTGGGGCGATGGTATGACGACATTCTCTCCGCCCGCCATGCAGTATCTGCCCTGGACGAGAACGGCTTTGCGCGTCGAAGCACCGGCTGACTTGCAACTTGTCGATCGTGCGACCGGCGATGCACTGCTTCCCAGTGCGCAATGGACGGCGATGGTGAGTTCGGGGCCGGCCGGAATGTCGTTAGATGTTAGGGGGCAACCGGATGCTCAAGAGGGGCGCCCACGCGCACCGGGCTTGGAGAGGCAGCCGCCGCCCGCTTGGACTGCGCAGTTCACGACACCGCTTGTACCGAGTGACTTTGCACGAGCTGACGCATCCGCGCGCATCATCCATCTGAATTTGCTGGCGCCCGGACTTCCGGCTGGTTTGCTCGATCACTTGCGCGGCGAAGGTGGGGTCTATGCCGAACTCTTCGGCGCACAGTTGGACGTCAGCGCGAGCCTCTCGAACTTGCTCGGCGAGTCCTGCAGCTTCGAGGTCCAACTCGAATCACCCTCAGGCATGTTGAAGATGGCCGCGGATCGAACCGCCCGAGGCTTCACTGCAAAAGACGGAGACGTACTGCGGGCCGAGTTCCCGTTGGCGCCGCTGGCTCGTAGTCGCGTGCTGCAAGACTTCTTGCCGTGGTTCGACGCCTACGAAGCACTGGATGCATCCGCGCGCGTGCAAGTCGTTATGAGCGAGTTCGAGTTGCCCCGGGATCGGCAAGCACGCGCACTGAATGCGAAGCTCGATCTGGCCTTCGGCGGCGTGACTATGGTGCGCACGAAGAACCTGTGCGATGCGCTCAAGCTGGATCCGGGTCGCGTCTCCTTCGACGACCTAAGTCTGTCGATGACTGTCAAAGACGGCCGTGTCGAGTACGAGCTGTTGCCGCTGCACTTCGGTACCAAAATTATCGAGTTCACCGGTGCCATTGACTTGGCGACGGCCGGCGTAGACTTCGACGGTGAGGTGCCCGTCTCACACCTATTCGGCACCGATCTTGGCGGAGACTCTGAGCAGGGCGACAGCTTGACGATGCCCGTGAAAATCGGTGGCACCGTGATCGAACCGCGCCTCGACATGCAGATGCCGATTGAGCTGTTGCGCTCGCTCGTCGTCGAAGGTGTTGATGGATTGATGCAAACCGGCACGGCCCGCATGCTGGGCCGCGCGGTTGGGCTCGGCGTTGACGAAGCCTCTGCCGAAGAGGGCGATGAAGCTGATGCAGGACCGGCGAGTGCTGATGAAGACGGCGCCGAGAGCGCCGTGCCTGCTGCGCCGGAGACACCGCAGCCGGGTGATGCTGAATCCGAAGCACCGAACGCACCGGATGATCAGTAACTCCGCACTTCCTGAAAGAGATACGCGTGAAGACGCTCACTCACCGCTTGCGGTGGGTGAGCGTCTTCATTGAGGCCGCAGTCGAGCCGCTCAGCCGTGCTTGCGGCCGGTGAGGGTCAAGGGAGGAATGCCACCTCCACACCATCTGAGAGGTTGAACCCCGATCCTCCCATACTGGGGTCTCGATACCAGAATTGGAAGTTGACAGGGCCATTGGCAGCCAGAGCCTGGAGGGCTGGCCCGTATGAGGAGAAGTCGATGGCGTATGAAGCGTTGTTCCCCATTGCAAAGACGGCGGGCAGGCGAGTCAGGCTGCCTCCAACACAGAGTGTTCCATTCCCGAAAGGGATAGCAATCTGGTTCGGACCGAAGAAGAAAATGCCTGGCTGATTAGGAACAGGACTCGAAGCCAGCACGAGATTCTCGGCCCCAAGTTCAATTTGGCCCGTGACTGAAATCGATGCTCCTTGAGCCGACACAGAGTTCGGGCTGGCGACGCAGTAGTTCGTGATCGAGCCGCCGCCGTCTTCATGACCAAAGACTGCGATGGCCTTCACTCCATCGTCAAAGGTCTGGATGCCGATGCCCGAGATTCTTCCAACGGGCCCGACGTTCGGGTCGAGGATGAAGGCCTCCTGAGGTTGACCCTCCTCAACTTCGTACATGGTGACTTGTGCATCGAAGCCAGCCGCGTTCAGTGCTGCGACTGCAGCGTGATTGAGTTGAGTCTGGCCCGGGGTCGTCGGAACGATGACTGAAACAACCTGCTCCTGCCCGCCGGGATTCCCGATGACATCAATTTGGAGCTGTCCACCGACCGGCGCTGCAGCTGCAAGGAATGCGCCGCCGACCCCATTCAGGAAACCATTGCTCTCCCTCGAGACGCGTCTGTAGGTGCACTCTTTCCAGTTCGCGTCATCGCACATCTGTCCGAAGCGCATGCTGCCGGGGGCTAGGCTCCTTACGCAAAAGACAGCGCGAGCGGTCGCAGGGTTGACGACGACTTCGCCCCAATCATCCTGCGGGTAGAGCGCAGCCAGCGCGTCACGAACACGCGTCATGAAGGCTTTGGCTGTCTCGCCGGCAATCGGATTGAAGGTGCGCGTCGTGCCATGCCAGCGAATCTTGTACTCACTATTACCCGCGGCGTTCTGGCCGTTCTTGGGCGTTGCGCAGAAGCAATACTGTTTGCCACCCACAACCGGGGCACGCGCCGCGCGCAGCAGAGCAACGCCATTCTCGACTCCTGCGATGCCCAGGTCCTCGGCGGCGATCGGTGGAACATTGTTCTGCGCCAGGTCGTTTGGGTTGAAAGCTGCGAAGCCTCCGGCAGTTGTCGTGTTCCCGACGATCCAAGTGCTTTGATCCGACGGAATGTCCTCATCGAAAGGCAGCGGGTACTCGCCAACTATGTTGTCGGTGATGACTCCGACGAAGAAGCTGCCCATGACGGGGACTTGCGGCACGGGATAGACGTTGAACTGGTCCGTGTCTTCTTGGCCTGCAGTGACATCGTCGCTCCAGAGCAACACTGCGTCGGTCGGATCGCAGTCGTTCGTGGGGTCGTCCCAAATGCCGAGTGTCACAGGCCGGCCCGGCGTCAGACCGAGAACAAGGGGCGATCCGTAGGCGGTCGAGATTTCTTCGACCACATCCATTCCGCCAATGGCATCGAAGCAGTGGAGCCATCCGAGTCCGCCACCATCCAGCAAGCCGAGTGCTGTCGTCGAGGCGCCCGTGTCATAGGCGTATTCGCGCACGGCGATCTCAAGCAAGCCGGAACCGCTGTCAACGGCCGAGAAACTGCCGACTTGGATCAGGTAGGTAGTCCCGTTCTGGACTTCGACGCTCAGCGCCGACTGCAATCCACAAGCGTCGTCGTTGCAGGCCAGTGATGTTCCGTCGATCGGACAACCGCCCGCGGGCCAGACCGCGAGCCGAGTGTCGAAGCTCGATCCGCAGGTATCGAGCAATGCGTAACCATCCTCGTCCGCAGTCCATTCAAACCAAACATCGTTCTGGATCGCGGAGGTGCCAAAGCCGTAGCAGAGCGTCTCGTTCTGGCCTTCGAAGCCAGTACTTGCGCCGCTCGTGTCAAAACCAAACACGCCCTGACCTGCGATCTGATCCGCTGCTGCGCAGTCGTCGGCACTGCCTAAGAAACTGCCGGCCGTGGATTGCGAAGCCACTGAGTGTGTTGAGCCCTGTACCTTTCCTGGGCTAGTTGAGCGCGGGGCAGAGGTGAGTTGAGCGTGTGCGCTCTCGCTGGCGGTCAGGCAGAAGAGGAGTGCAAAGGCTGCGCCATTTGTCTTCTGCAGTATCTGAAGCTTCGGGTTCTGAGAGGAGATGGCGCTTGGGGGCGATAGCTGTTTGTCTCGTGAGTTGGAGTCAGTACCAATCATCATTATGGCGTGTGGATACGGCGGCGCTCAGTCGCTCCGCCAATGGGTGTTGCGCTGTTCGAGTACACGCGCGGGTGGAAAGCCGATTGATTGCAGTCCCAGCGCGGTATCAGAGGTGCTCAGTGAGACGGGCAGCCTCACCAGCGATTGGCTCGCGGGCACTCGACGATTGCATTCACTCTCTCTGTCGAACTGCGATCGAGTTTGGACATCAAAGTCGAAACTATTGAATACCCTCTGCCGTGCAGTACCTCTTGCCATGCAGGCAAGGGGTCAATGGCGGCGGCACTCACTCGTTACCGGATCCCCTAAGTAGGGTTGGGGTCCGCCATCTCTGGCGTGGATGCACTCTGTCGGGAGGTAGTGAGTCGGAAATACAGAGCCAGGCAGCGAGATGACTACTCGGGCTGTGTCGAGGGCACGCTTCCGACGGCACGCAGCAGTCTCAGCTGTGCCTCGTTGCTGGCCGTGATCGTGCGCAGATACGTCGGTTTGGCACTGGCTGCCGCCTGCAGTGCTTCGATCGGAAGGCCTTCGGCTGCGCGAATGCGTTGCATGTTCAGGCTCAGTGACTGCATGGCTTCGGCAACTGTGCTCTCGGCAAGAGCTAGCTCGCGCCTGTAGCCCGCAGCGTTCAGCGAAGCCACGGTGACTTCCTCGCGGAACTCGGCCGTCAGCTTGTCGCGCAGAATTTGGACTAGGTCGAAGGTCTTGGTATGGCCAGCCTTGCCCTTCACCTGCACCAGCATGAAGGCATCCATCGAACTGGTGTTGGGCGTATAGGCTGCAGGCCAATCCATCAACACGCCAATGTTCGAGATCAAGATCTGCAGATTCGAGTCGGGATGGCTCTCTTTTCCCAGTGCGTAACCCGGGTCAGGCGCGCCGATCTCTTCGATCAAGCGCTGCTCGATTCGCTCGACGGCTTCCTCTGTCTTCTCGATGCGCGTGCCAGTTGGCATACGGACGTTGATCGTGAACTGGCCTGGGTCGACAGGCGGGAAGAGCTCGGTACCCATGCCCGTCATCATGTAGCCCGCGCCCGCGAGTAAGACGAACGAGACCAGCACCGTGACGACAGGGGCTCGCAGTAGTTTGGATAGCAGGTTCGAGAAGGCGCTTGTCTTCTTGCTCGCTGCGGCTTCCGCCGGGTCTTTCTTTGCAGTGCGTAAGAAGCGCGCGCAATAAGCAGGCACCAGCGTCAATGCCAGGACATAGGAGGCGATGATCGCCAAGCTGGCAGCGACGGCCAAGGGCGTGAACAGGAAGCGCGCCAAGCCCGACAAGAAGACCACGGGATAAAACACGATCACGAAGGTCAGCGTCGAGACGAGGATCGGCATGGCCACCTCTTGTGCTCCATCCAAGGCCGCATCGTGTGGACTCTTGCCATCTCGGCGTGTCTGACGATGTTCTCGAGCACGACGATCGCCTGATCAACCAAGATGCCGACGGCTAGCGCGAGTCCGCCCAGCGTCATCGCATTGATTGTGTCACCGGTGTAGTACAAGCCGACGACGGCTATCAAGATCGAGAGTGGGATCGCGAGCACGATGATGAACGTCATGCGCAAGTTGCGTAGGAAGAGCAGCACCACCAGGCCTGCCAACAGAGCGCCCAAACCGGCGGCCATCTGCAAGCCACCGATGCTCGCGCGCACGCCGATTGATTGGTCCATGACGACGCTCAAGATCAGGCTCTGCATCTTGGGGTCGTCAGCGTTCATATCCTTCAAACGCTCGAGAATCTGGGTCAGTCGGCCCTTGATCGCATCGACGATCTCGACCGTGTTTGCGCCGGGTTGGCGATAGATCGGGATGTAGACCTGTCGCGAGCCATTGGTGCGCACGATGTTCGATTGGATCTGACCGGCGTCGCGTACCTCGCCGACATCACCCATCAAGACCGGGATGCCGTCGATCATTGCGATCGGCGTGTCGTTCATCTCCGACACGAGCTTTTGAATCGAGTTCGTGAAGATCTGATAGTCAAGGTCACCGATCTTGGCGTTACCGGCCGGGATCAGCACGTTCTGTTTGACGAGTGCCTTTTGCACATCCATCAACGACAACCCGCGCGCGGTCAACTTCTCGCGGTCGACATAGGCCAAGATGCGCCGCAGTTTGCCGCCATAAACTGCCGACGCGATCACACCGGGGATGGCTTGCAATCGGTTGCGCAGCTCGAAGTACGCGATGTCGTACAACTCCTTCTCGTTCAGCTCCGGACTGGAGACGCTCACGAGGCAGAGCGGTACTGATGCAGTCGGGTCGAACGGCATTACCATCGGCGGGACCGTTCCCGGCGGCAGGTAGTACATGTCGCTGAGCGCATAGCTGGTCACTTGCGACATTGCCGTATCGAGCGAGATGTCTTCGCGGAAGAAGTCCTTGACGATGCTGACGCCCAGCATGGCCTTGGCTTCTTGATGTTCGATGCCTACCGACTAGCCCGTCCAACGCTCGAGCCGACTCATGATGTCGCGCTCCATGACCTCCGGTGGCATACAGGGATAGAAGGTTACGATCTGAACCGCGGGCGTATCGAAGATCGGCAACAAGTCGGCAGAAATCTTGCGATAAGAGACCGTACCCAACACAACGGCTGCGAGCGCGAGCACGAGGTGGGGGCTCTTGAGCGCAGTTCGGATCATGAGGGGTGGTTGATTTCCGAGCGGGCTGACAGTTCGTGTTCGTAATGCTTGGAGCTTATCGCGGCGCGCATCCTATCACCGATCTCCAGACCCGAACTTGATCTCTACGCTCCGTGCACGGATGCCTCGCGGCTTTGTCTCAGCAATGCGTAATGACAGATGCAATAAGCAGCGAGGTGCTCAATAGGTCTTGTTCCTGCTTCACTATCAGTGGAACCAATCATTGGAACAATGCACTAGAACGAATCATCAATCGGCCGAAGTTGACTCGGGTACTTTTTCTTCGACCTTCTTGTCACGCTTGTCCTGAATGAACGGGCCTTCTCCACGTTCCACATCGTCGGGCAGGAAGATCGCACCTGTGTATAAATCAACGCCAAAGAACACGAGACCGGGAACGACGAAGAACAATAAACCGAGGCCATCGAGGATCAGGATGTTCGGATCAAACCTGGACGAGTGCGGCTGGTGCTGACGCTTGGAGAAGATCAGGGTTCTACATGACTGCAGGGGGATAATTAGCAGCGTCGCGAGAGTAAAAGTCAAGATGCCCGTCTTCATGGATGGGTTGCCTACGAGTATGTACTTCTTGTAACGCAATCTTCAGAACCGTGTTCAGTTCGCGAGCGCGCCATGCAAGTCAATGAGTTACGGGGGACAGTCACGCTGCGCTGGGAATTCAAATGAGTAACAGGAGACGCAACCCCTTCGCCACAGACCGCACTGATAGCTGAGGTCCGGACGATTCGATCGCTAGCTTGGGAGATCGCCATACGCGCGCTTTCGGCAAGCTTATTTCCAATGCGAGTAAGGGGCGTGTGTTCAGGGCTTCGGCGCCAACTCGAGAGCTGCATCGAGCAGCGGATTCTCGGGCGTGTCGCGCCGCCAAGCGGCGACGACTTCGAACTCCATGCGTGGCGTCGACAATGGCACGGCCGTTACGCCTTTTGCCTTCGGCCCGGACGAGTCGATGGACGGCACGATCGAATAGCCTAGGCCTGATTCGACGAAGCCCAAAATCGCGTCGGCAGTGCTGGCTGACAGCACACGCTCGGGCCGGACACCGTGACTCGCAAGGGCTTCGAGCTGAAGCTGATGGGCGACCAAGCCGGGCGTATAGCTGATGAAGGTCTCGTCGCCTAACGAAGACAACTTGAGCCGCTTACGACCCGAGAGCTCATGGTCGCGTGGAATCACAATGAAGGCGCTCATGCGCGCAACGACCATCGTCGATACATCGTCCGGCGGGTCCGGAATGTAGTCGACTAGCATGTCCGTCTCACCGTGCCGCAGCGCAGCAATCCCCGGCAGGCGTGTCTCTTCGAGGTGCACTTGAATATCAGGATGGCCTTTGTGCAAGCGCTTCACCCATGCGGGCAGCAGGTGACGCAGGAAGAGTGCGGCTGTCTGAATCTTTAACTCGCCTGCATAGTCGCCCATCTTGATTGAGCGCAACACAGCGGGCAGGCCATCGAAGTAGGGACCGACGAACTTGTACAAGCGCGCGCCGGCTGGCGTCAGCGCCATGCGATCCTTACCGACTCGTTCGAACAGGCGCACGCCCAGGTCGATCTCGAGCTTCTTGACCTGCTGATGAATCGCAGGCTGCGTGATCGGGTAGGGGAAGGCACGCGCCGCACGCGCATAGCCTTCGGTCCGCGCGACCCAGTAGAAGCCCTCGAGTCGGTTGAGCTGAATCACGGGCTGACGGTCCTGCCTATGCGCTCCGAAATGGCTTCGCCGATGCGAGCGAACAACTCATGGCCGTCCTTGTCGCACAGCCAGGTGCCCGACGTCGTATCGCGGTCGTAGTGCCAAGCACGGACGCCCGCTGCGAACCACATTTGGTCGGCCGCTGCTTGGCGATTCAAAATGAACTTGTCTCCGTTCGGGAACTCGATCGCGACCACTCCATCCGTTGTTGTGAAATCGACTTCGTCAGGGTCGAAGTCCTCGAGCCAAGTGGCGACGGCCTCGAGACATGTGTCGGCCAGGTTCAGAAATTCGTTCTTCTCCATCGCTCAAGATCTCTTGCTGATTGACTTTTTGTCGGACGAGCGCTTTACGGCTCGCTTCTTTGCCGCACGCTTCTTGGAAGGTGCGCGCTTACGCGATGCGGGTCGCTGACCGCGATGCCCCTTGGCCTCGTCTGCGATCCGCTTCTTCGTCGCCGCCCATGAACAGATCGGGCAGGTCGATAGATCATGCCCGATCGCGGGGCAAGACTCGCGCCCGAAGTAGATGATCTGCAAGTGCAGCGCATTCCAGGTCTGCTCTTCGAACAAGGCCTTCAGGTCGCGCTCCGTGCGTTCGACCGTCGTGCCGTTCGACAACCCCCAGCGCGCGGCCAGCCGATGAATGTGCGTATCGACCGCGAAGGCGGGATGCCCGAAGGCCTGGGACATAACCACGCTGGCTGTCTTGTGGCCGACACCTGGCAGAGCCTCGAGTTCTTCGAAGCTCTCGGGCACTTGACTCTCGTGTTTCTCGACGAGTGTCTCGGCCAGTTTCGCGACATTGCGCGCCTTGGTAGGAGCCAAACCGAGGCTGCGAATGTGCACCAAAATTCGATCGCTGCCCAGCGCCCACATCTTGGCCGGCGTCGGGCCCTCGGCGAAAAGGGCCGGCGTGACAATATTCACGCGCAAGTCCGTCGTCTGAGCGGACAATAGGACCGCGATCAATAACGTGAACGGATCGGAGTGATCCAGCGGGATCGGTTGTGTCGGATAGCGCTCGTCCAGCATGCGCTGAATGCGAAGGGCTTTGTCGGCTCGCTTCATCGCAGGCAGTCTACTCTTCCAGCGCGGCGAAGGTGCCCAACATTGCTCTTGGGTCAGGTCTTCGCACTCGAGCCAAGCTTCAGGGGCCAGGCTTCAGGGATGCACCTGAGACGATCCACAAGATGCCGCGCCAGTTCCCACGCAGGAACTGAGCTCGTGTCTCCCACGGCTCTTCGATCGCGATCTCCGAGATCCCATCTCCATCCAAATCCCCGACCGACGTAAGCGACTGGCCAAGCTGCGTCCCCGTGCGCTCCGCGGTCCATTCGACACCTTCGCGCGCGCCGCCTTCGAAGAAAGTACGCATCCTTCCGAGCGTGTCATCGAGACCGGGAATGCGATCTCTATTTCTTGTTCCCTCGCCCTGTGGGCCTGGGGCACCGACGGCGAAGTCGCTCATACCATCACTATCGAGATCGCCAAGTTCGACCAGCGAACTGCCGAAGCGTCCAGCCGGCGTCTTGCCTTGAATTGTCCTAATCAGCCGACCCTCGGCACCCGAGAACACGCGCACTTGGCCGCGCCCGGCATCCATCTCTGGATGACCGGCGACTAAGTCCGGAACGCCATCTCCGCTCAGATCTCGGACCATCAACGGAATCGTCGTAACACCTTCCGGGTCTGCGTTGCGCTCGAAGTGAAGCGGCAACAGTTGGCGCGTCGCACTCGATGCCAGCTTCAGTTCACCGCCCAGTCCAATAACGACATCAGCGATACGGTCATCGTCGAAGTCGTATCCGGTTGCGAGACGGCCTTTGGCCTGGGTATCGGTGGTTAGCGCCAAGCTTTGTATGGAGGTTTGCTTGATGCGAGAGATGACCTCGACTGAATGCTCATCTCCGTGCTGACTCTCGCGCATGTACCACGAGTCGGCGCGACCCTCAAGCTCACTGGCAACGCGCGGCAGACCATCGAGAAAGCCGGCCGTGTTACTGACGCGGGACGAGACCATCTCGCGCTGCCAAGGCTCGGGCTGATCGTATTGATACGAGACGATCTCTTGCACCGATCCCGCATAAGCTCCGCGCCTGGATGTCATGTGCGACCAGGTGTATGCAAGATGCATCGCGCGTGGAGCCAAACCGCCATCAACCGGCGGTTGGCTGCGAATACCGATCGCCGTGCCATCCCGCCAGCTCGTTCCCTGTTCGCGCAGCAGTTCACCGCTCTGGCCCGATACCAAGCACACCTTGACCCTGCCGTTGCGTGACGGATTCATCCGAATCACGGCCAGATCGGGAGTGCCGTCTCCATCGGCGTCGCCTGCCGGCGCGACATTCGACCAGATCCAGGAGCAGAGCCGCGTATTTCGGATCTGAAACAAGACCCCGGGTCGCGAGGGCAGCAGGTCTGGCCCAGGCGTGATTGTCAGGCCAGGCAGTTCGAGCACTTTCGAGTAGCGCGCCAACAGGAAGGGCGCGACTGCGAACAGGAGCATCAGCCCGAGAATGCGGAATTGAAGAACTTGGGCTTCTTTCATTGAGATGCGCTGCTATTGACCTGGGCCCTGCGCGGTGCTCGAGCATTGCCGCGGGGAGAATCTTGGTCGCGAGAGCCCTCCGAGATTGTTCTCTGGAATCGATTGCAACGAGATCGCGTCTGCCGACGCGATCGCGTCTGCCGACGCTACTTCATCGCTGGTCCGAGGTGGAGACGGGTTGCTGGGAGGCAAGCTGGCCGTGACCAACATACGTAGGGTTTCGAGAATGTGAGATACGCTCGGAGTCCCTCAGATGGGTACGTCGGCTCGAGGAGAAGGTTGGCGCACCCACATCTATTGGGCTCCCGCTGCTGTCGGTGGTGAGTACAAACGATCAAGCGCCATTCGTATCCTGACCGATAGGGCTGCCCTCAGCGACTGCCACAGCGGCTGCGATGCCCGCGTCGTGAGTGATCGTCACATGGATCTTTTCGATCCCGCGCGCTGCGGCAATGCGTGCACACTCGCCGTGCAACAACACCTGTGGCGCCTGTCCCGGAGCACGCGTGACTTCGATGTCGACCCAACGCACGCCGCGCGCCCAGCCTGTGCCGAGCACTTTCATCACGGATTCTTTGACTGCGAAACGACCCGCGTAATGCGTGAAGCGCGTGCGCATACGGCGATCGCAATACGCTTGCTCGCCTGCGGTGAACAGGCGTGTCAGCAGTCGCCCGCCGCGTCGCGCGAAGGCCTCTTCCAAACGATCAATGCGTGCCAGATCCATTCCGAGGCCGACGATGGTCATATGCGCTTAGCAGCCCGATGAAGAAGTGAATCGCAAGTCGGGGCGCTGGCTTGCACTTCGGTGACGAGGGCCGATCGCTCGGCGAGGGGGTTCGGATGTGCTGTCACATCCCACTTGCAGATGATTGAGGTCGGCCGATTCAGAGATTGGGTTCTCCGGATTGGCTGGCAAGCGATTCTATGGAGCCAAGGTATGGATCGGGACCTTAGTAGGGCTTGCTAGACCTGTTCGTTGATCAGGTAGCGTTGCAGTAGTTCGCGCAATGCTCCCTCGAGTTCGGTGTATTTGAATGTGAAGCCTCTCTCGAGTGCACGCTTCGGTAAGACGTGTTGATCCGCCGCTAACGCCTCCACGACCTCTCCCAGCACGATCCTTAAAGCCCACTTCGGGGCCGGCATGAAGGAAGGCCGATGCAGGATGCGACCGAGGGTCTTGGCCAACTGCTTGGCCGTCACGGGATTCGGTCCCGTGCCGTTCAATATTCCGTCGACCTCGTCGTTCTCGATTGCCCACAGGATCATCTGAGCCAAGTCGTATTGATGGATCCAGCTGAACATCTGTCGCCCACTGGCGAGCGGTCCACCGACTCCTAAGCGGAAGGGCGTGATCATCTTTGCGAGCGCACCACCATCGGGGCCCAGGACCACGCCGGTGCGAATGCGTACGACTCGCGTTCCGGACGCCTGTTGCGCTACGGCTTCCCAGTCGCCACACAGCTTTGCCAAGAAGTCGTCACCTTGCGTGGAGGCTTCGTCGAGTTGCTCGCCAGGTCGGCTTCCGTAGTAACCGATTGCTGAACCACATACGAAGACTGGTGGCTTCGGATCAGCTTTTGCGAACTGCTGCACGAGCTGCTGTGTCGTGTCGATGCGGCTCGACCGCAGCTCGTCTTTGTATGCCGAGCTCCAACGTTTGCCGACCAAGTTTGAGCCGGCCAGATGAACGACTGCGTCGATACCCGACAAGTCCGGCGGCCAAGCGGCAACTTTGATTCCGGATCGTGCGTTGCGCACCCGATTGGGGGTCCGGCTAACGATCGTGACCTTGTGCCCGCGACTGATCAGCAGGCCGACGAGATTGCTTCCGACGAACCCGGTTCCACCCGTTACTAGGACCTTCATGGCTTTGTCTCGGACGATTCTTCTTGTAGAAGAGTGAAGAGGGGCGGCGCAACGACTGCGCTCGCCTTCGAATTCATTGCCAATGGATCCCGACGGGACGGGTGCCACCCATGATCGGCGTAATCGCGACCTGGACACTGAGGAGGGGCGGGGCACCCGAACCGTTTCGTTTGCCGCGGCTTGCACCTTCGTCGGAGCCTTGCCCGGGTCCTTCCTGCTTTCCGCCGCCGCGCTGCAGACCGCTTCTACTTCCAGCAGCGCCCTTGGGTCCAGCACCGCCTTTGCTTCCAGGAACTCCGTCGCGGCCCTTGCCTCCGAGGTTGCGGGATCCCTTTTGGATTTCCTGCGTCAGAGCACCCTGTGCGATCGATGCGTAGAGCTTGGCGTGTGTTCCTGCGCGCACCTCGAAGACATCCTTTGACTCCAAGCGCGCACCCCCCACGATCAACGCCAGGCGGAAGGCTGGGCCCTCGACATTGATGTTCATCGTCGCCTGGCCGCTTTCCGATAGAATTTCTCGCTGCGTGGGAATCCATCGAGGTCCGCCGGTGGTGTCGGTACGACCTGTTTTTGGACTAGTCTTCGTCTCGAAGGGTGCGCCGGGCTTCGTTTCAGAGGTTGGTCGGTTGGTCGAGATACGGCGTTCAAGAATCGCTTGGACGGTCATGCCGGCGATCTCCTGCATGCCTGTCAGGTTGACCTCGACTCGCGCGGTCTCCGCCAGCACGATGTCGACCTTGCGTTCGTCTCCGCCGGCGACTTTATAGGTGCCGGAGTGAGTCAACTTGGGCAGACCAGGAGGGCCGACGGAAATTCTGATGTCCTCTTCGTCCTGCAAGGTCACGCTGAAACGCCCAAAGCGGTCGGACGACAGGCTCGTGACATCGCGCCCCTCGAGCGGCGTCGCCGGGTGAACCTGGCCGGCTTTCAACAGCCAGATTTTTTTCGAGGGCACGGGCTCGCCGCTGGAAGTCGCGATCGTGCCGATGATCTTGCCGTGGGGAAGCAAATCGATGCGCAGGTCGCGTTCTTCGTTCGCTAGCAGGTCGATGGTTAGCGTCTTCTCGATGTGTTGATCACACTCGACACGCAGTAACCACGAGCCCGGTTGTAGATCCTTCCACTGGCCTGGAGAGAGCTTGGGTCGCGGTGCCTTGATCTCCGGATCTGCGCCGCCACCGACATAGGTCGGATGGACCAGTGCTCTCAACAGGGGAACGGCCCCGGGCGCGAAGACCTCGACCCGCAGGCTGGAGGTACCCAACAGGTCAGCCTGGGTGCGATCTCCATCAGCCGACGCGATCTGAACAGGTTCGGAGACTGTGCGCGTTGGAGTTTGGCTCTTGCTTGGCCCCAAGGCTTCGCTGGCATTCGAGGTGTCGCCCTGCTCCGAGCTGGACCCCCAATCGAACAAAGTCAGGCCACCCACGAGCACGGCCACGACCGTAAGGAGGGCGAACAGCAGGATCGGGCTCTTGTTGGCGGAAGGCACTAGGTTTTCGGAGATGGGGTGAAGGAGTGGTGCGGCTTTCCTATCTACAGTTCGGAAGCGCGCTTTGGGGCACCCATACGTAAAACGCTGCCAAAGAATAGTCTGCTTTGCGGCTCGTGCGCGGACTTTCGCTTAGCTCCCCAAATTCCGCAAGTCCAAGCACAGCAGTAGCTTGCGTGTAAGGCCCCGGATTGGCCAAATCCGAATCCTGAGCCGCGCGTCTCCACCCCTGAAAGGACGACTCTTGGACGAAGCCTCCGCACAGAGTTCCGAACCCGAGCTGGTCATGATCTTCCGAACACACGCGAGCGGCCTGGCCGGCGCCGTACGGGGGGTCTTGGGACCGCGAGCGGATGTTCGTGAGGTGCTGCAGGAGTCCTTCCTGGCAGCGTGGTCTGCTAGGAGTGGCTTGTCCGAGCTACGCGACCCGGTCGCGTGGGTGTTCGTCCTGACGCTGAACCGAGCCCGTGATCATGCGCGACGCACGAGTCGCCGCGGTCGCGAACTGAATCTGGAAAGCGCGGGAATCGAAGAGATGAATACACAGGGAATGAGTGCGCGGGCCGGCGCCGGGCCAGCGCTGCAACTCGAGCATGCCGAAGCGCATGCCGCGGCGCGCGAGGCGATCGTGTCGCTGCACGAGTCCGAGAAGGAGGTCTTCTTGTTGCGCGCCTCCGGCGATCGCAGCTTCGAAGGTGTCGCGGAGGCGCTCGACATTCCTGTCGGTACCGCCAAGACGCGCATGCGCAGCGCTCTTCGCAAATTGCGACAGAGCTTGGCCGGGCATGCTCCGGATGGAAGCCAGCAGGCAGAACAACAGGACACGAGTACGGAACCGAAGACGGAGGATGGACGATGAGCCGCGAAGAACGAGACCTGCTGTTGGATCAACTGCTCGACTATGTCTTTGGATGCGCCGAGGATTCGGCTGCAATCGAGGCACGTATCGAAGCGGAGCCCGAAGTTCGTGCGTTGCTCGAAGAGGCGCGCGGCATGGCCAAGGTGTTGAGTGAGGCGGCCAAAGGCGATGCGCCCGCGATGCAGTTCGAAGAGCCGCGCGAGCCGGCGAGTGTGGGGGTTGAAGCTGTCGCAGATCAAGCGCCCGGGTCGCGCACGTCTGCAGGTCCGACAAGTACCAAGGCGAATGAGCGCCCGTCGCGTGCTGGCTTCCAACGCTTCATGCGCATTGCCGCATCCATCGTGTTCATGGTTTGCCTGGCGGGACCGACCGGTTGGTGGGGTATTCAGTCGTTCCGCGCGAAGTCTGCTGTCGAAGACTCGCTTCGCTTGGTGCTGTCCGGCCCAGCATCGGTCGTCGCTGGAACGGATGCACAGCTGCGCGTCGAGACTTGGGATATGGCTGGAGAACCCGCCACCTCACGCATTCATTGGCGCGCGCTCGATGCCGACGGGCTTGAGTTGGAAGCGGGAGAAGGCGAGTCCGACGGTACCTTCGACTTGAATGTATCGGCCAGCTTGGCTGGTTTGCAGAGCATCGAAGTGCGTGCAGAGAAGGGACCGCTGGCGCGTCGCGCGAGCTTGAGCCTCTCGCCGCAACAGCATGCTCCGCTCGCTCACTTGTCTTCCGACAAGCCGGCCTACCAGCCGGGTGAGACCGTCTGGATGCGCGCGCTATTGCTCGATCGCTCTTCGATGCAGGCGCGCAAGGGCAATTGCAATCTGCGCTTGGTCGATGCGAAGGACACGATGGTCGACGAGTGGACTCTGCCGCTCGAAGATGGAGTCGCCGCGCCGAACTGGGAGATCCCGAAAGACGCGGCGGGTGGCCTCTATCACTTGGAATTGCGCGATGCCGAGAACAAATTCGCGTTCGAGAGCCTGCCGCTGACGGTGCGTCGCTATCAGCCGCCGACACTCGAGAAGCGCATCGAGCTGGGCCGCGAGACCTATGCTCCGGGTGAGGAGGGTTCAGCTGAAGTCGTCGTCGCGCGCGTCGCGGGCGGGATTCCGGTCGGAGCCCAAGTACGCGGTAGCTTGGTCATTGACGGTGACGAAGTCTGGAGCGAGACGAAGGCCCTAGATGCAGATGGTCACGTGATCTTTGGCTTCCGCATTCCGCAAGAAGTGGATCGCGGGGACGCACGTTTGTTTGCTCGCATCGCGGACGGCGGCGTCGTCGAGACGGCGGTCGAAGCTTTCATCGTGCCTACGGGCCGCGTCGAAGTCAGCTTCTATCCCGAAGGCGGAGACATCGCGGTCGGTCAGCGCACACGCATTTACGCCGATGTCAGCGACGCGCTGGGTCGTCCGATTAGTGCCATTGGCAACATCATCGACGGGTCTGGAGATGTCGTTGCGCGCTTTGCGACGCAGCATCAAGGGCGCGCTCGCTTCGAGATCGATGCACGCCAGGCCGGCCAGTACAAGCTCGTGCTAGAGGAACCGACGCAGCAAAGCTTCGCGTTGCCGCGCCCCAAGGTCCTTGGCATCGCGCTGCGCACGCGCGCGGGCACCATCGACGCGGGCGCGCCAATCGAGGTCGAGGTCTCGACGCCGGACAGTGGGCCTTGGATCGCCACAGTCTTCTGTCGTGGTTTGCTCGTGGCTCAAGACAGCTTCACCGGCGCTGGCAAGCATGAGTTGAGCATGACTCCCAGCGCGGATGCCGCGGGTGTCTTGCGCGTGACGATCTTCGATCACATGCTCGAGCCTGTCGCCGAACGTCTGGTGCACCGCACTACGACGCGCGCCGTTCACATCAGCTTGAAGCCGCGCAGTGTGAGCTTGCTACCAGGCGCGCATCAGGTCGTCGATGTCCTGACAAGCGATGAGAATGGGCTGGCGATCCCTGCTGTGATTGGTCTAGCGGTCAGCGACCGCGCAGTGCGCGAGATGGTGGGTGAGCGCCGTATTGGCCTGGCCGATCAGAGTTGGCTTGTCGCAGATGTCGAAGAGCTCGAGGACGCGCGCGAGTTCTTCCATGCCGATGACATGCCTGCCGAAGAGGTCGATCGCAACATCGACTTGCTCTTGGGCACGCAAGGCTGGCGCCGCTTCGCGTGGGTCGAACCGGCGCAGTTGATCGATAGAGAAGGCGACCGCGGCCGCCGTTTGTTGGCGCGCATGGGCCTTGTCGATCGACCGAATGTTATCGACGAAGCTGGCGACTCTGCGGTGACTGCCGTGATGATGCGTCGCGCGAGCCAGACAGCGAAACGAAACGCGCGCGACTTTGCCGGCCTCGGGGGCTTCTTGTTGCTGTGTCTGATTGGCATACGTATCGCGACGCACCTGCCTGTGCTGCGTGAGCTTGCACCGTGGAAGCCCGCGCTCTTGCTCTCGGCAGCTGGTGTAGCTGCGCTGATCATGCTTCAGAATGCTGGCATGCGCGGAGCCTTGCCCCTACCGATGGCGGAGAGGATGTTCGCAGCGGCGGATGGCATGGCGGTTCGAGACCAGTTCCTGGTGGGTGCAATCGAGGCTGAGGAAGCGCCTGAAGCCCCGGGTATGTGGCACGCTCTCGGTTATGGCGGTGGCGGTGACATCGTCGAAGACGAGATCTTCCTGGGCCGTACGGGAGCTGCGGCGGGTCGCGAAGGGGTGGATGTTGCCGGATTCTTGGCGGACGCCCCGGAAGAGGTCATGGAAGAGCCCGCAGCCGAGGGGCGCGAGATTCTTCGTGCACTTGGGTATGCCGCTGAGGGGGATGATGACGATTTTCGATGGAGGAACGGTCGTGGCGGTCGCGTTCCGGTGCGCGTCTACTCGCACCAGAATGCAAAGGGTGGCCGTGGTCTGCGGACCGACTTCACCGAGACTGTGTACTGGAACGCGCTCCTTCGTACGGACGAGCTAGGGCGTGCGCAAGTCGGCTTCGATCTGTCCGATCGCGTGACGACTTGGGTCATCGAGGCCGATGCTCACGGCGCGGGCCGCGTCGGGCAACAAAGCGCCAGCTTCGAAGCTGTGCCGCCCTTCCACCTGAACGCAAGCTTGCCGATTGAACTGACGGTAGGTGACCAAATCCAACTTCCGATCGCTCTCGCGTGCAGCGATGAATCGCTGCGGAACGCACAGCTCGACGTGCAAGTGGCGGGTCCCTTGGCGTTGATGGGTGAAGCTCAGTATAAGGTCATGCTCGATGGTGGACGGGGGCGTGTTCTCGTTCCAATTCTGGTCGAAGCTGGCGATGGCTCAGATGCTGCCGCACGAATCGCATTGACCGGCAAGGTCGGAGGTTTCTCGGATGGGGTTGGCCGCGAATTGCGCGTCGTGCCACGTGGCTACCCGATCCAGCGCTCGTGGAGTGGCGAGTTGTCTGACCTTGCGGAGCTGGAACTGAGCTTGCCTGAAGAGTGGGTGCCGGGTTCCTTGGCGCTGCGCATGACCTTCTATCCGTCACCTCTGTCGGATGTATTGGAGGGGCTCGACGGCATGCTGCGCGAACCCTACGGCTGCTTTGAACAAGCTTCGAGCGTCAACTATCCCAACATCATGTGCCTGGCCTACTTGGAAGCCGCCGGCGTCGAGATGCCTGCTGTTGCGGCCAAAGCGCGCGGCTTGCTGGAGCGTGGCTATGCGAAAATCGCAGGCTACGAGTGTGGTCAACGCGGCTACGAGTGGTTTGGTTCCGATCCCGGGCACGAGGCGCTGACCGCCTACGGCTTGCTCGAGTTCGCGGATATGGCCGCTGTTTACGCCGTCGATGACGACATGGTTGGACGCACGCGCAGTTGGTTGCTCGGGCGTCGCAATGGCAGCGGAGGCTTTGAGCGCAACGCGCAAGCTTTGGATAGCTTCGGCAGCGCACCGCAAGAAGTGACAGACACCTATTGCACCTATGCGCTCGTCGTGAGTGGCACTCCAGTTGCGGATATCGAGGCGGAATTGAAGCGTTTGGAAGCGCGTGCGTTGACCAGCGAGGATGCCTATGAGGTTGCTGTCGCGGCATGCGGTTTGAACGAAGCGGGCCGAGACCAAGTTGCGGATAGTGCGCGCGAACGTTTGAAGGAAATGCAGAAAGCGGACGGCCGTTTGGTGGGTAGCACGAGCACCATCACCGCTTCGCGCGGTACTGATCTGGTGATCGAGACATCCAGCTTTGCGGCCCTCGCGTGGATGCAGGATGCGGAAGACCTGGTCTATGCCGAGCGTGCGTTGACCTTCGTGATCGAGAACCGTTCGGGTCGCGGCACCTTTGGTGCGACGCAGGCGACTATCATGGCATTGAAGGCTTTGACCGAGCATGCACACATCGCGCGCCGCGTTGCGAACCCGGGCTCGATTTTGGTCTCTATCGACGGGCAGCAAGTGTCGAAGGTGTCCTTCGACGCGGGACGCAATGGAGCGATCGAGATCACGGACCTCGAGAACTTCGTCGCGCCCGGGCCGAACCTGATGCGCATGGAGATGGTCGGCGAGAACCGTTTCCCGTACGCGGTCGAGCTCTCGTACTACTCCGAATTCCCGGCCGACGACAGTCAGGCACCGTTGATGATTCGGACCACCTTCGATACGAGTGGCAGTGCGCAGGGTGCTATGGCAGCTGGTGCAGCCGCGCGCGTCGTCGAAGGCGAGTCGATCGCCATGGTCATTGAGGTCGAAAACCCGAGCTCCGCAGGCGTGCCGATGTCGATGGCGATCGTCGGCATCCCGGCAGGACTCGAGATTCGTAGCGAGCTGCTGGAAGACCTGAAGAAGGCGGGCCGTTTCGACCTGTGGGAGATCCGCGGCCGCGAGCTGATCCTGTACTGGCGCGATATGGCTCCGGGCACGATCGAGACGGTTACCTTGGATCTGATTGCTCGCATTCCCGGCACGACGACCGGTCCGGCTTCGCGCGCGTACCTGTATTACCAACCGGGAGCAAAGCGTTGGTGCGAACCGTTGCAGGTCAAGGTCTCGGCGTTGGAACAACGTTGAGCGAGGGGCCGCGTGTGGACGGAGGTTGTGTCCGGTAGGGGGAGGGGGGCCGCCACTGGTCTCCGAACAAGGTGCGAGTGCCAACGGGTGCTCGCATCTTTGTCATTGGGCCCGACCGAATTCGCCTCCGTTCCAAGGATATGCTGACAAGAGCGGGGGCGCCGCTGTCCACAACGGGCTGTCTCTAGCTAGGCGCAAACGGACAACCGACGCCAATCCGTACCCAGAGCGTTGCGACCTTGCGAAGGCGGCCAAGCCGTCGACTTCTCGATGGGGGGCTGGAACATTGGCGATGTCGAGATCTATTCGGTGCGCGCTCTGCCCTGAAGCCGTGCGCTATGCATGACTCGCGCGACCGATTCCGAGTTGACTTGTCGCGATGACTGCGTGCGAACGAAAAGACCCGGGCCGGTTCGCGTTGACGAACCGGCCCGGGTTAAATTTGTTCAGTGCGAGGAGCGCATCACTCTCAATGGAGAGAGCGCACCCCAGGCACTGGATGTGTCTACGGCACCCAAGTCACGGCCACTGCGTCGGACAAGTTCCAGCCATTGCCGCAGGGACCCTGGGGATCGCGGAACCAGCACTGGAAGTTCCAGGTCTGACCGGACTGGATCTGACCTGACGCCGGGTTGCTAGCGGTCGAAGCTGCGATGCCGGGACCCAGCGTCAACACTTGGCTGGCGCCCGAACCGGCCGCGGGGAAGCGGAAGGTCGTGCCGCCGACGCAACGATGTCCGTCGCCGAAGGGCACCATCGGCGCGCCCATGCCCATGAAGAAGATGCCGGGCTGCTGCAGCGGAATGTTGTTGGCAACCAGCTCGAGTGAGTCGATTACAATGCTGCTGAGACCACGAGTCGTGATCTGAGATCCGGCGCCGCTACTGTTCTCGCAGCCACCAACGCTGGTCGTGTTGCCGCAAGGAGCGGCCGTGTCACAGGTGCAGTAGGTTACCGGCTCGGGAACAATCTGGCCGCGAATCTCACCCGGTGCGAAGGCTTGCGTGTGGATGTTCACGTAGACCTCACCATTCAAGATGTTCGCTTCGAAGCTCGGCGGATAGTTCCAGACGCCATTGACCGGCGAGCCGGTTTGCAGGCCATGCAAGACCGCACCATTGTTTCCCGCAGCAGCCAAGCCATGCAGGTGGCCAGCCGTTTGGATGGCCGTCAAGCCCGAGAACTCGATCGAGTAGGTCATGGTGTCCGCGACCGTGTCGATCACGAAGGTGCCAGACCCTACGGCGGGAGAAGCTGTGCCCTGTTGAGCGCCGTCCATGTATGTGACGTAGTTGACGACCTGAGCTGAAGCGAGCTGTGTACTGAGAACGAGTGCGGCGCCGGCGAGCAGCCCGCGGCGGATTTTCTGGGCGTACATGATGAGGCTAGGAGAAGAACTCCCCTGGCTAGGGGGACCGGGTGTTTGCGAGTGGGACCTAGGGGGAATAGGGCCGTGCCATAACAAGTGTGACACAAAAAAACGCGGTGGCACCGCTAGGGGCCACCGCGTCGAGGCAAGTTGAGTCTCAGAAGGAGGTTCGGGCCGGGGTGGCCGACGCTTCATCCTCTTCGATCGTTTCTTCGAAGTCTTCGAATTCCATCCAAGTCGGGTCGGGGTTGTCGGGATCGATGCTGACCTTGAGCGTAGTGCGCTCGGTCGTGCCATCGACGGTCAATTCGACCATGTAGTTGCCGGGCTCCACGCTCGGGCCACGGCGCCAACGACTGTTCGAGCCGGCGGGCGGAGCCATTCGCATATCCCAAGAAACGCTATGCAAGCCGGGCGTGGTCTCGATCTCGAACTCACGCACTAGCTCGCCGCCTTTACCCGTGATGCGCAACTCAATGCTGCGTGCGCCCTTGCCAACCAAGTAGTCGATGCGTGCGCCACCTTCGGGGTTCTCGCCGACGAAGCGACGGGTGCCGCTCGAGCCGGTACCGACATCTGTGCGCCAACGAATAGCTTCGGCCGGCGTGAACAGGTGCGCTTTCTTGCCGAGTGTCTCGGACGTCATCTGGCGCAAGGCCGCGACGTTCAAGACCCACAGCGAACGACCGTGCGTACCCGCTACGATCTCGGGTGCTCCGGGCGCCTGCGCGATCGCGTGCACTGGGACAGTCGGCAGGTTGGAGTGCATGCGCGTCCAGCTGTTGCCGCGGTCGAGGGAGGCGTAGATGCCACGTTCCGTGCCGACGTACAGGAGATCCGGGTTCACGCGATCTTCTTCGATCGTACGAACCGAACCGGCCTTGTCGGGCAGGTCGCCGCGAATCGATGACCACGTCTCGCCGCCGTCTTCGGATGCGTAGATGTGCGGCAAGGTGTCGTTCGTGCGGTGACCGTCGAAGGAGACGTAGACGCGGTCGTCCTTGTGACGTGAGGTGACGATGCCGGAGATGCGGTGCGGGACCGGAACCATGTCGCCGAGGGTCGGACCTGATTCCTCTTCGTTCACTTCCTCGCTTGCCTCAGTCTCCTCTCCGAGCGCGGCGTCCACCTGCGCCTTGATGGTGCCCTCTTGTTCTTTGACCGATCCGGACTTTGAATCAAAGTTGGACATCCTAAGCGTGACTTGACCGGTTAGACCGAGGTCGTCCGTCGCTGTCTCTTGGCTCTTAGTAGACAGCTTCGAGGACGCCTTCTCCGTCTTCTTCGCTACTGAAGCCTCCGGCTCACTGCGCTGCGCCGTGAACTCGAGCTTCATCGCACCACCGGCAAAATCAATCGTGCCGGTCAGATTGCCGTCGACCAGGTCGCCGTCGAACACGAGGCTCATGCCGTCCGCGTCGTAGGTGCAGTTCAGCTTGCCCTTGGACTCGTCGTAGGTGAGCTTCTTGAACGCGCCTTTGCCGACAGGAGAACTCAACTCGCCGATCAGCTTGCCGTCGTTATTCAACTCGAAGTCGAGTTCGAATTCACCGTCACTGCCTTCGACCTCGGCACCCGTGGCTTGGCCCGACCATGAGCCGGCCAGGGGGTGATGGATCTTCGCAGCGGGCGTCAATTTGATGCGGCTCGAGGCCTCTTCGACTTTCGCGACGACGGCTTCCGTATCGGGCGTCTCTTGCGAGAAGCTGGCTTCGGCAATGTTGCTGACGGCTGCTTCAGAAGACTCTTCTGTCACGGCAGCAATCGACGAAGGGTCGGGCTGGACCGAGGTCGCGTCTTCCTCGATGAAGCGGTCCTCGAAGTGATCCACCCACGTCTGTCCGCCGTCGTGCGTCGACCAGAATGCGCCGTCGTCGGTGCCGACCCAAAGCTCGTCTTGATCGCGGGAAGACTCGGCCAAGGCCGTGGCACTGCCGCGATTAGTACGCGTGATCTCCGGCGAGATAGCCTTCAGGTTCGAGCCCTTCTTCAACGAACGGAACACGTGGTTGCCTGCCGTGTAGTAGATCTGCGAGTTGTGGTTCGAGAGGATGAAGGGCGTCATCCAGTTGAAGCGATAGCGCGTGCCTTTGGGTGCGCGCGGACGCATGTAGCCGCGCTCACCGGTGCGCAAGTTGCGCTGGCCGATGCCGCCATTCTGGCTCTCGTAGTAAATCTGATCCGGATCTTCGGCGTCGACGCGGCACACGAAGCCGTCACCGCCACCGATGCTCATCCAGTCCGTGTTGACCGGACCTGTGCGAGTGCCCGTCCGGCTCGGGCCGCCCCAAGTACCGTTGTCCTGCAGGCCGCCATAGACCTTGTAGTTCGCCTGGCTATCAGTCGTGACGTGATAGAACTGACCCAAGGCCACGTGGTTGTGGTGGTCCCAGTTCTCCATGCGGTCGTGCGTGACGTAGATGCCGCCATCGTTGCCGAGGATCATGTGGCGCCCGTCATTCGGGTTGATCCAGAGCGCGTGGTGATCGACGTGCACTTCGCGTCCGTGTCCATCGTTCGTGAAAGTCTCGCCACCGTCCTTCGAACGGTGCAGCCGCGTTCCTAGCACATATAGGTTTTGACTATCGCTCGGGTCGACGCGTACTTCCGAGTAATACATCGGACGCGGGTTGAGCGAGTTGATGCGAGTCCAGGTCGCGCCCGAGTCATCAGACTTATAGACGCCGCCGTAACGATGGCCGTCGGGACCTTGTTGGCTCTGAACGTTTCCGGTCTGTCCGCCGAGCGTGCCGCGGAAGGGGCCGGGATCGGGATAGGGTGACTTCCACTCCTTCGGCTCCTCGCTGACTTCCTTGGCCTTGCCTTCTTCGGGATCTTCGTCTTCCTCTTCGCTGGGACGAACTTCGAAGGTGACCTCGAGCTCGAGGCCTTCGCGCTCACGAGAGATGACCATGCCGACAGTTTCGCCCGCGACATGCTGGCGCATGTTGTCGAGCAAGTCGCTCCAGGAGTGGATTATCACATTGCCTACTTGGAGAACGATGTCGCCTTCCTGCAGTCCAGCCTTGGCGGCAGGGCCATCTTCGACCACCGATTCAACGCGCGCGCCCACTTCGGCATCCGCACCTGTGACTCCGGCGTAGGCCGCGTTCTCGGGTTCCTGCGAAATGTGCTCGGACTCGAGCACCATGTACACCACGTTCGGGTCCGGAGCGTTCCATTCGAGGCCAATGCGGCCGAGCTTGCCGTCCGGCAATCCGTCCGTGATCTCGGTGAAGTTGCGGCCAGCGTCGGTCGTGCGCCACAGGCCACTGCCTGCGCCCCACTTCTGCGCAGGATCGTTCGTGCAGAAGGCATCGCGCTCGCGCTCGTAACCGGCGACGAGCAGGGTCGAGCTGTCGTCCGGGTGCATCACGATGTCGACGATGCCCGTGCTCGTGTCGATCTCGAGGATGCGCTCCCAGTTTTCGCCACCGTCGACGGTCTTGTACAGACCGCGCTGATCACTCTCGCCCCATAGGCGGCCCAAGGCGCCGACGTAGACGGTGTTCGAGTCGCTCGGGTCAATAATGATCGAGCCGATTTGGAAGCTCTGTTCGAGCCCCATCTTTGTCCATGTCGCGCCTGCGTCGATCGATTTGTAGACACCGTCGCCCCAAGACACGCTGTTGCGCGGGTTGCGTTCGCCCGTACCGACCCAGAGTGTGTCGGGGTCGCTTTGCGCGACGGCGATCGCGCCGATGGAAGACGAACCTTCTTGCGTGAATAAATGCTCGAAGGTGTTGCCGTCGTTGGTCGTCTTCAAGACGCCGCCTGTCGCGGTTCCGATCCACCACGTGCTGGTGTCACCTGGATGAACGGCTATGTCGGTGATGCGTCCGCCCATGTTGGCTGGACCGATCGATCGCCAGCGCATGCTCTCTTCCCAACCACTGGGGAGGGACACTGCATCATCAGACGGTTTGTCTTGCGCAAAGAGGGGCGCGATGCAGAGGAGGGCAGAGGCGGAGACGATGGCGTGGGACTTCAGAATCGACATCAGGGTCTCGTCGGGTACTTGCGGAGCGTTCGGGCTCCCGGCTGGGGAAAGCGGCGAGGCATGTCGCCGCGTTCCCTAAGGTACTGTCCTCGGGCACGTTGGGGGGTCGCGAAGGAGAGACCTCCGGCCATCGAACCTCTGAATTACACAATCCGGGACGAGATGGGTCGGTTGTGGTACGAGCGCTAGCAGGCCGCCCAAAAACAGCGGTTCGCGCAGCACCAGTCCTCGAACGCAGCTCTGCGGCGTAGTTCGGCCCCAAATGCCCTGGTCTTTGAGGCGGGGCAACCGCTAGGAACTTAGTGCTCCTTGATCTGCGTCCGATCCCTGGCACTGCGCGAACCGCTGTTTTTGGGCGGCCTGCTAGGCCCAGCGCCACAGCGCGCGAGCTTCTCTCCCGAATCGGCAAGGGGCGCGCAGCGTCAGCCGACGCTCAGATCGGTTCGACGACGATCAGCCCATCGCCGGCGGCGATGTCCGCGCCATCCGCGGCCAGGATTTTTACGACGCGCGCGCGCTCGGGTAAGCCGCCATGTGCCTGGTAGGGCACATGGGTAAAAGTCTTCATGACCTCGATCAAGCCGACGGGCGAGCCGACTTGCAGTTCGCTCCCGACAGTTGTCAACGGATCGACATCGGGACTCGGACGGTGATAGAAACGCCCGGCTTGCGGCGATCGCAACACGAGACCTTCTTCGGCATCGTGCGTGACCTCGGCACGCTCGAATTCGATGCCATCCGTCGTCAATGCAGACAGCTCGTACAACACATCCTCGTAGCTGACCGGGGCATGCACGCGTTCGGGGCGCGCTGAAGTCACGATGCCGTGCACGCCTTCGGGTACGAACAACTCGCAGGCTCGACCAAGTACCAGCATCGTACCTGCACCTTGGCCGGGCGCGAGCGCGGCGCCACGTGCATGCGCGCACGTGAATACACCTGCGTGCGGGGCTAACAAGCGGATGCCGGCCTCGTCGCGCGACACGCGTAAGGCCACTCGACTTGAATCGCTGGATGTGTTCATCGCTTGATGGATTGAAGTTGGCTGGCGCTCAACCGCGCGGCTCGGAGAGGACGGCGATGTCGTGCAGCGACCATATACGTGGGTTCTTCGTGCGCCGCGTTCCCGGTGCTTGGTAGGCGGACTCGGCAAAGACCTCGAGCCATGGGCGTAATTCTGAGAAGCCCACGATTTCGTCGGTGTCCATCTGGGCCGCCGACTTGTACGGATCCATGTCACCTTCGATGCGCGCCTCGGTGTCGCGCATCCCTTTCTCGATCTTTGCACGCTCTTCGGGGTCGGTCGCCAGAATCTCGAAGTCGTCGTCCAGCTTCGTGTTGAAGGCGGCGATCGCGAGCGTGCGGCCTTCCATCACTGACTGGCGCGTCAACGGTGTCGAAAGCTGGACCACTGGCTCATAGGGTCCGCCCGCCATCGCGTAGTAGCCGGCACCCGACGCCTTGCGCAGCAAGACCGTGAACATCGGCACACTGTTGGTGCTGTTGGTATAGATCAAGCTCGAGCCATAGCCGAGCAATCCCAAGCGCTCGGCCTCGACCCCGATGTCAAAACCTGAAATATCTTGTAGCCATACGATCGGGATGCCGTCGGCATCGCAGGCGCGACTGAAGGCTGAGACCTTGGCGATGCCTTCTCTGTACAAAATGCCAGCCGGCTTCTTCGGGCTCGCTTCCCCGTCAGCACCGTGGTGCTCGGGATCGTCGATCAGCCCTTGGCGGTTCGCGACGAAGCCCATGTACAGGCCATTCACGCGACCGACGCCGACGATCATCTCACGCCCGCGGCTGGGCAAGACTTCCCAGAACAAGCTGCGGTCGACCAGGCGTGCGATGACCTCTTCGACCGGATAGGTATGGCGATGATCGGCTGGGAAGAGCCCGTCCATCTCCGCGCTGGGGAAGTGTGGAGCTTCGGCTTCGGCACCGTGACGATAAAAGTCAGCAGCGCTACTAGAGAGTTTCGCGATCTCGCCGCGAATCATCGTCAAAGCCGTCTCGTCATCAGGCACGCGTACATCGGCACATCCCGATTGGTGTACGTGCACCTCCGGGCCGCCGATGTCGAGGCTCGACAGGGACATGCTCTTCGCGCCTTTGATCAAGGCTGCGCCGGCTATGACCATGTAGGCCTGCTCGGTCATGTACACACGATCGGAAATGATCGGCATGTAGCCGCCGCCTGCGATGCAATCGCCAAAGACACCTGCGATCTGCGGTACACCCGCTGCGGCCAGGTCGGAGTTCTTTTTGAAGATGTGTCCTGCACCAGTACGGCCCGGGAAGGAGCGCGATTGTTCGGGCAAGTACAGGCCCGAGCAGTCCACCAAGTAGATGACTGGGATGCGCAAGCGCAGCGCCATCTCTTGGCCGCGTTGAATCTTCTCGGAGCTCAGCGGCCACCACGATCCCGAGGCGACCGTGTTGTCGTTCGCGATCACCATCGTCCACCGGCTCTCGACCGATACGAAGGCGGTGATGACGCCGGCTGCGGGTGAACGCAACTTGCCGAATTCGCGACCGTCGTTGACGAAGGTGCCGACTTCGAACAGACGCGTGCCCTCGTCCTTCAGCAACTCGAGCCGCTCGCGGCTCGTCAACTTACCCTTCTGGTGCACACGGTCGCGATACTTGTCGCCCCAACCGTCGGCGATGGTCGCACGACGTTCATTCAGCTCATCCGACTTGGCGCCCATCGCTTCGAGGTTGCGCGTGAAGCTGGCGTTGTCCAGGAAGGCATCGCGGGAGGAACCGATCGGGGTCAGCGGGACCTTGGCCATAGCGTCATCAATGCGTCGGGGGCAAGCGGCGAAGCGTTAGAGGCTCGAAGCGACGGCTGCAGGCGAGGCTGGCCAACCGGGAATCGAGCGTGTGTCGTAATGGCCACTCTGGAATTCGGGGCTCGCGAGAACGGCCAGGTGCAACGGTATCGTGGTCGACACGCCGGTGATCTCGCTCGCGTTCAAACAGGCTTGCATGGTCTCGATCGCTGCGGCGCGCGTTTCGCCCCAGGCAATGACCTTGGCAATCAACGAGTCGTAGTAGGGAGAAATCTCGTCGCCAACCTGCAGGTGGGTATCGATGCGAATGCGACCAGGTCCGACATCACTTCCGAAACGGAAGCTCTCGAGTCGTCCTGGGGTAGGTCTGAAGTCGTCGCTCGGATCCTCGGCATTGATACGGCACTCGATGGCGTGGCCAGTCAGCTTCACGTCGTCTTGCGTGATGCCTAGCGGCCGATTCGCGGCGACCTCGAGTTGAGCGCGCACGATGTCGAGTCCGCTGACTTCTTCGCTGACCGTGTGTTCGACTTGCAGGCGCGTGTTCATTTCCATGAAGCACAGTTGCCCGTCTGATTCGCGTCGCAAGAACTCGATCGTGCCGGCGCCGCGATAGCCGATGCGCGCGGTAGCTTCCGCGGCGGTGCGGCCAAGCTCGGCGCGCTCGGCATCAGAGAGCGCCGGCGAAGGGCTCTCTTCGATCAGTTTCTGATGATGGCGTTGAATCGAACACTCGCGTTCACCGATGTGAATCGCGTTGCCGAAACTATCGGCCATCAACTGGACTTCGATGTGGCGGCCGCCGGTCAGGTAGCTCTCGAGATAGAGCGCTCCGCTGCCAAAAGCGGACTCGGCTTCCGCGCGTGCCGAGGGGAAGGCCTGCATCACATCTTCGACGCTATGGCACAAACGCATGCCGCGTCCGCCGCCGCCGGAGTCGGCCTTGATGATCACTGGAAAGCCGGTGTCTTGGGCGACGCGACTGGCCTCGTCGGCATCAGCCAGCAGTCCCTCGGAGCCAGGGATGACCGTCAGTCCTGCCGCGCGCATCGTGCGCTTGGCGGGCCACTTCAGACCCATCTTCGACATCATGTTCGCCGAAGGGCCGATGAAGGTGATGCCGTGTTGTTCGCACAGCGCAGCGAAGCGCGGTTGCTCGGCCAGGAAGCCCCAGCCCGGATGGATGGCAGAGCAGCCCGTTTGTAATGCAGCTTGCAGAATCGTCTCTTGGCGCAGGTAGCTCTCGCGCGGAGCGGGGCCGCCGATGCAGACGACCTCGTCGAATGTCTGCGCCCAGCTGGCTTCACGGTCGGCGCTGGAGACGACGCCCACGGTGCCGACGCCCATCTCTCGCGCCGTTCGGGCGAGTCGGACGGCGACTTCGCCGCGGTTTGCGATCAGGATTTTGCGAAACATGGTCTAGGCGCACTCAGGGCTGCTTGGGCGGCGAACAGAGTAGCGTGCCTCCCGCGCGACCCCAAGGATGGCGCAGCGCATGAGTACTGGATCGGCCGTCTTCGCGATCTGCCTCTCTAACAATTGTCGTGCAGGACCCTGGCGGGTCTGGACCGTACCCTTGCTGGGATGAAGCGACGATTCTTGGCCATCCGACGCGAGCCTGACAGTGCCCTGATGCCCCAGGTCTCATCTGACGGCAGGCTTCGGGCGGAGGCGGGGGTGATGCGAGGCTCATCAAACGGAATGATCCGAGCATCATTCGGGGTGAGCGGAGGCTCATCAAACGGAATGATCCGAGCATCATTCGGGGTGAGCGGAGGCTCATCAAACGGAATGATCCGAGCATCATTCGGGGTGAGCCGAGGCTCATCAAACGGAATGATCCGAGCATCATTCGGGAGGCTCCGGGCATCAAATAGGTATGTGATCACGGGCGTGCTCGCTGTCTTCGCCGGAACTCCCGCAGTCTTCGCGGCCGGCGAATACGTTGCGCTCGAAGCTCGCAGCACGCCCCTCTCTATCAGTTCCGTCCGCAGGCCATCGAGCACGCTTGAGGAAATCAGTATCGAGCTCGGCCGTCTGGCATCGCGCCTCGCTCTCGATCGCGAAGCCGCGCAGCAGTTCCTCTCTTTGCACCTCGAGCGTCTGCATCTGCCCGAAGTTGCTCAGGCCGCCACGCGCGGTTCGGCTGAAGTCCGGCGGCGCCTCTCGCAAGCGATCGGCAGTTCTGACAAGCACCTGGGCCTGGCGGTCTTGTTGTTCATCGACCGCAGCACCGGGGTCAAAGATGTGGGCCGCCAGGCGATCCACGAAATGCTGTATCGCTGGAGTCCATCCATCGGTGATCCTGCGCTGAGCAATCACGAGCTGCCTGACGCGTGGATTGAACGCCAGACGAAGCTCTTGACCCTCGCCCCGAGTGCGCACGACTTTCTGACCCGGCTCGATCGATTCACACGACTTGGTGGTGGACCCGCTCCGATCGTTCTCGGCCCTTCGATGCAGGTAGAGGAGGAGCGCGGGCGCGGCGACCTCTCGATGGGGCCTCTGCTCGGCGATTGGGCCGAGATGCTCGATGGCCTGATGCGCGACCATCGCCTGACCTATCAAGTGCACGGCTATCGCGAAGATGGCAGTGGTCGTCCCTGGCTGCGCGTCGCGAAGCTTGGCGACAGGTCCGAGCTGACGGGGGAGCGTCACGTGATGCGTTGGCTAAAAGGAGCCGTGCGCGAGCAAGATCCGTTGCGTAACCAAGCCTGTTCTCGCGCGCTCGCCAGCTGCGGGTGGCCTGCCGCAATGGCCTGGATGGAAGAGCGTTGGATCGAGGAGCGAAATCTGGCAGCACTGGATGGCTTGTTGGAAGGGGCAGCACGTGGACGGGTTGCGCCTTCGCTCGCCAGTGAGGTGTCGCTCCGCAGCGTGCTCTTGTTTGCGGACGAGCGTGCTGTTGCTGGCGGCAACCGAGAGTTTGTCGAACGAGTCGCGCGCGCACTATCGGCCGTTCCTCCAACTGGTGCCGATGGCGCAGACCTCACATCGGTCGTATTGGAGGGCTGGCAGCGGGCGACACCTTTGGGCCGCTGGATGCGCCTCGTCATCATCGAGGGGCAATCTCGTCAATCGACTAGCGTAATTGAAGTCATTCGCAATCAACTCGGAGCCTCGGAGTCTTCCGCGCTTCAGTTCGCTGCGTTACGGGCTCTTGCACAGCTCGGTCGAGTCGAGCCGCCAGTGATGATCGCCGAGCCCGATGCTTTGCTTCGTTGGGCGCTGATGCGTAATCAACTCGATGAATTGACGCGGCTGTTGGTGCGAACTGAGGTACACGCGCAGGGAATGGGCTGGCTCGAGTCGATTTCACCTGGCGCCGAGATCGGACGCACGCTGAGCGTTTGGGGCATCGCGAGCCGCCAATCGGAGATCTCCGCCACAGGCCTGAAGATCGCACTCGATGCGATGCCGGTGCGTGCGACGGTCGACCATCCACTGCACCGCGAGTTTCGACGCCTGGCGAGCTTTGGACACCTGAGTGAGTTGAGCGCGCAACTCGACCTGCTGCGGCATGGGGCAGACTTACCAATCGGTGAGCGCGCACGTACGCTGATGTTGCGCAGCGGTTTGATTGCGGACGCGGAAGCGCAGCTGATCCTCTCGGCCTTGCTCGACCCCACGAGCGAAGAGTTGCGCGCCGATGCGGGTGCTCCCGAGCTCGTCGATCTGGCCTTGTGTTGCGCGACGCCAGGTGTCGGATGGAAGGCTCGCACCGCGCTGGTCTCCTTGCTGGGCGATCGCTTCCTGCAAGGCGATTACTTGAGTGCATGCGAGCTGGCGATCGACCACATGCGGCGCTCGCGACTCGATGGCGAGATAGCGAACTTCAAGGATCGCCTGCGGACGCGTGCCACGCGCTTATCGCACCCCTTAGGTCCGACGTTTTGGAGTGGTGTCTGGCCTGCGGATCCGCGGCCGCTCGTTCTCGATCTCGACGAGGTTGATCGTATCTGGAAGCAGTAGCTGCGGACGAGCGATGAGCGTCCGGATCGGCCGCGCTTCTTGCTGCTATTGGGCCAGCCGCAGCCCGCGTAGGCGGCAGACCGTCGGCTGCAGGATCGAGCGTGTCTGTTCGAGCGGTGTTCGAGTGGGCGGTCAGCGTCTCGCAGATGAGGCGCGCGCGGCCGGGAATGCGCAGCGGAGTACGGCCTTGGCCGCGATGCGGCCGATAGGGCCTGCTGGAAGGCAACCACCGGAACCTAGCTGCGAGGCGGGGTTATGGTAGCTTGCCGCCCAAGGTGGGACCTGGATCACAAGGCGCTGCGCCGGACCCGTCAAGCTGATGAGCGAATCTCGAGACACTCCCGAAAACGACCCGCAAACGGGCGACCCGACCGGCCAACCTCAACAGGGTTCAGCTGGCAGCCCGGATGATGTCGCGGGCATCAGCCCGGATGATGCCGCGAACGCGAGTACAGGCGACTCTCCCTCTGCTTCGAACGCGGTTTCCGCGGATGTCGCGAGTAACGTGCCAGAGCTCTCATCTCCCCAACCTTCATCTGGCGAGCGGAGCACGGAAGCTGCCGAGCCGAGCAGCGCTGCTGCGGAACCGGCCAAGGGCCGTTGGGGCAAGCAGGGCAAGAAGCCGAAGAAGCTACGCGAACCCGAACCCGTGCAATCGTTGCGCAAGGCGGATCCGGACGAGGACATAGGCATCCCGATCGAGCGCGAGGAGCTGATGATGCTGCACGAGCCGCGCGGTCAAGTGGCCGAGCAGTTCCGTGGTCTTCGCAACTCGATCCACGCGCTCAATCCCGACGCGGCCTCACACACACTGGTCTTGGCCAGCGCATTGCGCGGCGAAGGCAAGACGATCGCCTGCTTGAACCTGGCGCTAGCGATGGCCGAGATGCCGTCGATGGAAGTGCTGATCGTCGACGCCGACTTGCACCATCCGGCGGTCGAGAACTACCTTGGCCTCGAGCGCCGCCAGGGTTTAACCGAAGTGCTGAGCGGCAAGCTGAACCTGGACCGCTCGATCCGACGTACATCCGTCTCCGGCCTGTCCGTAATGGGCGCTGGCGATCTGCCCCGCAATCCCTCCGAGTTGATCGGTTCGGATCGCATGCGCACCCTGCTGAACCGGCTGAAGCAGCGCTACTCCTACGTCCTGGTCGACACGCCGCAAGCCATGACGATCTCGGACGCGAGTCTGATCGGTGCGATGGTGGACGGAGTGCTGCTTGTCGTACGCCTCGGTGAGACGCCGCGACACTACGTCGAACAGACGTACAACCAGATCGAAGCGCTGGGCGGCAATATCCTGGGCACGTGCCTGACAGGTGCGAAGTTGGCGGATACGTCCGCGAATTACTCGCGTCGGGAATAGACCTCTTCGTACGCGTGCGGCGGTGCGAGCGCCTGCGACCATCTTGTATGGATAGCTCCTTTTCGACCGGTGGCGAGGGCCAGCAGTAGATTGCTTGCGCGGATACAGGATCCCGGAACTCGAAAGGAATTCCGCTCTCTACATGCTGCGGCGGCTCCCTACTCGGTCACTTCTCTAGCTGTCATCCCTAACGCTGGACTCTTTGGGAGAAGGGCGTCTGCGCTGGATGTCATTCCCTCCGATGTCACCTTCGCGCTTCATATCTCCGATGGTGAAGCGCTTCAGTCGCGTGGGGACGACAACGAGTGGAAGCAGGTCGCCTTCGGTCTCTCCGAATGGATCACCGAAGACACGGGGAGTGACATTCGCACACTGGAAGAGTGGCTCGTTGACCTCGAAGAGCTTGCGCTGCTTGGGACGGCCTCGGAAGAAGATCTCTGTGGTTGCTGGGGAGTCGTCGTCCGCGGCGGGTCCGACAATCCTCTTGAAAGCCAGCTGAAGCAATTCGCAGACAGCGCTAAAGAGAGCGCGAGTGATAGCAGTCGGCAGTCCATAGCTGGCTTGGAGATTTCGACCCTTATAGTCGACGGTTTGCATGGTTGAGAGTTCGGTTCGGGTGAGCCTATTGCCGAAGTTGTGGTCCTTCTAGGTGATGACTTGATTGGTCTCGTGACAGCGTCTGCCGAAGGCGATGCGCCGGGCGTCTCTGTCATCGAGTCGTTGATGGACGGAGTCACTGGGTCTCTTGTCGGCGCTACTTGGATGGAGCGAAGCTCGTACAGGATGGACCTCTGGACTCGCTGATCTCAAAGTGCTGGAAGGATCGTGCGAGCGCCCCCCACTTCCTCCTCGAGCATTGCAGCCTAGTTGCGCTGCTGTGCCACCGCGTTGAGGGCTATCGCATAGTGATGGCAGAGTGAGCACTAAGCACTGTCGCGAGAAGACGCGCCGGTCAAGAAGGGTGGCTTCGAGTTGGCGGTCGCTGCGCCCGCTCACGCGTCTTCAACGCATCGGTCGATCGAGGCTCGCGGAGCGAATGAGAGCGCGGATGTGAATTTTCTCCCAGTCGCTCGAGCGCTGGTAATCGGGATGCTCGCGTTCGCGCCGGCGGAACTCGGGTGTGTGGTGTCGCTTCCTGCCCGCCTCGTCGCGTTGTGACGGTAGCGCTGCATGCAGGAACTCGTGGAACAGGATGAAGCGCACGAACCACTCGGGCACGGCCGTTTGGTCGAGCACGCTGTGGATCCGAATCAGATCCTGATTCGATTGGTAGCTGCCCATTCGCAGGCTGCGCCGGCTGCGGCTCTTGCCGCGCCGCCCCCAGGTGACTAGGGGGCGCGTGAGTGCTGCGCCGAACTGACCTTCAAAAGAGCTGCTGACGACTCGGTCGGCTAACGCGTTCAGATCGTGGGCTCGACCCTCGACCTCGATCTTCGGCTCGCGACGCGTCGCCGGGATGTGCTGCAGCTGTTCGTCGATCCAGCTGCGTATCCGTGTACGTGTTTCGGGCTGTGGCGACTGGCCTTGCATCACCGCCGCAACCCAGGTGCCGACCAATGCGAGCACCTCGTCCGTGGGGGACTCAAAGACACCGCCGTGAAGACGCAACTGCGCTGGTTCACGGGATCCTTTCAGCGCGCGCCGCAGCTGCAGGGGCAGGCGACGCGAGCGACCGTAGCGAACGACTAAAGGCGCTCGCAGCGATTGCGTTAGGTATTCGGTCCAGTCTTCTTCGCTATGAGTGTGCGTGGTCACGCTAGGAGGATAGCGCGAGCGGTAGCGGAGGTGGAGGCCGCGATTACTTCCCTGTTAACGAAGGACCGGCTTTGAGACTGTCGTCTCGAAGCCGGTCAGTTGTTGATGCTATCGAGCTCCCTACCGTGGCATCGGTGGGGAGTTCGCGAGCGGAAGCACTATCAGCGTCCGCTCTCGCCGAGGCGGAAGTCGACGCCGTCGTAGACCTCGCCGTCGGACACGCCGAGCTTGCGGTTGGTCTGCTTCTGATCCTGCCAGTGCTCGAAGGGTGTACCTGTCGCGCCCGCCGTGCGGCGAGCATTGACGAAGTAGGTGCCCGGGCGAACGTGCTTGATCACGTAGCTACCATTCTGATCGGTCTTCTTGCGATAGGAGATCGGCGTCTGGCCCGGGAGGACTTCAGCTTGCATGCTGACCATCGCGCCCACCAAGGCCGTTCCGTTCGGGTCGTAGACTGTGCCTTTGACGGTCGCGCCACTCGCCATCGTGACATCGCCGGCATCGGCTTCGCCAGCTTCGCCAGCTTCGGCGACCGAGTATCCGGGTGCCATGACCTCGGTGTACTGCGAGTGCGTGATGTGCAGCAAGTAGTCAGCCGGTGTCAGGCCGCTCAACTCGAAGGATCCATCCTTCTTCGTCTTGGCCTTGCGGGTCGTTGCCATCGTCGGGTACATGTCGCCGATGGCGCGCATGAACTCGTCGTCGGTCCAGTCCTTGTCGTGTGTCGTGACGGTCGCTCCGCGCACAGGCTCGCCGTTCGAGTTGACCACGCGGCCTTTAATCGTGCCGCCGATCGTCATGTTGACGTCGATGCCAGGCATGTTCTGGCCGTCAGCGATCGTGAAGTTCTCGGAGAAGCAGCTCGCGAATTCAGGACTCGAAGCTTCGACCTGGAAGGTTCCGGCCTTCGGGCACGCGATCTCGAAGCGACCCTCGGGGTCGTTGACCATGACGGTCGTGTTCTGGACCGGCACGGCGACGGGTGCGTTCTTCATTTCTTCGCGCAAACGGACCGTGAACTTCGTCAGCGGTTTGCCCGTTCCTGCGTCGAAGACTTGACCTGAGACGGTAGGCAGGGCGAAGAGTTCGACCAGGACGCCCATGTCGCCGGCCTCGATGCGTTGACGGCGCTCGCCGCGAAAGCCAGGAGCGCTTACGAGCAGCGTGTAGGAGCCGCTGGGGACGTCTTCAAGAACGAACTCACCAGCTTCGTCTGTGAACGAAGTCGAGCGCGTTTGCTGGTTGCGTTGTGTCAGCGAGAAGGCTTGCACCTTGGCGCGCTCGAGCACGTCGCCGCCGGCTGCCATCACGCGGCCGGCAATCATGCTCGCGACCTGCATCGTGATGTCTTTCTCGACGGAGACATCGCCAGTGACGTTCAGCTGTTGCACTGTGACGCGTCCATAGCCTGCGGCCATGATCGTCAGGGTCCAGTTGCCATTGCTGATGTTCTTGAACGAGTAGCGCCCGGTGTTGTCTGTAGTCTCTTTGAAGATGTCCGGGCCTTCATCGGTGACGACCCCGAGCGCGCTTTCGCCGAGCAGGATGGTCGCGCCGATGACCGGGTTGCCCGCGGTGTCGCTCACCATTCCGGTCAACTCGATTCCGGGACGCAGCACGATGCGCGGCTCTTCGACGCGATCGTCCTCGCCGATGATGATGCCGCCTTCTTCGTGCGGACCGTAGTCGGGGTGCCGCACCTTGAGCGCGTAGTCGTCGTAAGGCGTAACGCCGTTGAAGGTGTAGCGTCCCTCCGAGTCGGTCGCCACGACGCGATCTTGCGAGCGATCCGGTCCATCGCTATCAGAGAAGAAGAACGACATGCTTCCGAAGCGAGTCAGGACAACGCGTGCCTCAACAATGCCAGCACCCTTGTTGTCGACGATCAATCCCGTCAGCTGATTGGTGAGATCGGCGTCCCCAGGATTGTCGGTGACTCGCGGCTGCACGATTTCGACTTCACGCTTCTCCGTGCCATTCAGCCCGGCTAATTCGTCCGGCGTGGTATCGGCTGGTTCGGGGGTGACCACGTCCGCCTGCGTCGGGGCGATTCCGCCCGGATCGGTGGATGTGGTATCTCCCATGGTGAAGGCGAAATAGAACGCGCCGAGGGCGGCTGCGACGAGAAGGATGACGATTAGCGGGCGCATGGTATCAGTGATGCCTCGGGACTCCGGATGAGTGCGGGTGGAGCCGTGAACGAGGTGTTTGTGGGGGCGGCGTACTTGGAAATTGCCGCGCCAGGGCCTGCGGCTCTGCGTGACAGTGAGTTGGAAGGAATTGGGTCGTGCAGGTCAGAAACCACGTGTGGGGGCGGGGTATTGATTGCAGTCTCCAGTTCGGCTGTGTAACAGCCGCAGACGGATCGAGGGCCTCCGACTTGTTTCGGACGAAGCTTGCCCGAGACCCTTCCCTCTTTTCTGGACTTTGTTTCGGTCCTGTGTGGTGCTCCCCCAGATCGGAATCCAGGGGGCCCCAGACACTCGATCAGGCGCGCGAAGCAGCCGGCTGTTTTGAATTCGCACCCGTGTTGTCGAGCGAAGTTGGCAAGAAGGAGCCGAGGTTGCTCAGGCTGCCCAGGAAGTGCGCGAACAGCAGCAGTTCGAAGTCCAGCTTGCGGAAGGTGTACAGCACGTGCTTACGGCCGAAGAGGCCGCTTTCGATCCGTGCAGACTCGCCAGTTTTGGCGGCGACCAAGCGCCAACCAGCCCCAAAGCCAGTTCGGGGCACGACGCGCAGGGGCTTTGTGCCCGTCCACATGTCGACCTGGCGGCGGAAGGAGCTCCAACGAAGGGAGGAGCCAAGCCATTCCTTGCCTTCAGTCCAGATCGAAAATTGGGCGCGAAGCAGGCCGGGATCGCGGGAAATCGACAGCACTTCACCTTCCTCGGGGCGGTATTCGGCCGAAACGACCATGCCCCATGGATTGCGCTTGGCGGTCAGGACGCCGAGCTTCTTGCCCTCTTCATCGAAGACGGTGTGTCTTTTGTTCCAGAGCCCGGAGACCTGGATCGTGTACTTGCTTCTGTAGGAATCGGCCATGAGGCGAGGAGGCGCGACGAAATCTATCGTAGGAGGAGGGCCGGTCGTGTGCGGTGCCTTGAGGGTCGGCACTTGCGAGGGTCGGGGGCGTACCCCAGACATCTCACTCATAGCTTACCCCGCAATTCGACGCACAGTCCGGGAGTGCACTCAAAGACTCGTCAGAGCCGTCAGTGAGCGTTTCAGAATTTCCAGGGCGCGTTCGAGATCTCGTTCCCGACTGTGGGCCGAGAGTGAGAAGCGCAGGCTGCTGGATGCATCCTCCTCATCGACACCCATGGCCAGCAAAACTGGAGAGGGGGCCACTTTTTGCGCATTGCAGGCCGATCCGGCCGAGCATTCGAGCCCTTCGGCCGCCAGCAGGAGCAGCAGGGTCGGGCCGTCGATCCCGGGAAAGGTCACGTTGCTGGTGTTGGGAGTGCGCGGGACTCCGGAACCATTGATACGGGCGCTGGGGTACAAGTCGAGCATTTGGGCCTCGAGGCGGTCGCGCAGCGCGGCCAGCGCATGCAGTTCATGTTGGCCCTCGACCCGCTCGCGCGCCAGTCGGGCGGCGGTACCCAGCCCGACCGCGCCAGCGATGTTCTCGGTCCCTGCTCGCCGGTCCCGCTCCTGGGGCCCGCCGACGATCAAGGGGTGGAATTCGACCCCCTCGCGCACCCAGAGTGCGCCGACGCCCTGCGGCCCGTGGAATTTGTGAGCGCTGATCGAGACGAAGTCGGCCCCGAGTGCGCTCACGTCGATGGCTATTTTGCCAGGACCCTGCACCGCATCGATGTGCAACACGGCGCCAGCCGCGCGGCAAGCATCCGCGATCCCGCTGAAATCCGTCAGCACGCCGGTCTCGTTGTTGGCCAGGATCAGCGATACGATCGCCGTCCGATCGTCGAGTTGTTCGTTCAGAGTCGCGGCGCTGACACGGCCGGCCGCGTCGACCGGTAACCAGACGACTTCAAAGCCGAAGGCGGCCAAGCGTTCTGCGTTGCTCTTCGAAGCACTGTGCTCGGCTTGGGACAGCAGAATGCGTCGGCGCTGCCCCTGCCCGCGTACCGTGAAGGCCGTGCTGCTAAAGGCACTGGTGATGCTCTCGCTACCACCAGAAGTGAATACGACTTCGTTCGCTCGCTTGGCGCCGAGCAGGGCGGCTACTTCGGCGCGCGCGTCGCGCAACGCGCGCGCTGCCTCTTCGCCACGTCGGTACGGGCTGGAGGGATTGGCGCTCTTACCTGCTAGCCAGGGCGCCATCGCGTCGATCACGGCTTCGGCTGGCCGAGTCGTCGCGTTTTGGTCGAATTCGATCGGGTTCACGCGCTCGTTGGAGAGAGGGCCCTATCGTGCGCGTATCTGCCTAGAGGAGTCCAGCAACTTCGCCGTGAAGCTCGTGGCAGCGAGTCTCAGATTAGCAGCATGGGCACTATTGATGGCATCTGAATCGAGGCTTCCCGACGTGGACGAGTGTTAGAAAAGAGCGCTCAGGATCGGAGACAGCGGCTCACTAGACTCGGTACAGGGATCGCAGAAGTTGTTCTCGGCCGTGGGGTGAGTGTGACAAGTTCGGCAATTGCCCAGGCGCTGCATAGCCTTGTCGATTTGATCTCTCTGATTGAGAAGAGCTTCGACACGCTGCTCGATGATGCTTTTCTGCTCGGTTAACGCAGCCTCCAATTGTCTCACTCTCGAGCTTGATTCGGCGTCCGGATCGGGTCGAAGCATCAGCTCGCCGATGCGATCCAGTTGCAGACCCAAAGTCTGCAAGTCGTGGATCATCCGCACGCGATTGACATCAGAGGGGCGGTAGTAGCGGAAACCACCAGCGCTGCGCTTCGCCGGAATCAGGAGTCCGAGCTCCTCGTAGTAGCGCAGGGTCCTCAGATTGGTGTTCGCGAGCCGAGCGAAGTCACCAATTTTGATTAGTTCATCTGTAGGAGCAGCCATCGATGGAATCCCTTATCTCTTTCTTTTACTAGTTTGCGGGAGCGTGAGACTGGTTCCTCGCGGCGCCTCGGGGCCGTCGTTCGGAGCAGTCGAATTCGATCAGTCGATGGGGGGGGCTCCCTGATCGGATCCGAGCCATATGACACTCTAGCTAAATTGAGGATCACAGCATCTCTTAAAGTATATTGTGTTGAATACAATGGGTAAGAGGCCGAGGCGGAGCTATGACAATAAAGCTCTGGCTCCAGCCAAGGGCAGCCTGTGCGTTGCCGATCAGCCTATAAGGGTAAATAGCTTATCCCTTTTCAGCTGATCCATTCCATCTGCAGCCCGGCCGTGACTTTTGAAGGATCGCAGCTCGCGCAGGCTGGATCCGACCAAAATAAGGCAATTCGGTAGCTCGAAGACTACCCTTTCGGACCTTGTTCAAGGCCGCAGGAGGGTCCCTGGTACGCTCCACGCTGGTCGACTCGCACCTGCCCCGCAGCGCTTCTGAGGCGCGGACCCCCAAGGAGTACCGTTTTGGATCGGATCCACCTCGACTACACCAATGTTCTCGCTGATGTCGTGGGCCCCGAGCACGGCCTGACCGAAGAGGAACTCGCCGGAATGAGCGAGAGCTGTGCCGAAGCGCTCGCCGCCGTCCAGGCCAGACGCAAGCGGGATCTCCGCTGGATGGATCTGCCGTACCAGACAGAGGTACATGACGCGATCTTGGCCTACGCGGACGAGACGCTGGGCCGCTTCGAGAACATCGTCGTACTCGGAATTGGAGGCTCAGCGCTTGGCAACCGCGCGCTGCACACCGCGCTGTCCAGCCCGTACCACGACTTGGTCGGCCCCGCGGGGCATCCGCGTTTGTTCGTGCTCGACAACGTCGATCCGGATCTTGTGGGCGAGTTCTTGGACACGATCGATCCGACTACATGCCTCTTCAACGTCATCTCGAAGTCGGGTTCGACGGCCGAGACGATGTCGCAGTTCTTGATCTTCCGACAGGAGCTGATTCAGCGCATCGGAGAAGAGGCGGCACGCGATCACATCGTCGTCACGACCGACGCCGAGAAGGGTGTGTTGCGACCGATCGTCGAAGAGGAGGGCTATCGTTCCTTCGTCGTACCGGACGGCGTTGGTGGACGCTTCAGTGTCCTTGCTCCCGTCGGTCTGTTGTCGTCTGCGCTGGTTGGCATCGACATCAAGGGCATCTTGGCCGGTGCCGCTGCGATGGATGAGCGCTGCAAGAACAGCGACTTGTTCGAGAACCCTGCCTTGTTGTACGCGGCCGTTCAATGGGCCATGCAAACGCGCAAGTCAAAGCCGATGGCGATCACCTTCGCCTACAGCCATCGTTTGCGTGACCTCGCGGACTGGTACGCGCAACTGCTGGCCGAGTCCATCGGCAAGCGCAAGCTGCGCGATGGTACGGATGGCTTCGTCGGCCCGACGCCTGTGCGCGCGGTTGGCGTCACGGATCAACACAGCCAAGTGCAGCTGTATGTCGAAGGACCGCATGATAAGTGGTTTACGCTCCTCGCCGTGGAGAAGGCAGATCATCAAGTTGTGATTCCTTCTGCGTATCAGGATCGCGACGCGCTCGCGTACCTTGGCGGACGGTCACTTGGTGAACTCTTCACTGCCGAGCGAGAGGGCACGCGCATTGCGTTGACCGATGCGAAGCGACCGAACTTGAGCATCTCTTTCCCGACCGTGAGTCCCTTCACTGTGGGGCAGTACCTGTATTTGAAAGAGCTCTCCGTCGCAGTGATGGGCGAGTTGTATGGCGTCGATGCCTTCGATCAGCCCGGCGTCGAAGCCGGCAAGGTCGCCGCCTACGCATTGATGGGTCGCGAGGGCTTCGATGAGCGTCGAGCCGAAATCGAAGCCGCAGGCGCGCGCGAGCCGCGCAGAGTCTGAGCAAGGACGGCATCGATTACGCATGGATCGCTTCCGCAAAATTCTGGTTGGAGTGCAACTGGTAGCGAAGGGAGAGAAAGTCTCCCTCGCGAGCCAGAAGGCCGTCGAACAAGCCATCTGGGTGGCGCGACATTGGCAAGGCGAAGTCACCTTGTTGCACTCGATCTGGAAGGCCGATAGCGAAGATCACGGGCTGTCGAGAATCGAGGTCATGGACGAGCGTGTTCCCGAAGCGGGTCGCCGAGCTCTACAAGACTTGATCGAGCGCTGCACGACCGCCGGTGTCGGCTGTCAATTGAAGCTCGTGTCTGAACGCGCTTGGTTATCGATCATCCAGTCTGCGCTGCGTCATGATGCGGACCTCGTGATCGTCGGGAAGCGTGAGCGGGATAAGGGCGAGCGTCGTCTCGGCTCGACCGCATTCAAGCTGCTTCGCAAGTGTCCTTGCCCGGTGTGGGCCGTCCGCCCTGAACATGATCTGGCGCACAAGCTGGTCCTGGCGGCGACCGATCTGAGTTCTGTCGGCGATTGGGCCGTGCGTTGGGCGGCACAGCTCGCTTCGGTCGGAGAAGGCGAAATGCACGTCGTGCACGCGTACAGGATTCCGACCGAGCTATCGGCGGCCGCCTCGGATCTGTCCGAGGAAGAGTACGCGACGCGCATCGATGCGATTCGTTCGAATGCGCAGCAGCTCATTCAGGCGCCGCTCGAAGGACTCGAGATGTCGAGCGAACCGGTGCTTCACATCGGTCGTAACAAGGGATCGGTCGCGATCCGCGAGGCGGTCGAGCATTTGCAGCCTGACTTGCTGGTGATGGGCACGATCACGCGCGGTGGCATCCCCGGCTTCTTGGTCGGGACTACAGCGGAGCAACTGCTTGGTCAGCTCGACTGTTCAGTCTTGGGTGTGAAGCCGGCGGACTTCATCTCGCCGGTCGCGATCGAGCAGTTGTCGGACTAGCACCGCTCAGGCAAGCAGCCCGTCCTAGAAACTCCGATCCATGCCTCGAGATCTGCGAATCGTCTAGAATCGTCGCTAGAACTCACGAATAGCATCCAACTCTGCGCGGAAACTGGGCCTTGTCAGTCGATTCGGAGAACTCAATTCGTGAACCAACCTCTCTCGGGCAGGCTGTTGGCGTCGGCTGAGCCTGGCGACTCAAGAGTCGCGAACCTCTCGTGCTGCAAGCAAGTCGAAACGAATAGAGGCGCCGCCTCGAAAAGCGACGCCTCTTGTACTAGACGGTTGCGCCCCTGAGGGCACCTCCGTCAACTCAATCAGGGCTGCATCGCGTTCGACATTCCGTAAGCAGCGGTGCAGAACGTGGGGTCGCGGTGCCAGAACTGAATGTTGTGGGCCGGCGTCGCGCTCATGTCGACCGTGAAGTTGACCGTGTTGCTCATCGGGAACACCACCGGGCCACGGACAACCGTACCGCCGACGCACTTGATGCCGCAACCGAAGGCGAAGCTCGGCTGGTTGGGGCCCCAGAAGGGGATGCCGGGCTGGTTCGGGATGACGTTGACCGTGAAGTCAGCAGCAGCCGAGCCGTAGCCCGAGTTGCTGATCATTTGACCACCACCGACTGCAACCGAGTTGTCGCCACCAGAGCAGTAGACGCTGGGCGAGCCGCCGGCCTTATCGCCGTAGATGTTCAGGTGTGCACTCGCGACGGAGGGGTAGCCACCCCAAAAATAGCAACCCGGGGAAACGAAGGTCGAATCAACCCAAAGGAAGTCGAGCGAACCGAGGCCCGAACCTGCGACGGCGCCGGGGTTGTTCCACTTGGTGCCTACTCCCTCGAGGGTCGGTTCCCAGGTCAAGATCGGACCGGCGCTGGTCGTGCTGCCCTGTCCGTTGTCGATCGTGAACTGGAAGCCGAAGCTGTCCAGGTTCGGCGACATGTCGTAGATGCCGTCGGCGCCGTCGCCTTCCATGTCAAACTCGGCAGGCGTTCCCATCATGTCGATGGTGACCATCCAGCATCCGCCATTCGGCATGCCGGTGACGGTGATGCCGCCGACTGGGTTGAGCAGGGCTGGGTCCGAGCAGGGCGCGTAGCTGTCGAACCAAGAGAAGGTGGCCGAGGTCGGGTTGACGTTCATGGCGCAGTAGCCGAACTCAAACCCGTTGATCGTGTAGATGTCAGCGTTGGCACCTGAAGCGGTGGTAGGGATTCGTCCTTCGTCCGTGAAGACCTCGTTTTGATACAGCTCGCCGAAGTAGATGCTGGGCGCATCATTACGGAAGAGAATATCAGGGCCTAGGTTGGCCGTCTGACCGACGCGCGTCCACGTGTCCGTCAGGACGTGGTAGATCCCCGCATTCTTGACCGGACCTTGGATGGGCTGCTTGTTCCTGAGCTGCTGGGCTGAGGCCGCGCTGGCGAGGACGGCGGTGAGAAGGGCAGCTGACGTGATCGAGTGACGTACGTTCATGCGGAAATGCGGGGGTTGCGGGAAAGGAGTGAACGAGGACAACTAGAGCCTAGGTACGCGTAATGCATCCCGCAATGAAAGGCATCTGGACGGGAAGGCCGAGCTGCTTCGAAGGTCATTGAGACCACTCCATACGGCTATCCACTCGCGACGCCATCATGCGGACCGACCCGAGAGGGGCTGGAGCCTTCGCTGACCTTCGTGAGGCGCAGACTCTGAGCCCACGCTGGCAACCGTTGGCAATCCCTCGTCCTGCAGCAGTGGCGCGCAGCCACATGCAGAGTCCAGCCCAAGGCCGACCCGTCCACTGAACGCTCTATTGCGGCGGAATGCCGCAGCGATTCTCGAGCGTGTTCAGGCCTTTCAGGCCGAGCTGACCGCGAGTCTCGAGCAGCTTGCGCACAGCTTCGTCGGGCAGTGGTTCAAGGCCACCTTTGGCGACATGGGCGAGCCACAAGATGCGCGCCGTATGCTCGAGCATGTCGAGCTTCTTGTACGCGTCCATCAGGCTTGATCCGACCGTGCACGAGCCGTGGTTCTGCATGATCATCGTGTCGGAACAGCGCACGATCTCGCGGATCGTCTCCGGCAACTCGGGCGTCCCGGGCGTTCCGTAGGGAGCGGTCGGAATGCCGCCGATCGTGACGATGATCTCCGGGATGATGGGCATCTGCATATCGATGCCGGCGATTGTCAGCGCAACCGCGTGCGGCGGGTGCGCGTGCACCATCGCCTTGATGTCCGGGCGCTCCTCGTAGGCGACGAGGTGGATTCCGACCTCACTCGAAGGTCCGGGTCCGTTGTCAACGACATTGGCATGGCTGTCGATGCGCGCGAGTTGATGCGGTGACAGGAAACCCTTCATCGCTCCAGCCGGCGTGATCAGGATCGTGCCATCGGACATCTTGGCCGAGATGTTTCCGTCCCCACCGACGATGAAGTTGCGCTGATAGCTGAGCTCACCGATCCGGCAAATCGCGACGCGCAGGCGCTGCTCTTCTTCGGTCCAGGCGGGGTTCGTGTTGATGCCAGAGGAGTCCATAGCGAGATTCTACGTTGTGGGCACTGAGTCGGTTTCGCGGTGTCGTGGATTCACGATGCGAAGCGTGTGGAGGAGGGAAGGGTATGACTCTGGCGCCTTAGTCCGCCGTGGCCGAACTCGCGCTGTTGTGATTGTCCGCCAGTTGATGGTCGTAGGCGAGCTCGCCATCGAGCTCGACGTAGTCCACGACACCGACGATCAGGGTCTTCACTGGGGCGCCTGGCATCTGCAGGATCTGGCGGCCGCTGTTGCCTTCGTCGATGACGATCACGCGATCTCCGACGCCTGCTCCGACGCAGTCGACAGCGATGCGCGTCTTCGCTGTCGCGCGCCCATCGGGCTGGACGGGTCGCAGCAGCAACAGCGTTCGGCCATCGAGCTCCGGAATCTGAATTGGTGCGACAACCGTGCCGACGACATCAGCCAGGAACATGATCGTTCTCCTCTCGGCCGATTATTTTGCCTTCGCGCACGGCTTGTTCGACGTAACCGATGATGGCTGCATCGACCGGGACATAGGTCTCGGGGCAAGCAAGCGCTGCTTCGCGGCCGTCGACAAAGTGGACCAGATCACCCGGCCCGCTATTGATGCAAGCCGTAGCGACCAGCATTTCGCCCATGGCTGCACCGGTCTCGTCCAGCGGTTGGATCCACTGCAACGGGACCGACTCGAGGCCGGGGTACTTGATAGTCGCAACCATGCGACCTTTGACGCGTGCCAGATACATCGCGCGACCCTAGGCCCACTTCTCGTAGACGTTCTCGCCGGATAAATCCCACGAGTCGATGATCGCCATGATGACCGCATCACACGGCTTGCCGTCCGTCATCGTCGTCTGGCGTGCACTGGAGCCAGATGCGTACAGCACCATGTCTTCGGGGCCAGCTCCGACCGAGTCGACGGCGACGACGTACTGATCGCGAACCTTGTTCTCGTGATTGTGAATTTGGACCAGCAGAAGCTTCTGGTTCACGAGCTTCTCGTCCTTCTGTGTGGCAACCACACTTCCAACCACTTTTCCGATCAACATCCCTGTCTCCTCGTCAGCTTTCTTTCTTGGGGTCGAGTTTTCGCGAGCGCTTTGAAGTGTGCGCCGGTCAATCCAACCACGTCGTGATCTGGTTTGGGAGCAGCGTCTCGCTTAGGAAGCGTCTGCGCAACTCACGATGTACATGCGTCGCCATTTCGGCCCAACTTGGTGCGGGTGTTCTGTCGCCGAGACACACGAGAGCGCTGGCGCCCTGCACCTGCATCGGCCCGAGCACACAGCCGCGCACATTGCCGGGCACCCGGCTCATGAAGGCGAAGGTCTCACGCAAGACTAGGTCGGGCACGGTGCGGCTGTGTTGTCTGGTGACGCCCAAGGACCCCGCTTGATCGCGTGACTGGCGGTCTTCGGAGTGCTGCAGGACCAAGGCTTGAAACTCTTCTA
>JBLFWN010000020.1:0-74541 GCA_047611405.1 Planctomycetota bacterium | reverse complement strand
GACAGCGTCCGGGGAGTCGCGCGCGATGTACGACCTCAGGATCAACGTGCCCGGTCGCTACGACGTCGACGGAATGATTGAGGGCTACGATCAGGGCTACGCAGAATGGGAGCTGAAGCAATCAAAGAGAGCCTATATCGATGGGCGCTTTGGAATTGAGAATGGCCCGATTTCGATCGACGCCACTGGCAGGTTGGCACCTGGTCGTTATCAGATCATGTTCAAAGCATCCGGCGGTGCCTTTTCGAGTGGGGACAGCGGTGGCTATTCGAGCACTGCCTATGACCTCGTCCTAGAAGTGTCGCCGTTGGCCTGGAACTACTGTGACGCATCACCCAACTCAGCAGGATCGGGAGCCGAGATGAAGGGCGCCGGGACAACGAGTGTCAGCGCCAACGACTTCCACGTCGAAGCAACGGGTGACGTCCCCGGTGAGTTCGGGCTGTTTTACTACGGCCCGAACCAAGTTCAGATGTCCTTCGGCGATGGCCAATGCTGCGTTGGTGGAGGCAGCTGGCGCGTCGGGCTGCCGCTGGAGCGGGTGAGATAAGCCGGCAGATCGACTGCACCGGTACGCCCGCTGGCTCGGGCCCTGGTGCGATCCTGCCGCTCACTACTTGGAACTTCCAACTCTGGTACCGCGATCCGAGTGGCCCGGGAGGTTCCGGCTTTAATCTCTCGGATGGCCTGTGGGGAAGTTTCACTAACTGATTAGCGAACGCGCGATCGACACAAAACGCAGGCGCTCGATGATGTCCTCATCGAACGCCTGCGTTTTGTAGGCAGCAGCCCTCTGCGCCTCGTGGGCTTCCCGCGCTCAGCCGCGCGTCTTTAGAGCCGTCTGCAATACGGCGATCAGTAGGAAGGCGGCTCCGACGGGAACAAGCAAGATACCCTTCCCGGGATCGCCGCCATAGACCACTATTCCGCCGAGCAGGAAGCCGCCTGGAAGCAGCACGCCAGAAGCGGTCAGGCACATGGAGCTCAGCTTGGAAGGAGCTTCGGGCAGAGTCTTGGCGCTGAACGCGTATGCCAAGTGAAGCACACCGATCAGGACGCCGTGCGAGTGCGCCAGCGTGAACATCAAGCGTCGCGTCTCGTTCGCAACGTTCAGATACCAGCCAATCTTCAAGCCGTGCATCGCCTCTAAGGCGATTCCCATGCTCAAGTAGATCAGGACCATCCACCAACCAATGCGCAAGTGCTTGGTGACGAGGGCAGCAGCGTCGACCGGTGCGCCGGATGCGTCTGTCGCCCCCGCTTCCTGCTTGTTCTTCTTCGACATGCGGGACTTAAAGCTCGTGCGAGCCTACTCGTTGAGTGTGAGGGGACGGTTGTCGCGGTGTGCGTAGAGTCGGCCGAAGTTCTCTTGATCGAGCAAGCCGTTCGCACCGATCAGTTTGGAAGGATCACGTCGCCGATTCGACGCTCCCCGTGCCCAAGCCTCGAAGGCTGGGTTCGTGCGTGCGATCATCGACTCCATCGGGCCCATGAAGTCATATTCGATTGTCTTGGCCTCGGGCTGCTTCTCGAACGAGCGTGCGGCGATGTAGCGGGAAGCGTGATATGAGTCACGCATCAACGCAATCAGCATCGGTGTCATCCAGCTCGTACCCGATATATTGCGTGCGGATTCCCAACCGTAGCTCCACGCCATCAGGGCGCGTTGGCCAGGATCTCCTTCAAGTGTCCATAGGATGGATGCTGCGATGGTCTTCTGATCGCGTGTCAAGGTCGCGGGAGGCTGGATGCCGTACCACTCTTCGAGCTTCTCGCCTGCCCACTCCAATGTCTTGTCCAGGTGGCACTGGTTGCATGCATTGGGTCGACCGAAGTTGATGCTCTCCTGGATGCTGGGGTTGCTGACCTGGTGGCTACGCATGCCCTTCAACAGACCGTAGGTCGTGTAGGGCATGTGGCAATTCATGCATTCGCTGCCCGTCGAATCGGCACCGTGGTGCGAGTGGGCCGTGACAGCTCCGCCTTCGAGGTACTCGCTGTGGCATTGCGTGCACGCGTGGTTGCCATCCATGCCGAGGTAGAGCATGTCGTCAGCCCACTCGTCGAGCGAGCGCGGATCATCTGCACTCGGATGCATCTCATGACATGAGGTGCACGACATGGTGCCATCCAAGTAGCAAGGCGAGAGTCGCATGCCGCTGAACTCACGTCCAGAGACGCGCACCATGCCATCGGCCCAGAACTTGTCGTCGCCCTCGGTATACAGGCTGCGCGTGTCGAACAAGTCGTCGCCAGGGCGATAGCTATAGCCGAGCTCTTTCCACTTGAAGTACTCCTCGTTGTCTATGAAGCCGGCCGTGCTATGGCACTGAGCGCAGGTGTAGCTCGAGAGTTCGTGGTCAAGGTTGTTCGGGTTCGTGATCGTGTCGTCTGCATCACCTGATGTGTGCATTTTATAGCGACGACGAGGGTCCTGATTGACGGCGACATGCTCACCGCCTGGGCCATGACAGGCTTCGCATGCAATGCCGAGCTCGACTGAGTGCGTATCCATCGCTTCCCCGGTCTCGTCGATCCGCGGCGATGTATGGGTCGAGTGGCAACGATTGCAGACACGGTTCCAGCGCGCATTTTCGTTCTCCTGCACACTCGTTGGCGGCGTCACGCAGCAACCGTCGAGCTGTGCCCAGCGCTGCTCATCATTCATGCGGTACATCACCGGGAGCAGCGACATCTTCCGATCTCCCATGGATGTCCAGAAGAACTGCTGCTCATGCGAACCTGTCGTCATGACCACCTTGCGTTCGATGCGCGGAGCGCCGGGTTGTCCCGGCGGGTGACTCGGGTCGTCCATCTCGGCCCACACCTCGTCACCGCGTGCCATTACCTTGACGGTCTGTCCGCGCGTCTCGAGCACGACATCTTCATCAAGCGGACCTGCAATTGAACTGACGGTCGCGGCCTGCGTCATCGTGCGGTGATAGGAGCGATGCCAACTCGCATACTCGCCGGGGTGGCACGACTGGCATGCATTCGATGACACATAGCCTTGGCTGTTGACTTCGATCGGCCGATCCAACACCGGCGCTGGCTCCTCGATGTTGCCCGCGGCCCAGGCCACGGCGGCCAAACCCAAAGCCCAGCTTGCAAATGCGCCCGCGCGGACGGGAGTCGCGCGACCGCTGAGCACACGCAGCAGAATTGGGAGGGAGACGCCTATCAGAAGGCCGAGGAGCAGGACGGTCTCGATCATGATGCTTTGGCGATGGGGGCGAGACGGGACACCATGGCTCCAGTATGCCAGGCTGGCTGGCTAAGGATATGGACTTTTGAGGCTGGCACTTGCAGGTGCAAAGCTAGCTGTGGCGACCTGCGCAGCGATGGCAGTGACCTGCGCAGCGATGGCAGTGACCTGCGAAAGGGCTCTTCCGGCTCAGACATCGACAGATCCACCAGAGTTATCGGCCTTGGCGACGGATCGGCTGTCATGAATCGCGAGCGGACGCTAGGCTGCCCCCGTAGCCACCCGCACCGAATCAATGCGGTCTGGATCTGCACAGAATCGATGGAGGTCACCCCGAGAAAGTTCAGCGCGCTCAACGACGAGGGCATCCCGATCCCCTTCGAATACGGCGATCTGTTTTTTCGTCAGCCGTGCGACGGCTCCGAGCGGATTGTGATTGGGCCGACCACGGATCAGATTCGGCTCATTCGGCTGCTCGCGAGCCACTTCACTGCCGAGAGCTTCTGGACTCTGTATGTGCTCCTGGTTTCGCACGGCGAGAACCTGCTCGGACGCTACGAGTCGCCCCCGATCGGGCAGGCCGCTGATTTAGCGACCTTCCTCGACACCTTTGGCAGCTTCTTCGAGGATGACGGTCGCCATCATCTGTGGGTCGCCAGCACCTCCTCGCCGGACCTGCTCGTCTACGACCAACACAACGTGATCTTCGTCTACGGTGATCTCGACAAGTTCGAATCGGTCTTGCTCGATGGTGGCTTCCGTGAACAGAAGTTCTGGTTTCCGACGCCTCACGCACATCAATACCCAGCCGTTCACGCCGAGACAGAGAGCAAACTCTTGGGGCACTTCGATTGGAAGTGGTCGCCATTGCAAAAGGGCGACGAGTGGGAGTGAGTGCGAAGGTCATGTCCGCGGCGTTTCGCTGTGTGCAGGCTAGGTACGCGCGCGGACCGAATCGCAGCATCACTTGCCTTGCACTCGCAGCAATTTCATGGAGCGCGCACGCGTCAGGCATAGCGAGTGCTAGCTGGCTACCGACCTCACTGCTAGCGCAGGCTCCTGCAGCTGACTCGACTGGACAAGTTCCGTCACCGACGCCCCGCCCCAATCTCTTTCTGCGGTCGGTCATAAGCAATGAACGCGCTTGGCTAGCGACTTCTTCGACGATGAAGTTCGAGCTCGATCTGGTCGAGCAAGAGGCGCTCATTTTCGTCGACGGAGTCGAAGAAGAACGCACGAGTCCGCAGCAGGCTCTGCAATGGAGCGAGCAGCGCGAAGCTCAGTGGGAGGAGCGAGATCTCAGGTTTGAGGGCGGCGTACTCCTTAGTTTTGATCGAGAGTACAAGGCGCTGAACGGGTTCGATCTACGTGCCGCGACCCTGCGTGGTCGGAAGCGCGAAGCGCGGACAGTTTTCGGCAGCAGGCTCATTGACATGCCGCTGTGGATCCAAAGAGAGAGCGCCGCCGATGCGTGGACTCTTCACAAGTACATCGCTGAACAGCAATCCGACCCGGCCTCGAATCAAGGAGGGACGGCTGGCGAGGGCTACGTTCGCGACACAGCTTTCAATCAGGATACGGCCGCACTTATAGCTCAACTCGATCGGCCCCTTAGCCTGCGACTCGGCGATCACTTGCGCATGGCTCACGCGGCTGATGAATACCAGATCCCGATCGCGTTCGTCGCCGCGATGCTATGGCCCGGTGGCGCGGCCGCTTTCGCACCCGCGAGTGCGGAAGCCGCCGAAGTGAAGCCCGGTGCATTAGTTCTCACTGCCGACGATGAACGCTGGCTCGAGTTCGTCCGAACGGCGACAGGCGAGGCCGTTCTCGGTCCCGGGCGGCCCGCTCAGGTTAGAGAGCAGACGGCCGGACTTGCACTCGAGCTTGTCTACCCGCTGCGCGTCACCCTCGATGCGAATTGGGGGGAACAGAAAGAACTCGAGACCAAAAATGGTGGCCTCGGCGGAGCTAGCAAAGTCTTTGAAGTGCACTTGGAGTTAACCGGCTCTGTCCAAGTTCGAGATACGGATCCTGTTCGCTTGGTGCTCGAGCTTGCGGGACCGATGAGCGTCGATCGTGAAGAGGTACGCACGCTGCAGGGTGATGTGCAGGAATTTGAATCCGTGCGCGCCCACAGCTTCGCAGGCGAGTTCAGCTACCTCCTCGAATCGCAGGTGAAAGTCGCCAAGCCAGAAGGGGAGCAGGGCGACCGGTGAAAAACATGCCGCCGAATGTCGTACGCGCATGCGTGCTACTCGCGATCGCGGCATTCGTGTTCGCGGTCAGTGGTCGAATCGGATTTGACTTCGAGCTCGAGTGGCAAGAAGGGGGCATGCTGCAACATGCGCAGCGTTTCACAGAGGGGAAGCCTATCTATGGCGAGCCTTCGCTCGACTTCGCTGCCTTTCCCTATCCGCCTCTGTTTCATTGGGTGTCCGCGGCATTACTGGCAGTCGGCCTGGATGGCCTTATGGCTGCCCGGCTTGTCTCTGTCTTAGCTACAGTCGGCATCTGCGTGTTGCTGTACCGCATGAGTGCTCAGGCAGCGGGAGCACTGGCCGGCTTGGCAAGTATCGGCTTGTACCTCGCGAGCTATCGCTTCGCCGGCGCGTGGATGGACTTGGGACGCGTCGATTCCCTGTGTCTCTTCTTGATGCTGGCCGGCACTCAGGTCTCGCGGCGCCAATCGATCCAAGCGGCATGCGTAGCGGGATGTTTGTTTGCCCTGGCAGTGCTGACGAAGCAGATTGCCGTGCCCGTCGCACTCGCGCTTGGCTTGGTGCACGTGGCCACTCACCGCAAGCGCGGCGCAGCCTTTTTGATTACGTGGCTCGTCAGTCTCGCGCTGGTTTCGCTCGTGCTCGAACTCAATAGTGGTGGCTGGTTTCGCTGGTATGTGATCGACATGATGGCAGGGCACGCCCGACATGCGCCAGCCATCACAGGCTTCTGGCGCGAGATCGGGATCACCTACTCACCTTTGCTGACCCTGTCATTGATCTGGTTCATGCTTGCAGGACGCAGCGGACTAGCGCTAAGTCGCGAGACGCTCGCCGTCTGCCTTGCACTCGTTCTGGTCGCCTTCCTGTCGCGCATTCATGTCGGGGGCTACGACAATACTTTGCTGCCCGCGTGCCTCGCGTTGGCGTGGATCGGTGGCCCCGTGTTGGCGCGTGCGATTGAAGCCGGCAATTGGCGTTCGTCTATGGCCGCAGCCCTGTGCGTCGCTCAATTCGGCTTGCTCGCCTATGACCCTCGTGCGCAATGGCCGAGTGAGGAGGACGCGCAGTACGCGCAGAGTTGGGTCGAAACCCTCGAAGCCGTCGATGGACCGGTCTTGGCGCCTTATAGCGTCGAGCTCGCGCGGCAGGCTGGTAAGGGCTCGAGTGTGCACGCGATGTCCATGATCGATATTTTGCAATCGTCGGACACCGAGCGGGCACGTGCACTTGTCGTCGCGCTCGAGCAGGCGCTACTGAGTAAGCGCTACCACGCTATCGTGTTGGCCGATACTAGTTGGGAGATCGATCTGCCTGCGCTGCGAACGCACTACCGACGCGCGACGACTCCGCTGGATGAAGCGCCACCCGATGCAATGCGCTGCGCGACGGGTGCCGAGCATCGACCCGCGGTGCTGTACTTGCGTCGCTGACCGCGAGGTCAAGGAGAGCTGATGAGCCGGATCAGCAAAGCCGATGAGCCAGATCAGCGTCGCATCAACGCTTTGGTGATCATCGGCCCGACCCAACCGGCCGAGACAATCAACGTCACGATGATCATGAGCAAGGTCCACAAGCCTTCGCCGCCCTTCGGCAGGCTGTAGCTGAACAGCCCGATTACCGCAGCACCGAAGCAAACAAGTCCGGTCAGGAGCACCCAGCCGTCGCGCGCGAGCACGCGCAAGTCGCGTCTCGCTTCGCGTCCGCCTGGCTGCAACACCCAACCCGGTGGGAGCGCCTCTCGAATGCGATTCACGCTTGGCGCGCGACCACCGTCGCTAAGGCTCTCTAAGTCTACGAGTTGCTCGATCGGGACGAGTCCAGCTCGGTCCGATTGCGAGGCCGTCTTGTTGGGCTTTCCAGTGGGGGAGTTCATCGAGTGCTTCAAGCATCTCCGTCGGCGCCTGACTGCTGCGCGGCGGGTGCACCCAGCTAGGAATCGAAGGTCGTGTTCGGATCTTTGGCGGGGTAGCCGCAACAGTTTGCCGACCCGAAGGCAGAGCGAGGATCCGCGCCCGTAGAAATGTGAAACCCACCACAATTTTGCGCAGGTGGCGGCGCGCAGGCGAGGTCTCGATCGACACGGGTGAGATTGCGTGAGCCGCGATCCGTTTGCTGCGTCGCGTGCGGCCGAGCGTAAGACGGATTAAGGGTGAACCACTCGAATCGATCGCTATCGAACTCGAGCGCGTTGGGTCCTTGGGGCATCAAAAGATAGTTGCACGGACTACCCACGGTCTTCTTGCGCGCGAAATCGCCATTTTTTGACGTGGGTTTCATTGCGCGAATCCGCACAGAGAGTGGGCTCAAGCGCCGCGCAGCGCGCTTGGAGGGCATTTCTGGCTCTCAGAGCCCTTCTATTTGGGGTGGGAGACCCCTGGGCATATGTTGAACCACCCCCTCGCAAGACCTACCGTTCTCGCCATGCTAACGCCCGTGACCTACTTGGCTGTTGCTCAAGGCCCATTGAGTGAGCCGGATTGGGCGAGTCTTGGACTCGTTTCTGCCATCGTTGGATGCTTCTTGATCGCCAACGCGATCTTGTTCGAGCACCCGCGCCGACTCGTTCGTCAGTACTTCGGTCGTCAGACCGGACGCCTGCGTTCGGTACGTGAGTACGTCTACAACCGCGTACAGACGACGCTGGGATTCACCTTTCTCTTAGGCGGATTCGGACTGCAGCTGATCGGTCGTACGGCAGCGCCCGAGGCAGCCGTCGCCGGTGGACCGCCGCTCTCGATGGTTTGGGTCGGTATCTTGGTGCTGGTCGCCGTCAGCCTCTTGTTCACGGGTTGGTGGTGGTCCTTGTGGGCCTTCCGCCGCTATGTGCGCGAGTACTTCCTTGAGACGACTCCGACGCTTGATGGCGATCCCGCGATGGTGCGTGAGTTGGGCGAGCTTTTCGGCGTGGAGTCGCGCACGAATGACACGGTCGAGTCCTACACAAATCGATTGCGTGAGCGCGTAGGTTTGGAGCCGATTGGCGATCGCGATCGCGGCCGCCGCTCGACAGTGTTGCCGCAAGTCGCGCCGCTTGACGGTGCGCGCGGTGCTGGCGAAGCCGTCTGACAATCGCTACGTCTTGCTTTGCTCGAGGTGCTAAGTCGATGAGCGTTGGCGAATCTTCGTCTGCGTTCGGCTTTGCCACATGATTGGGTCGTAGCTCTCGCTGCGCACAGTATTCCCAATCATCATGCGAGCAAGCCCTGGCTTGCTCAGAGTGCCTTGCTTGCACAGGGCCGCTTGCGCCTGCTCAGGGTGTTGATCAATCGTGCGCTTCTGCGCTTGTGATCAATTCTTGGACGGCATCGATCGTGATCGCCGGAGCTTGTCGCGCGACTTCGGCGTGAATGCTTCCAATGCGGGCGCGCTCGGATTCGAAGACCTCGCGCTGGCCCCCGCAGCTGATAGGCAGCCGTAGTTTCCTCAGGCCACCAACAGCCTCGCCGCCCGCATCATGAGTCGTTGTCGCGGCGAGTTCGACACTCAACTCATAGAGCGTCGTTTGGAACGGAGCGGCCGACGGCAGAAGGGTCTGCGAGTCAGTCCTGGCCGGCATCATGGCCAAAGTGCGAACAAAGAGACCACCTTCTGAATCACGCGTCAGGAACTCGTCGACGAACTCGAGTCCGCCAGTCGGACCGCGCAGATAGGCCAAGCTGTCGAAGTTGCCGTCCTGTTGCAGGCGCTCGTCGTATTCCGACCGGGCCAGCATAAATAGCTCTGGATCGAATAGCAGTTCGTGCCGCTGCAGACCTTCGCGAATCGTGGCGCGTGCGGGCTCGTGCTGCGTCTTGTCCGCGATCATCTCGAGCGTACGTCCGAGCTGCACTTGCTTGATCAAGTCGCCTCGTTCGTGTGCGCTGATCGCAGCTGCAAGCAACACCTTTGACGCGGCAATGACATCTTCGCGTGATTCGAAGTTCAGTCTCGACTGCAACTCTAGCAGTGCCAACGCGCAGTCGTCGGGATTGCTTCCGAACTGATCCCACAGGCTATCGACGCGCGGCAAATCGGTCGGATTCGCCGTGTCCGTCAGCAGTTTGCGGAATACGAACTGGGTCAGTTCAAGTGGGAGTTCGTCTGAATCACTCAATGGCAGTGATTGCGAGCATAGCAAAGCTGGCGGCAAGTGGGCTCGCGTCGGCACGCCGAGTCGAAGGAGGCGGGGCTAAGTGGGGAGGCGGCGATCCCACTCTGCCCTGCATGCCTCTTGACTCCCCACATGCCTCGCGACTCCCAGCGCGCGTGAGCGGCCGAAGCGGGGCAGAGACGCTAACCATCCCCAGACTCTCACTCGCGTCAGCGGGACTCTCGAAGCCGGGAATCTACGATGGCTTCGGAAGTTCGGCCCGAGCCGCAGTTGCGAATCAGTTCTATCAGTTTGTCGGCGACAAGGTGATTGCCGCGCTTGCCGAAGTGGCATGAGTCCGTATAGATCGGAGCGTCGATCCCTTCGAACAAGAAGGAAGTGTCGTGCGACTCGACACCACGCTCGCGCAACTCTTTTATGCCCTGGCGCAACAAGCCATAGCCACGCACGACGCGCTCGTCGAACTCACCATCGGGCATGCCTTTGGTGCGCTCTTTATCCGAGATCACTTTCGAACCCGGATCGTGCAGCGTCGGTTGCAACATGTGCAGGTAGCGCGCTTCGTAGCCCTCGCACAGCTTGGGCATAGCGAAACTGGATTCGAGCCTGCAGGACACTGAATCCGCGATCGGATCTTCCGGTATCATGCGGCCGCCAAAAGGCGACTGCCACCGGCTCGCTCGCCCTCGCGGGCGAGCGACAGGAGCTCCTCTTGAGCCGCGACTCACTCGCGGCGCACGCGATTGAGTTTCGCAATAGCTTGGCGGCTGAGCAGCGCACTGTGAATCGCAATGCCGCCAAGCGTTTCGTCGACGATGGGCTGCGCCTCGCGTTTCAGGGTCGCCATGTCGACCAAACAATTTATGCGAGATCGATCAAAATTGGGTGTCGCGAGCGGTCCCCAGTGTCCGATCGATGGCCACGTGCGGAAGCACATCGCGCTTGACGTTGGTCGTCGGCTTGCGCACCTCATTCAAGCCATCGAGATTGACGACCACGGTTGGTCTGCATCCACGCACGAGCAGATACGCCAAGAACTCGAGTTGCTGCGGTTGCCTGTAGCCAGCGACAGCGAAGCACATGACTTTGACTGGCTTGCCTTGAAGCTCGGGGAGCGCCTTCAAATCCTGCTTGAGCTCTTCGCGCACGCCTTGCCCCACGCCTGCGAAAATCGCTGCGACCGAACCGCCGAAGATCATCACCGAGAAGGTCTCTTTGGACTCTTCGCTGGCATAGAACGCGATCGCGCGATCGATCAACTCAAAGCCAGAGACCGTGACATAGCCAGCGTACGGATGAAGTGATTAGTGATCGCGCGTCCTCGCTGCGCGCCGCTCCTCCGACTTCTTGTTCCTCTTTAGCGCAGGATTGTCCCGCTCTGCCGACGCTTGACCAGCTTCGATCTCGGTCATCTGCGTAACGATTTCTGTCATCGTGACGCGCACCTCCTCCGAAGTGTACGGCCGGCCCGCATTGCGTTCCGACCAGCGCACAACTGAATCACCGACGATGATCGCAAGAACGATGCCGATCGACAGTGCGCTCACAGTCACGAGGCTCTGTCGCATGGGGCTGCGCCGTTGGGGAGTCTCTGGAGGGGGCCGGGCTGAGTCACGGGGTGGGGAGAGGTCGGGTCGATGGCGCGGGGCGCCCTTGGGGGTGAGCATCCCGTTCAGCAAGGAGGACGAGTGGGGAAAAAGAAAACGCTGCCAAGGCATCGGAGGCCTGTATGTCCTGGCTGTGCTGAGCAAAAAAGCAGAGAGGGTGCGACCGCAGACCCGATCCATCGGTCCGTATGGTGTGAAGATCATCGCTCGAGCCATCGTGGCAGCCTTCTGGCGCCAGTTGCTCGCTTGGTTGGACGAGGTGTATCCGCCGCGTTGCCGCCTCTGCAGCCTGCCCGCCGCTGATGGACTCGCTTGTCGCGAGCATCGTCTGCCGCTGGATCGGGGTCGGCGCCGCTGTGGTCGATGTGCGGCCGAGCTCGCTCCGAGTCTTCCCGATGGAACGACCTGCGCCGCTTGCCGACGTAGACCGCCTCCTTTTGCACGCGTGCGCGTCTCCGGCTCCTATCGCGGGTCGAGCTTGGGCGCTTGGATCCTGGCCTTGAAGCACGCGGGCCGCTGCGATCTGGTGCCCGCCCTCGTGAATCACTGTGTCGCTGCCTTGAGTGAACGTGCGGCTCAGGGAACCTTGCCGCGGGTTTCTGTGACGCGCTCGGTCACCGGGTTACGCTCAGCCGGAGCTAGCACTCCACGCCGCTTGGGATTGCCTATGGACGCTCGCATTGTTCCACTTCCAGCTCACCCCTTGCGCAAGTGGGAGCGCGGTTTTGATCAAGCCGAATTGCTCGCGGCCGAGTTTGCTCAGCAAACGGGCTGTGAGTTGCTAATGGCCTTGGTGCGCGTGCGTCACACGCCGACTCAGGGCGCACAAGGCAGCGTCTCTCGCACAGCGAACCTACGCGCCGCCTTTCGAGTCGATCGCAAGCTACTGACGGCGGTTCACGGGAGCGACATCGTGCTGATCGATGATGTGGTCACTTCCTGCGCGAGCGTCGCTGAAGCGGCGCGCACCTTGAAGCGTGCTGGAGCTCGAAGTATCGAGGTGATCGCGATCGCGCGCGCGGGTTCTCCCCATGGCGCGAAAGTCTGAAGCAGGCTTCGACGATTCGTTGTGGCATTGCCAAGGCTTCACTCGCGATTCAGGGCTGTGGAGCCACTGCGCGAAGACTGCGCTCAACCCACTGCACGAAGTAGGCGCACGCCTTGCTCCCTTCCGCAGCGACGCTTGCTCCAAGATGTCTCCTGCGCTGGAACTTCCTGCTCCCTTGTGAGGTCTCGCCTCAGCTTTTCTGCAACCCGATCCTCGGTGCACGCCTCGTCCAGTGAATAATGTGGAGCAAGACAGCTGCCTGCATTTGCTGCCCTTGGCTGCAGCGTCCTGCGCGAGAACGCGCGACTGCCAGCCTCCTTCGACACCCCAGTCAAGCTCCGCGTTGAGCCGTTCGCGTCCGATGATGTCAGACCAATCCCTCTTGCTCGAACCCTTTGGTGGTATGGCTGGCGACATGTTGCTGGCCGCACTCCTCGACCTGGGGGACAAACGCTTCACGCTCGAGCACCTTCAGCAATTGGCGGAGCGTCTGGTTCCGGGAGAGGCGCGCCTCACGAGTGAGCGCGTGTGGCGCGGTTCGCTTGGAGGGACGCTGCTGAGTGTGCATACGCCCGAGAGCGAGAGTACGCCGCACCGCCACTTCGCTGATCTGAAGCAGCTGATCCAGCAAGCGCACTTTTCTTCCTACGTCGAAGACCTCAGTTGCCGCGTGTTGTGGCGGCTCGCCCAGGCCGAGGCGCGCGTGCATGACACGACGCCCGAGCAGATTCACTTTCATGAAGTAGGCGCAGTCGACACACTCATCGATGTTTGCGGCGCAGCCTTTGCGATGGAAGCGTTGTCGGTGACGCAGGTCTGGAGCACGCCGCCATTGATCGGATCGGGGACCGTGACTTGTGCGCATGGAGAGATGCCGGTGCCAGCTCCGGCTGTGGCCGAACTCTTGCGCGGACGCGCATTGCGCACCGGCGGCGGATGCGAGCGCTTGACTCCAACGGCAGCCGCGTGGCTCGTGACCCTGTGCGAGAACTTCGAAGTCCCGCGGGCATTCACCACCAGCGCGATCGGGTATGGAGCCGGCCATCGTGAGCCTTCGGAAGGGCCTCCCAATCTGGTGCGGGTACAGCTAGGTTCGGCGGTTGCGCTGCAAGCCGGAAGCACGCCCTCCGCCACTGAGAACGACCAGAGCTTGCCACGCTCGAACGTTCAGGCCTTCTTGATGGAGGTGACACTCGACGATATGAGCGGCCAGGAGATCGCGCACGTGCTGCGCGCAGTGCGGGCGGCTGGCGCACTTGAGGCCTGGACATCACCAGTCTTCATGAAGAAGGATCGGCCTGGAACACAACTGTCCGCATTGTGTCGCTCCTCGCAACGTCGCGCACTGGAGGACGTCGTCTTCGGAACCAGTGCCAGCTTCGGACTGCGCTGGTCGGAGGTTCGTCGAACAGAGTGCGGACGGAGCCAGTGCAGCGTGAATGTCATGGGCGTCGACGTGCGCGTGAAGCGCCGCATTCGACCGGCCTCCGAGTTGAGTCAGCAAACGGAGGTGGAGACGAGCGTCTTGGCGCGTGATCTTTTCCCCGAAGACGACGACTTGGCGCGTCTCGTGGCCGAGTCGACGTTGTCCTACAGCGAGGCGCGGGATGCGTGCGTGCATGCGGCGCTCGCAATCTTGGCACTCGCCTGAGCGCGGCGATTAGCGCTGCTCCCAGGGAATGGCGGCTCTCTTCCGTTTCAAGTGCGCGCGTGCAGCGTGAGCTCTCGTTCCCAATCGATTGCCTCAGATGTCATCGCCGTCCGAGATGAATCCGCGAATGCCGGTCGCGAGGCGCGCCAAAGCCTCGTCCAATGTTTCGGCCGGAAGCCCGCAGCCGACGCGAATGTAACCGGGTAGCCCGAAGTACTCGCCGGCGCCGACCGAGACGCCTTGCGTGCGCGCGAGTTCACGCGCGAGGCCTAAGGTGTCGGAGACTCCGTTCACACGTGGGAACGCGATGATGCCGTGCTCTGGAGAGAAGCACGTCAACTCGGGTGTCTCACGCAGGAAATGTTCCCAGCTGCGCCGCGGTCCGCGCTCGAGTTGGCGCAAGGGCATGAGTAGGTCCTCCAAGTGATCGAAGGCGCGAGCCGCGAGCACAAGGCATGGCGTCGGTGGCTCGATCCACGTCAGGTTCGCCATGTCGCGCAAGTGCGCGCGTTGATCGAGCAAGCCCTCACCAAGCACGATCCAACCGATCCGGAGAGGCCCCAAGCCATAGGCTTTTGTCAGACTGCCAATCGACAAGGCGTTGGGCGCAAGATCGTGGGCATGCAGCCGCTGCGGGTGCGGGAGGAAATCCATGTAGGCTTCGCACGAAATCAGCACGCCGCCCGTGTGCTCCGCAGCCGCTGCGAGCGAGAGGACCGTCTCGCGAGGGCTGACCGCGCCGGTCGGATTGTGCGGATTGCTGGTGAATACATGCCCTGGTCCAGAGCAACCGGCCAGACGTTGGGCGACTGCGAAGGGGTCGAGTTGCCAGCCATCCTCCAGACGCCGCTTGACGAGCGCGAGCTGTGCACCGGCGCGCTCGGGCAGAGCGCGGAAGGGTTCATAGGAGGGTAGATCCGCGACCACGCGCGTGCCTGGGCGAAACCAGCGTGCAGCGCAGAGCGCCATTGCGCCGCTCGCCCCGACCGTCACCAAAACGCGCTCCGGTGCGACGCCGAAGTGGTCCGCGATCTTGCGCTCGATCCTGGGTAGAGCGTCCACGCCGGGGTAGGCCAGCGCCTCGGCACCCGCCAGGTCCCCGATCAGGGCCGGATCCGGCGCCGGCATGCCTGACTGCGCCAGGCAGTAGGGCGCCTGGAAAGAGTGTTCGAGGATCCAGTGCATGTACGGGAACTGGAGCGCCTCGGCGGCGGGGGGGCGGGATGCCATCGGGAAGTGAGAGTTGAGAGTCGGAGTAGGACGGTTTAGCCGCGTGTTCGCCCCTTCTTGCAGCTCGTAGTTGGGGCACTCGCGAAGGGCGCGCCGGCGCAGAGGCATTCCGGGGCCTTGTCGGGTGACTCAGGCAGCCAATTGCTCACTATCTCATTCGAGGGCTGCTGTCTCCAGCACGGAGAGGCTGCGAGGGAGCGAGAGGGCACAGCGCGCGGCGAGGGTGATTCAGCGCTAGCAGGCCGCCCCGAAAACTCCGATCCATGTCTAGGGATCTAAGAATCGCCTGGCTGCGATGCGATAACCCACGAATAGCATCCAGCTATGGGCGGAAGCTGGAGCCATGCCAGTCAATCCGGAGACCCCATTTCGTAGGCCGGCCTGCTGAGGGCGGGGCTGCTCGCAGGCCGTCCAAAAACAGCGGTTCGCGCAGCACCAGCCTTCGATGGCCGCTCTGCGGTGCAGTACGGCCCCCCAATGCCCTATTCATTGAGGAGGGGGCAAGCACTTGGAAGTGAATGGGCCTTGATCAGCGTCCGATGCCTGGCACTGCGCGAACCGCTGCCCTTCGGGTTGCCTGCTAGGCCCGGGCCTGGGTCCGGCTCGGGTAGCTGGGTCCCTGGTCGGGGAGGCTGATCCCTGCATTCGACTCGAGCGCCTCCATTTGTTCGAATCGAACGAGGAATCGGGCGCTGATGCGGAGCTCGCGAGGGGCGAATTCCGCTCATTCGAGCGAATCCAACTCGCCCCCTGGAGAGTCGACGGCCGTGCCCATTTGCAGCCGTGATCGAAACAACACGCAAAAGCCGAGACCGATGCGCAGGCCGATCGTTGGAACAGCGCCTCGCAATACCTACGATTGAGGCGTTCGCGGATGGACCTGGACGCAGCGCGCGCGTTGCGTCACTAACCACGTCCGAATTCGTTCCGGGTCGCACCCTCTCGCCAACCCCGCAGCACCGATGATTTTTTGGACAAAGGCTTCCTTACTGGTCGCCTCGACCGCATTCCTGAGTTCCGTCGCTTCGTCAGTTCCGATGAGTTCACTAGCACCAGCTGTGAACACTTCGATCGCGACGCATCGCGTGCAAACGCAGGACGCATTCTTCGTGCGCGCCGGCGCAGAAGGTGCGCGGGTCCTGAACTTTCAGGACGCGAACGCGAGCCCGGTTCGTCAAGCAGATGCGGGAACGCTGATGCGCGTCACGAAGACCGATGTCGGATTCCACAACGTGGAAGTCGCAGGCGGCTTGCAGGTTTGGGTTCACGGCAAATTCCTCGAGACGACCGGCACCCAAGGCGTGTTGCGTTGCTCCGCCTGGGGCGTATTGATGCGTCCTGGACCGGCCGATGGAGTTGAGTACATGCCGATCACGGTCAAGCTGCAACGCGGCGATCTGGTGCGCCAGATTGAATTGGCCGACGCTGCACTTCCGATGGCGCAGACCTGGGTCAAAGTCTGGTCACCGCCGCATGCACGCGGTTGGGTCAAAGAGTCGCAGACTGTCAAAGTCAGTGACGCTGTGGGAGCCAAGGACGAGTGGAAAAAACTGGCGGCTACGAATGCGGCACGCATCGCGGTTCAGTCGACCACAGAAGCCTCTGCCGCTGTTCCCGCGAACGCTGAGGTCATGGCACCGGAAGCCAAGCCCGCGACCGAAGAAGAGCGCAGCGAAACAGCCTTGGCGCTGGACGACGCAGAGACCTTGTTCGCGGCGGCACAAGCCAAGGACGCAGGCTTTGCTCCCGTTGTGAGCGCTTACGAAAAGGTGATCGCAATCGCAGCTTCCGGTAGCACGAGTGCTGTGCGCGCTGCGCAGGGTCTCAAGCAAGCCCGTCTGCATCTGCAGATCGAGCAGCTCGAAGCGGACGCTGTCTCTGCCCGCGCGGCCGAGCAGGAGAAGCTAGAGCTGTTGCGACTCGAGCGCGAGCGCGTGGACTTGAAGGGCACGCAGCACTGGGGCCGCTTTACCGAGCGCGGCTGGGTCCAGGTAGAGAAGATCGCTGGTGAGACTCGCTACTTCCTGTACTGGGGTGGCGAAATGATGGCCGAGATTCAATGCTCGACCGGACGCTATGACCTGGGGGTCTTGAAGAACTTCGAGATCGGGGTCCAAGCGGTGATGACGAGACCGGCCATGCCTGCACGCGAAGCGACCTTCAATCGCGGAGCTATGGATTCCGCACCGCAGATCCTCGACATCACTCGCATCGAAGTAATCTCAGCCCGACGCTGATCAACTGATCAACTGATGAACTGGCTCAACTCGCTAGCCCAGCGCTTGATCCTGTTCCTGCGCCGCCTATTCTCGATGTCAGGTTCCGGCCACCTCTGCGATACCTGCCGCTGGGACTACGGCGACGCCTGCCGCCGCCCCGAACGTCCCAACGCCAAAACCTGCCCCGACTACAAGAGGCGGTAGGGACCAGGCTCACATCCTCCCGATCGCTCTATTGCTCTTCTTCCCCCGTTGCCTCTTTAGCGATCGTGTGGATTCGAGCCTGGCTCCGCACTACTCCGGCCGCAGTTTCCGGCCCACGCGGCCTAGCACTGATTCGCGCAACTCCGGCAGCCGATTTTCACGGATTGCATCCCGTATCTGCGCCATCAAGTCGTGAAAGAACCACAGGTTTTGCAGGCTCAGCAGCATGCCAGCCAGCATCTCATTCGTCACCGACAAGTGACGCAATACACCCCGGCTGTAACCAGCTAGCGGCGGAAACACACACTCAGGATCGAGCGGGCGCGGATCCTCTTTCCAACACGCGTTGCGCAGATTGACGAGGCCTTGGCTCGTGTACGCTTGATGATTACGCGCGTGCCGCGTCGGCGTCACACAATCGAACATGTCCACGCCGCGTTCGACCGCATCGAAGAAATCGAGCGGCGTCCCGATGCCCATCAAGTAGCGCGGTTTGTCTTCGGGTAGGTAGGGCGCGGTCATCGCGACCGCATCGCGCATGGCTTCGCGATCCTCACCAACGCTGACGCCGCCGATCGCATAGCCGATCAAGTCATGCGAGCAAACGGCCTCGAGCGACGCCTTGCGGGTCGCCTCGAATACTCCGCCTTGCACGATTCCGAACAAGGCTTGCCCACCGTCCGAGCCGCCGTTCTCGCGCCAGCGCTTCACGCAACGGTCGAGCCAGCGATGGGTCCGATCCGTGGCATCGATCACTTGTGCTTTGTCCAGCGGATCCTTCGGCACATGATCGAAGGCCATGATCACATCGGCGCCGAGGTTGCGCTCGATATCCATCACTCCCTCGGGCGTCAATCGAATGGGGGAGCCATCGACGATCGAGCGAAAGGTGACGCCGTCTTCGTCGACAGTATTGATGTCGTCCATGCTGAAGACCTGGTAGCCACCTGAATCCGTCAGGATCGGGCCATCCCAGTTCATGAACGAGTGCAAACCGCCAAGGCGCGCGACGATATCGTCGCCGGGCCTCAAGTGCAGGTGGTAGGCGTTGGCCAATACCATCGTCGAGCCGGCTTCTTTTAGGTCGCGTGGCATCACGCCTTTCACGGTTCCGCGAGTGCCGACTGGCATGAATGCGGGAGTCTGCACATCTCCGTGGGGAGTTGTGAAGGTACCCGTGCGCGCGTGGGTGCGAGGGCAACGGTCGTGCACCCGAAACGAAAAACCGGTCATCGACGCGTTGGGTAATGGGGGAGTGTGCGATCCGAACACAAGCTTGCGCCGGGATAGTAGTGCTGCAAAATTTTGGTCGAGCTCCAGCCGAGGGCGGCGCAATCGCGAGTGCCCTCTTGGCAGAGTCCAATGCCGTGGCCGCGACCCAAGCCCTCGAACTCGAGGCTGCCAGAGATGGCCTCGCCATCGCGAGGAATCGTACGCAGGATCAATGCGCTCTTGATCGATGCCGGCCCAAGCAGGTGCCGTAATCGATCGAAGGGTATGCGGCGCTTGCCGCGATCACCGATCACTTCGATTTCGAGCCAACGGCCCGCGGGATCGACGCGAATCGGACTGAGTGAAAGCACGCGTGTGCCGATCTCGAGCATCTGTGCGAAATTTGCGAGACCACTCGCATCAACTTGTTGACGCCAGGCGAGCGGTCGCTTCGCGTCAGGGTGTCCCGCGAGACGTTCCGTTTCGGCGCGTGCTGCGCAGGCGCTGCACGCGACTCCGGCTGCGCGCGCCGAGTCAGCGGTGCGACCGCCGCAAGCGGCGTGATAGCGAACATCGACCATGTTTCCATCGGCTTCGCACAGGGTCGCGCCACGCGTTGCTGCTATGGCCGCCTGCAACTTCGCGCTTAGCTCCGCATTCTTGGGCGTAGCCTCCATGCGGAAGCGTCCCCTATAAGCCTGGTCTCGAGTGTCGTCATACAAGACTGCGCCATCTTCGTGTGCGACCAATGCGTACGTGCGTGCCGCGATCGCCATCGCTTCCAACTCGGCCGGTTGTGCGGACCAGAGCGAGACCTCGCTCGCGACGACTCCAGCGACGTAGGCTTCCAATCCGACCTCGTTGACGACGCGCAGGCCCGAGCGCGGATGCAGCTCGACGCGTAGGCGACCCGGGTACTCTTTGCCATAGGCTCCGAGTGCTCCGTAGCTGCTGGCCTCGGTCACGATGCTATCACCGCTTCGTCCGTCCGAGGCTTCGATCGAGTTTCCCATACGCCGCAAGATCAAAGAGCCTCGCTCGGTTGCGAGTTCGATTTCAGCTGCACCTTCGGCGCTTGAGAGGCGCACTTCGACCGAAGTGGGCAGGCTTCGGATGGGGGCCAGATGACGGTGTGGTTGCAGCGGAACGCACGCGCTGAGCAACGCGAATAAGACCGCGAGACACACCCCAGTAGAGGAGTATCGCCTGGCAGGCCGTTGGGGAACAGCGCTTCGTGGAGTGCCAGGCATCGGACGCAGGTCAGGGCGCATTAAGTTCCTAATGGTTGCCTCAACTCCAAGAGCAGGGCACTTGGGGCCGTGCTGCGACGCAGGTCTCCGTTCGGGGACTGGTGCTGCGCGAACCGCTGTTCTTTGGACGGCCTACTGGCAGCAACGCGACACCGACGCATCGACTCGCGCATATGGCCTGTTGCATGCGGACTCGTTGGCAATTCGTTCGCGCGAACCTGCGTGCACCTTTCCATCGCCTACCAGATCTCTTCCGGTGCGGTGCCGGGGGATGAGGACTTACCCTCACCTATGTAGGCCCGACCTGTTGCAGTCAACACGCGTCCGCGCGAGGTGCGTTGCAACAAACCGCAGCGCAACAAGTGTGGCTCGAAGACATCCGCGATCGTGTCTTCCGATTCGTCGATTGCAGCAGCGATCGTTTTCAGACCGACGGGAGCGCCATCCGCATTCGCCAAACAGCGCAGAATCCTGCGATCCATTTCCTCCAAGCCGCGGTCATCGATACCGAGTCGCTCGAGGGTCTCGCTAGCAAGAGCTTGATCGATGCGCTCGATCCCGCGAACTAGCGCCATGTCACGCGCGCGCCGCAGCAAACGGTTCGCGATACGCGGTGTCCCGCGACTGCGCTCGCCGATCAATTGCGCAGCATCGTCCGTGATCGGTGCGCCCAAGATCGTGGCCGAGCGCGACAAAATCGTCACCAGCTCCTTCGTTGGATAGGGGGAGAGGCGTTCGACGATGCCGAAGCGTGCGCGGAAGGGGGCCGAGAGCAAACCTTCTCTTGTCGTAGCGCCGACTAGCGTGAACGGCTTCAGGCCCATCGTCATCACGCGGGCATGCGGTCCGCTGTCGATCGTCAGGTCGACCGAGAAGTCTTCCATCGCGGTGTACAGATACTCTTCAACGGCCTGTGGCGTTCGGTGGACTTCGTCGATGAACAGCACGTCGCCTTGTTCGAGTTGGGTCAGGATTCCCACCAAATCCTTCGGCCGTTCGAGTCCGGGGCCAGAAGTGCTGACGAGGCGTGCGCCCATTTCTGCTGCCAAAATGCGCGACAGGCTGGTTTTGCCCAGGCCAGGAGGGCCCGAGAATAAGATGTGCTCGGTAGGCTCCTCGCGCATCTTCGCGGCCGAGATTGCCAGCTGTAGGTTGTCCACGACGCGGGTCTGGCCGACGAAGTCCTGCAAGCAGGCGGGGCGTAAGCCGACCTCGACCTCGCTCTCAGGCGGGCCCGCGTGGTCCGCGGATGTGTCCGTGGGCGCGTCCCCGGATGTCGTTTGGGCGCCTTCCAGGCCTCCCGGATCGAATATGTGCTCTCCTGCCATGTGTGAGGGCAGCATAGCGAGCCGCATCAGGGCCTCCCAGTACCGGCTTCCTGTCGAGGGCAAGCCTTTGCGCCATAGAGAGTTCCGCTGCTCGACAACTAAGCGTGGGGCGCGCCGGGCTCCCACAGAGGAGGCTCCTCCATTCCTTGACACGCCCCGCGCTCGAACTAGACTGGCAAAACTCAGTGCTCTCTTCACCGTCGAATCGTGCGCGCGCCGTTCGCATTTGACAGAGAAACGCACACCCCAGCTCTCTAGGCGAGGCAAGTGGTCGCGACCGCTCGTATCGCTTCAACAACGTATTGATGGATTCAGCACACACTCAGTGTCCACGGCGGTTGTCACCGGTAGGACAGAGTGAGCTTTCGGGGAGCCACGCACCTCGCTCGCACGTGTTGTGGGTCTTACGGCATCGGCCGTAGGGACCCGTAGCGGCCCTCTACAGCGCTTACCGTTCCTCGTTCACCGGCGGCACGGTCTTTGAAGTAGATCTCTCCGATTCGAATCCAGCAGCTCTCGCCTTCCTGAATGGAGGGCAGGAAGTCTGCGAGGCACAGGCCTCAAGGGCTCGACTAGCACACCACACTTTCCAACCACCCTCGAATACAACGCCTCGCGCGATGACTGTTTCGAGGGCCGCACTGTCACCTGGAACGCCAGACTCCTCCCCAAAGACCAGGAAGATGACGAAGCAACGACTGTACGTCGCCCTGCTGGGAGCTGCCTCGGCAGCCCTCTTGCCCCTCGGGTGCGGAAGCGTCGGACGAGGCCATACCGGCCCGTCACCGACCGCGATGGACCTGGACCAAATCTCTAACGGATTCGGTCAACTCGTCCCTCACCGCATTGTCCAGCTCGACGAGAACGAGCAACCGACTTCGCAGATTGTCTCGATCCGATCCTACGAGGATCTGACGAACAACCTGCGTGGCTCGAACCCCATCCTTCCTGTCACGCAATGGTCCGCTACGGCGACCTTGCCGGACGGGTCTCCGGGAAACCACTTCATCTTTGCACGCTTCAAGCGCGCGCTCGACATCTCTTCGGTGCTCGACCCTACGCCCGGTGGCGTGTCGAACTCCGGTCTGACGGGCTCACTGACGGTGGTGGCAATCGACCCGATTTCGGGTGATACCGCTCCCGTTCGTGGACGCGCATTCGTCGCCGGCCAGACGTACGCATTGCCCCTCGATCCGGAGGCCAGCATTCCGACGCTGACGCTCCAGACGTGGGTCGAAGTGCTCGGTGGCACGACGGCGTTCCCGCGCATTAGCGCGCGTCGCGTCGATCGCGACGGAGCCGACTTCGACGAGAACAACCCGGATCAGGCCAGCGAAGCTCAGCCTGGACTCGGTTTCCCGGGTTCGGAGCAGCTCGCATCCTTCCAAGGTGCTGCCGATCTTGTCAGCGCGAACACCTTGGTGTTCGTCGTTGACGACGACGGCGACCTGAGCACGCACGAAACCTTCCCGACGGACGTCCAAATTCGGATGCGCGTCGGAACGGCAGTCGTGGCTGACAACGGCAAGCACATTGAGCGCACCGCCTTGGGTTGCGCAACCGTTGGTCCCGATGATCTGAAGCCGGAAGTGCGCAAGACACCTCCGCCGCTGAACGATCCTCTCGTGACTCCGAAGAACGGCGACATCGATGTCGACCCGCTCGCGAGCATCCGTATCGAATTCACCGAGCCGGTTCAGCCGCTCGATGTCGGCGACTTGGATGATGGCACACCGCCGACTGTCTCTTCTTCGGTCCTGATCGAGTTCGGTCCTTCCGCTCGACGCACGACGGTGCCTTTCACCGTTCGTCCCGTCAGCGTCTTCGACCTGTCGGCCTACTACCTGATCCCTGCATTCAGCTTCCCAGGCTCTGGTCCGGAGATTGCGAACTGCGGAACGTTCAGCACGATCGACCTCACGATCAGCCCGGGCACCTTCCACGATCTCGCCAGCAACGCTGAAGAGAACCCGGAAGAGCCGAACAACGCCAACGTCAACATTCTTGGTGGTACCAGTTCGTTCCTGACGGGCCCGGGGCCCGGCATTGTCAACGCTCCGGTCACGCCCGACGCGGTGTACATCGGAAGGACGGGCGCTCAGCCTGGCTTGTCGATCGTCGACTTGAACGGTTTCGGCGCTGGCACGGGTAATCCGTCCTACGACGCTGAGGGCGATAACATCCTTGAGGGTGATTCAAACTACCCGAACAACCCGAACGTGAAGTTCCAGGGCGCTCAATTACGACCGCCGCTACAGCCGGGATCCTGCACGATTGATGGTGGTTCGGCTGGTGCGCTGACGCTTGTCCGGGACAGTTCGCTAGGTGAACTGGTCCAAGGCTCGCCGGTGATTACCGATGTTGCTGACATGATGATCGGGCACGCGCTCGACTCCTCGTTCAACAACTCGCCCTTCCCCTTCGGCTGTCAGTCGGGCGGTGGCTCGCTCTGTACGCTCGACGGTTTGAAGTTGATCAGCCCGTCCTATAACGGAGGCTCGACGGTCAACCCGACGATGGCCAACCAGTTTGGCGTGATCAACCCGGGTTCCGAAAACCTGATGGCGTGGGCTCCTCACCCGAACCCGCCGCCGCTGGTCTTCCCCCCGCTTTGTGTCTCACCCTTCTTGGGTGGCGAAGAGCCGACCTCGGTCGACACGACGCAGGTGGTACTGCTCAGCAACTTGCTTGCTCCCGGCGACGCGTTCGGTAGCCCCGCAAACGGTCTTCCGCCCTCGGGTTTGCTGACTCCGGAGCAGAACAACTACTTCCTAGGCCCGTCCCTGCCGCAGCAGAACATCCAGCTCTGCATCGCGTTCCAGGCTCGTCAGCAGATCGGCAACTTCCTGTACGTCGCCGATCGGCAGCGCGCCGAGGTCTTGGTTCTGAACTCGAACCGAATGACGGTCATCGACCGCATCTTGGTTCCGGATCCGACCGACCTTGCGATGGGTACCAACTTGGACTTCCTCGCGGTGTCGAACCAGCAGGCCAATACGGTCAGCTTCATCGACATCAACCCCAACAGCTCGACCTTCCACCAGGTCGTCAAGGAAACCGTAGTCGGCGATTCGCCGCGCGGTATCGCTTGGGAGCCGGGCAACGAGGACATCATTGTCTGCAACGAACTCTCGAACTCGATCTCGATCATCTCGGTCAACAACTTCGAAGTTCGCCGAGTGGTCCAATCGCAGCTCAATCGACCGTTTGACATCGCGATCACGCCGCGCCAGAGCAACCCTAACCATGGCTTCCAGCGCGGTGTGTACTTCGGCTACATCCTGAACCGCTCCGGCGTCGTGGCTTTCTACGAGTCTGGACCGAACGGGATCAATGGTTGGGGCTTCGACGACATCATTGGTGTCGCACCTCCGATCTTCCAAAACCCGAAGATGATCCAGCCGGATCACACCGACTTGCGCTCCGCGGTCTGGATCGCCCACGAGGGGCCGATCAATATTGCGGACCAAACGGAAGGCGAGCCCGGCGTCCCCGCGGTTTCGAACCTCGAGATCGAAAGTGCGCTCCAGGCTCAGATTCCGTTGAACGTCAGCGCCTTCCTGACGCCCGGTCTGCGTGACATCGTGCTGGCGGTCAACGTATCCCTCGGCCCGGAGACGCTCAGCGGCATCCCGGTCGACATTGCGTTCGACAACCTGCGTAACTTGACTGGTCTGACGAACGTCCACACTGACTTCAGCCCCGGCGCTCCCTTGCCGATCAATGGCAAGAACTTGGTGCGTGTGGCTGGTGGAACGATCGCGACCAACACGCCGCGCTACATGTTCGTCGCAATTCCGAACACGCAGGGCTCCAGTGGAGCTGTTGATGTGATCGAGGTTGCGGCTGCAGGTTTCCCGCGTATCGATGTGAACGCGCACCGCCCGGGTCAGCAGTCCATCGAGGTCGGTAACGCCCTCGTGCTCTGCGACTTCTTCAGGCAGTAAGCCATATGACGGGGCGGGGACCGCGCACGTGATGCATCACGCGCGGCCCTGGCCTGCTACAGCAAGCGAGCATCGGCCGGCATTAGCCGGCCGATGCTCATTTGTGCTGACTACGTACCCACACGCGCTAGCTTCCGCAATGGGGGCCTGCAACAATGAGCGCACTCGTCACCGTGCTCGCTCCCAACATCGAAGATGTCTGACCCCTTGGCCGTGAGGTCGATGTTCGCGCGGATCGCGGGCAGATACGACCTGTTGAACCGAACGCTTTCGCTGGGCATCGACCAGCGTTGGCGCAAGCGAGCACTAGCGCTTGCAGGTGATGTACGCGGGAAAACCGTGGTTGATGTGTGCGCTGGAACGGGAGATCTGACAGCGCTCTTCACGCGTGCGGGTGCGCGAGTTGTCGGCGCGGACTTCACGCACGAAATGCTGCAGCACGCGTTGCCCAAGCACCCCGGTGTGCCCGAGCACATGCAGATGGTGACGGGCGACGCGATGTACCTTCCGGTGCGAAGCTCGGTCGCGGATGTCGCCAGCGTTGCCTTTGGTATCCGCAACGTCGCGGACCGTGCCGCCGGTTTTCGCGAAATGCAGCGCGTGTTGAAGCCGGGCGGGAAGATGATTTGCCTCGAGTTCACGACGCCCGACTCAGGGCTCTTCGCGTGGCTCTATCGCACCTATTTCACCCAGGTCCTGCCGCGCATTGGTCGACTCATCTCGCGCGATAACGACGCGTACAGCTATCTGCCCCGGACGGTCCTCGCTTGGCCCAAGGCGGCTGAGCTGCAACGAGAACTCGAGCAACTCGGATACACCGACTGTGGCCACCGCCAATTGACGCGTGGGATAGCCTGCTTGCATTGGGGGACCGCGCCTTGAGCGGTGGGGCAACCGCGGAGCCCCGCTGGGACGAGGACGAGGGGGAGGAGGGGTGGGAATACGACGAGGTCGAGGGAGAAGAGTCTGCACCTCGCCCGCGCACAGTCGACGATGCGCCGGAGCTTCAGCGCAGCCTCGCGCTCGGTCTGCTGGCGATGGTGCCGATGATCCTGGCGTACGAGCTGGCATTGGCGAAGATCGGCGGAGCGCAGCACAACACCTCGGAGCTGATACTGTTCCGGCTGTTCGCGCCGCTCGGTGCGATGGCGGATCACGCTCGCTGGATCTGTCTGGCAGGAGCCTCGATCGCGTCTCTCGTGTGGTGCCTGCGCCAACAGTGGGAGCTAGGGCCACGACTGTTTCGGATCGCCCTCGAGGGCCTCATGGCTGCTGTGTTGATGGGCCCAATTCTGGTCGGCATCACGATGTTGATCGGAGAGCCATCGGGAGCCCTGCCTCTGGGCAGAGACCCCGCCGCTGCTCCGAACCTGGTCGCCGCTGGCCTCGTGTTCGGCGGAGGGGCCTACGAAGAAATTGTGTTCCGCGTCGGTGCGTACAGTGCGCTCTTCGTGATCCTGAAGCACAGCGCGAGTTTCTTGGGCGCGAGTCGCGGACTGGCGCGCTGGATTGGCGAGGGCGGCGGCTTGCTTGGGCAGGCACTGTTGTTCGCTGGCTTTCACCTCGCTCTCTTCACGGCTTGGCTCGGTGAGGGAGGCGAGAGCTTCGATGCGACGACCTTCTGTTACCGTGTGATCGCGGGCGTCTTATTGGGACTCCTGTTCAGGCTGCGGGGTCCCGGCGTGAGCTCCTGGGCCCACGGCAGTTTCAACCTCGCGCTGCTACTCGGCGCCGGGCCGGATGTATTCTTGTAGTCATGCAGCGAGTTTTTGTCGGGATCACAGGTGCTAGTGGCAGCGTGTACGCGGAGCGCTTGCTGCGTGCATTGATCGAAGCCGGGATTCAGGTCGACCTGTGTCTGACGCCGTCGGCGATCAAGGTGCTGCGGCACGAACTTGGCGTGACGTTTCGTGAGGACAGTGCGCGCGCGGACTTGAGGGCGTGGCTCGGTGAAGTGCCAGACAGCCTGCAGATACACGACTACGATGCGATCGAATCACCGCCATCATCTGGCAGTGCCGGCATCGAGGCTGTCGTCCTGTGCCCGTGCAGCATGGGGACCTTGGCGCGTGTTGCGGCTGGTTACAGCTCGAACCTTGTCGAGCGTGCGGCCGATGTCGCCCTGAAAGAGGGGCGCGCGCTCTTGTTGGTTCCGCGCGAGACACCCCTATCTGAGATCCACCTCGAGAACATGCTTCGACTGGTTCGACTTGGCGCGATGTTGGTGCCGGCCATGCCCGCTTTCTATCAACGACCCGAGTCGATTGCCGACCTCGTCGATCACTTCACCTTGAAGGTGCTCGATCGCCTGGGCGTTCCGCACCAGATCAGTCAGCGCTGGAAGGGCACCGCGCTGCCTGCCGATGAGCTCGGAACGGAGGGCGCGAGCCGGCCGCTCTTTCCGGAGCAGAACTCGGTCAGCCCGACGCCGAGCGGGCAAACCCGAGCGGGTGATGCGGCTCCTGAACGTACGGAATCGGAGGCCTGAGTATGGGTATCGGACGCTACCTCTCGCTGGTCAAGTTCAGCCACTCCGTCTTCGCGCTGCCCTTTGCACTGCAGGGCGCATGGCTGGCTCAACGCGGTGTGCCGGGCGCGACAACCCTGCTCTGGATCGTCGTCTGCGCCGTCGCGGCCCGTACCGCAGCGATGGGCTACAACCGTCTGGTTGATCGCGAACTCGATGCGGCCAATCCGCGCACGAGTCAACGCGAGTTGCCGGCTGGCTTGGTGGCGGCTTCCGGCGTGCGCAGCATGGTCCTCTTGTCGAGTGCGGTCTTCATCGGCGGTGCCTTTCAGTTGAGTGCGCTCGCTGGTTGGCTGTCATTGCCCGTGCTGCTCGTGCTGCTTGGCTACAGTTGGATGAAGCGCATCAGTTTCCTCGCGCACGGCGTGCTTGGGATCGCACTCGCACTTGCTCCTTTGGGTGCATGGGTCGCAGTTCGAGGCAATCTGGAGGGCGATCTGTTGCCGGTGTGCGCGCTCGCGTTGGCCGTATTGACATGGGTCGCGGGCTTCGATTTGATCTATGCCTGTCAGGATGCGGACTTCGATCGAGAGCGAGGGCTGCATTCGATACCCGCTCGATTTGGTGTGCGCGGCGCGCTGCGCATCTCGTCCATTCTGCACGTCGTAACCGTTCTCGCGCTCGCGTTCATGGCTTGGCGCAGCGAGCTCTCCTGGATTTTCGCGCTCGCCATCCTTGGCGCTGCCCTCTTGCTCGTATGGGAGCATCGCTTGGTTCGACCCGACGACCTATCACGCGTCGACATGGCATTCTTCACGCTCAACGGTTGGGTCGGGATCGCGCTCTTTGTCGGCATGGCACTCGATCTCGGACTGCTGTCGGCTGATACCGCCAGCAAGATAGGAGGCGTGTGATGGCCAAAGCGAAGAAGCGCGATCCGCATCCCGCGGACGAGTTGCAAGAGCTCGCGCGTTCACTCAAGAATGGGTTAGCCTGCGCCTACCTCATTCGAGGTGAAGAGAGGTACTTCCGCGACAAGGCTGTGGCGTTGATTCGAGCGGCTGCTGCGGCGAAGGAATGGGAGCTGTGTCGACACGACGCGGGCGACCCCGAGTTCGAGATAGGAACCTTGCTGGATGACTTGACCGGCGGCGCATTGTTCGCGAATGCGCGCTTGATCGTGATGCAGCGCGTCAGTGCGCTCTTCGCGAAGTCGGGTCCGAAGGCTGCTCCGGCGCTGTCGAATGCGCTGAAGGCGCGCTTGGTATCGGGCGTTGAAGGTTGCGTCATCATCGCAGTTGACAACCTGCGTGCAGATAACCAGGTCGCGAAGGCAGTCGTGGCCGCTGACGGAATCGTCGTTGGATGCAGGCGTTTGTGGGAGACTCCGCCGCCCTGGGATCTGGACCCGCGCAAGTCCGAACTCGTGCAATGGTTCAGTGGTTTGGCGCGCGCGAAGAAGGTCTCGCTCACGCCTGACGAAGCAGCGTATGTCTGCGCGGCGACAGGCAATGATTTGTATGCACTCGAATCACAGTTGCCGCGACTCGCGGAACGCGGAGCGAGTGCGGTCATCGGCACGGTGGATTGGCAAGCCGGAGGCTCGCCGTGGGAGATTGCGGAGAAGCTCGTCCAGGGAGACGCGAGTCGTGCGGTCGCCGGTATCGAGGCATTGTTCTCGGCTGGCTTCCAAGGCAAGGACGGCATGAAGACACTCGATCGCGGGGGGCTGCTGGCGATGTTCTGCGGTGCGCTGAACGGCAAGACGCGCGAGGCCTTGATCGCTGCCGAAGCGCTGCAGGCGGGCGCGGGCGGCAAAGAGGCCTCTGCGCTGGCCGGTGTGCGTGGCGCTCCAGCGAAGGTTTCGCAGTTCGAGCAACGCGTACGCTCACGAAGCACCGGGGAATGGCGCGAAATGCTAGTCGAGATCGGGGAACTCGAGCGAAAATCGCGTAGCGGGGCGACTGTCGATCAAACGGATCTGGCCCACCTGGCACTTCGCTTCAGGAAGGTTCCGCGTAGGCAGTGATCCTGCGCGTCCGCGGCCTATAATGGCCGAATGAGTCCCACAGTCGAGCCCGCGCGTATCGCTGTCCTGGCCGAAGTCGTCAAGAATCAAATCGCGGCAGGCGAAGTGATCGAGCGGCCGGCCTCGGTAGTGAAGGAGTTGATCGAGAACTCGCTCGACGCCGGCGCCAAGGAAGTGCGACTCGATCTGGAAGAGGGCGGCGTGCGACTGATTCGTGTGACCGACGATGGCATTGGCATGAATGCCGCCGACCTCGAGCTGGCGTTCACGGCGCACGCGACCAGCAAGTTGCGTAGTCCCGAAGATCTGGAACACATCGCGAGCCTTGGCTTCCGCGGCGAAGCTTTGGCTTCCGTCGGCTCCGTCGCTCGTTGCTCGATCTTCAGTCGACAGGGGGCGGACTCGCTTGGTCGCAAGATTCAGAACGAAGGCGGCACAATCACTGAGGCGCGCGAAGCTGGCGGTCCCGCTGGAACGATCGTCGAGGTGCGCGACCTTTTCTACAACACGCCCGCACGACGCCGTTTCATGAAACGCACGTCGACCGAGTTGGCGCACTGCTTGGGTGTGGTGCAGCGTTTGGCTCTAGCGCATCCCGGCGTAGGCTTCGTCGTTACGCACGATGGCAAACGAGCTTTCGATGTCGAAGCGGAGATGGACTTCCGCGCACGTATCAGGCGTACCTTCGGAGCCGATCTCGCCGAGAGCCTGGTCGCGGTCGAAGCGCAGGATGGCGACGCCCGCCTGAGCGGCTTCGTCGCGCCGCCGCGCTTCTCCCGTCGCGACACGTCGCGCCAGTTATGGTTTTTGAACGGCCGCAGCGTGCGCGACAAAGTGCTCATTCGTGTGCTGCGCGAGAGCTATCGCGGATTTCTGGTCGAGGGCCGACAGCCGGTGGCCTTTTTGCAACTGTCACTCGACCCGGCCCGTGTCGATGTCAACGTGCATCCGGCCAAGTCCGAGGTGCGCTTCCGCGATCAACGCAAGCTATTCGGATTCTTGGTCAACGCTCTGCGCGACGCCGTCAAGATGACGGATATGGCGACGCCGGGCGAAAGCCTGATCACGACCATGCGTCGCCGTGAAGAGCGCGAAGGGACGGCCTTGCCCGATCCGGGTCCGATGACGCGCCGCGCTCCGACACTTGGCAGCGAGGTACGCGAAGTCGAGGGGCGTCCATTCGACCCGGACAACTTCACGCTCCCGCGCCCCGAGGGGCAGGAGGGCGCGCCGGGTGGTGTGACCGTGGCATGGGAAGATGGCTCACGCACCGCCTTCCCTGCCGAGGCAACCGCAGTTGGCCAAGTCGGAGCCGAGGCAGGGGCCGAAGTAAGCGAGGGCAGTGAGGAATGGGCTGCCCGCGATCAGATCAGCGGGCCCTTCCTGCAGATCGACAAGACCTACATCGTGCGCGGAATGCCGGATGGTTTTGAGATCATCGACCAGCATGCGCTGCACGAGCGGCTGACTTTCGAGCTGTTGCGGCGCGACGTGCGCGCCGGCGCAGTCGAAGTGCAGCGGCTGCTCGTTCCCGAGATCGTTGATGTCTCGATGGCGGATGCCGAGCTACTTGAAGGCCACATCGATTCTTTCGCATCCATCGGTATCGAGATTTCTCGCTTCGGCGAGAAAACCATCGCAGTCCAAGGCTTACCCGTGCGTCTGCGTCACCCCGATGCCGAGGGGCTTGTCGCTGACCTGGTCGAAGTCATCGGTCGCACCGGCAAGGCACCGGAAGCTGAAGATGTGATCGAAGAGGTGTTGCACTCGGCTGCTTGTCGCTCGTCTGTGATGGCCGGCGATCAGCTCTCTGAAGTCGAAATTCAATCGCTGTTGGAGCGTGCGCGTGCCCTCGGGGAGACCGACCAGACGTGCCCGCACTCACGCCCGACTCGCGTGCGCTTCTCGATCGAAGACTTGGAACGAGCTTTCCACCGACGCTGAGCGCGTTCGCCGCATTAGTGGAGAACAAAACACGGGCCTCGTCATCTGTTGACGAGGCCCGTGTTCATGAAGCGCCATCAGGGACGGAACAACTCAAGCGGCAATTCCGGGTTCAGCTGCCCTTGAGGTAGCAACCACAGGTCGATGCTTGGACGCGGGAAGAACGCTAAGCCCAGGTCTTGGATGTCGACCAAGTAGACATACACGCGGTGCGGCAACGAGTAGCCCTGCAGCGGCTTGAAGTTTTCGTGTACGAACAAACGCGCATCCGCTTCGCTGCGCCGATCGACTCCCTGAATCAACGAGAGTTCGACTTGCGCGGTATGCTCACGCACACCAAGCAGCGCCTTGAAGACGGGCGTCTTGTTTCGATCCGAAGTCGTGTACAGGTGAAAGTCAGGGCTGACAATTTCGATCCAGCGCAAGCCACTGACCGTAGCCTTGACCCGTTCGGGTAAGCGATGGGTCGGAGCGGCAGCCTCGCGCATCGACACGATTCGGATCGCGCCGGGGCTTGTCAGCGACAGGAAGTTGCGCGCGATCGAGATCCATTGATCCATGTCACGACGCGATTGCTGGTTCTCTCGACCCGCAAGGTCTGTGACTTGGCCTTCCTCGATTAGGTAGTCGCCGTCGGGGCCACGAAGTTGCGTGCGATTCGAACTGAGAACATCCGTGCGCAGAAAACCCTCGCGCATGCGATAGGCCAACTCGAGCGTCAACTCATTGCGGCCACCCTCGTGTCGAGCGATTAATTCGAACGCCATCTTGAAGGATTCGATCGGATCGGTCTCGGCGGGCGTGGAGTGGGTGCCACGCAACACGAGGTCCCACAGCTCGCGCGCGTCGGCCTTGGTGTCGTCAGGAATGCGGCCGGGTTGAACCAGCTTGCCGTCGGAGGCGCGCAGCGTCGTGGTGCTTCCACGCGGTCCGAGGCCGGACGTGATACGCGGGCGCTCCTTTTCCTGTTTGGCGGAAAATGGCTCCGTCGTTTGCTCTTGCGGCGGGTCTTGGGCGGGCTCGGCGACCGCTAGCGCAGGGGCATCGCCCGCCTCTGCGAGGCTCGCTGCAGGATCTGCCTGTACAGTCTCTTCCTGAGCGGGAGCTTCGGCAGGCAGCACCAGCGGCAGGGTGGAGAGGAACAGACCCATTGCGTAGAGGAATTGAGACATGACAGTGACTCTAAGGGCTCGACGGAAGAAGGGCACGCCCTAGCAGCCTGCGGATGCAGAGCAGTAGGGCGGACGACGATCAGGGTCGACGTATGGAGAGCGGTTTCGAGGACCGGAACCCACTCCGAATGCGAAGGAGGACGCCTAATCTGGCCGGGACTTTGCCAAGAATCCGCGTCCCCGGACAAAGGCATTGATTCGAGTGGCGCTGCGCTGGATAAGAGTGCCGTGAGCGACGCAAGCGATACGAACGAGCCTACTGATCCCTTGGATAGGGAAGCGATCCTGGTGCTGGTCGGCCCGACGGCCTCGGGCAAGACCGAACTCTCTCTGCGTGTCGCTGAGGAGTTGAATGCCGAGATCGTCTCACTCGACTCGATGCTCGTGTACCGCGGCATGGATATCGGCACCGCGAAGCCGAGCCTCGATGAGCGCGCGCGTGTCGCTCACCACATGATCGACATAGTGACGACCAATGAACGCTATGACGCACAGCGCTACCTGGCAGATGCGCGGCGCGTTGTTGGCGAGCTACAGGAGCGCGGCAAGCGAGCGTTGTTTGTTGGCGGCACTGCTTTTTACTTGGCGGCCTTATTGCGTGGCATGTTCGAAGGTCCGCCGCTGGATGTGGAGTTGCGCAAGCAGTTAGAGGCCGAGTTTGCGGAGCGTGGCGCTGCGGCCATGCATGAAGAGCTTGCGTCGATTGACCCGGAGAGCGCAGCTCGATTGCATCAGAATGATCACCGACGCGTGACGCGTGCGTTGGAGGTCTGGCGGCAGACGGGCCGTAAGTTGACGGACTGGCAGCAAGAGTGGGGCGGCAGTCCGCGCCCGCGCGAGCAGCGTGCACGCATGGTTGGTCTGGCGCTGCCGACGGAGAAGGGTGATGCGCGCATTCGGAAGCGCACGCGCTTGATGTTCGATGCGGGGTGGCGCGAGGAAGCATTGGCGATTCGCGCGGGGCTTGGGTTTGGGCCTTCGGCAGTGCAGGCGCTTGGTTATCGGGAGGTGCTTGCGTGGGCGGATGGTTTGGTTGAGCGCGATGAGGCGGAGGGAAGTGTCGCATTGAAGACGCGTCAGTTCGCGAGGCGTCAGCGGACTTGGTATCGGAAGTTCGCGATTGAGTGGTTGGATGCGGGGGGGGGCGTGGATGTTGGGGATTTGGGAGCGGCGGCGTGTGGGGTGTATTTGAGGGGGGGGTGAAGGAGTGGGGGAGTAAAGGAGTGGGGGAGTGAAGGAATGGGGAGTTCGGGTTTTGGTTTGTGGCATTGGTCTTGAGGTGGCGCTCTGCTTCGATCCTGAACCAAAGCGCCACCCACCCACCCACCCACAAGGCCCACAAGGCCCACAAATCAAAAGCGGCCCCGGTCATAGACCAGGGCCGCTTCACATTCTATTCAACCTCCGCATTCGCGGCGGCACGCACCGTATCAGTCGAGCAGCGGCTTCTCGGGCATCACGTACTTGTGAAGCCGGTTCACCGTGCCGCCGACGGCGGGCTCGAGGGTGTTGTGCATGATCGAGCTGGTGAGGCTGCCGATCGGGGTGAAGAACTCTTGAACGCCGAGGACCATCTCGTCGAAGCCGCCGTCGTGGAAGGTTCCGAAGAGGGAGTCGAGCGGGAAGATACCGGCACCGACTGCGAAGCCGAGCAGAACGCCCTCGACGTGAATGTAATTCACGGGGTTGGGCAGGATGCTGTGGTTGGGCCGCGGCTCATAGCGCGACTTCACATCATCATGGTTCGGGTTGTCCGGGTTGTGGTGCATGAAGTGCCGGCGCAGGGTCAGGTTGATGTCCTGCTTGCGCTTCCAGGCGAAGTCACGGTAGTCACCGTCTTTCTCGGAGTCGTAGCCGAGAAAGAAGCGAGTAGCACGCGGGACCGTCGAGGCGTTGCTCCAGTGATTGTTCGAACTCTGCCCCGGGCTGGTGCAGGAGGCTGCGAGCATCAGGACTGCGGCGCTGGCGATTAGGGACCTGGTCATGGGGAGGCTCTCGGACAGGCGCGCCACCCGGTGGTGGGACGACTGGAGGGTCACGCGCATCGATCGGGTGCGCGATTCGGGTCTTGTAGGGGGGGCCTAGGGATGCCTCAGCGCAGGTTTAAGGGCGTTGAAGAAATCTCTGGGGGGCAGATCATCGCGGATAGCTGGACCGAAGTCCAGTTGTGGCCGAGAATGACACTCAAATGTTGGCGAAGCGCGATAACGATTCGGGAGCAAGTGAGCGTCCGACCGACCAGCCTACCCACGGCGGGGGCGAGGTAACCGGGGCACTCAACTCTGGATCCCCCCCTCGGCCCCTCTTGGGGACGCGGCTGGGGATGTTCGGGGGCTCCTTTGACCCGATACATATGGGGCACCTGCACGTGGCGCGCGTCGCCTGCGAGGCTTTCGACCTGGACCACGTCCTTTTCGTGCCCGCCCGCAGGCCTCCACACAAGCCCGGGCGCGTCCTGGCACCCGACGCGGACCGCTTGGCCATGGTGCAACTTGCCATCGCCGGTGATCGCCGGTGGGGGGTGTCGAGCATGGAATTAGAGCGCGAGGGTCCCTCCTTCACGATCGACACCTTGAAAAGCCTGCCAAGTGCCGTCTACGGCAGACCACAGATCGAAGGGCTCGCCCTGCATCTGATTCTTGGCAGCGACAACCTGGTGGATTTCCCGAACTGGCACCGTGCCGACGAAATTCTGGCCGTGGCTCAACCCATTATTGTGTTGCGTGAAGAGGATCCCATCCCCGAACCCGCGTGGTTCGAGGCTCTGGACCCCGGCGTACGCGCGCGAATCGAGGCTGGAATTCTGCGCATCCCACCCGCCCCCGGTCGATCGACCGACCTACGGCGTGCTATCCAGCAAGGTGCCCTCCTCGACGAGTGGCTTCCGGATGGTGTCGGGGAATATATTCGCGCGCACGCACTATATACGTGTGATGCTCCTCTCTGAGGAGGGCGCGAGCCACCCATGATTCTGGTCCTATTTCTAGCTGCCGCGATTGCCACGCCCCTGATTGCGAGGCTCGCGAGACGGGTAGGAGTGACCGATTTGCGCCTGCCCGGCGAGCGCCATCGAAAACCTCGTGAGGAACAAGTTCCGCCCATCGGTGGCTTGGTCCTGCTGCTCGGTCTCTGCTACTGGGGCGTCCGGACGGGTGATACGAGATGGCTGCAACAAGGCAGTGAGGTCCCGTGGCTGGCTCTCTTCGCCGCTTTTCTGCTGGGCTTCGTCGATGACTTGCGCGGCATGAAGCCCGCGCTGAAGCTGACTGGCCAGTTACTGATTGGCATCGCCTACGCCTGGCAGTTGGGCAGCGAAGGGCCCCAGGCGCTACTCCAGGTCTTGGCCGTCGTGATCGCCTGCAATGCGGCGAATACCTTCGACAACTCGGACGGGGTGCTGGCGGGGACTTCGCTCCTGTTCCTGTACTCCTTTCCAGCAGCCGCAGCCCTCGTCGCTGGCTTTTTGCCTTCCAATTGGCTGATTCGGCGAGGGAAAGAGCGCGTCCCGCTGGCCTACCTGGGCGATTCCGGCAGCCACATGCTCGGGGTCCTGCTCCTCCTGACGCCCGCCGGGCTCTTCGCGCTGATGCTTCCGTTGCTGGACTTGCTGCGCTTGTCCATCGTGCGCCTGCGGGTGAAGAGTTGGCCATGGATCGGCGATCGGCGGCACCTGGCTCATCGGCTCGAGAAGCGCTTCTCGCCTCCGATCCTGGTCGTCATCATGGTTCTGATCGCTCTTCCCGGTGCGCTGGGTTGCGCTCACCTGTACCGCTTTGGAGATGGGCACGCCTCTTTGGCGTGGATTGGAGCGGCCGCGACAGCAGTCCTGTTTATGCTCGCGGTGATGCTCACAGAGGAGCCAAAGGCTCGCTCGATGGCTTAGTTCACAGCGCTCTGGCCAAAAGTCTTGAGCATTGCTCTGAGCCAATCGGCACACTCGGGCTTGTTCAGCCGTGTTTGGGGACTGATAATTCCGCACACTTCCTGGACCCTCGCTAGGCACGAGGCGTGATGCCCTGAGCAACACGACATCGTTGCTTAGCTCCAGGCCAGCCAATCGGAACCCACCGCTCAAGAAGAGAGAGGCCTGACGCTCTCGCGCAGACCCTCTTCCTTCGTCCAGGATAGCCAGCTTGACTTACCCTCTCACCGCAATCATTTCGGATCTGCACGGCAATGTGCCCGCTCTAACGGTGGCACTCGCAGATTCCCGCAAGCGCAAGGTCGAGCGATACGTCTGCTTGGGAGATGTCGTTGGGTACGGCGCGCAGCCGCGCGAGTGCTTGGACATCGTCATGCAGCGCTGTGTGTCGAGCCCGCCCGAGATCGAAGGCATCGCACTGAAGGGCGGCATCTGCCTGCAAGGCAATCACGAGTACGCTCTGCAGAACTCGGCCGAGGACTTCAACCCGAAGGCGCGCGCTGCCATCGAGTGGACGCGCGACGAGATCAACGGTGACTACGGCGAAGAAAGCATGCGCTACTGGGACTTCCTGGACTCCATCGAACCGATGGCTCTCGACGAAGTCGCGATGTTTGCGCATGGCTCGCCGCGTGATCCTGTACGCGAATACTTGCTGCCCAAGGACCTTCAAAATGGTCCGAAGATGCAGGCTAACTTCGCTGTCATGCGTAGCCGTGGCAAAGGCGTCTGCTTCGTCGGGCACAGTCATGTACCTGCTATCTATTATCAGGACGGCAGCATCTATCGTCCACGAGAGACAGAGGGTCCTTATGACCTGGGCGATCTGAACGAGAATGCGGCGATCGTCAACGTCGGTTCCGTTGGGCAGCCCAGGGATGGTGACAACCGTCTCTCCTATGCCGTCTTCGACGGTCAGAACATCATCTTCGTGCGCCTCGCTTACGATCACGCTACCTCTGCGAAGCTGATCAGAGCCGTGCCCGAACTCCCCGACTTCCTCGCCGATCGCTTGGCGCTCGGACGTTGATCTATGTGCCGGGGTCGAGCGACTTCGGCTGCAGCAAGGCTCGAGAGTGATCGATCACTCGAGAGTAGAGTGATACTCGAGAGCGAGATTCGGGATTGCAGCCCTAGTTCGTAAGAGTTCACGAAATTCGCAACGACGACGAGCGTACGCCGCTCCGGAGTCGGCAACGGCTAGCGTCTGCTAGCGAAAAACAAGCAACGATAGGTTCGAGCGTCGACTGACCCGCAGTCGCCACTCACCCGCCCCACAGTCTTGGAAAAGCATCGTTTCAGCATCGCGCTCTTTCTCTCCTTCCTGATCTACTTCGGGTGGTTGAGCATGCATGAGCGCCCGACCGTTCCGATCGATGGAACGGGCGCGACCGATATCTCGGCACCCGCAGCGGGTGGAGAATCCGGAGTCACCTCCGAACTGGCTACAACCGAGCAGCCGCAGGTCGAAGCGGTCGGCGAGGCCGACGCATTGTGGGAGGACTGGGTCGAGTTGGGTGAGGCGGGAGCTCCCGGTCACTACATGGCCCGCTTCTCGAACAGGGGCGGCTGCATCGCCGAGCTGCGGCTGGATGGGTATTACGTTCAGGGCAAACTGGATGATGCCGAGAAGGCGGATCGCGACAACTGGGTGCCGCTGCTCGAGAGTGTCGAGACCAAGAACGGTTCGACCGGAAGCTTCGAGATTCGCACGCGCAAGTCGAGTGAAGCGCTTGCGGCACGACCGTTGGAAGACGCGTTGTGGCAGCACGAATTCCTGCTGAATGACGCGGGCCGTCCGGATGGCGTGCGCTTCACGCTCAGTCCTGGAACAGGCGCGACACTGATTAAGACCTTCCGCGCTGTACCGGATAGTTATGCGATCAGCTTCTCGCTCGAGATCGAGAACAACAACGCGGACCTGAGCGGCGCGACGCAGTTGACCCTGACGCCGGCGTATTGCCTGCCGGTCTCCTCGAACGACAGCTTCTACGTCGAGCCGAGCGCCGTCAGCGTTTTTCATTCGGGCAGCGAGCTCGAGATGGATACCGCCAACCGCGAGGACGACGGAGGTGATATCGAGGGCACTCTCGGTGGTGCAGGTAAGCTCGCATTCGCTGGTGTTCACAGCAAGTTCTTCGCAATGTTGCTGCGCGGTCAGGATGAGCTGGCGCAGGATTCGCTGCTGAGCACGGCCTATCGGCGCATCGAAGATCAGGCCTACCGGGAGGAGAACCCGGCCGAAAGAGACAAAGCCTTCCGCTACATCGCGACCGATCTCGAGCTGAGTTTAGAGGTGCCGGCTCCGGGTCAGAAGGCTTCGCGCTACGACTATCACATCTACGCCGGGCCCAAGGATCGCGGGCTGATCACGGCCGACTTCCCTGGGCACGAACGACTCGTCACGGATGACTTGGGCTTCTTCGCGACGATCGCGCGCGGACTCTTGTGGATCCTGTCGTTCTTCCACGGCATCACTGGCAACTGGGGGTGGTCGATCATCCTGTTGACGTTGACCGTGCGTGGTTTGCTCTTCCCGATGAACCGTCGCTCGCAGACTGCGATGGCGCGCCATCAGACGAAGATGAAGCGTGTTCAGCCCAAGCTGGACGAGGCCAAGGCGAAGTACGCCAAGAACTCGCAGAAGCAGCGCCAAGAACAGGCGCGCATCATGCAGGAAGAAGGCGTCATGCCGCCGCTCGGTGGTTGCTTACCTATCTTCCTGCAGATCCCGGTATTCTTTGGCTTGTTCCAGTCGTTGCGCACCAGTTTCGACATGCGCCAATCGCCTTTCATTAGCTGGATTCAAGACCTGTCCGAGCCGGATCGTTTGATGCGCATCGACTTGCAGTTGCCGCTGGTTGGAACGATCGAGTACCTGAACATCTTGCCGCCCTTGATGGTCATACTCTGGGTCTTGCAGCAGAAGGTCATGCCCAAGCCGACTGACGAGCAAGCTCTGCGCATGCAGAAAATGATGATGTGGATGCCGATCATGTTCGGCTTTTTCCTCTACAACTATGCTGCCGGTTTGAGCCTGTACATGGTGACGACTTCAGTCTTCGGCATCCTTGAGCAGACCGTGATCAAGAAGATATGGCCGCTGGATACGACCGAAAAAGTGCGCAAGAAGGGCGGCTTTATGAGCAAGATGATGGCGCTGTCCGAGCAGGCTCAGAAGATGCAAGAGCAGCAGAAGAAACAGAAGCTGCAGTCGGCAGGCAAAGGCGGCGGCAAGAGCGCCAAGGGCAAGCGTCGCTGAGGTAGGCGCGCTTCATTACCGTGGACGATCGAACGATCGCTGCCATTGCGTCCGCACCGGGCGCCGCTGCACGAGGTGTCATTCGACTCTCGGGGGCCGATGTCGCATCCATTGTCGGGCGCTGTTGCTGCATAAATGGCGAGCCGGTCTCACTGGGCGAGCGCTCGCTATTCGAGCTCTCCTTCCATGATGGAGTGGGGCAGCAACCTGCGCTTCTGCTGTGGATGCCGGGACCGGCTTCCTTCACGCGCGAGGATGTCGCCGAGTTGCATCTGTGCGGGAATCCTCATCTGCTCGCTGTCGCACTCGAGCACTTGATCATGCTCGGCGCACGAGCCGCCGAGCCCGGTGAATTTACGCGCCGCGCCTTTCACAATGGCCGTCTCGACTTGACGCGCGCCGAAGGCGTGATGGAACTAGTAGCAGCGCGAACCAGTTCCGCGCGACGCGCCGCGAGCGCCTTGTTACTCGGTGGTCTCGAGCAACGCATTACCGAACTTCGCGATGAACTCGAGGCTGCGCGCACCTTGTGCGAAGCCAGTTTAGACTTCGATGAGAGCGACACGGGTCACGTCGATGTCGGGGATCTGCAAACGGTCTTCGAGCGCATCGGCGAGCGGATGCTTGCCGCGACGCGTTGGGAGGAACGCCGGCTTCCCGATGCCGGTATGCCACGCATCGTGTTGAGTGGTCCACCCAATGCGGGCAAGAGCACGCTCTACAACCGGCTCATCTCCAGCGACACGCCGGCCATCGTGGCCGATGTCGCGGGAACGACGCGCGATGCATTGCGTGGCGTGTGGATCGTGGCTGGAGTTCCATGCCGGTTGGTCGACAGTGCCGGGATTTGCAAGGTCGATGGTCAGAGCACCGTCGCTGAAGTGGAGCGCGCGGCTCAACAGCAAGCCGCTGACGCGAGACGCGGGGCGGACATACTGTTGTGGGTCAGCGATCGAGGCGCCGCTGCCAGTCCAGCTCCGACTCCTGACCAGCTCGGAACTCAGGCACCACTGCTCATGCTTTCGAATAAGTGGGATGAGCCTTCGGCCAAGGCGGCTGCCGAGGGTTCGCAAGCTGGGGCCCCAATTCGAATCTCCGCCCAGAATGGTCACGGCCTAGAGCAGGTCGAGCAAGCGGTTGCCTCGCGCTTGGGTCTCGCACCCAGCCTCGGTCGAGATGACGCAGGTGGAGGCCAGATGGAAGGCGGGCAGGCAGGCTTCGCTCGAGAGCTGTCGGCGCGTCACCGCAGCGCCTTGCGCTACGCGAGTGACGCCGTTCGACGGGCGCAGGAAGCCCTCGGCGCGGATGTGCCCCTCGATTTGGTGGCCGAAGACCTAAGATTGGCCACAGACGAACTCGACCAAGTCAGCGGCCGAACGACGCCTGAGGACCTGCTGGACCGGATTTTCTCCAGCTTTTGCCTGGGGAAGTAGGCGCCATTTTCGGGCTGAATCTATGCGCTGACCGGCGAGAGTGACTAGCGCAGGGGGCTGCAATCGAGGCCCTAGCCGCCTGCTCTGAGCCCTGTCTCGGGGATTGGCCTGAGGCAAGGCCATCAGGATTTCGTAGACTGGGCCGGTCCTCTCTTCCGAGCCGATACTCCGACTCACATTCAGCATGGCTTCGACCCTCGATCAGATGGCTTCGTCCCTCGACCAATACATCAAGAGCGTTCGCGACATCGTCGCCAAGAATCCGGGTATGCATGATCTCGTATCCGAGATCAGCCAGGCTTCTGCAGATTTGATCGAGAATCCGCCGGTCCTGACCGAGGAGCAGCTGCGAATTCCGGAGTGCGGATATGCGCGCAATCTGCTGTACAAGGATGAGGAGCAGGGTTGGGTCGTCGTCGCGATGGTATGGCCTCCCGGATTTGTCGGTCCCCCGCACGATCACGGGGTCTGGGGCGTCGTCGCCGTGACCCAAGGCAACGTTAGGATCGTCAACTACAAGCGCACGGACGATGGCAGTGATCCGCAAAAGCGTGAGCTGGTGGAGCGCGATCGCATCGAAGCCGGCCCTGGGGCCGTGGCCACCGTCGAGCCGCCTGAGGCGGATTGGCACCTTGTGGGCAACGCGAGCGAGGAATGTACGTCGATTTCCATCCACACCTATGGCGCGGATTTGAAGCGCTGTCGTGCGATGGATCTCGACACCGGTGCTGTCCGTACGGTCGATCTGATCTACGCGAATTCCTAGGGAATCGCGTCTTTAGCGCGGTCCGGGGGACTTTGCTCGCCGTCAAATGGCTGGTTGATTCTGCGCGCTTGCGGGCTCGTATCGGGGCTCAATATTCGGACTCGAGGCTTAGGCTCGGCGCGTGGAGCTCGCCCCCCCCCACAATTAGTGGATCTACCGCCCTAGACCCAGTTGACATACTACATCTGGTATGGTGTTCTGGTCTGGCTCCGATCAATGGCGATTCGGGCGCTCCTCCCCGCAAATCTGGCCCGAATAGCGATCCCCAATGAGATGCCCGCGTTGTGCAGCGGATGAAGATCGGGTGGTCGACTCCAGAACGTCGGCCGACGGCTCGACGATTCGTCGCCGGCGCGAATGCCTCTCATGCTTCATGCGCTTCACGACTTACGAGCGGGTCGAAGAGATTCCGCTGCGCGTGATCAAGAAGAGTGGCGAGCGCGTGCGCTTCGACCGCGATCGCATTCGCGATGGCATGATCCGGGCCTGCGAAAAGCTGCCGGTCGCGATCGCATCGATCGAAGATTGTGTGCAGAGCATCGAGGGACGCTGTCAGGCGGAGTACGACCGTGAAGTGCCGAGTTCAGTGATCGGCTCGCTCGTGATGGACGAGTTGCGCAACTTGAATCACGTGGCGTACGTCCGCTTCGCTAGCGTCTATCGTGAGTTCAAAGATGTGACGCAGTTTCTCGATGAGCTGAAACCCATCCTGGAAGCGGGTAATAAAGACGAGGGCAAAGGATGAGGCCGGCCGACAGCACAACCTGTTCGCCTTTGATGACTCGGCAGGATCACTCGCGACTCAATGCATCTGGATTTGCGCCGCGCATTTGTGACCTCTCGTTCAACGCGGAGGCACGGCATGACTGAGCGTCGTCCGCAGGATCGTGGCGAGATGCCGGACTCGGCGGGTTCGCACGAAGTGCGTCAATCATCAAGTGCGCGAACCATTCGCGACCGTGATGACCGGCTGAAGCCCTACGATCCCAAGCGCATCGAAGAAGCCGTGCAACGCGCCCAGGCCGACGCCGGTGAGGGCGACGCGACCTTTGCGCGCGAGGTTTCCGGCGTCGTCGGCATGACGCTCGAGTCGCGCTACCCGACTCCTCGTCGCCGACCTCCGCTACGGTCGGGTGAGATGTGGAGCGAGCCCGAAGCGGACCTATTCTCATTACAGACGCCGACAGTCGATGACTTGTTGGATCTGGCCGAGGAGACGTTGATCCAGATGGGGCGTGCGCGGACGGCCAAAGCCTTTATTCTCGATCGCGATCGACGAACGCGGGCGCGTCGAGCGCTGGAAGTACATGGTCCTCGTGCGCGCGTGTCGGATGAGGACGCACAACAACTCGATGTCGACAGTGGACCGTTGACTTCGCCCTGGCAGCGAGACAGTTGGGACAAGCAGCGCTTGGCGCATTCCCTCGTCGCTCATTGCGACCTGCCATTAGAAATTGCGGAAGAGGTTGCTGAGCGAGTCGAAGAGCGTTTGGTGCTCGCGCGTTTCAAGCGCTTGAGCCCGCGCGTCGTGGACGCATTTGCCGAGGCCGAGCTTCTGGCAATGGGCTTCGCGGAAGAGGCACACCGGCGCTCGAGTTTCTCGATTAAGCGCGAAGCGATCAGCGACTGGCTGCGGGATCGTGGCCACTCGCTTCACGGGCGTGCTGCCAGCGCGTTGTTGGCGCCGCATGCGCGCACGGTCTTGTTTGAAGACTTGTTGCCGCGCGCCGCTGCCAATGCGATTCGCAGCGGAGTGGTCTACATCGAGGATGCGGGGTGCCCGACGGGCCCGCTGGTGCGCGTGCTACCGCAGACCTTGGTGCACGAAGGCGCTGCGGACATCCGCCTCCTCACGGGCCTTGCCCCCTTGCTCGCGGCCTGTCGTGGCGAGCTGGTCTTGAGTGGCTTCGAGATCGAAGTCGAGCAAGATGCGGGACAACTCTTGGAGTTGTTGAGAGCGCTGAGTGCACTCGCTACCGCACATGGTGTGCGAGTCGGATTGGTCGAGCCGCGCTGCGATGAGGGCCGCATCGAGACCTTGATCGTCGCGCTGACGCACTTGGACGCGTTGCGATTGAGCTCCGAGGAGCCATGCAGCTTGCGCTTATTCGCTACCGCAACGGATGTCGACAGCATCGCTGCAGCGGGTGGCGAGTTGCGTGGCAGTTTGGAGCGCCTGCTCGACAGCGGCGCCGTGGTTCCGGTTTGGGGCGATGAGCAGGAACGCTGGCTGGCGCCCGGCGTTCGGCGCCGCTTCGGCGACGACCAACCCGCTGGCTTGAGCATATGTGTCGCTGCGGTCTGTTTGAATCTGCCGCGTCTCGCGCGCCGCGCCGGTGCTTGGCGCGAAGACCTCTTGTTCGAACATCTCGTTGATTGCATTGACCAAGCGATGGAGATCCACAAGTCGATCGATTCGCTCTGCTCTCGTTCCGCGTCCCGCAACAGCGCTTGGAGCGAGGCCCGCAGCTATGCGATCACACCCGTCGGTTTGACCGAAGCGGCGCGCATCCTCTCGGATGGTGCCGTCAGTCTTGACATAGGGGCGCGCCTCTTGGCGCTGCTCGATGAAGCGACGCGTCGCTTTGCGCGCGAACAAGGTCTCGATGTCGTGTTGAGTCCGTTCTTCGGTGCTCGCGCGGCCGTAGCCTTTGCGGAGTCGGACGCGAGAGAACGGTTGGAACGCCAAGCGCGACTTTTTGCAGACATGCCGGTGCCCGAGTCAGCGCCTCTGCTCTGCTATCAAAGCGGCTTCCCCGTGGTGCCGCTTGGCGAGGGCGATTGCGATCCGGCTATGCCGGGAAGCGAGGATGCCGCCTTGTCCACGCCTCAGGTCGATGCCTGGTGCGAGCAAGCCTATGGCCGCCTGCGCTCGGGAGCGCTTCTCTCGCACACGGCGACCCTTTCCGCGAGTCCGATGCCGACCCTCGACAGTTGGCTGCGACTGTCTGCAGCTCAATCGTCAATCCAGTCCGAACGGCCCGAGGCTCTGGCTTCCGAGCGTTCTGGACAAGATTCGACAGCCCGTACGGACGGCCCCGCGGCCGACAACCCCGCTGGGCTCTTCCAATCTTCACCGGGGATTGCTCCGGAATGATTGCCGTTACCACCGCCAGCGTCAAGTGCCCGCGCACTCGAACGATCCAATCGACATGCGTCTGAAACGTCTCGAACTCTTCGGCTTCAAGTCCTTCGCCGATCGCACCGTGATGGAGTTCGGCAGGAACTCCTTGACCGGCATCGTCGGTCCCAACGGTTGCGGCAAGAGCAACGTGGTCGACGCCGTGCGTTGGGTGTTGGGCGAGACGCGCCCAACCTCGCTGCGTGGCTCGGGTATGACTGATGTGATCTTCAAGGGATCCGTCAGCAGGCCCGGTATGTCGATGGCCGAGGTCACGATCGTGCTCGACAACGAGGGCGAGCTGGAAGACCGAGGAGCCGAGGTCTCGGTCTCGCGCCGTCTGTTCAAAACAGGCGAGGGCGAGTATTTGATCGATGGCGAGAAGGTGCGTCGCAAAGATGTACGCGACATGTTGTTCGATACGGGACTGGGTAGCCGCGGCTACTCCGTGCTCGAGCAGGGGCGCATCGACGCCGTGCTGTCCGCCAATCCGCAACAGCGCCGCGCGATCTTCGAAGAGGCTGCCGGTATCAGTCGCTATCGCCAGCGTCGTCATGAAGCCGACCTACGTCTGGGTCGCGTCGACCAGGACACGACACGACTCGAGGATGTGATGGGCGAGCTGCGCACGCGCGTTCGCTCGCTGAAAATTCAGGCTGGCAAAGCCGAGCGTTACGTCGAGGCCAAAGGGGCCTGGACGGAGGGACGTTCGCGTTTTTTCAAGCATCGTTTATACGAGCATGAGTGCCAGCTGAACGAGGTGAAGCCGGAACTCGAGCAGCTCGAGGCCAGCCTTGAAGAAATGCGCGAAGAGCGCGTCGGTGCCGAAGAGGAGTTCGGCAAGCGTGAGAACGAGCGCGCGTTGACGGTTGCCGAGTTGGACCGCATGTCGACCGAGGCCGGACGCGTCGCCGGCGATATTCGTGCTCTCGAGGAGCGCAAGAATCAGCTGACGCTGCGCGTCTCGTCTTGGCGCGAGTCCGCGGTCGAGGAAGAAGCACGCACCGAAGAGCTGCAAGAGTTGCTCTCGGTTGAAGGCGATAAAGTAGCCGAGTTCGCAGCCCAGCGCGCGAAGCTCGATGCTGAATTGAAGACCGCGGAACAGGAAGCCGGTGGATTGAGCGGGCAGCTGCGCGAGCTCGAGCGGAACTACCGCGAGATGCGCAAACAAGCGCAAGAGCAGAACGATGTCGTGCTGCACAAGCTGCACGAGCGTACGGCCGCCCAGAACCGCTCGCGCCACCTGGAAGAGTCCGTGCCGCCGACAGAAGAACGCCTCGAGCGCGTTAGCGAACGTCTCGAGTCCGCGCGTCAGTCAGTCGACGAAGTGCGTGCCGAGGCCGATGCGGCCGAGACTGCTGCGACCGAAGCTCGCGCCGCCTTGGTCGACGCCGAGGAGCGCCGCGCTATTTGTGCCAGCGAGTTGTCCGAGGCGGACAACGCCTGGGAGTCCGCGCGCCAGAGCAAGGGCGAGCTGGAGCTCGAGCGCGCACGCAGTACGAGTCGCATCGAGTCTCTGCTGGATCGCGATCGCGAGATGGAAGATGTCGGAGCGGGGACCCGCCGTGTGCTCGAAGCCGCCGAGCAGCGCAGCGCTGGCCAGGATGATAGCTGCCCCTTCGAACTGACCGACCTGCGCGGCATTGTCGCCGACCACTTGCGCGCTGATACCGAGAGCGCGCGCGCACTCGATGCTGCACTCGGTGAGCGCGCACACTTCCTCGTCGCGAGTGACGATACGACGGCCGCATCCATCGCGACTTGGCTGGACGCTGGCGAAGAAGGGCTGGCTGGCATTGTCGTGCCCGCTTCCTTTGGTTCGCAGGCGCCTAGTCTGCCAATATTCAAGACGGGGCCGCGGCCGCATCCTGTCTACAGCGCGTGCTTCGGAGCGGAGTTGGCCACCTCCGGCCGAATCCTCGGACGCCTGATCGACCGCGTACAGTGCCAGCGCGATACGCGAGATCTGGCCGCATCCCTGGTGGGGGATGTGCTCGTCGTTCAAGATCTGCGGACGGCCTTCGAAGCCGTGGCGCGCGCTCCGCGCTGGCGTTACGTGACGCTCGAAGGCGAGCTTGTTGACGCGGGCGGCATGATCTGTGGTCGGCGTTCGCTGACATCCGGTGCCGTCGGTCGGCGCGCGAGTGCGGCCGAGCTAGAAGTTGCCGTCGATGGAATTGCCGAACGCATCGAAGAACTCGAGATCGAACTCGCCAGCCAGGACGAGCGCCGCGATCGTTTCCGTACGGCGCTGGAAGCCTTGCGCATGGAAGTCGAAGAGAGCGGCGCGATCGCGGGCAAAGCCGAGGGCGGCTTGCGCCACAGTGGCGCGCGCTTGGCCGACATGGAAGCTTCTTTCACGGTGCTCGAACAAGAGCGCGCGCGTGTGACGGACGAGTTGTCACGCTTGGCGACCGATCTTGTGCAAGCGCGTGAGAACGAGGTCGTGTCGGAGGCGTCCTTCCAGGAAGAGAACGGAAGACTCGAGCAGATGGAGCAGGGCCGCCATCGCATCGAGCAGCAACGCGAAGAACTCGCTCGCAACGAGAGTCGCGCCCAAGTTGAACGCACACGTATCTCTGGCGAAGTCGACGGCGTCGTGCACCAGCTGCGTGACTGCGAGCGGCGCGTGCAAGAGACCTCAGTCGAGATCGAGCGTGCCGGGTCGCGGCGCGAGCAGCTGCTGACGAATGTCGAGCAAGGTGCGCAAGAAGGCGAAGTCGTCGATGCGGAAGCGCAGCGCCTGGAGACCGAGTTTGAAGAGGTTCAGGTGCACCTCGACGAGCTACGCGCGACCGAAAAGCAGGGCCGCGAGCGGATCGAGACGGCACGCTCCGAGGCCGAGGAAATGCTGCAACGCATCGATCAGAGCAATCAACGTCTCTCGTCGCAGCGCTTGGCCGAGCAGCGCCTCGAACTCGCGAGCGGGGAGCTCCTTACGCGCGCGGAGGAAGAACTCGAATTGTCCAGAGGCGACCTCTCCGATGGATTCGAGCCCGAAGAAGACTTGATGCGCGATGGCGCACTGAACGAGCTTGAGCGCAATGTTTCTGGCTTGAAGGCGCAGCTGGATAAGCTGGGCCCGGTCAACATCGAGGCGGTCACTGAGCTCGAAGAAGTCGGCGGCCGACTCGAGTTCCTCGAGACGCAGAGCGGCGACCTGGCTAAAGCGCGCCAGACGTTGATGGAGACCATCGCCAGAATCGACGAAGAGTCCGAGCGCTTGTTCCTGGAGACCTTCCACACGGTGCGCGCGAACTTCCAGCGCATCTTCCGTAAGCTGTTCGGCGGGGGTAAAGCCGATGTCAAACTCGAGGACGAGAGCAATATCCTCGAGTCCGGCGTCGAGATCGTCGCGCGCCCTCCGGGCCGCGAGTTGCTCTCGATCAATCTGCTCTCCGGTGGTCAGCGCACGATGACGGCGCTGGCACTGCTGTTTGCAGTCTTCGAGGCAAAGCCGAGTCCCTTCTGTGTGCTCGACGAAGTCGATGCGGCCCTGGACGACGCGAACGTCGATCGTTTCCTGGGCATGCTCGACGACTTCCGCGCCACATCACAGTTCCTTGTTGTCACGCACAACAAGGGGACGATGGCAGCATCCGAAGCGCTGTATGGCGTGACGATGGAGATCAAGGGCGTCTCGCGCTTCGTCACGGTCGAACTAGACGAAGTCGACGAGTTCGTACCCGGCACGGCAGGAACGCTGAAGCCAACGAGCAATGGCAAGCCCAAAGAAGAAGTCGCGAGTAACGGACACGCCCAGGTGGCTGAGGCGCCTGAGGTCAGCGACGATAGCGTCGATACAGAATCGGGCGAGCCCATGGTCGAGTTGGTACCCGCAGTCGCGCAGGCGGATGTGCCTGAGACTGAGACCGTTTCCGACTGACCACTGGTGCAGGGCGGCGGATGCCTATGACCACGCCGCGTAGCAAGCACGGATCGTTGCACCGGCCCGGGCCCCAGCCCAGGCTTCGGCTGCAACGATCCGTGCTTGTTTCGCCTCGGCTCCTACCGTCAATCAGAGCCAAACCCTTTTCCTCAGCGCCGCATCACTCTGCCGCGATTCGGTGCCGCCGCGATATCGTGCCGTACACCTATCCGCACCTCCTGCGCTATCCAATGCCGGACACCTTGCACTGTGAAGTGATCAGGTTCCTAGCTCTGAGGCCGTGGTTCGCACCGGAGGTCACGGAGGTATGCGCTACAAGGTCTCGCGTGAGGTTAGGACAAGTGTCTGGCACGGCATGACTGACGGTCTGGCGGCGGTAGGTGCGACAAATTGTCCCGCACTGGGTGAGTTGTTTCGGAGCGGGTGGGCACTGCGGCAGGGCTTGACATGACGAATTCGGATTCCCGCCTTATCGTGCTGACTGGTGCGACGCGCGGATTGGGCCGGGCTTTGCTCGGGCCGTTCTTGGCTGCAGGTCATCGCGTGATTGGTTGCGGCCGGTCTAAGTGGGGTCCCGAGCTCGAGGCGGCGATGGAGCACGAGCGATTGCGGATGGATGGAGTCGATGTCGCGGACTCGGCGCGGGTCGAGGCTTGGGCGCGAGAGACGATCTCTGCCTTTGGTGCGCCGGACCTCTTGATCAATAACGCGGCCGTGATGAATGAACCCGCTCCACTGTGGGAGGTGCCTGCGGACGAGTTCGAGTCGATGATGGCCATCAATGTTTGTGGCATAGCGCATGTCGTGCGCGCGTTCGTGCCGGCGATGATCGATCGCGGGACGGGCGTGATCGTGAACCTGTCCTCGGGCTGGGGGCGCTCGACCTCTCCGGAAGTGGGTCCCTACTGCACCACGAAGTGGGCCGTCGAGGGTTTCACGATGTCGCTTGCGCAAGAGCTTCCGCAAGGCTTGGCGGCCGTCTCGCTCAACCCTGGCATCATCGATACCGAGATGCTGCGCAAGTGTTGGGCGGATGGTGCGAGCGCCTACGAGTCTGCCGGCGAATGGGCCTCGCGAGCCGCTGATTTCTTGTTGGAGTTGGGGCCCGATATGAATGGTCGAGCTGCGAGCGTTCCGTGATCGGAGGCCGTGGATGCAGTGGATGCCTCGCTAGCTAGCACAGATGCCGCTCGGCAGAAGCGCATGTCGCTGGCTCTAGTTCCTATCAAGGCGCTCAAGTATTGAGCAAAACAGAAGAGCGGCGCCCGGTGATGCCGGACGCCGCTCTCAGATTCTGTTGTTGTGCGGGAGCTCTGATCGTGAGCTACCTAGTGATCAGCCTAGGGCACGAAGTTCACGTGCAAGCCGTCACTCAAGTTGAAGCCACTGCCACCCGCTGCCGGGTCGCGGTACCACGCTTGGAAGTGGAAGGTGTCACCGGGATCGATGACGCCAACGTGCGGGCCGGTTGTGAGGGGCACGTTTGCTTCGAGCGCATCGAAGACGGGCATCATTACGTTCAAGCGATACGTCGTGCCACCGACGCAGCGGGTGCCGTCGCCGAAGGGAATCGAGGCTTCTTGCGTACCGAAGTAGAAGAGGCCGGGCTGGTTCGGAACGACGCGCGCCTTCAATTTGAAGTCATCGTCTGAAAGGCTGACGCTTCCCAATGCACTCATCTGCGTAGGGAAGCCCGTGGAGTTCGGGGACGCATCACAGTAGGAGCCGGCGATGCCACAGATTGACTGGGGCTGATTATCGTCTTCGGGGTTCGGCACTCCACCGTGATAGAAGTGGATGCGGTCGATCATGAAGTTGTGTGAACGGCCCGAGATCTCGAGCAAGTGACGTCCGATACCAAGCGAATAGCTCGCTGTCGGGAATCCGCCACCAAGCTCGAAGTTGGTTTTGAAGGTCCAGTTGGAGACCGTGCCGCTACCGTTCGAGAAAGTCTTGATCCAGGGACCGCCATCCATGCGTGTCCAGCAATCGTTCTCTTCGGTGCTGTCCGGATGGTTGTGACGATTGCGAATACGCATCTGCCAGGTTCCGCCTTCGTGAACTTCGAAGGGGTAGGACAGAGTGCCGTTGCCAGGGTTGTTGAAGTAGTTCGGTCCTTCCCAGCGATAGAAGGAGGCTCCGGTGTAGCCAGCGTTGTCGGTGAACGCTTCCCAGTCGCCTTCTTCAGGGATGGACTCGACTTCGACAACGACCAAGTTGTCGCTGGCTTGCCAGGCGCAATCCATCTGAGCGGATGCGACTGGCGCTAGGAGTGAGAAGCTGGCCGCAGCCAGCGCTGTAATGGGGAATCTGCGTGCAAAGGACATGTCGTTGATGAAAGCCAGGGTGGATTGCTAGTTCAGATCCTCTATAGAGGGGCGCCTGAACATTAACAGGAAGGGCGGCATGCTGCTTCTGTTTCGCGTGGTCTACCCGCTATCGTTGCCTTAATGAGTCTCCCCAGCCCCCTCTGCACGCTTCTAGGCCTCGTCTCGGGGCAAAAATGCTGGGGCGCGCGCTGCGGAAAGCAGATCTTCACCTCCGCTATGCACTGGATCACTGAAGTCGGATGGCCCGGATGGCCGATTCCGAAGCGAGTGTCCTGCAGGGCGTCGAATCGGGCGTCAGAAGTAGTAGGGGGGAGCACCACATGGACCAGTTGACTCATCTTTCGCAGCTCTGCGAGCGTGGCGCGCGGGCGCTGCTGCGCTCGTGGATCCTCTGTCTGCTCGTGCTGCAAGTATCTTCGGTCGCGTACGCACAAGTCGAAGAACAACAAGACTCGAGCGGCACGGAGCCAGCCGAAACTGTCGAGCTGAAAACGCCGGCCGATACGCCTGCGTTTGAGGCGCCGAGCTTGAACTATCCTTCGGTCGAGGTCGTCTCGCGCCTGTTCGGAGCATGGGACCAAGCCGGCGGCGACCGCGTTCAAAGTTTGGACCTTGGTACGAGTGTCGGTGGTCGCGTCGTGCCCGCCATTCAATTCGGTCACGTCAGTGCTGATACGCTTCCATTGGAAGAGCGCCCTACGGTCTTCTTGATCGGCGGAGCGGATGGCCGCTCGTTGACAGGATGTCTTGCAAACTTGTTGTCTTGCCATCACTTGCTTACGCGTCTCGACGCGCTCAATCCGGGCTTATGCGTGATCGCCGTTCCGATGGCATCACCTGATGGCTTGTCGGCAATTTTGGAGCACGCAAGTGCGAGTGGCATCAATGCGACCGCCGTCGATGAGGACGAAGATGGACGTGCCGACGAAGACGGCGCCGACGATCTCGATGGCGATGGCTTGTTACTCGAGATGTTGGTTGAGGACCCTATGGGGCCTTGGACCGTCTCGTCGGACTCGCGCTTTCTTGTGGCTGCACGGGCCGGAGATGCGCGGCGCTATCTGCGCGTTCCCGAAGGCCGCGACGATGATGGAGACGGCCGCTACAACGAGGACGGTTCAGGTGGAGTCATTATTGACCGCAACTTTCCTCTCGATTGGCGCGGGCCTCGCCAAGACCCTTCATCCGGAAACTTGCCTCTCGATGTCCCCCTAGCACGGGCCTTGGCAGACTTGATGATCGAGCGCCAAGCGAGCTTGGTGTTGATGTTGCAAGGCAATCATGGTGGCTTGCGCTACTTCGGTGAGAATCGAGCTCCGGGCTTGGAAGAGAGAGTCAGTTCGTGCTTCGCAAGGCACTGCGAACGCGACGCGAACGGTCTCCGTTCCGGACCGAGCCGTGTTGCTGGATCGATCGGTGCGTGGGCTAGCGAAGCACTAGGGGCACTCGCGATCGAAGTCTCTGTCTGGGGCCCGACTCCCGTCGGACATCTGCCGACACCCCTTCCGGCCGTTGCCGATCGAAGCCCCGGTTTGCGTGCAGAGCTACGTGCTCCCTCGGAATGCGATCGAGCTTGGGCTCGCTGGCTCGACGATCAGCGTGGCGGGGTTGGATTCCGCAACTGGCAGCAAGTCGAGTTGAGTCCAAACCGGCAGGCCTTGGTCGGTGGTTGGGAGCCACGCACGTACGTCAATCCACCGGAAGATCTACTCGAGCAGCAACTGAGTGGCATCGGTGAATTCGTGGGGCGTCTCGCTTCGAGCCTGCCGGCGATCGACATTCGCGTGCGGGCGCTCGATCAACGCAGTGGGATCACGCGCTTGAGCGTCGAGTTGTCGAACACGGGTGAACTGCCATCCGGACCTTGGGGCGGAGCGGGTTGTCAGATTCGCGTCGAATTGCCGGAAGGAGCCGAGCTGCTGGCAGGAAAACGATCCATGTCGCTTGGATGCTTGCCTGGCGGAGGAACCAGCCAGCCCGTCGACTGGCTCGTGCGACTGCCCGCCGGCAGTTCCTTGCGCGTCGTCGTCGACACGCCCTGGTCCAGTACAGCACAACTCGAGGTGCGCGGATGATGAAGCGGCCGTTGTACTTACGCGGAGCTGGCGCTGGCCCGATGATGACACTTTGCCTGGCAGCCACCTTGTTGCTCGCGCTGCCGATCGCAGCTCTTGCATCCCAAGATCCTGCACCTGGTGAGCAGACGCCGACACCTGAGGAGCAGACGCCTGCGCCTATTGAGCCAGACCAAGGCTCTGGTGAGGCGTCAACTTCCGAACCGGTCGTGGAAGAAGCGACGGAACGTGCAGACGCGGAACGACTGCGCGAGGCGCTTGCCCAACTGCGTGAGCGCGGAGCCTTTTCGGACTTGCAGGTCGTGCTCGAGGAGTTGGCTGTCCGGCATCCCGAAGCGATGGAGATCGTCGAGGTCGGGCGTAGCGTAGGCGACCGACCCTTGCTATTCGTGCGCTTGGGTCGTGTCCCAGGGAACCGTCCATCGATGCTTGTGTGTCCCGAGCTGGACCGTCCGAATTGGGGGGCCGAGTCGGTCGACTGGATCGAAGCTTGGCTCGCAGCGCCGAACGCTGCGGAGCGTGGACCCATCTGGCTGATCCCGGCACCGGATCCCGATGGGATGCGCGTACCGCTCACGAGCGACGAGCTCGAAGCAACTGCGGACACGACGCCGGGACTGGATCAGGCGCCGCTTGGGGACGCGAGCGACTCGCTTACAGCCTCGTCGAATCCAGCGACTTCTGAGCGCGTTCAGTTGGCGAGCGTCGCGCTCGACCGAGACTTTCCAATTGGTTGGCGTCCGGATCAATCCGGCTATCCGACGCCTTTCCAGCGCATTGAGACGAAGCTCATTGCTCGGGCGCTGCTCGCGCGCAGTGAGTTGGCTTTGGTCATTCTCTTGGGCGAGCGAGGTCGCAGTGAAGCGAGGCTTCCCGCGCTTGAAGCAGAGGGCGTCGAGTTGTTGACGGCTCTGAGTCGCATCGAAGGCGTGCTGTTGCCGGGACCTGACTCACAAGCGCCAGGCGGGAGTCTGGCCGCCTTTTGTGCGGGGCGTATGGATCTGCCTGTCTTGGTACTCGAGCGCGGCTTGGATCCTGTGGCGGCCGTACACGCGCTCGATGAACTGGCGTTGGGTGTCCCTCGTCTCGAGCTTGAAGTGCAATCGACCAAGTCCGTTGGGGACGGCGTTTGGCAGGTCGAGTTCAGCGTGCGCAACGCCGGAGCCTTGGGTACTTCAGGACGTGGTCGGTCGGTGTTGCCGCGCGAAGAAGTGTTGGCTCAGTGGAGCGGCGCAAGCTTGAGCTTCGCCGCAGTGCGCCGCGTCGACTCGGTCGATTTTGCTCCAGTCGAGGCCATGACCGATGGCTTGCCATTGGGTGCGTTAGCTGGAGGCGACATACGCTGGGTACGGCTGTACCTGGAGGCGGCGCATGGTGCAGCCTTGGAACTGTCCTGTAGCGCTCCGCGCGCCGGAACCATTGCGACGCGCTTGATCCTTGGCGAGTGAGGCGCGCGCGGCCTCGTGCGTGCCGCCGGACTGCTAGGACATACTTATCGGGCAGCGGCTCACCGCTGTCGACGATACTTGTTTTCCAAACGCGGTAGCGCGCCCAGCACGATATCGCCGGTGATCTTCAAGCTCTTGGAAGAGCACTTATCGATCGTATCTTCGACCGTGTGCCACCAGTCGTTGTTCTTGCTGTCGGGCCCGTAGTCTAGATCGATCAGGTCGATGGACGGGATGCCTGCTCGCATGAATGGCAGGTGATCGTCCTTTACTGCCAGTGACGGGCCACTCATGTATTTGGCCAATCCGCGTTCTTTCGCGCTGGCTTGGAATATCTGCAGCAACTCGCGCGACGAGTTCGTGTCGCGCCAAATACGCAGGTGCTTGTCCCCGATCATGTCGAGTAGCACGAGGGCCTTGATCAGGTCGTACTCCTCTGTCAGCTTCAGCTTGTCTGCGTGATAGCGTGAGCCATAGGTGTTGTCGTTACCGCTCCATTCGAAACGGACGGCCTCTTCGCCATCCAGGAACAGGAAGCGATAGCTCAGATCGCGTGGCCCTCCCGCCACTATCGCGCGCGCGAGTTCGAGAACGCAAGCCGTGCTGGAACCACCGTCGTTTGCGCCGAGGAAAGGCTGCTGAAGGCGCTTCGTATCGTAGTGCGAAGCGATGATCACCATATGAGCGCGCTTGTCGCGAAACGGCTTGCCCTCGAAATCAGCGTAGACGTTACAGAACGGGATCTTGCCGGCCGGCGTGTCCGCGACGAAGGCCTGGCGCTTCGGCTCCAATCCGGCTGCCCGCAATTCCTCTTCCAGGTAGAGGCGTGTCTGCTCGATGGCATCCGAGCCTGCGGGGCGCGGGCCGAAGCCGACCTGCCTCTCCAAGTCAGTCCACGCGCGCTGCTCGTTGAATTGCAAGTCGATAGGGGGCAATTCACCGGCCGTACCTGAGTTGCAGCTGGCGCAAGCCAAGGCGACAAGAGTCAGCGCGGCCAGGGGCGAGCGCTGCGAGCCAGCCGCGCGCATCGGCGAAGGCTTCACTTGGGGGGGCACGGGACGAGTCATGGCGCAGAGCATAACGGCTTGTGAAGAGAGATGGTCGGGTGCTGTAGCAGACCCTACGTTGGCCGCGAGAGCTTGTTTGAGTCTTGCGAGTGAGACGTGAGCCTACCCTCGAAGCAGCTCGAAACGCGGGATGGCTTCCAGAGATCGGGAATTGGGTCTATGAGGAGTTGTCGGTCATCCTGGTAGCGCCATGGCAGGCGAGCCGTGCCTGGTGACTGGCTGGAGGCCCAACTGTTGGCTGGGCCAGGACACTCCGAGGGAACATGGGGTCTGGAGCCGGTCGAGGAGCGCGCGCAAAGCTCTCCAGTCTGCTCGATTCTTAGTCGATGACCGAGATGCGTCCAAGCCGGCTGCTTGCGCCGAGTGGAGCTCATCGAAACGGGCCTCTCACAACCGCACCATCATTGAACATGACTGATACTGGCGCCGAATCTCTGTACGAACTCGCTCGATCTGGGGCGAGTCAGCGCGAATTCGAGGGGCAACATTGGACGGGCAGCTTCGCGGAGTACCTGGAAAAGTTGGAGGCTGATCCTCGGCCTGCGCGCAATGCTTGGCAGCGCATGCTCGACATGATCGAGCATCACGGGAGTGAGGCTGGGGAAGGAAATAAAGCGGATCGTTGGAAGCTGTTCGACGATCCTTTCAGCGACGGCAGGGACGCGGTGTATGGCCTTGATACACCCCTTGGCGAGCTGGTCAATGTCGTGCGCGCTGGTGCACGCTCGCTTGGACCCGAGCGCCGGATTCTATTGCTGCACGGCCCTGTCGGCTCGTCGAAGAGCACCATCGCACGCTTGTTGAAGCGCGGCCTCGAGGGCTATTCGCATATCGACGAAGGTGCGATCTACACATTCAGTTGGGACATCGATGGAGAGGTGATTCCTTCGCCGATGAACCAAGATCCGCTATTGCTCGTCCCTGATGATGCGCGCAAGGGAATCGCGGAACGCCTGAACCAGGGCATGCGGCGCGAGTACTCGATCGCAATTGAAGGCGAGCTGGATCCTGTTAGTCGCTTCTACTACTCGATGTTGATGGAGCGCTACTCGGGCAACTGGTCCAAGGTGATTCAACACGTTCGCGTGCATCGTTTCTTGTTCTCTGAGGCCGACCGCGTCGGCATCGGAACCTTTCAGCCGAAGGACGAGAAGAACCAGGATTCGACCGAGCTGACTGGTGACTTGAACTATCGCAAGATTGCCGAGTACGGTTCTGACTCGGATCCGCGTGCCTTTAATTTTGACGGGGAGTTCAACGTCGCGAACCGTGGCATGCTCGAGTTCGTCGAGGTGCTCAAGCTCGATGTCGCCTTCCTGTACGACCTGTTGGGTGCAACGCAAGAGCACTCGATCAAGCCCAAGAAGTTCCAGCAGACGACTATCGATGAGGTCATCATCGGGCATACCAACGAGCCCGAGTACAAGAAGCTGCAGAACAACGAGTTGATGGAAGCCTTCCGCGATAGGACCATCAAAATCGACATTCCGTACAACCTGCGCGTCTCGGACGAAGTCGAGATCTATCGCAGGCGCTATGGCCGGCGCGATACTCCGGGCCGCGGCATGTCGCCGCACACGCTCGAGATCGCGTCCATGTGGGCCGTGTTGACGCGCCTCGAAGATCCTAGCCATCCGAGTCTTAGCCTATTGCAGAAGGCTCACCTCTACGACGGTCGGGAGGTGGCAGGCATGACGCGCGACCAAGCGGTCGAGATGGGCAAACTGGCCCCGCGTGAGGGTATGGAGGGCATCTCGCCGCGCTATGTGCAGGACCGCATCGCGGCATGTCTAGTGTCGAGCCGGCCGACGATCGGACCGCGTGACGTCTTGCAGGCGATCGAGCATGGCCTGACGCATCATTCGATGATTTCGGGTGAAGAGACGCGCAAGCACTACCTCGAACTCGTCTCGACTGTGCGTGAGGAATACGAGCGCATCGTCAAGCATGAAGTGCGCGTCGCGATTGCGGCGGATCGTGAAGCGATCGATCGATTGTGCTCCAAGTACTTGGACAATGTGCGCGCCTACACCACGCGCGAAAAGGTCTTTGATTCCATTGGGGCGCCCAAAGATCCCGACGAGCGCTTGATGCGTTCGATCGAGGAAAAGATCGACATCCCGGAGGCTCGCAAGGACGATTTCCGGCACGAGCTGATGAACTACATCGCGGCGATTCACATTGAAGGCGGCACCTTCAACTACCGCGAGAACGAGCGCCTGACGCGTGCTCTCGAGCTGAAAATGTTCGATGACCGGCGCGACTCGATTCAGCTGACGAGTCTGGTCTCGACCGTGGTCGACCCCGATACGCAGGAGAAGATCGCGGTCATTAGGGACCGCCTAATGCGTCAATTCGGCTACGACGAGCCGAGCGCAGATGAAGTCCTGCGTGAGGTCGCCGGTCTGTTTGAGCGTATCGAAAACGAAGAACAGGAGCGCGGCGACGCTGCCGCCTGAAGTCTCGTGGGCTACCAAGTTTATCGCATGGAGCGCGACCGCGCGCGTTTTCGTGATGTCGTGCGCGGCAAGCTGCGCCAGGACTTGCGCAAGTATTTGTCGACATCCGAACTGCTAGGGCGGCAAGGCAAGAAGACAATCTCGATCCCTGTTCCCCAGATCGAGCTTCCGCGCTTCCGCTTCGGTAGCAACCAATCAGGAGGCGTCGGCCAGGGTCCGGGCGAGAATGGCGACGCGATCGATGGCGAAGGCCAGGAGGGCGAGGGCTTCGGCACCGCTGGTGAGGGCGAAGGCAACCACATCATGGAGGTCGAGGTCGAGCTAGAAGAGCTGGCCGAGATGCTGGGGCGCGAGCTCGAGTTGCCGCATATCAAGCCACGGGGAGATAAGCAGATCACGACGGATGGCGGGCGCTACACGGGTATCCGTGCGGCGGGCCCCGCATCGCTGAGGCACTTCCGGCGCACCTACAGGCGCGCGTTGACGCGCACGATCGCCGCGGGTGAGTGGGACCCCGAGAACCCCTCTGTGATTCCGATCCGGGACGACGAACGCTTCCGTGCGCGCCGCACCCGTCCGCAGCCCGAATCCTCGGCGGTGATCTTCCACATGATGGATGTGTCTGGTTCGATGGGCCGTGACCAGAAAGACATCGTCCGCATCAAGGCCTTCTGGATCGACACTTGGTTGCGCAGCCAATACAAGAACATCGAGGTCGTGTACATCGTGCACGACGCGGTCGCGAAGATCGTGGATCAAGACGCCTTCTTCCACTTGCGCGAATCGGGTGGGACGAAGATCTCCTCGGCTTATGAGTTGTGCTTGAAGCTGATCCGCGAACGCTACCGGCCCGAGCAGTACAACCTGTATCCATTCCACTATTCGGACGGTGACAACTGGTCCGCACGCGATACGGACCGCTGCGTGTCGTTGATGCGTGACGAGATCTTGCCGCGCGTCAATCAGTTCTGCTACGGGCAGGTCAAGAGCGCTTATGGCTCGGGCCAGTTCAAAAAGGACCTGGACAACATCTTCGGTGTCGACGAACGGGTCGTGACGACAGGCATCAACAACCGCGAGGAGATCGCCGAGTCGATTCGCGCCTTCTTGGGCAAGGGACGCTAATGGTCACGGTAAGCAGTTTGGAGCGAGGCCTTCGCAAGGAGGCCTACCGCATCGAGAGCGAAGCGCATGCCGCCGGACTCGACTTTTTCGAGGTCGTTTTCGAAATGCTGGACGCACGCGATGTCAACGCAGTCGCGGCCTATGGAGGATTTCCGACGCGCTACTCCTCGTGGCGCTTCGGCATGTCGTTCGAGCGCTTGCAGAAGGGGTATGAGTACGGTCTCTCAAAGATCTACGAACTCGTCATCAATAACGATCCGACCATCGCCTACCTGGTGCGCTCGAATTCGTTGATGGAGCAGAAATTGGTAATGACCCATGTCTTTGGGCATGCCGATTTCTTCAAGCACAACGTTTGGTTCTCGCCGACCGAGCGCCAAATGGTCGAGTCGATGGAGCGCAACGCCGAGCGCATTCGAGGCCACATGGACGCCTTGGGGCAAGACGTGGTCGAGAGCTTCATGGATGTGGCCCTGGCACTCGAGGGCCTGATCGATCCCTATAAGCCGCTGCGCGACATGCGCGCCAAAAGTAAGCGTGCTCCGGGTAGCAGCCAAGGCTTGGCCGAGCGGGCACGCCGCAACTTGGAGGCGATGATTCAACTTGGCGGGCGAGTCGAAGTGGCGCGCGCGACTGCGAAGGATGCTGAGTTCCCGACCTATGACATCCTGGGTTTTTTGCTCGAGCATGCGCCGCTCCCGAGCTGGCAGCAGGATGTGTTGCGCATCGTTCGCGACGAAGCCTACTACTTCGCTCCGCAGCGCATGACGAAGATCATCAACGAGGGCTGGGCGTCTTTTTGGCACAGCCGCTTGCTGACGACCGGTATATTGGACAGCTCCGAGATCATCGACTTCGCCGACTGTCACTCGGGTGCGACGGCGACTGCACCGGGACAGCTGAATCCGTACAAGCTCGGGATCGAGTTGTTCCGCCACGCGGAGCTGCAGGGCAAGGACCTGTTTCGCTTGCGCAGCATGCACAACGACGTGAGTTTCATCGACGAGATCATCGATGAAGAATTCACGAAGCGCAATTCGCTCTTCGTCTACCGCAAGAACGCGCGCACGGGCCGCAATGAAGTGGTGGATCGAGAGTGGCGATCGGTCAAGAGTGAGCTGCTGCGCGAACTCTCATGGGGCTGTACTCCCCAGATCCAGCTTGTGTCCGTCGACGCGAAGGGCCGGGGCGAGCTGCGCTTGCAGCATGTGCATGACGGACGCGACATCAAACTGGACGAAGCCAGCCAGCTCGTTCAGCACATCGGCAGCATTTGGGGCGGGCCGGTCAACTTGCACACCCTCGACGATCGTCAAGCGCGGCGTGTCGAATCGGACGGAGCCGAAGTGCGGATCGTCGACGACGCTGATGAAGGACCGTCTTTGCCCAATGAGGTGACCGAGCCCGGAGCGGGCGAAGAGAGCGCGGCCTAGGTCGCGCCCAGGATCGCCGGTCCGTTCAATCACGCATTCGCAAAGCTTGAATTCAGCGCTCTGGTAGCCGTTCGCGAGAAGCTGCCCGAGTCTTGTCGTCGCCAGGATTGACCCGCGTCGGTGGCGTCGTGAGAATCAGTTCATGGCGACAATCGTTCACGAACTTAGCTGGTCCAGCTCGCGTGCTGGCACCTTCGCGGAATGCAAGCGGCGCTACTACTACGACTACTACCTGTCGTGGACTGGATGGAAGAGCAGCGCGGATCCAATTCGCCGCCAAGCGTGGCTCTTGAAGAAGATGACGCGCCTCCCGATGCTCGCGGGGGAAGTCCTTCACAATGCGCTGGAGAGTTACTTCCAGCAGAAGGAACAGGGTCATGTCGCCAGCGAGCAGGAGCTGGTGAACCAAGCCGTCACGCAATTGCGCACCGGCTACAAGGAGTCGCGCGACGGGACGTGGAAACGGCGACCCGCGCGCATGACGCGCCTAGCCGAGCATCACTACGCGGAAGCCAGCATCGACGAGTCGACAGGCGCGGCCGGTGACTACGGCAAGCGCTTCGTCGAACGGATCCGAGGCGGCCTGAGCGCATTCTTCGCACTGGAAGAATTGCAAGAGGTGCGCGCTGTCGAACCCGCGCGATTCCTGGCATGCGAAGAGATGGGCACCATCGAGTTGTTCGGCACACGGGTTTTTGCCATTCCGGACTTCGCCTTCGAGCGTCAGCCTTCCGATGTTGAAGGCGCGGCGACGCGCGTACACATCTGGGATTGGAAGACTGGCCAGCCGCGGGCAGCCGACGAGTTCCAGTTGGCCGTGTACGTGTTGTATGCGGGTGAGAAGTGGGGCAGCGCACCCCTGGAAGTGACCTGCACCGACGCCTATTTGCCGACGCGTGAATTGCGCACGATGCAATTCGACGACGAGAGCTGCCAGGCGACTCTCGGGAAGATCGAGAACTCACTCACAGAGATGAAAGCGATCCACTTCGACGCCGACGCAGGTGTCGGAGACTCAGAGTCGTTCCCGATGATTCCCGAGGACTCTGACCAGATGTCTCGCAGTTGCGGCAGCTGCAACTACCGCGAGCTCTGCAATCGGTAATCGCACTCAGCGTGAGGTGAGCCTGTACGTGCAGATTCTCGGATTGGCAGTCGAGGTCGCCTGCCGCGCTTCCGCTTGGGCGCGCCGACCGGACGCCGCTCTGGCTTGAGCGCCGCCTCGATACAAAAAGACTCGGAGCCCACACCTGCTAGCGGCGCGTGGACTCCGAGTCGTTGGCTAGACGCCTAGTCTGAGCTGCGTCGCTGCGGCTTCGAGTTGATGTAGATGATGCCGCCCAGCAGCAGGATCCCGATCAAGCCAGCCACATTCATTGGGACTGGTCCTAAGTCGAAGATCTCCAGCTTGGCAATATCAAATCCACTCATGATCGCGATTCCGAGACCAAGCTCGAGCGCGGCCGCGCCCGTGATAAGACCCGCAGCAGCCAAGATCGACTCGCCGGGTTGCTTCTTGCCACGATCACCCATGTAACGGAACAGCGCGCCGATCAAGATGCCGACCCCGAGGTAGGCCGGCAGGTAGATGCCGACGGCCAAGGCCATGGACGGCAGCTGGATACCGCGCTTGTCGGCCGCAATATCCATCAGCACAGCGAAGAGACCTATTGCGCAGCCGACGATGATCGGCCACCAGGGCAGCTCACGGTCGAGCAACAACCCGTTCACGAGCGTAGCGAACATCTGTCCCTGCGGCGCCGGCAAGGATTCCGAGCCGAGGACGTAGGCGTCATGTGCGATGTAGACAGCGATCGGTACGACGACACAGCCGGCCAGCAATCCCAAGATCTGCGCCAGGAAGCCGTCCTGCACGCGAACGCCGCAGAGCTGCATGGTCTTGTAGTCCTGACTGGAATCGTTCGCCGTGCAGACGGCGACGCATGCACCGACGAGGAGTGGCGTGATCAACAACACATCGTCGATTGTGTTACGTCCCACCATTAGCGCGACCAGGCAGAGCACGAGCGTGGTCACGAAGATCGTGCCAGAGACCGGCGAGGCAGAGCTGCCGATCTGCAGACTCAGGATTGCGCCTAGCGTGACCATGATCGTGGCCATGACCAGGATCGTCAGTGTCATCGCTCCGGCGAACGCGGTGATGCCACCCTCTTTCCAGATCAGCCAACCCAAGAAGATCGCCATACCGGCTGCGATCGACATCAGCAAGCCGCGCCGAACCGATGGATCTACCTCGAGTAAGCTCAGGTCTCCGACGGCTTCTTTGTCAACGGCTTCCCGCTTACCCATGAAGCGCTTCAAGGAATAGATGACTGCAATCGTCATCGCTCCACCACCGACCCAGCGCATGGAGTTGGCCGGGAAGATCGCGGCAGCACTCGAACCAGCTTCGACCCCGGCCAGCATTGCATCGCCGGCTAAGCGTAAGAAGCTACCTCCAAATACCAGCAAGGCAGTCGACAGAGTCAGCAGCCCACCGATGCCGATATAGATCGGCGACATCGGCAGCTCAAGGCTGAAGACCCGATCGCCTCGCTCGCGGTGCATCAGCTCTATATGACCCTTCGCAATGCCCATCGCTTCGACGAGAGGCGCCATGAAGGACAGGATCAGGCCCGCCACCAACGAGCGGCCCATCCGCGGGCGTGCTTCGGGGTCGGAGGCAGCAGCCTCGATCATCGCTTCGCACGCACGTGCTTCTGGAGCGGGCAGCGTCGGGTCTGAGAGGAACTTTTTTGTCGCCAAGCCGACGAAGCCGAAGCCAACCAAGGCTCCCGCCATCGACAAGGTGATCAGCGTAATCACATCGACCGGCGGCGCTTCGAGCCCCTTGTCGACGTACAGGATCTGCACCAAGGGGGCGACAAAGATCACGCCAGCTGTGACAGCCATGCCCGCCGAACCGGCGACCTGCGCCAAGTTCAGGAAGCGTCGGCCTCCTGGGGATGTCGCGCGCGATGCGAAAGCACCCCACGCGCACAAGATCACGAGTGGGCTGACGCCTGGCGTGATGCCAGCTTTGAGTCCGGCGATGACTAGGGTTCCGGCGAGCACGGTCGAGACCAGGACGCCGAAGAGGATCGGGAAGAAATCACGTTTCATGAGGGGCTCCAATGCGCCGGAGCCTACGTTCACGGGACAGGCAGGTAAAGGAGGGGCGAGAGAAGGCTACTGTACGTATGCTCTCGGGCACCTTGAGCGAAGCCCCGCGCGTCTCCATCCTGCTGCCGACCCTTAATGCCGAGAGGGATCTGGCTCGATTGCTACCTGCGCTGGCCGCTCAGGAGATCGATGGAGGTTTTGAGCTTATCGCTGTCGATTCCGATTCGTCGGACCGAACGCGCGAGCTCTTGGAAGCGGCCGGTGCGCGAGTCGAACGAATCGAGCGGCGAGATTTTCGGCACGGCCCGACACGCAATCAATTGGTGCAAATGGCGCGCGCACCGATCGTCGTCTTCTTGTCACAAGATGCAGTTCCGCAAGGGAAACACTGCATCGCGAGTTTGATTGATGCGTTCCAGGACGAGGCCGTCGTGGGAGCGACAGGACGTGTGCTCCCTTATCCTGAAGATGATCCGCTCACGCAGCGCAGCGTGTTGGCGGCGCCCGAAGCCGGGAGTCTGACGCGCCGCATGCGTGCACCAACCGCGGGCTTGGATGGCGTACCGCCGGCGGACTTATTGGAATTGTGTCGTTTCAATGATGTCGTTAGTGCGATGCGAACCAGCGTCGTGCTCGCGTTGCCTCTGCCGGATTTGCCTTTTGGCGAGGATGTGGCTTGGGCGCGCGAAGCGCTGCGTTCCGGTCACGAATTGGTCTTTGCAGCGAGCGCCGTCGTGCTTCACTCGCACCACTACACGCCCGCACAAGCCTTTGAGCGCTTTCGCGTCGATGCTGCATTTCTGCGGCGCGAATTCCAGTTGCGCGTCAGGCCGAATCTGTTCTCGGTCGTGCGTGGAATTGCTCACGAGCTGCGGCAGGACTGGCGCCATCTCGTGGGGCAGAATCAGTCCAGGCTGCACTGGCTGCGCTCTCTCCTCTTGCGACCGGCCCAAATCTTCGGCCAGTACTTCGGCTCCAACGGCTGGGCCTTGCCAGGTGGTTCGAGCGCGACACGCCAGTATCGCTGACGAGATACGAGCTGGGAGGATGCGCCGCGGCTGCTGCCGCTCCTTGCGCGAGATGCCCTGGCGAATGCGGCGAATCGACCAATCCTGTCGAACTCGGCGGGATTGCCATCGATTCCATCTTGGCCGAACCGAGGGCTCAGGGTCTACTGTGGACCCTCCAGCCACCCTCTACGCAACTCATGTCCTCCGTCCGCTCCGCCGCCGTCTTGATGCCCACCTACCAGGGCATGGAGTTTCTGGAGCGAGTGCTCGAGGCGCTGTCACGCCAGCGCTGCGAAGCTCTATGGAGTTTCTTCGCAATCGATTCTGGCTCCAGTGACGGAACTTGGGAGTGTCTCGAAGCGTGGCGTGATCGACTCGGCGTGCCCGTACAACTCGAGCGCATTCACAAGGTCGAATTCGACCACGGTGATACGCGCAACTTGCTCGCTGCGCGAGCTGGTGAAGTCGACGTGCTCGTGTTCTTGACGCAGGACGCGATTCCGGCCACCGGCGAGTGGCTACAGGGCTTGCTCGACAACTTCGACGACGCCGAGGTCGGTGGCGCGTACTGTCGCAACGTTCCCAGGCCTGACTGCGATCTATTGACGCGCGTCTTCTCGCGCGACGACCCGGGCTACGCAAGCGAGCGACGCGTCGTTCGTATGCCGGAGCGCGCCGCCTACGATGCGCTCTCGGTGCACGAGAAGCGGCTGCTCTACAACTTCAATGATGTCGCGTCGGCCATCCGCCGTGATCTGTGGCAACGACATCCCTTCCCGCGCACTTCATTTGGGGAAGACGTCTTGATGGCGCGCGCGCTGATCGAGGCTGGCTGCGCGATCGTCTATGACGCGCAGGCCTGCGTCGAACACAGCCACGATTACGACGCTGGCGAAAACTGGTCGCGCGCCCACATCGATGGCCGCTTCAGCGCCGAGTGGCTCGATCGCACGTGTATCGAGAGTCAGAAGGATGCGCGCGTGTTGACTGAGCGCGTGCTGGCTGGCGACATCGAGCAGCTCGACAGCATGGTCCAGGACTCGGAAGCTCGGCGCGCGTTGGTTGCGCGTGCACGCGATCTGCGACGGGCGACCTTTGATGGTCTTTACGAGGGCGGGCGCACCGCCAAGCGTTTCCCCGCGACGCGCATGCTGGAGGCTGAGCCTCTGTCGATCCTGTATGTCGTGCACGGCTTTCCGCCGGATACGTGGGCCGGTACCGAGATCTATACCTACAACATCGCGACCGAGATGCAGCGCCGCGGAATGCGCTGCACCGTGTTGACGCGTGTGCCCGCGGACGACAACGAGCATCCCGACTTTCACGTCGAAGAGTCCGAATTTCAGGGGCTGCGCGTGTTGCGCATGACGCACCGCCTCGGGCACGCGTCGATGCGCGAGAGCTATCAGCAGCCCAAGGCCGAGGCGGCCTTCCGTACGCTTCTCGCTCAGGAACAGCCCGACCTGGTTCACTTCCAGCACTTGATCCACACCTCGGCTGGTTTGGTGCAGTGCGCGCAGGAATTCGGGCTGCCTACCGTGATTACTTGTCACGACTACTGGGCTCTCTGTGCTCGCGTCCAGCTGATTCGCCCGGACGGCGCGATCTGCGATCACAACATGGGCAGTGGCTGCTTTGCCTGTGTCAAAGAAGAAGGCATGCAGCACGTCGATCGTTTGGCCAAGCTTGACAAGGGAGCGGGGGAACTCGTACGCAGCTTTGCGAGGGAAGCGGCCGTCGGCGAGCGAAGCTCACCTGTGTGGCGCAGGCGCAGCCAGGAATACACAGACCTGCGCGACCGCGAGTCCTTTGTCCTGGACGCCTATGCGTCCGCGGACTTACGCATTAGTCCCAGTCGCTTCCTGCGTTCCAAACTGCTTGAGAGTGGCGCCTTTGACCCGACGCGCTTCTTGTTCTCGGACAATGGCATGCGCACGGATCACATTCATGCGCTCGAGAAGCAGCCCGATTCGGATGGGCGCATACGCTTCGGCTTCGTCGGCTCGCTCGTCTGGTACAAGGGCGGGGAGGTACTCGTGCGCGCGATGGCCGAGTTGGCCGCATCGCCCGCGACGCGTGCCGGCTGCGTGATGAACATCTACGGCGACTTCAAGCCCGCGTCGGATGAGCACCACGCGGAGTTGAAGCGCATCGCGGACGCCTTCGGTGCCGCCGTCGAATTCAAGGGCCGCTTTGATAACGCCAAGCTGAGCGAGGTCTATGCTGAGATCGACGTGCTGGTCGTGCCGTCCGTCTGGTATGAAAACTCACCGATCACAATCCACGAAGCGCAGCTGACCAAGACGCCTGTACTCGCTTCTGATATCGGAGGCATGGCCGAATTCGTACGCGACGGAATCGATGGCTTGCACTTCCGAGTGGGGGATGCAGGCGACTTGGCGGCCAAGATGCGGCGCTTTGTGAAAGAGCCCGACCTGCTGGCTTCGTTGTCGCTCGACTTCCCCGTGGTCAAGACGATCGCGCAGAATGGCGAGGAGATGGACTTCCGCTATCGCGCGCTTTGTTGCATCGAGCGTCCTGGGATGGAGCCCGGATCGATCATGTCCGAGTGGTCCCCGCGCGAAGCCACTCCGCAGAGTGGATCCGCGGACGAACAGGGTGAATCCATGCTGCTGTTGCGACCCGCTTCGAGCCTGAGTTTGGATCTGGGCGGTCTGCGCGGCTCGTTAGAACTCGAACTCGATCTGTTTTTGCTTGCTGGCGAAGCCGATGTCGAGCACGCGCTCGAGTTGCGTGTCGATGGACGCGAACTGGGTGTTGTCGCACCACAACGGGCTGCCGAGAAGGACGAGACGCGTAGCTTCCGCTTCCCGCTCGATGCAACCGGCGAAGCGTCCAAACGTCTGTTGTTGACGACAACCGACCGTGTCTGCCGCCTGTCCGCCATCCGCGTGTTGCGTGGAACTGAATCGCCAGCCGAGCTAGCGACGGGAGTCAGCGCATGAGCAGCCGCCGCGAACGCAAGCGCGCCACGCAAGCCAGCTCGCAGTCAAGTAAGCCTACTTCGAGTTCGAAGGGCAAGCCGGCTTCGACGCACAAGCTCGCCGTCGAAGCCACGCCCGATTTGGCGGAGGCCGATCTGCCGCGCTGCTCGATCGTGATCTTGAACTGGAATGGTCGACATCACCTGAAAGGCTGCTTCGAAAGCCTGGACGCGCTCGACTATCCCAAGGATCGCTTCGAAGTCATCTTAATCGACAATGCCTCCGATGACGGAAGCGTCGAGGAGATGCGCGCCGACCATCAGTGGATCCGGCTGATCGTCAACGAGCGCAACGTCGGCTTCAGTGTCGGCTGCAATCAGGGCGCATTGAATGCGGACGCTGCCGATGTGCTCGTGTTCATCAACAACGACATCCGTGTCGAGCCCGCCTTCCTGCGTAAGCTTGTCGCGCCGATCACCTCCGGCCAATGCGCTGCCACGACCGCGCGCATGCTGTCCTGGGATGGGAAGCTGATGAACTCGGCCGGTGGGGGCATGAACTTCCACGGCCTAGGGATTCAGCGCGGCTACCTCGAAGAGCCCGGCCCCGAGTTCGATCAGCCCAGGCTGACGCTCTTTGCTTGCGGTGGCGCGATGGCGATGGACGCTAAAATCTTCGAGCGAGTCGGCGGTTTCGACGACGAGTTCTTTGCCTACTACGAAGATGTCGACTTGGGCTGGCGCACCTGGGTGCAGGGCTACAGCATCCGCTACGTTCCAAGTGCCGTTTGCTATCACCATCACTCGAGCACGAGCAAGCGGCTCCCGGTCGAAACGCTGCGGCTGTTGCAGGTTCGTAATCCGCTACTGGCCTGCTTTAAGAATTACTCCGACGCCAACCTGCGGAAAGTCTTGCCGGTCATGCTGGCGCTTGCGAACCGTCGCTTATTCCTGAGTTCTGGCCTGGCAGACCAGTCCGCCTACAGAATCGAATTTGTACAAAGCCTGGACGGGCCGGGCCTTCTGGATCGCTTGATGTCGAAGTTGCGTGGCAAGGTGCGTAGCACAGACGAAATGAGCCGGGTCGCGATCGCCGATCTGCTGGGCATCAACGACCTGATAGGCCGCTGGGATCACTGGATGAAACGCCGAGCCGAGGTCCAGAATCTGCGCCAACGAGCCGATGAGGAAATCTTCAACCTCTTTCTGCGGCCAATGTGGTGCATTGAAGATGAAGTCGGCTACCGAGAGCTACATGATGGCGCCACGGGATTCATGGGCGTCGACTCGATGTTTGGCGGACTGACGAGCATGGAAGAGGATCCAAGATCATGACGGAATCACAAGCACAACAGGCCGCAGGGGTCGACTCAACCGACTCCATGAAAATCTCGGTCGTCATTCCGATTTACAACGAGGAACGAACCCTCGCGGAGATCGTCAGGCGCGTGCTCGCCACGCCGCACGACATAGAGTTGATCTTGGTCGACGACGGTTCGAAGGATTCGACGCGCGAGATCATGGCTCGCCTCGAGGCAGAGCACGAAGAAGTGCGCTGCTTCTATCACGAGCAGAACACCGGCAAGGGCGGCGCTATCGCGACCGGCTTCAAGATGATCACAGGCGACGTGGCCTTGATCCAAGATGCTGACCTGGAATACGACCCACGCGATTACACGACGCTGTTGCAGCCCATCAAGGACGGCGTCGCCGACGTGGTCTACGGATCGCGCTTCCTGGGCGGTACTTTTGTCCGCGTGCACCTGTATTGGCACTACCTTGGTAACCGTGCGCTGACAACGCTCAGCAACATGTTCACGAACCTGAACCTGACGGATATGGAGACTTGCTACAAGGTCTTCAAAGCGCCGATTGCCAAGAAACTCGACATCCAGTCTTCGACTTTCGCGCTCGAGCCGGAGATGACGGCCAAGGTGGCGAAGATGCGTGCGCGCATCTACGAGGTGCCGATTTCGTACGCGGGCCGTGATTACGCCGACGGCAAGAAGATCGGCTTGAAGGACGCGTTCATCGCCGTCTGGGCGATTCTTCGTTGGAACCTATTCTACTCGCCGCCAAGTACGGACTTGTAGGCCTGTAACGCCAGAGCGGGCGCTTGCATGCGCCGCACCGACCTCGCGTTTGCCGTTTGGCACTCGACTTCAGGCCTCGCACTGCGAGGCCTGCGTCTTTGCTAGCTTGTCGAGCAGCTGCCTGGGCGAGAAACTCCCGCCTCAGCGCCGCGCGAAGGCGGCGTATCCTCACACGCTTACAGCGGCGTGTAGACGAAGGGGGCGACCCACGGCACTGCCTGCAGGAAGATGAATAGCACGGCCGCAGGCAGCAGCAGAGCCGCGACAGGGACGAGCCACCAGTAGGGGCCTCCCCATAGACCCTTGATCAACTCGGCCGTGGTCGCGATTCCTGTACGTATGGTGGAGAAGAGCTTCATGAGGCAGGGGACTCGGCGGAGTGAGGGACTCCAAGAGAACTAGGCGAGTGAAGAGTTGCGAGTCTCGTTCGTCGCGGAAGGACTTGGCAGTGTATCTCGCTTTGGCGCGGCAGGAGGAAAATGAGTGCTGTTGCGCGGCGAATCACGGGATGGAGGACCCGGGCAGGTGCTGAGTCGCTGAATGGGCCACAACCCTCTCGACCCCAGACGGTAGACTGTCTCCCCCGAATCGCTTCCCAAGTAGCCCCCCCGTGTCCTCTATCTGTCCTCGTTGCTTTACACCCGCCCCAGAGGGGGAGGAGTGCCCCTCCTGCAGCCTCCAGTTTATTCGACGTGGAGGCATGTTGGATGTGCTTGGAATCACCGAACGCGAGCACAGGGCGGCCGAGGTTGAGTCCTTCTATACCGAGAGCCCTTTTCCGGGCTATGCGCCGGGAGACACTGGGCCGGTCCTACTCGATCGCTGTCGTCGCGCTCCCTACTTGGCTGCACTCGACGCAGCGATTGGCCCGACGGATCGCGTGCTCGATCTGGGCTGTGGTACGGGGCAAATCCCCAACTTTCTCGCGCTGGCAGGTCCGCGTCGGCAGGTCTTCGGCCTCGACGGTTGCCGCATGTCGCTCACCCTGGCTGATGGCTTCCGCGAAAAGGCAGGTGTCGGGAACCTGCAGTTCGTGCGCACGGACTTGTTCGATTTACCGATCGAAGAGGGCTCGTTCCATGTGGTCCATTCGCGTGGCGTAGTGCACCACACCCCGGACCCGGACAAAGCCATTGAGTGCGTTGCACGCTGTGTCGCGCCTGGAGGTTTTTTGGTGCTCGGCTTCTACGAGACGATGGGACGCGCCTTCCATTGCACGCGCAGGGCATTGGGCAAGATGCGCGGAGGCGAGCCCTTCTACGCGCTCGATCCCATCCTGCGTCGACGTGACTTTGACGACGACAAGAAGCGCATCTGGATCGATGATCAATACAAGCATCCACTCGAGTACATCTTGCCTTTGCCGCACGTAGTCAAAGTGCTTGAGAAACTTGGCTTCGGTTGGGTGCGTACCTTGCCGCCGGCAGTCGAGCGCGGCACCTTGCTCGACAAGACTCCAAAGCCCAGCGCCCTTGGAATGTTCTCCTTGCGTCTCGGCTGGATGCTGAAAGGGCCGATCGATCACGATGCCGGACTCGTCTGCTACGTCGCACAACGACGAGCCTGACGCCGAGCCTGACGCCGACTAGCCGCTTGCTCACAACTTCTCTCTCTCAGATCGACATCATGTTCCCCACCTCCCGAACACAGCGCGCGACTCTCGCGCTGGCCATCACGATTGCCACACCGGCCCTGTCGAGCGCTCAGTCCTTCGACTTCACCTTGCAGCCGTCCGTCAGCCAGATCAACGTCAACGTCGACACCGATTTGGCAATGCCCGGCAGCTTGATCGGCAACTATGACGCGACCACGAATCCCGGCGGGACGCGCACGCTCCCGGGTCTCTTCGGCGGCGGGACGAATGATCCCGTGCCGCTGAACATGACGGTCGAGACGGTGATCGTTGCGGCAGACGGACCGACGGGTTCCTTCACCGCCGCGGTCGATACGGCATTGATGACAATGATCGTGACCAATCTGGAAACGCACATGGGCAACGGTGGCCCGGCGGGCAGCGCGGACATGGACCTCGTCCTGGACTTCAGCACCTTCCGCACCTTCGTTCCGGACTCGCTTTACATCGGCGGCATTCCGATCACCGTACCGATCGGCCTTGCGGATGTGAGCCAGATTGACCTGATTCAAATAGGCCCTGCTGCGGGCCTGCTCGTCCCGGCCGCTGGCGGTGGATTTGACTTCACTGTTCTCGCTGCCGTCGAGATGTCCATGATCATCGACTTCAATGGAACACCGACACCGGTCGGACCCATTCCGCTGGCGCTTCCGCTGACCGGCACGATCGATGTCGGCCCGGGTGGGGGGACAGCATCGGTCCAGGCGCTGCTGCAAGATACGGATACGATCCCGACGACGGGGCTCGTCATCACCGATCAAGTCTTCCCGTTGCCGACGATTCTGCCGCCCGGTGGTACGGCGAACCTTCTGTACTCGGGCGAGATCACCTCGATCTTCTATGACTTGGACTTCGACATGATGATTCAAGCGACCAGCGCCGCACCCTGCAGCGCGACATCCTTCTGCACAGCAGCGATCAACTCGACTGGAGCCGGCGCGAGCATGTCGACGAACGGCGATCACTCGGTTGCAGCGAACCAGTTCGAATTGCAGGCAGGTCCCGTCCCGAACCAGCCGGGCCTGTTCTTCTACAGCAATGGACAAGCCGCGGGCGGAGCCGGTGTGCCCTTCGGCAATGGCTTCCGTTGCGTCGGTGCTCCGGGTGCCCCGCTGATCCGATTGCCAATCGTCAATGCCAGTGGATCGCAGTTCGCCTTCTCACCCGACCTGACCGCGCCGCCGTCCGCGACGGGCTTGATCCAAGGTGGCAGCACGTGGAACTTCCAGTGCTGGTACCGCGACCCGCTCGGCACTGGTTCTAGCTTCAATCTGAGCGATGGCATTGAGGTTACTTTCTGCCCGTAATGAGAGCCTAGGGCAAGAGCTGGTTGCTATGGCAGCGCGTCCTTGCGAATGCGGCTCTTGATTGCAAGCCACCCCACCTGTGCCGGCTTGGCGCAGGTGGGGTGGCTTGTTTTTGGGCGAGTTCAACGGAGGCGCGACAGTGCCGGATGGGCCTTCAGGCTCGCTTGGTCTCTACTTGGTGGCGGGTGTCGCTTTCCCGTGGAGCTGGCCGCGGACTCGGCAGTGGACGCTCAGCTCGGGCTGCAGGCAACCTGATAGGGCGAAGCATCGGAGCGAGGCACCGGGGAGGTGAGAACTAGCGCGCGGCTGCATGCAAAGTGAGGTGCATCACCCACGCCTTTTTAGGCCGCTTTTGCCGAACCCCCCTGAGTCGAAGTCAGATTTTGTTTGCGGTCCACACGTTCGGTCCGCACGCCCTTCCGGCTGAGCCTGATTCGCTCGCGTTTCCCTGATGTTTCGTAGATGTATCCACTGAGTGGGGTGGAACGTCCGGTCGATGTGAGTCGGAAATCCTTTCCAATGCACGCGCGCGACGCGCTCAACGCACGCTTGGGATTCCCTCGAGAAGGCTGCGCTCGCAAATCATGCCGAAGAGACTGCTATGCAGATCTCCCGCATTTCTCGAGCTGTCATTCGAGGCTTGGCCGTAGCCACACTCGCAATGACTTATCCGTCTGACGCGAATGCCACTCCGGCATCTGATTCGCGACCATTTCTAGGTATCAATATCGATCCGGTTTCGGATTGGACCGGCGAGTGGGTCTACGTCGATGTGTTTCGCCGCGCGCGCTCATGGATTCCGCAAGAAGCGGATGGCTGGGTCTGGGACACCGGCGAGGCGCTCCAATTGGATGACAATGGTTGGCCTCTCTTGGGCGAGGGGCAAGCCGCGGGGACGCTGATGTGTCGCGATCTGGATGGTCACTATCCGGGCGGGGTCTACACCTGCTTGTATGACGGGACCGGCGTGATTCAATTCGGCTTCGATGCCGAGGTGATCGGTGTCGAAGACGGCCGCATGTTGTTGAATGTGACGCCCTCCAATGGCGGCATCTACTTGAAAGTTGTGGAGAGCGCTGCGGAGGATCCGATTCGAAACATTCGCGTGTTGATGCCGGGTTATGAGAACCGCCCGCGCACTAAGTTCCACCCGCTCTTCCTCGAGCGGCTGCGTGGTTTCAGCACCTTGCGCTTCATGGATTGGCAGCGCACCAATGACTCCGATTTGATTCATTGGGAGGACCGCACGAGGCCCGAACGCTACACCCAGACC
>JBLFWN010000019.1:0-77642 GCA_047611405.1 Planctomycetota bacterium | reverse complement strand
GCTGCCTGCGCGAGTACGCAGGATAGTGCTGATTCCCCTTCAGAGATACCGACCCCGATCGAGCCGCAGATCGCCAAGGACATCAACAAGGCCTTCCTGGATAAGGACCTGGATGTCGGCGACTTCACCAAACGCTTCGAGGGTGAGTCGCGCGAGGTCTTTGTGAACAGGAAAGAGATCGCGCAAGCCATGAAGCTGGAGACCGGCATGGCCGTCGCCGACATCGGTGCGGGGACTGGACTGTTCTTGAAGCCGATCGGTGATCAAGTCGGCGAGAGCGGAATCGTCTACGCCGTCGACATCAGCCCGGTATTCATCACCCACCTGCGCGAGCGCGCGCAAAAGGATGGCTTGCCGCAAGTGCAACCCGTGCTTTGTGGCCAACGCTCGTGTGACTTGCCCGAAGCGTCGGTAGATGCCGCCTTCATTTGTGACACCTACCACCACTTCGAATACCCGGCGAGCACGCTAGCCAGCCTGTTCAGCGCCATCCGCGCCGGCGGTGAGCTGCTCATCGTTGACTTCGAGCGCATCCCCGGCAAAACCAGTGAGTGGCTGATGAAGCATGTTCGCGCCGGTAAGGAAGTCTTCCGATCCGAGATCGAAGCGGCCGGTTTTGTGTTTATCGAAGAGGTCAACGTAGGTCTCGAAGAGAACTACTTCCTGCGCTTCCGACGGCCCGGCGCGACCACGCAACTGCGCAGTCTCGGCTACGGCAACTGAAGAACTCCCGCGCCCATTCCTGGCCCCACTCGATCAGAGCTAACGCGACTCAGGATCGGTTCCCGAAGATAAGGTGGGGTCAGCAGGGCAGACCAGCTTCGCCTAAAAACACAGCGGCATCCGTCATGAGATGCCGCTGTCCACGGTGGTCAATCCGGGTAGGTACGACTGAGATTCGGTCGACCTTTCCCCTCTACGTCATCTACCACCAGACCGGGTTGTTCTGAGCGAAGCGCGCCAACGCGCCATACTTCGGCGCTCCCGCCGCGCCATCGTCCATGAACTCCATCGAGCCCCAGCTGCCCCAACGCGTGTAGCGCTCGAGCAGGTTCCAGTGCATGTAGCGCGTCCCGCCTGCTTCGCGCCAGCGGGTCAACGCGTAGGAGTACAAGGCGCTCATGCGCGAGTCCTTGTTAGCACTGATGAACAGCTCCGTCAGCTGATCGTTGTAGACCGCATTGTTGACGCCGACCAAGTGCTGGCCAGCTTCGTAGGAATAGAGCTGCAATCCGGCACGCTCGGCGATGCGATGGTTCGCGTAGGTGTCGACCGTCACGTCATCGATGTAGTCGTAGAGCGCGTCGAACACCTGATCGAGGCTCCAATCCTGGACATCACCCATCGTGTCCGGCAATCCCAGGTTGCGACCAAAGTAGGCATTGACCGCGTAGACCTCCGCCTTCTTGAACGCGGAGCGCCACGACAGGACCTGGTTCGCGCTCCACTGGTTCACACTCTGACCTGCGAGCACAGGAACGAGCGGATCGTTCGCAGCTCCGTAGACAACGTTCCAAATGTCGAAAATCTCGACCGAACGCTGCGAGTAGAAACGTAGCTGCGCTTGGTATGCGTTCGTCGACAGGCCGAGCGAAACACCCTGCTGCTGCGCATACCAGCCCTGCGGGTAGATCGCGTTCCATACTTCGTTCGAGTACTCGATGTGCGGCTGCAGCTGCGGCTCGAGACGATTGCGCACAAGCGTCGCGAACTGAGTCACATAGTCATCCGTCGCCTCGTGCGGCATGCAGAACCACGGATCGACATCGGCTTGGTTGCACAAGTCGATCATGTACTCGAGCGCGACGCCTTCATCCGATGTTTGGCGTGAATCCCGTGGCTGGACTCGGTCGCTCCAGTCGCGTTGGCTCTGTTCGTTCGTGCGCTGCCAACCCATGAGGCGAATCGTCGCGAAGGGCCGCAGTAGCGCAATGAAGTCGGGATGAAAGGGCTCGGTCAGCGGGTCATTCGCGAAGCCCGGCAACAACACTTGAATGTTGCGCATCGGGTCGAGCGCGTCCGTCTCGACCAGCTTCAAGTGAATGCCGGCATCGCTCGGATTGACATCGACCGTCATCTCGCCGGGCTGCGATGCGCTCACGGCGCCGTCCAGATGCACTTCCAAGACACCCGTGCCCTGATAGCGAATCGTATACTCGCCGGCCGGGTAATGTCCTTGCAGGTTACGCGCGAGCAAGACGCCCGCCGCCTGGTCAGTCGCGAGACTGCGCACCCAACCATCCGCATCCAAGTCGATGGGCTGTCCGGTGTCCCAGGTATAGCTGGTCGTCTCCTGCGGATACCAGCGCGACGCTTGCTCGAACAGATCCTTGAACGCGATCTGAGTCGAGTAGTGCGAGAGCGGTGCGAGGTTGGTGCCTAGCGGTGACTCTCCACCCGTTCCGACTCCGACGCCGGTTGTGAGCAGTGTGTGCGACGGTGATCCAGAGCCTGCTGCGCCAGAAGCCTTGTCAGAATCGGTCGTGGCGAGGAGAAGAAAGGGAATGCAGAGCGCCGACGCAGATGTCAGCAAGGTGGGCGAGAACATGGTGAGAACATCAAGTCGCTGCCAGGCCACTTGCAGACGGACCGCGCCCGCCTGAGTGCGTTTTCTACCATTTCGCACCCCGCGCGGCTAGCGCGAGGGACTCTGCTCAGCGCCCTGCCGCCGGCGGGACCTTCTGGACCGTGTAATACGCCCGCGCGTGCAGCGTGCGCTCCCCCGCGGCGGACAGCAGCCCATCGTATGCCAGCTCATGCACATAGCCCCCAGAGCGTACGCGATCGAGGTGAACGACGACCTTCGAGGAGCCCACGAGCTCCACCCCGCGCACTTCGTGCTCGGCCGTGTCGATCTCGGGCGAACCATACTTCGCATGGAAGCGATAAGTGTAGCTGCTGAAGCGCCACAGCTCGGGTCGCTCGGCGATGACCGGATCCAAGGGCTGCGTGAACTCGAGCTCGAAGCCATCCGCCACTACCTTCATGTGCTTCACATCAAAGGGAGTCTCACCGCCCCAAACGACACGCTGCAGCCCCTCTCGCCTGCGTCCGACCGACCCCCAACCGCGGTCCGTCATGCCGACAAACATGGAACCATCCGGCGCAAAGGCCATTCGGTTGACGCCAGAATCAAAGCCAGTCAGGAAGGGGAAGCAAGCGCCTTGCCAGACGCCCCCCACTTCTTCCAGGTCGACGCGCATCACCGTTGCAAGCATCTGATCACCGACTAGGACTTGCCCTTCGAAGGGCCCGAAGCGCCCTCCCGAATCGACCAAGCAGACATCTGCTGCGGACTGCCCCATCTCGGGGTAGGGAAACCAGACCGCGGCTGGTTGGGGCGTCGGCTTCGGCATGCTCGCTTCCCAGCCCTCGCGCCAATGCAGGCTCGATGGGTGACCTTGCCACGAATCTTGGGCCAAGTGTGACAAGCGATTCGTGCCGACCCAGTCGCCCTGGTTGTCAACATAGAACATCTCGCCCTCGGCGTTCATGCCCATGCCGTTCGGTGAACGCAAACCACTCGCGACAGGAATCATCGTTCCGTCCGGCGTAATCTTCAGCGCCCAACCGCGGTACGGCACAGTCGACTTGCCAAGCGAACCACAGAAGCCGACGTTCAACGAGATCCACGCGTTCCCGTCGCGATCGAACTTGGGCCCAAAGGCGAACTCGTGGTAGTTGCCCGAGACGCCGAAGTCGTCGTTGAAAGTCTGGTACAGATCAGCGGCTCCATCAGCCGTCTCATCCACCATGCGCGTCAGTTCAGGCCGTTGCATCGCGTAGACAGCAGTCTCGCCCGCCTCCTCGCGCACCGCCACACCGAGCGCCTCGTGCAGCCCACTTGCGTACAGCTCGAAGCGAGCATCGAAGGGCGGCTCCGAATAGGCGCCCGCGATGGTCCAAATATCTCCGCGGCGCGTACTAACGATTGGGCGGCCGTCGGGCATGAAGTCGATGCCACCGATCTCGAGCCGCGAGTCCTGCGGCGCAACAAAGCTCATCTTGCGCCAGAAGTCCCACTCGGCGGACTGCGGAAAGTCCCGGTCCAGGAAGTACGTCAGCTTCGAGTCTGCCAGGTCGCTCATGCGCAGACGCGTGTTGATCTGAAAGTCCCAACCGCCTGCGCCTTGGCCAACCTTGGCCATGAAGTGATTCATGCCTGCTTCCAGCTGCAGACTGACCTTGTCGCTCTCGGGGTCCAGACCACGCGGGACATCCAACGCGTGAACCAAGCGTGAATTGAGCCAGATGAAGATGCCGTCGTCCGAGCCGAGCGTCAGCTCGACTGATCGCGCGACATCGCTATGAATGCTCGTGTACAGATAACAACTCGCGTTGTCATTCCAACTCGGGTCATCGTGCACGCGCAGGTCAACCTTGCGATTCGCGGCGTCGCCAAGCGAGACCCAACGTACCTCCTGGCCATCGCGGCCAGTGTAGACCGCCTCCAAGTTCGGTCCCCGAGCGCCCGCTCGCATCCTTGAGATCTCTGCTTCCGGCGCATGTGGATTCGCGAGTGCGTTCTGATTGTGGCCGCGAAAGGGGAAAGGAGAAGCGAGGAACCACTCCCCCCACTCTCCAGTGGTTGGTGTGAGTTCATCCAACATGCGCCGCAGCGTCGCTTCACGCGTCAGCAGTCGCTGATAGCGAATGCCGTCGATGCGCTCGTCGATGACTTGCTTGGCCGCCAGGGCTGAAGTCTGTGTCCACGCTATTGCGCCCGATGGCATCAGCAGCATGCAGGCCAAAACGAGAGGACATCGGAGTCCAAAACCCAACGGATTGTCGTTCGAGATTCTCATCGTCCCACCCCAAATGTCAGTGCCACCGTCTCGCTCATAATTTCCAACTGCAACCATTCGCTGCTCGACTCCGCTCCAGACGGAACCATCACGTTCGCACCTTGGACTATCAGCGATTTACGGTCCCCCGCTCGAATCCAAATCACGTCGCCGGGCTGCACCTCCTGTAAGATCAGCCGGCGGTTGAACAGGATCCCCTCGGACGGAAGTGGGATGAGTTGCTCTTGCACTTGAATGCCGCCGGGGCCTTCGCTGAGAAAGAGCGGGCTGCCCGCTTCGTCGAGCCGATAGCCACGAAAGCGCCAACCCGCTTTACGACCCGTTGCGCCGGACTGCAAGGCGGCCTCCGTCGTTCGAATCAGCATCCCCGCCGGAGCCTTCCACACTTGGCTGCCCTGGCCGACCGTGTTGTTGCCCCCGCGACCATTCCACGCGCCAGCTGCATCCAAGAAGTTGCCTTGCCAAGCATCGACGACTCGCACCGCGTTCGCATCGAAGGCGAAGTGCAGTCCAGAAGGAAAGCCGACCGCGATGCCGCGGCTGCCCGCGTCGTCCAGGAATGAGCGAAAGACGCGCGGCCTGTCGCCAACTTGCAGGCGCGTCGTGTTCGAGGCGCCCACTCCTTCTGGCGCGGGCATGAACTCTCCGAGCGTGAAGTAGGACCACAGCGCATCGGCTTGCGCTCGCGCATCACCGTCCAGCACACGCTCGATCACGCTGCGCCGGCCATCCGAGAAGGACGGCATGCGCGTTCCGGGTTTGAAGCGCGCCGGGTCGTGGACGTAGGAGCGCCACCAGTCATAACGCAGCCGTTCCGCAAAGGCCGTGATGTCCGGGCCCGGTAAGCCGCTTGGCAATTCATCCGCATAGACATGGCACGCCATGCACGCCAACCCGCCTGTACCCATCAGTTCGCGTCCATGGCGGACGCGCTCATCCGTTGCCTCGGGCCCGCGCGAATCGGTATCGGGCCACAAGCCCTCGAAGCTGGCGAGATCTTCCGCCAAGTGTGCGATGCGATTCTGGCCGAAGCGCGGCATGCGCGTTTTCATATACGGACGAGCTCGCGTTCCTTCTTCGAGCAGCTCTCGCATCCAACTCGTAGTCAACTTGAAGCCGACGTGATCCAAGTGCGGAGGCAGGCGGCCTTCGTCGCCCATGTCCACATCTCCGTGCGTCTCGAACAGGAACTCCTCGTCGTAACCGGCACCGCCGCTTCCGCCCATCAAGTGGCATGCGCGGCAGTTCGCAGCGACGATGTTACGACGTGCCGTGCTGGCAGGTGCCGGCTGCAGGCGAGTCTTCACGATTGTGGCAAGCGCATGCTCGATCGAGCCGCGCGTCTCCGCGCCGAAGTCATAGAAGGCCGGTCCGGCTCCAGCCTGCGGCTGCTCCGTAGCCGTCAAGCAACCGCCTGACGAACGAGCGATGCGGCGCAAACTCGCAGTACCTGTGCGCGGCGGAACGCCTTTCATCGAGTGGCAATTCGCGCAACCAAGAGAAGCGAACAGGCGCCGGCCACTGGCGGCATTCTCGAGATCGACGGGCAGTTCGGGCTTCGGTGTCCCGAAGTGTTGTGCCAAGTAAGCTGCGACCGCGTCGACTTCCGCATCCGACTCGAGCACGGTCGGCATGCGGCCGTCGGGATAGCAGCTCTCGGGATCCGACAACAGTCCGCGCAACCCGCTCACATACCACTTATTAGCGAGGTCGTGGTCAGCCAGCGAGACGCGAATCCCGACGCTGCGGTCTTGGTACTCGCCCCAATCATCGTCCTCCTCGATGAAGTCCGTATCTGATCCCCCATCCTCGAATCCGAAATCCTCGAGTACACCGTGGCATGCGACGCAGCCGACGGTGTGGTACAGGTCGAGGCCACGTTCGATCAAGCCGCTCTCTGTCGCAGGCGATTCGCCGGTTGGCGGCCCTGAGAGCTGACGCATGTAGGCGATCAAGTCACGCGCTTCGCGCTCTCCTTCACTGCCGGGCGACAGCAAAGACGGCATGGCACTGTGAGGACTGACCGAGCGGGGGTTGCGTAGGAAGCGATACAACCAGTCCGTGTTCAGACGCGCGGCTGCATTGGTGACAGCGGGTGCCGCGCGATGACTCAGGCCCGGCACACTGCTTGAATGACAAGCGATGCAGCCATGCTCTTCGATGGCATGCAAACCCGAGTTGAGAGTCAGCGCAGCGTCGGCTTCATCCTCCATCGAGGCATGGAGTTGGGTGTACTTTGCAGGGACCGCTTCGGCGAGGAAGTGTTGGCCACCCGAGGTCTTCCCGCGCCAGAGCAGATTGAGACGAGCATCCTGATGTCCGCGGCGGATGACATCCAGAGTCAGGCGATACAGTCCGTCCCCCGTTTCGAGTATCGCACCGAAGCTTCGCTCCGCAGCATCCTCACTCAGCTCGAAGCGATAGCACTCCGCCCCATCCGCATCGTGCAGCACCAACGACACGTCGAGGCCTTGCGTCTCGAACCCAAACTGAATCTCGGCTTGGTCAGGCGGATCCAAAACGGTCTCGAAGCGAACGGGAGTGTCCGACTCGAAGATCGGAGAGACACTCATCCCCGCCCGCAAAGCGAAGTTTGGATAGGCGAAGGCGTCGGATCCCGGGTCTCCGTTGGAAGCGCGACAGATCCAATCTACTTCGCCGACGTCGCCTGCTGCGCCGCCCGAAGCAGCGTAGGAGGCAGGAAGCGCGCAGCCGAGCAGGGCAGCCAGCAAACAGGGAGTACCAAGGTGCGTCATGGCGAGAGGGTTGCTGAGATGGACGCTGGCGTCAATTTTCGGGGCCATAAATGCCAGAGGACTGTCCCACTAGGCCTCCTCAGCTGCATGAGGAACTCTCAAAACAGCTTGGCAGGCGTGCGACCGTCAATGCAAGGTGGGCTCAGGTCACGCGCGCTCGCATCCCAGCGAGCCTCGGACCCAGGCTGCTCCTGCAAACTCTAGCTCCTCTTCAAAAATGGTCCAGGCCATGCACGCTTAAGCAAAATTCCAGCTCGGATAGAATCACGTACCTCCGGCATCCCTCAGTCCAAGATACACGGCGGACGCCGATGCCAACTCGATCACTGATGTACGCCCTCTTCATTGTCTGCTACCTGGGCCCGGCGGCTTTTGCGGGATGGAGTATCTGGAGATTGTTTCGCAGCCAAGGCTCGAGCTTCTGGCTGAGTTGGCAACGAGCTTTTGGCTTGCTCTGCCTATCGACCTTGCCCGTCCTGATCGTGCAGTTGTTAACCGGACTCTCGGGCGGCTTCAGGTACTCAATTGACTTCCTCGAGAGCTTGATCGTCATCCCTGGAAGTTGGTACGTGCTCTGGGGTGGGCACAGTGTCATCTCGGTCTTTGAAAAGAACGTCAAGTCATGGACGGGCCATCGGCGCGATACGATGCTGGACAACGCGCACATATTCTTCGCACTCGTGTTCGTGCAATTGCTTGTCTTAACGCTCGTTGTCGCTACACGCTTCCGCGCCGGCGCAAAGATCAATGATCCGGTGGTGGCCAGCATCGGAGTCTTTGCCGGCGTCAACGCCTTGCTCGGAATGTCCTGGATGTGGCTAGGAACTTGAACCCGGTCGACACGCGCTTCCCTCTTTTCTCCACTTTCAACCGCTGGCCGAACTCATGAACATCCAGGCCTTGATCACTTCGATGTCGCGTTTCCCTGAAATCCTGAGCGCGCTCGCCTGTGGCACTCCGGCCGAATATGCGCGCGCGCGTCCTCGCGCAGGTGCCTGGTCCATGCTCGAAGTCGTACGTCACTTGGTCGAAGAAGAAGAGCTCGACTTCGGCACACGCACACGCCTGGCACTGGAAGAACCGACCACGCCGTGGTCTGGCATCGACCCCGAAGGTTGGGTAACCGAGCACGAGTACAATAAGGAAGAACTCGAACCCTCGCTCGCGCTCTTCGCTGAACGCCGCACGACGTCAATCCAGTGGCTCGAAGCACGCGTCACGGCGGATTGGAGTTCTGCGCACGTGCATCCGCAGTTCGAAGCATTGCGCGCAGGAGATCTTCTCGCGGCTTGGGCCGCGCACGACGCGCTGCACTTGGCGCAGCTCGCAAAACTCAAGGCGGGTATCCTCGGCCAGCAAGCGGGTGAGTTTCACACGCGCTACGCGATGCCCTGATCCTCTTCAGCGAGTCGGCGCTTCGTCCGTTCCGATGAGCTATTGGCGATGGGGGCGTTCCGAGACCAGCCGAGCTGGCCTGATCAGTATCAAAGCCAAGGCCCCGGCGAATCGATAACATCGATTCGCCGGGCCTTGGCTTTGGGCCCGTCGCCGAGTTCGCACAAGGCTACTGCCCTTCACGAGCAGTGCCTCGCTGCTGAACGACGCTATCGATCGCTCAGAAGCTGAACTTCAACGAGAACTGCAAGCGCAAGTCATCGTAGGAATCGTCGGCCTGGTACTCGGTCGAATGCTGCGCGGCCTCGAAGCTAACAGTGGTCGCAGGATTCACCTTGTGGTTAACGTTTGCGAAAGCAGTCGAGTTGCTCACTCGCGTGCCTGCAGCCAGACCTTCATGCTCGTTGCGCTCGCGCCCGAAACCAACATTGATGGAGGTCACGTCGGAGAGGGTGTGATTGATGGCAGCCCAGTAACCGGTGGCTTCGAGTTCCATCCCCGGAATCACGCTGGGCACGCCGATGTTGCCTGCATAGGCATCGAGATTCTCTCCACCGAAAGCTTCAGCCGTAAAGCGGGTTGACCGACCAAGCGGAATGCTCAGATCGATAGCACGCGCATTCGCGTCGGTGCTGCCGGCTTCGGTTGCACGAAGTGCGCTGACACCGATCGTCGCATCTTGATCGCCTGAGGCGGGAAAGCTGAAGGAGAGGCGCGCTTGGACGCCAGGTCGCCCGACATCCTCGGCTCCCATCACGCGTGTCCCGGCAACCTGGATTTCAACGCGATGAGTACTGCCGACATCGATGCCCCTGAATAGTTGCACTTGGTTGCGGCGAAAGCCGACATCACCGGACTCCCAGATCGTCGTGTGATCGATCGTCGGCATGACAAGCGGCGAGAACACATCACTGGTTTGCCCGACAATCAAGCTCATGTCCTTGTCAACCCAGTCCAAGCTGACGTAGGCATGCCGCATGCGGAACATGCCGTTGTTCTCGGGCGTTCCAGCAGCGAAGAAGTCCACCTCGACGCGCGCGCTCGACTGGATCTCGTCCTCCTCGGATCCCTGAAGGTTTACACCCAGACGCGTCTGCTTGGCCGTGATGTTGAACTGGCCGTCGTCTGGCTTGTTCTGGTCTTCGACATTGACCCAACGAGTAGAGCTTCCAAGGCGCGTATCGCTCGTGTCGTACGAGACATCGCCCTTCACATGGCCATAGAACTTGACCGAGACATCTTCGAGGAACGAACGCAATGAAGAGGACCCCGCCGACGCATCGATCGGGGAGACCAAAGCGTGATCAGCAAAGAGTTCGTCATCCCAGCTGTCATCCTGTGCGGCGAGGATCGAGCCATTGCAGGCAATGACCAACAAGCAATACGTGCACAATCGAAGGAGGTGTCGGAAACGGCGAGGGTGGCGGGGGGGCGTGACTTGCAACATCTTGAATTCGCCTGAGAGGAGGGTCTTGCAGCGCGGATCGAGCATGCGGAGCGAGAGATCGGGCATGAAAGCGGGCCCGCTACGCTCTGACATGCGGGCTACAATCGGTACCTCTCGGGCGCTCCGATGACATTGCTGACCCCTTTCTGGACTGACGAGAGAGCTTTCCCAGAACTGCTTGAGCTGGGAACAGCATTTCTCTACGCCCCGCACTGATAGCTAGCAGCCCGCCCTCAGAAGGCCGCTTCATAGATTGGGCTCTCCCCCTTGATAGCCAAGGCGCCAGCTTTCACGCATAGTTAGATGCTATTCGTGGGTTCTGGCAACGCAGCCATGCGATTCGGAGGACCCGAGGCATGTATCGGAGCTCTGAGGGCGAGCTGCTAGATCGATGTGCGCGTATCGAGCTTGCGCGCCATCTCAACGTCGCCTAAAGCGCAACCGGCTTCGTTCCGCATTGTCGATGTCGGTGCAGAACTGGACGAAGTCAGGATAGTCGGCCGGCGACAAGAAGAATGCGCCGATGGCAACACGGCGTTCCAACACCCACACCTGAGCAGCCTCAACCGCCGAAGAACGCTTCAATTCGAGCTGCCAAGTTCCTCCGGGGCACTCGAAAGTCTGTGCCTCCGGTGCATCAATCAGTTCCAGGGAAGCTGGCAGCTCGATCGTCACTCGGAAGCTGCCAACTTGGGGTGAGTTGGAAAACAAAGGCAGACGCCGTTCGCCTTCACCGGCATACGTCGCCCCCATCTGCAACGGCACGATCGGCAGGTTGCATACGAAGCCGTCCTGATCTCGATCGAGGAATGTGCGCACCTTGCCCTGCACGTGAATCTCCATCGGACCCTCCTCGGATTCGAGACCGGGCAGCTCGTACGAATCGAGTTCGAGTCCACGCAGTACTTGGCTCGCAATGCCACGCAAGTTGTAGAGGCGCGCGTTCTCGGGCAAATCGCGTACTTGTTCTTTTAACTGATAGCCCAAGATCGCGGCGAAGCGGCAGTCCGCATCGACAGTCGCACTCATATCGTCCGCAACTCGAATGGTCGCTTCGAGATGGACGCCAGGTCTATCGGCCAGAGCCACCACGGGTGTCGCAACCAACTCACGCGTACTCGCTCGCAGGGCTTCAGCGCCCGGCGCGATGCCAGTAGAAGCTCCGTAGGGTAAGAGCTTGAAGTTCATGTCGCACCATGCGCTCTCGGCTCCCTTCGCATGCACAAGGACCAGCGGCCGTTGACGCCAGCGGTTGAACTGCAAGAAAGTCGCCGGCGCTTCCGGGTCTTCGTCAGGCGCGCTCGCTCGCGCCCAAATCAACTCATGTTCGATGCCGACTGCCGAGAGCAGGGTCATGAACAAGAAGGTTGCGTTGCCCTCCTTTCCAAGCAAAACGCTGGTTGCGGCCGAAGGCGACCACGCGCGCTTGTCGATGTGATCCGATACGAAGCGATGTAAGCGCCTAGCAGCCGTCTCTTCGTCACCGACACCCTGGGTGATACTGTCAGCAGCAGCCTGAATCTCTGGCGTCACGATCGTGTACCACTCGGCTTCTCCCAAGTGAAAGTCCGCGATGCCGGCCAGCTCGTCGTCGCTTCCGACTTCGACCATCGGCAGAAACCAGGACACGGGCGGCGCAGCGGGTTCGAGCAGCACGCGCGGCATGCTACGCGATTCGAAGCTATACAAATGGCGCCCGTTTTCGGTCACGAGATCGCTGTCCAGGTCGTGCATGCGGGCCGATTCGACGCGCAAGTTGACATGTTCAGGAACGGAGAGAACAAAGCGGCTCAGGTGAAATGGTTGCTCCGCGGACGCGAAGAACCAGGACGTGGGATCGTGTACACCACTGCGCTGGGGCCCGTGTTGTTCGCGATAGATCAGCTCGACGAAGTCGCCCGGCTTCAAGTTGGGCAGGACGTATTCATTCGCGACCTCGATCGGCTCGATGCGAACGCGACCTCCATCCTTCAGGACCGCCAAGGACAGCAAGTCGCCATTTACGCCAATTGTCCCGAGAGCCTCACAACCATCCAGGTCGCGCGCGTGATAAAGGTTTTGGGTGACGCGCTCGCTCGACCCATCATCAAAATACCAGTTCAACGCTTGGTCAATCACGAGCACAGTCGACTCGTCGGTGCCCAGATCGTCGTAGTCCGCGAGCATCTCTTCCTCGTCGATCAAGCCGGCCTCGAAGAAGGCTGTAGCGGCGTCATCCACGCCGAGCGACATCAGTCGCTCGCGGAAAGGGCGATTGGCCGGCGCTAGCTCCAGGCCGCGCAACAGATGCTCTCGCTCGAGTCCTTCGTCGCCTGCGCGCAAATCGATCTCGGCCAGGAGCGCATGTAGCTCGGCTGAATCCGGGAAGCGCCTGGCGTCCGCGCTCGTCCGCAGCCGAGCTTCTTCCATGTCGCCCATCGCAATCAATGCGGCCGTCAACTGCGCACGGCGGCGCGGAAAGCGTGTTTCGATTTCGCGCCGCAAGCCGAGCGCCTCACTCATTTGACCGGCTGCCTCCAGTGCATTGGCTGCATCGATCAGGTCGCTAGCGTGGTTGCCGTTCATACGTGCGGCCTGCAAGTGCATGGCGGCTGATCGCATTTTGCGACCATGCTTCCCCAACGACTGCGCAAGCTCGACACGAACATGCGCGTTGTCCGGAGACAGATCGGCTGCCAGCAACATGGACTCTTCCGCCAGTACCCCAAGCCCCAGCTCGCGCAGGACTTGCGAGCGCGCCCACGGAATATCCCAGGCCTCTGGGTGGGCAATCGAAAGTGAATCGAGCAGGGCCAAGGCCTCTTCTTCGCGATCTTCGCCCGTCAACGCACCCACCAGGAACAGCTGCATCAGTAAGTGCGACGGCTGCGCCAGGGCCACCTCTTCTGCCAACTGCCGCGCCCGTGACCGGCGCCAAACCTCGGGCAGATAGCTCGCTCGATCGGTCGCGATCGCCAGCAGGGCCTTCAAATAGAGTGCATCCGGCATACGCTCGACAGCATTAGCCAAGCACTCCCGCGCACCGGCATGGTCGCCGCCGAGCGATCGCATCACGCCTAAGAGAGCCTCGAGCTCCGCAGATACGCCGCGCAACTCAGCGAGTCGATCGACAACATCACCGAAGGGATCGATACTCGGCGGCTGCATGTCGACACGCGCGCCAAGGGGACCGTCACTCCAGCCTCCTACACCGATCGGACCACCTGTTTCATACAGCACGCGCAATGCAAAACGCGCTTGCAGCTGGCCGCCCAAACGGGAGCGCAGCAAGACTCTGTTGACCCCATCACGCAGGACAACGGGCAAGCGTTGCACCTCTCGGTTCGGCGCGCGGCAATCGACATATTCAAAGTCTGCGCCATTCACGGACAGTCCGAAGCCAGGCAAGTCGCCTGGGAAACCGCCCAGGCTATTGCGAACTCCGCTAGGGAAGGTTGCCTGGATTTCAATCCAAGCGGGTCCGCCACCCGGAACGGAAAAGCTCGCGGCCAAAACGGATAGACCGAGGTTCTGACGAATGCCATCGACCGGAGATACGTAGGGATAGCTTGGAGAACGCCGTAGGTCACGCCAGCGCAGCTCGCCGTCGATGCCCGGATAGCTCTTGCCGAAGTCCACCGCACTGGCAAGTTCTTGCGCGAGTTCATCGAAGCGCCGCGCGGAACCGGCCTCGTAGCGCGGTGCCAGCGGCCCAAGCACGCGGAAGTCAGCCAGGTAGTTCGGGAAGCACTGGGTTCCCGGTGCATGCACAAAGTCACGTTGCAGATAGGCCAATACACGCTCGAGCGCACGCTGCGCAGCCGCAGGGAAACGGCTCGGGTCCAGCGCAGCCAAAGGTTCGATCAGCGCTCGTCGTCCATGAATGCGGTCGAGGCGATCGTGCAACAGCAACAAGGCCGCTTCTGCCAATTCTTCGGCGCCAGGCGTCTGGAGCAGCTCAACCATCCTGAGGGCAGTCGTTTGCATATCCCCGTTTCGCAGAGCCTGCGTGTCGAGCAAGCTTTGAGCATGTGCGGTCAACGGATGCTCCTGCGCACTCGCGTTCACCTGGTTGAGCGACGACATGCACAGGATGCAGGCAGTCGCTCGCGCAAGTGAAATCGCGCGCTTCCAAGTATTCATCAATCGCATCATCGCTGGTCTCCCTGAGGAGCTTCTTCGCTCTGCTCTTCGGCGAGCTTGAAGCCGATCGTTCGTTCCTCGGCCGTGCGGACATCCTGCAAGGCGCGTCGGAAAGCGGCGTAGTCATCGACGGAGATCCGTCGCGACTGCAATTCGAAAGTGCGCTGGATCGCGACGACGCCTTCTTCGACTTCAACACGCACGCTATACGAGATCAGCCCATCTGCGACGACATCGATCGGTGGAGGAACGCGGATCACCTCGCTGCCAGCCGGTAAGTGATAGCGAACGGTGCTCTGCAAGCGATAGGGTCGTTCGAGCACCACAGGCCAAGCGCGGTCCGCGTCAGGTTCGACGCCGGACGAGCTTAAACCGATCGGATCAAAGCCAAGCTCGAGGCTCTTCTGATCACCCTGTGATATCCAAATATCCTGCGCGTTGAAGGCAGCTTCGAGCCAAGCAGGAGTCGTCGTGTCGTTCAGTTCCGATGAGAGCACGGATTCGATCTCGACCTCTCCAAAAGAGTTGTTCAGCTCGGCGCCAAGTTTATTAGCCAGGTCACCTGTCTCGCCGCCGTAGCGGTAGCGCAACATGACCCCGAACTTCCCATTGGAATCGTCACGCATTGCTACGCGAGCCTTGCCATCGGGCTCCAGATGAATATCCCAGCTTCGTTCGAGCGCGTTTTCCGAGGGCGGCGCATACGGAATCAGATGCAAACCGACCTGATCATGGGAAATGTGCAGCACACGCGCACCTTGGTCGTCGTAGCGCAGGTATTCCAATGGATTGCGGTCCGCGGTCGCGTCGAGGTAATAGCCCGCTCGCTCTGCCGTAGGTGTCACATAAGCAATGCAGTGATTGAAGTGCTCGACCATGGCCGCATCCAAGCCTTCGTCAGGCTGCCGAGTACCTGTCTTGATCAACACGGGCACCGCATCCACATCGACCAAGGCGAGCATCTGACGAATCAAGATCGATTTATCTTTGCAGTCGCCGAAGCGGCGCTCGAAGATCGTCGACGCACTGAAGGGTTCGTAGCCGTGTGTTCCGAAGGCCCAGGCGTTGTAGCGAATCTCTTGCGCCACGAAGCGGTAGATGGCGGCCACCTTGTCGCGCTCCTCAGTCAGACCGCTCGTCAGCTCGGCGACCTTTTGCTCCATAGCAGGACTGGTGTCGAACTCTTTCTGAATGAAGCTCCACCACCAGCGGCCGAACTCCTCCCAACTCGCGTAGGTACTAACATCGACCACAGGCGCGATCTCAACGCTCGAGGGCATATCGCTCTCCATCGCCGGACGCCCAAGGTTACGCGCGATCCAACGCTGGACGCGCAAGCCCTGCTCGTCAACTTCGACCGACGCCTCCAGCGCATCTCCACGACGAACCGAAGCAAAGATGGGCACATCCACTTCGCTGATCACCGCCAGCTCCGAATAGCGAGTCGGCGCATAGCTATCGATGACATCCGGATAGAACTGGTGCCGCGTGCCGAAGTACTCACCAAAGACATCCGCCTCCGTTTCATCGATGCGGTACTCAACATCGACGACATCCCCGATTGCGAGCGGCGGCAGATCGAAGAAGCGCGCCGCGATGTCGCCTCGACGGCTGTCGCGACGACGCGGGGTGGGCACGCGCTCGCTGCTACCATCCGTGCGGTGCACGTTGACCGCATGAACGTACAGGTTGCCGCTGCGCGGATAGACGATTGGCCAGGAGTCGAGCGCCTCCAGACCGGCCAAGTTCAGCGGGCGTAGCACGAGATGTTCGTATTGACTCTGACCGCCGTCGGGATAGACGCGATACACGACCGTGCGGTCCAGGACTTCGATGACATGGTTCTGGCCGTCATCAGGCAGGGGCGTACTGACCAAGTCGGATGCGTCGCGCCGCCAAAGGTCCTCGAAGCGCGTCTCTTCCGGAGCGTTTTGCAGTAGAGAAATTTGCCGCCGGATCATGTCGCTTCCGGGTTCGAGCCGTAGTACTTCAGTGAGTGACTCAATCGCCCGTGCCTGATCTCCCGCACGCAAAGCCAGACGCGCTCGCAAGCGGTGTGCACGCACCGATTCGGGACAGATTGTGAGCGCGCGATCGACAAGGTCATCGGGAAGTAGCCAGCCCTCGACGCCGTCGAAGAGAGTCAGTTCCGGGATGCGCTCAAAGCGCTCGTCCATCAGAGCCGCCTGCGCCGCACGCGCACTCTCTAACAATCGATCGACGGAGAAGGGCGACGCCATCCAAAGGCGGCGCGTCCACTCCAATAGTTCTGCGGCTCGCCCCTCGTCGGTCAAGGTGTCCAGCCAGTGATTCATCGTCACGCCCGGCATAGGCCTGGCCACGACTGCTGCACGCAACAGCGCGCGCGACTGCGCTCGGTCGCCTTGGGCAAGAGCATCGAGCGACGCCAGAAGTGCGTTCTCGGTCAACTGACGAGCCTCCTCTGTCGCGTAGGCTCTCTTTTGCAAGAGCTCGCCTTCGACCTCGCGGCCCCGCGACTGGAGGTACGCGGCGCGACTGATCAGAGCTGCACGACACTGCGGATTTTGCGCGAGCGCACGGCCCGTCAGCTCGTCCGCCAGTTCGGGCAGATGCTGGAAGTCCATCGCGAGTCGGGCCTTCGCCAACAACGCTCGCATGTGATGTGGATCCTTTGCAAGCACCCGAGCGAGGGCTTGCATGTAAGGATCGAGAGCCATCTCCGAGCGACTCTTTCCGCGCGGATAGAGCGCGCGAGCAAGCAAGTACTGACCACCCAAGTGATCGGGCTCGAGCTCGAAAGCGCGTTGCGCGGCCGCTTCCGCGAAACGACTCTCCCTGTCTTCGCGGTCCGCCAACAAATGAAAGCGCGCCAAGGAGCGCTGTGCTTGGGCGTCCTGCGTCTGCTTGGAAAGGATTTCTCGAGCCTCCAGCAGCATGCTGCCCGCGTCACGAAGTTGCCGGTCTTCCGGCGTTGCACACGCGCTCGAGTCGATTCGGATTCCGGCCTCGGAAGCCGCGGCAGTATCAAACACAAGGGGTTCACCATCCAAGCTCGTGAAGCGAGTCGTGATGGCCCAGTTGCCGTCCTCGACACCTGACTTCAAGAGCAGCTGGTTCCATCCGGTGTCGAGCGGAAGCACGACCCTGTCTTGATCGGCACCGAAGCTGCGCTCCTTGTCGTGCGTCAACAGTTCTTGGCCGTTCAAGCGCACACTCAACCCGGAACTCGTGCCGACACGCAGCACGATGTCGGTGTCCTGCGCGACATAGACAGCAGTCGCGAGGTAGGCGTACACCTGAGCATCGGGCCGGAAGACATCCTGCAGCAGAATGCGTCCCAGCGGATGTTCCGGGCACGGGTTCGTGCGCCAACGCACGGGGCGTTCCTTACCGGGTACCTCGGCCTCGAAGTCGATCTCACGCTCGGCCGGACCGGCTTGCGACATGCCCGCGCCGCGCTCGTTGTCGAAGGGCCCAAGCAGCATCCAGTCCGTATAGACACCTTGATCGCGCATCACCTGGCGCGCCTTCCACGGTTCCCCCATCACGCGTAGTCCACGCGCGAAGATGCTCTCGTACACGAAGCGAATCCTTGGCGGAAGCACTGTCGGCCATGGGCGCAACGTCTGCACGCGTTGCAGTACATCCTCGTCAAGGTCGAGACGGTCGACGAGGTCCTGCAAGAGCAACGCATCCACCTCTGCGTCCGCATCGAAGCGTGGACCACTTTTAACATACGTGGTTCCGAAGAGCTCGTCAGCTAGCTCTCGATACGCCGCCAGCGGATCCGCTTGATCCAAGAGCACATAGGCCCTCTCGTGCGCTGGCGGAGCCGTTGTCTGCCGGGCAGACGGGGTAATCAGAGCGAGGATACAGGTCGATGCGAGAATGGCGGGAAACATGCCGGTGATCCAGAGTCGAGTGGCTTCGATCGGTGAGTGCAAGATCTGCTAGTTACTCGGTGTCGCCGTAACGCAACTCGAGCAGGTGCGGGTTCATGCCGGACGCTTCGGCATACAACTGCACGATGAACATGCGGTCGTATTCCTTCTCGCCCAGCATCCTCCCTCTAGGCGTTTCTTCTAGCTCTTCGATTAGCGCGCCCAAGGCCTCGGCCATATTGGGCACTGTGTTCGAGTGTCCGGCCACGACAGCGACGCTCCCTGGAGCTAAAGCCCGCAACAGGGCGACCATGCCTTTCCCGTCGCGGGCGGGGTGCACTTTAACTTCGACACCAACTTGCTGCGCGAGTGGCACAAGCGTCGATTGAGTGCGCTTGTATTCGGAGGCAAATAGGTGAGTGACTCGGGCGTGCCCCAACAGCTGCGCCAAGTCATGCGCGCGTACTTCGCCCTTCTTGCTCAAAGATGGATCGCGCGCATCATCCGTGCCCTTCTCCGCATGCCTAACCAAGACGACCGTAATCGCTTGGGTCCGAACTTCGCTCGCCTCCCCTCCCTCGCTTTCTTGCGCGGGGAGCGTCGCCGGCCCGGCATCTTCGACCAATCCTGAATCGGCAATGGTTTCGGGCGACATCACGGTCCACACGATCGCGATCACGAATCCGAGCCCTAGCGAAACTGCAAGTTTGCGGAGCCTCATCGCACTGCTCCTTCTGCCGACATCTGGCGTTCGAGGTTTTGGAAGCTGGCCAGGAACACATCGTTGCCGATGCTGGCGACCAGCGACTCCTGATCACCTTCATTGCAGTCGAACTCCGCGCTCCACTCGGCGTAGGTGCGCTCACCATCGCTGATCGGAAGCAGGCGCAGACTAGCTACGTAGTTTGAAAGCGGCATGGGCGAATCGAGGATCGAGTAGGTGCACGCATGCTCTAGATCGCTGAAGGCGAGCAAGCGTTCGCGCAGGCGCCCACCGTCTTGCAATACGAAGTTGCGAACGCACCCGACGGCGTCACCAGGACGCCCGTCCTCGATCTCGCTCTCGCTTACGTTCGGATTCCATGTGGGAAGAGCGTTGAAGTCGCGGATACGCGCCCAGACCTGAGCGATGGGTGCGTTGAGGACGGAACTCGTAAAGACACGTGCCATGAAATTCTGACGGCAGAAGAAGTGAGGGAGACCTGCCCGTCATGGTACGTGGCGAGTGGAATGGGGCCTATCAGGAACTGCTGGGTGCACGTGGACAACCCGCCTTGCGCAGCAGCGAGAATTCCTGGTCAAGGTCGCCGTGCGCACGGATAAGGAAAGCCAAAAAAAGCACGCGTGAGGCACAACAGCGGACGGGCTGGCACGATGACTGGACATAGGAGGCGACTCCCACCGAAGTCGTCGCCAGATCATGCATGCACACGGCGTGCACATCTTTAGCCCGACACGTACACCATCGATTCAGTCATGTCCTATTCAGGATGTGTGACCCGCCATTCGACGCGGCCCCTCACGCTCTGACTGACATCGAACACGAACCAGTCGATCCCCACAGTGGAGGTCGTCCCTTGTGGGCGGCCTCCACTGCTATTGGGTCCGCCGACTTGGCTGCTCGCTCAACCGAGCAAGGCCAACACAGCGACCTGGCCGAAGCCGATCAAGACCCCGAGCACGCCGCCCAAGACCTCAATCGAGCGCAACTCGCGCGAGGCAACCTCCAGGATGAGCTCTTCGAGGCGCTGCACAGGAAAGGCCGCGACCTTGCGCGAGACGATTTCCTGCACATCGATCCCGCTCTCCATCGCCCTCTCGAATTCACTGATCAGCAACTCTTTGTTGTCCGAGATCGCACTGGCCATCTGAGCTTTCAAATCGTGAACGCGCTCATCAGTCAGGAAGCCCCCCACCAGTGGAAGTTTGCGGAGCTCATCGATTTTTGGGCCCAGCCCACGATCAATTACCTTCTCCGCCAGCTGCGTCAGGTCCACCTCGCCGAGGGCCCCCATGATGTCGTCGTGGCCGAGCAGGTGGCCTCCGACGACTCCACCGATGCTCTTCGCCATATCTGCCTGGCGGCGCGGAATCAGGCCGTGAAAGCGAATGCCAAGGACACGGCGCGGTTCGTAGGGCCGAAAAATCATCATCACTGCAATGCGATTTGTCGCGTAGCCGATAAGGCCACCAAGCAGCGGAACCACGATCCAAATGGTCAAAGAGGGTGTCATACGCAGCAGGGTAGCTACCTTTGGCCCAGCTTGGGAGACTCACCCCACTTGACTCTTTTGCAATCATGCCCTACCTGTGAAGTGTTCCCAAGGGCATCGGCCCACAGGGGGTGGCTCCCCGCCCCCGTCTCTCCGTCCAGGAAGGGACCTACAATGCGACGATTCGAGGCACCTCTCCCCCAAGATCCGGACCATGGCCTCCATACGCTCCGTCCGTGGAGGGGCGTGATCGTTGGAATTTCTGGAGCTGATGTCTTTGTCGAGCTCGGCCCACGCATGCAGGGCGTGATTGCCATCGATCGTTTCGACGAAGAGCCCGAGGAAGGTGATGTTCACACCTTCACGCTGCGTGGCAAGGAAGAGGGCTTGTGGTCGCTGCGCCTGATCGAGCGCGGAGCCCTGCGCAGCTGGGAATCGATGGAGCCCGGGTCGATCGTGCAAGCGCGGGCCGTGCGCACGACGCACGGCGGATTACAAATGCTGATCGGCCGCTTGCACGCCTTCATGCCGCGTTCGCAGTGCGGCCTCCCGCGCGAGCGGAGCGACAGTGAATTGGTGGGCAAGACCTTCGCGTGCGAAGTGATCGAGGTCGACAGCGAGCGCCAAAGGTGCGTCCTGTCACGCAGGCTCGTGCTCCAACGCGAGCGAAGCAGTCCGGCGCAGCGCGCTATCGGTGGGCTTCAAATTGGTCAAGAGATCGAGGGACGCGTGACGCGCATCGAGGAATACGGCGTATTCCTTGGCTTCGGCAAGAGTCTAACGGGGCTCGTGCATGTGTCGAACCTCTCGCACGATCGCATCGATCATCCCAGCGACCTCGTCAAGGAAGGCGAGCATATGCGCGCCAAAGTGCTCTACATTCGCCAAGGAGGCCGGCGTATCGGCCTTGGTGTCAAGCAACTCGACAGCGATCCCTGGATCGAAGTCGAACAACAAGCCTATGTTGGTCAACTCGTCGACGTTCGTGTTGAGCGGCTCGTCGACTTCGGTGCCTTCGTGCGCTGGAAGACCGGAGTCACGGGCCTCCTGCCCCTGCGTGAGTGTGGACGAGCGGGGCAGAGGCCTCAGGAGTTCTTGAGTCTTGGTCAAGAGCTCACGCTGCGCATCATGGAGCTCGATCCGGAAGGCGAGCGCATCACCTTCTCGATGCTTCACCCCGGTGGAGCCTTGATTCAATTCGGCGAGGCCGAAGGGCAGCGTCTGTTCGCCGAGAGCCAGGATCAGCAGCAGGTAGGTGGAGCAGTGACCAACTTGGGCAAAGTTCTGTCCGACCTTCCTCTTCCGCAGCGCAAGATCCATTAAGCTCGCCAGGATCTTCCCCGCAGCGCAGATCCTGATCATGTCCGACCGCAATCCTGGTGTGGATATCCACACACGAATCGAAAACGCCCTCCTCCGTCTGGCCGATGCCTCGGCTGTTACCCCAGCTCAAGCCACCCATTCGGTTCGCATGGCGATCCAGGTGATCGAGGCCGCCCGCGACGCAATTCTGAATCGTGAGCAAGAGCTCGAAGCCTTGACCGATCCGGGATTGAATGCGGCCAAGGAGGTCGTAGCGCTACGCAAGCAGCTCGAGAAGAAGGACTTGCGCATGACCGAGATCGAAATGCAGCTCTTCGATGCGAAGACGGACTTGCAAGTGCAAGAGGCCATGACCGTCGAAGACAATCGAGAACGCAAGCAACTGGAACGTCGCGTCAAGGACTTCGATAAGAAGCTGATGACCGACGACGATGCCTTCGATAGCTATATGGACTCAGCGATGGACGACATCGGTCCGGACGCTGGCGGGCGTCAATGATTCAAAGCTGGGCGCTCGGCGCAGACTGATTCGATGTGCCGCGAGCGGAGCACCCCGCACGAGCACCATCGGCAATTCGGCTAGTTCTCGAGAGCGGGGCAGTCATCGTCATACAGCGTAGTCAGCCGAGCGAGTGCGCGTGCCAACAGGTGCCGCGTGCGAGCTTCAGTGCTGCCGAGTTGTTCGGCCGCGCGGCGGTTGCTCAATCCATAGACACGTCGCAGCATCAAGATTTCGCGCAAGTCTTCCGGAAGCTGCGCCCATGCTTTGTCTAACAAGTCGATTTCTTCGCGCTGCACAACGACCTGATCCGGGCCCGGGTTTCCCTCCCGCATCCGGTCGGTCGTAGCACCATCAGGCACGTCCTGTAACGAGAGGACTTGAGCCGTGCTTCGTTTCTCGGCGCGATAGTAGCGCCTGCGGTCGATCACCTTATTCATCGCCGTGCGATACAAGTAGGCGCGGAACGGCAGCTCGCCTTCGTACTCGAAGGCGTCGTAGCCTTGGATGACTTCACGGCACGCGGACTGAACCAGGTCCGAGACGGACTCCTTGGACGCCGTCGTGCGGTCGAGTCGCCGCGCGACATAAGCGCGTAGCCCAGGCAAGGTGCGCTCGATTAGTTGACTTAACGCGAGTTCCTCACCGGCAGATGCCCGCTGCAACAATTGTTCGACGACGGGTTCCTCGCGCATGCCCTCATCATACCTCAGGCGTTTCGCTTGCGCATGAACAGCAATACCCAGTCTACGCACGATGTCGGTTAGTATCAGTGGCTGCGCAGGCCGCGCCCCATGCAGCCCCCCTCACACCAACCCGATCAGGGCGCCGGCGACGACATTCGTCCGCCAGCGGCTCCGGAACCCGACTCGTCCGAGCCGGCGGAGAGTGCGTCCGAACGAGCCGAGGCCCTGTTCGCGCTATTTATCGAGCAGCACGAACACGCGGGGCCTGGTAACTACGAGGACTGGGCGCAGGGCTTCGGCCAGCTTCGACCCGAACTTGATGCCTTGTGGAAGCGTTGGGGCCGCTTGAGAACGATCCTGGACGGCATAGGGATGCACAAGACCATCGACGCACCGGTCAGAGCTCGCGACAGGGAAGAGCGTCAGATTGCCGGGAAGCTGATCTCGCAGTTCGCGAAACCACGGCCAGGCGCGCCGCGCTACAAGCGCCGCGGCGAATTAGGGCGCGGAGGAATGGCTATCGTGTACCGCGCATTCGACACGGACCTAGATCGCGAGCTTGCAATGAAGGTCTTGCGCGGACCAAGCACCACGAGCGCGGGCGCGGGCAAAGAAGACTCATCCAAAACGCCCTCGGGCCGCGCCTTGGCGCGCTTCCTTGAGGAAGCCCAGATCACGGCCAAGCTCGACCACCCCGGTATCACATCGATTCACGAGCTCGGGATCGACGAGGAAGGTCGCGCTTACTTCACGATGCAGCTCGTGCGCGGCGTGCGCTTGGACCAGCTGATCGAAAACAAGAAAACGAGCTCTGTTGGATGGTCCGAGCCAAAAATGCTCGAGACCTTGCTGAAGGTGTGCGATGCCGTGTCTTACGCACACGCAAAAGGCGTCGTTCACCGTGACCTGAAACCCGCCAACATCATGGTCGGGCGCTTCGGCGAGACCTATGTGATCGATTGGGGCTTGGCGCGTGTGATCGATCGAGAAACCAGCGATCACGGCACGAAGATGATCCACACGTATCGCAGCCGCGTCGCGGACGAGGATCCTTACTCGCCATTGATGACCGTCGACGGCGACATCATAGGTACGCCGGCGTACATGTCGCCCGAGCAGGCGAGTGGCTCGTCTCATTCCATCAGCGCAACAAGCGATGTGTATGCGATCGGAGCCGTCCTGTACGAGCTGCTCAGCGGGCAGGCACCCTACCTCGACGGCGATTCGGCTCTGACAAGCAAGACCTTGCTCGAGCGAATCATCAAAGAGCCGCCGCGCGACCTCGCACGTGTCGCAGCATCCTCCGCGCCCGAACTGCGCGGGATTTGTAGCAAGGCCATGAAGCGCGACCCAAAATCGCGCTATCCCAACGTGCGTGCAATGGCCTCAGATCTGCGTGCCTACATAGCCGGCCGCCCCGTCAACGCTTACCAGCAAAGTTGGTACACGAAGGGCATGCGCTGGATGAGGCGCAATGCGGTCCCGGTGGCCTTCGTCAGCGTGATCGTCGCCGCTCTTTCACTCGGATACTGGCGTGAGATGCAGCGCAAGGACGAGCTACTGAAGCTGGCAGAGGTAGGCCGCTTACGAGACATCCAATTGCGTGCGGACCAGCTTTGGCCACCCTTGCCTGAGCTCGTCCCCCAGCTCAAAATCCTGCTTGACGAAGCGCATGCCCTATCTCAGCGCATTGGGACGTATGCATCCACACTAAGCGCGCTGCGGGCGCGAAGCCTGCCGCACGACGAAGAGGCTGCTCGGCTGGACCGAGAGCAGCATCCGAGTTTTGCGGAGCTGACGGGACTCGAGGCTCAACTTCTGGTGTTAGAGGCAGGCCTCGATGGTTTGGCCGAACAGGCGAATGTGCGCGGAGATCACAGCGGCGCGCCGGCCGAGCGCCTGTCGCGCCTGCGCCTCAAGATCGCCGAGCTGCAAGAGACTACAAGCGAGCGGGTCAGCTTTCGCTTCGAAGATCAACTCGACCAGCTGACGCACGACACGCTGGCAGACCTATTGCGAGAGCGCGAGATCTTTATGAACTCCGATCCACACAGCGGAGTAATCGCAAGCCTGGAAGATCGCCTGGAGCGCGCTCGCTCTATCAAGGAGAAGAGCATCGGGCTCTATGCCTATGCATGGAAGCGAACGATCACTGGAATCCGCACGTCCCCCATCTACGCCGGTCTCGAAGTCACTCCTCAGCTCGGCCTGGTCCCACTCGGCATGAACCCGAGCAGTGGCCTGTGGGAGTTCGCCCATCTCTTTAGTGGAGAGGTCCCGAGTCGTGCATCGGACGGGCGGCTATTGATCCGCGCATCTTCCGCCATCGTGTTGATCTTGCTGCCAAGGGTCAGGACACAGATCGGAGCGACCGAAGGTAACGAGCCTCTGCACCTCAGCGAGCGAGGTGGACAAGAGTTCGAATTGGAGCCCTACTTCTTGTCGAAGTACGAACTGACGCAGGCCCAATGGAGTCGCCTAACAGGGACGGAACCAAGTCGATACGCGATCAACTATGAAGTGCATGGCCAGCGCGTGACTGGTAGGCATCCCGCCGAGAACATCCGTTGGCACGACGCGCAACGAACGCTCAGGCGCTGGGACTTGACGCTGCCCACCGAAGCTCAATGGGAGTGCGCTGCACGGGCGGGAGGACTACAGCTGCGCTGGACCGGCCAAGAGCTGTCGGATATGAGCGGCAAGGAGAACGTAGCCGATCGAACCTCTGCCAGCGTCTCGGTGCACCTCGAAAACGAGCAAGGTAACTTACCCAGCGATGATGGCTGGATCTTGCACGCGCCCGTCGGCTCTCTACTCGCGAATCCATGGGGCTTCCACGACACCTTGGGGAATGTCGCGGAGTGGTGCCTGGATGTATTCATGGTCAGCCACGACTGGCCGATGCGCGCTGGTGATGGCTTGCGGTTGCATCCGGAACCGAGCCAAGAGCGGGTAACGCGCGGGGGCAGCTTCTACACCTACGGCAGCACGACGCGCGTGACCTACCGCCAGGCTCGCCATACGCAGAAGCCGTCGGCCACGATCGGTGTGCGACCCGCGCGCCACCTGCGCTAGGGCGCTACCGCAGCGCGATATACGTACTTTTTATCGCTAGGAGCCTCGGCTCGTATCGCCCACGGCGCCAGGATCGGGCAGAATAGAGGTATGAGCGAATCACAATCCGTCGTCATCGAAGCCGGTTTCCAGACCGTCAAGGAGCTGAAGAAGGTGCTGGAAGGCGCCGGAATGGCTGCGGAAATCGTCTCGCCCCCCGGCTGTGACCCGAATGGTTGAGGCACCAAGCTCTGGCTCGCGGTCGCGAACCAAGACCTGCCCGCCGCTGCCGCGGTAATTCAAGAGCACCAGGATCGAGAGCTCGATGAGGCGGGCCGTCTGGCCGCGTCGATGACGATCGACCTCGATGCTGATCAATCGACCTGCCCGGCCTGTATGGCAATGATCACGGGTGGCTCGACGCGTTGCCCCGGTTGCGGTCTGCGTATTGGCTAGAACCGAGCCGCGCACAAGACCGGCCTGCGGATCCCCGTTTTCAGCTCTGCGCCCCCCCAGCGAGAGCCGTTCAGGGCAGCGCCAGCTTTGCTCCCAGGCGGCCCGCGGTTTCTGGCGACACATGCCGCTGCCTCGTCCGTATTCGGGCGAGTGAACCTTCCGACTTACCAGGCGCAACGACCCATGAATGGCCAACTGACCGGCTTGGCTCAGTTTCCGAACAAGAAGCAGGCCCACGAATATGCGCTAGTCCTGCAATCGGCCGGGATTCCGCATCACGTGCAACGCACGGCAGAAGGTGGCTATTGGCTGCTCGCGCCCGAAGAGTTTGCTGTAGCCGCAGCCGGCGAACTGAAGAACTATCAGCGCGAGAACGTAGATTGGCCGCCCAAGACCGATCCTCCGCCGCGCCTCTCGAATGGTCGCTGGGCAGCGGCCGTGTATGTGCTTTGGATCGCGGCGCTGTTTCCGATTGGCCGCTATGGCTTCCTGGATCAGAACTTTTGGGAAGCCGGCAAGCTCGTCGCGTACAAGGTGACCGGAGGCGAGTGGTGGCGCGCATTCACCGCATTGAACTTGCACGCTGATTTGCCACACCTGGTCGGAAACTCGATTTCAGGTGCAGCCTTCGGAGTACTGACCGCACACGTCCTTGGTTCCGGCTTGACCTGGCTTAGCGCCGTCTTGGCTGGAGGCATCGGCAATGTCTTCGCTTCCATTCTGCATCGCCCCGAACACTCTGCGATCGGCGCCTCGACCGCTGTCTTCGGAATCATTGGCATCCTGGCAGCCTACGAATGGATGCGTCGCCACAGCTTGAACTACCCGGCCATGCGCCGCTGGGGACCGATCGCCGGTGCGGCCTTGTTGTTCGGATACCTGGGCACATCAGGAGAACGCACCGATGTCATTGCGCATATGACCGGCTTCTTGTCCGGCATGGGCCTTGGTGCCGCAATTGCTTGGAAGCGACTTCCCGAGCGCATCGGGCCCGGTGGGCAGGCCATAGCCGGTGGGCTCGCGATGGCGATCCTCGTCTTGGCTTGGATGGTCGCGCTGTGATTGAAGACAGCGAAGAGACGAGAGCGTAGACCACAGCCGTTTAGGCAAAGCACGCAATCAAGTGACGCTCGTTCGCTTACGTGGAGAGCGTGATTATTCCGCTGCCGCACCCGCAGTTTCGACCGAAGGATTGCCAGGAGGCGGAGCATCGCACCGCGCGCGAGTCATCAGCCTCCGACGCTGATGAAGTCTCCGCCCGTCTCGGTCGCCAGTGCTTCCAGTACGCCATCCCCTTTGCCCGACAACAGCACGCAATGAAACTGGATGCGGTACTCGGCTCGGATGGAGTCGAGCATGCGTTGGACCCAGGGCCGCCGATCTTGCGTCTCTCCATCGCACAACACGATGACCGTGTCGAGTTCGCTGCCCTTGAAGGAGCTTCCGTCCAGACCCAAAGCCATCTCGACTCCAGGACGAAGGAAGGTTCCACCGTCAGGTTCGCGCTCGAGCAAGGCTTCACGCGTCTTATCAAGATTGCGCGTCGTCGCGCGCATCATCTTGGGCCGCGCGCGTATGGGTACAGAACTGAACAACACCACATTGAATTCGGTCTCCTCACCTGATGCCTGCAGGAAACGCATCATTTGGTCGATGGCTTCGACATAGCGCGAGTGTCCGCTTGTGCCCCACTCGGTGGCCATGCTGCCTGAGATATCGATCACGAAGATGACGCGCTCCGCGTACGGGCGCAGGCCGAAGAACTGGGCGGATGTGCGTCCTTCCTGCGCTCCTTCGCTAGCCGTATGCAAGGGCGACACGCCTTGGCGCACCGCGATCCACCAACTGATCCAGTTGCGCGGGTTGGAGCCGATGCCGCGCCCAGAAATCCGGCGCAGTTCACGGAGCACATCATTGAGGACGCGACCTGAACCTGCACCGCGCTTCTTACGACGGTCCCAAGTCGTCAGAGCATCCAACAAGATTGGCACCGCGCGCATGGGATCCAATCCTCGCGACAACTCGATTGCGCGCGACACCTCGCGCCAATCGTGATCGCTCATCATCATGCCTAAGCGTTCATCCAGCAGATGGCTGGCACGGAGCGAGAAGGGCGCGGGATGGTCTCGAATGCGCTGCAAGACCAAGTTGAATGGATGCGGCCGAGTGCCGGGGTCGTACTTTTTGCCGAGCAGGCTAACCAGGAAGATGTCAACTGCTTCGCCAGGCCAACTCGGCAGCAATGCCAGTACATCCGCCCGCAAGGCGTCGTCCTCGAAGCGCGCGAGGTTCAACATCGCAAGCCGAGCTTGCGGACTACGCCGGCTGTCGATGATGTGCAGAGCGAGCAATCGCCGCGCATAGGATTGCTTGCGCGACGTCATCAAGACCTCTTGAGTCAAGTAGTCGAGCACGCGCTCGCCACCCGGATCATCGATCAAATCCAGCAGCGCTCGCCGACCTCGCTTACGCACAGTTCCATTGCCGCTGAAGCTTTGGAAATGCCGATCTTCCGGATAGCTTTCGAGCCGAAAGGACGCCAAGTCGACCATCCAAGACCAGACGAATCGCTCCGTGTCCTGCGGCCCACTGCCCGCACTGTTGCCGTCGAGAGCAATGTGACGGACGACTTGTTCAGCGGAAGGCAAGACTTGCCTCAGCTCGTCCAATGCCTCATGCCACACATCTCCGCGCGTCAGCAATCGATGCGTGAAGTCGCGCAAACTGACCAACACCGGATGCGTGACATCCTCTTCACGCTTGCGATCTTGAGACCATGTGACAGCACTGATCGGTTGAATCGCAGATGCGAGGCTCGGCTGTTGAAGCGATGGTGCGAAGATTGGCACAGACGACAGAACGGCTGACAGAAACAAGTGCATCAGATAGGGGTTCCGTGGCGACAGAGAACTTGGTGTACCCGATTGGCGCGAGTGAGTACCCATTCCGTTCGACAAGTTGACAGTTCGTCGTTTGGCAGCGTGGTTGGATTCAGCTTCTGGATCCTCCGGCGCACCTGCGGCAGCTTGCGCTATGCACCTATGGAACAACCCGCCGGGCGCATTCGCCTGGCGGGTTGTTCCGATCCCCAGCACAGCTCTCAGCTGTACCCTTGAGAGCGGGGAGTCGCGCGAGACCGAATTCGGAATCCGACTTTCCTTCGAAAATCCGGTCGAAGCAGCGCTGGAGCTCGTTGCTCCCCGCCTTGCGCATCGATCAGCTCTCGGACTGCCAGCCGAAATTTGCACGCACGACTCGGCCTCGCGCATCGACCTCGACTCCTTCCGCTCGCAGCTTGCGGGCCTGACGCTTGGCCGAAGCACTCCCCGCGGGGAATGCGATTATCAGATGACGGCCATGCGAGCGCATCACGCGCTGCCAAGGAAGTTCATCGCCGGGAGGCAGAGTCGATAGCACCCGAGCGACCATGCGCGCCCCTCGAGGCCGCCCGGCCTCGGCCGCAACTTGGCCATAGGCGGCGACACGCCCGACAGGAATGCCGTCGATCGTCGCTCGAATGCGATGGATGAGCGCGTCGCGCCCGTTCGCCTCAGCGCCGCCGGAGCGCCCGGCTCGTGATCGTCCCACCTTTTTTCGTGCCATGATTTATCGAACGCGTCGCAATTCGGCTCATCCGCGAGCAGCAGGGCCACTTCACGATGCGAGGTCGTGTTCTCGCAGAATTGTAAAGAGCGAGGTACTCGCACGCCCAGAGAGCATCACGACTTGTGGCTTTGGCGCTCTCAGGCACAATGGGAGCGGCAGATAGCAGATCTGCTCGAACGCAGCCTGCAAGCCGATTCTCGCATGCGGTCCTGCAGATCGCCTCGCCTGCGTCCTCCACGCATCCTCGCGACATCCCTAGGGAGCCCTCGTTGCTGAATCTCACCACTCTCCGAATCATCTTCGGACTTCCGCTCGCGCTGCTGTTTGTCGATCGAGCCGCACTCGCGCAGGTCGGTACGCCCTACTGCTTCGGGACGAGTTGTCCCTGCTCGAACGATGATCTGGCCGCGGGCTGCGGAAACAGCGGGATCGATGGCGACAGCGGCACGGGTGCGCTGCTATCGCATGCGGCCGGTTCGACCAATGTCCATGCTGACGACTTGGTGCTATTGGTTCAAGGACTCGCGCAAGGTCAAAACGGTCTGATCTATATGGGTCAGAACTCAATCCAAGCGCCCTTCGGCGACGGTCAGCGTTGCGTCGGAGCAGGACCCCTGGGTTTGAAGCGCTTTCCGATTCAACCCGCTGGGTCATCTGGAAGCTTCTCGGTCAGCGGCCTTGTCGCTCACTCCCAAAACTTTGGGCCCGGTGCGATCATCGTCGGTTCGACTTGGAACTTCCAGGGCTGGTACCGCGATCCTGCCGGTCCGTGCGGTTCGGCCTTCAACTTGACCAATGCATTACCGGTGACCTTCACCAGTGGGCCCATCGAGACAGAGCTCGCAGGCGAAGACCTTGGCGAGTTCCCGCACTTCGACTTCGTGCGCGCATTCAATCGCGACGCGGGCGTTCAAGCGACGATTGATCCGATCCTGCACCCATCGATCATGGGTATCACGGCGGATGTCTACGTCGTCGATGCACGCACGCGTGCCGAGTGGGATGCGAACACGACCTTGATCGATGCACGCGGAGCCGCAACGCAAGCCAACTTCAGCGGCTTGGACGTGGCGGCCAATAGTTTCCTAGTCGACAACTTCCCGAGCCTGACTCCTGCGGGCACCGACCTCGCCGTGCCCTTCGACCTCGTGATCGATGTCAACATGGACGGGCAACTGTCTGATGGCGACTTCATTGATGGACGCGGAGACGAGAACGGGTTCTCCGTGTACAAAAACATCATCTTGAATGGCCCCTACAGCGTGGTCGAGACAACTCACAATCACGGTGGGTCATTTCACACGCAGAACATCTACTATCCGTCGAACATCGCCAGCATCGGGCCGATTCCGTTGATTGTCGTCAGCCATGGAAACGGCCACAACTACCAGTGGTACGACCACATCGGCTATCACATGGCCTCGCATGGCTATGTGGTCATGAGCCATCAGAACAACACGGTTCCCGGACCGAACGCGGCTTCAATCACGACGATCGACAATACCGAGCTGTTCTTCCTCAACCTGGCCAACATCGACGCGGGCGCCTTAAGTGGACATGTCGACGCCGACACCATCGTGTGGCTCGGTCATAGTCGCGGTGGCGAAGGCGTCGCTCGTGCCTACGATCGATTGGTCGATGGAACCAATAGCCCGTCGACCTACACGAAAGAGGACATCAAGCTGGTGTCTTCGATCGCGCCGACCGACTTCTTGGGAACCAACAGCGCCAACCCGCACGATGTCCCGTATCACCTCTGGACAGGCAGTGCCGATGCAGATGTAAACGGTGGCCCAACCACAGACATCGTCCAGACCTATCACCTACTCGATAGAGCTACGGGTATCCGCATGGGTGTCACTTACCAGGGCGCCGGACACGGTGCCTTCCACGATGGCGGCGGAAGCACAGTCGCCACGGGCCCTTGCCAGGTTGGCCGAGTCAAGGTGCACAAATTGATGAAGGGGCTCTTCCTTCCGATGGTGCGGCATATAGTCCAGGGCGACCGCGATGCCAAGGATTTCATCTGGCGCAACTTCGAGAGCTTGCACCCGATCGGTGCGCCGCTGACCCAGCCTGAGTGCATCATCGTCAACTCGGAATACTGGGAAGGTCCGGACAGTGGCAAGTTCGTCATCGACGACTTTCAGTCCGAGCCTGCTGTCACGACATCAAGCTCAGGGGCCTTGGTGCAAGGCACGATCTCCGGCTTGGCCGAAGGTCGCTACGACGACCCGAACAGCTCCTTCGCCTGGACTGGGGGCGACGCGATGAACGGCATGACGCGTGCGGGAGTCGGCGACAACGAGAGCGGGAATGTCTTCGATTGGACGATCCCTAGCTGGATCGAGTTTCATGTGCCTAGCGCCGCCCGCAACGTGTCGGGCATGGGCTATTTGTCGTTCCGTGCGGCTCAAGGAACACGCCACCCGAACACGATTGCCGCCGTTGAATACCTCAGCTTCGATGTCGCTCTCTTCGACGGACATGGCGGAGTCAGCCGGATCGGTATTGACGCATACGGCGAGGGAATCTCGGATCCGTACCAGCGAACGGGTTCGGGAGGCGGCGTCGGTTGGATGAACGAATTCCGCACGACCCGCATTCCGATTCGCGACTTCTTGGCGAACGGAACCGATCTCGACACTACTGACATCGTCAAAGTTCGCTTCGAGTTTGGCCAAGCTGGCGACTCACCTGAAGGTCGTCTCGGAATGGACGATATCGAATTCACCGTCGACTGATTCCAAGCACTCGCTGCCCGAGCACGCCACCATCAACGCACCGCGAGCCTCCTGAATCCGAATCGAATCCATCATGTTGCGACGTTCCCTACTCTTCACGCTCATCGGTACTGTTGTCAGCGCGGGTGCCGTGGCCGCTTGGTACGGGCTTGGCGGTCCAAGTGAAGGTGGCCTGCCCGGGCTTCCGACGCATCCCGACTCCGCGCAAGAAGTCTTGTACGCGCGCCCCTTCGTGCTCGATGCGCCCTACACGCATCATTACCGTCTGGAAGCTCCCTCCGTCAGTTCCGGATGGATCCTAGTGCTGCGCGTGGATCCCGAACTGACCGTGCCGCGTCAATCCTATGAGCCCGTGCTCTACGTAGGTGACGAGACAGCTCAGCGTTGGAACACGGCCCAGCCCGGCGGCAACATGGTGGTTACCGTGCCTGCGGCCCTCGACGCGAGCGGAGTCCCCAACAGCGAATGGATGAGCCAGCCGATCTGGTTCGGAAGCCCGGAGCTTCCGGAGCGCGTCGACGCGACGCGCATTCATCAAGAGCTCGTAGCCGCGATAGAGCAGGGCATCGGCCCGATGCCGGGCCCCACGGTCCAACGCGCCTGTGCCGAGGGAGGCGATGCGTTGTACCTGAAGAACATCGACGCCTTGCAGCCGCGACTGGCTGACTTGATCGAACGCTTCTCACCAGCGGAGACCGACTTGGTGCGCGGGATGCGCGTTCCGGTTACGCACTGAGCGAAGTCGCCGGTTACGCACTGATCGAAGTCGCCGGTTACGCACTGAGCGAAGCGCTGTTTCTAGGGCAGCCTGCTAGCAGCATCACTGCTGCAAGATCAGGCGATCCAAGGTCGTCGTAGACACCGCGTGGTAGCGGGGCCGAGCCGAAGCATAAATGCTGCGTGCGCGATCGATTCCGCGTTCGCTCACCAGCAACTCTTCGTACAGCGGCTGCAGATACTTGCGCCTGCCAACCGTCATCAAGAAGGCTTCGAGGCGCGTATCCGCCGGCCGATAGGCGGCGCGAATGGCGCGCACCAACCAGGCGCATAACACTTCGTTGTTGCCTGTCTGCGTGAACTCGAAGGCCGCGTCGATGCGCGATAGATCTTCGGCCGAATAGTCGGCTGGTAGGTTCTCGACGAAGTACTCCCACTGCTGGCTGACCCACGCGCCCGTCTCGAGTTCGCCCGGAATCGCTCCTGCCCGCAGACGTTCGAGTTCCTGATCGACGCGCACAAGCGCGTCGGACTCCTCAGCCGGTGCGTCATCAGGCAAGCCCGGTGCGTGCAGCCACTGATCCAGGTCGAAGTCGGCCGTTTGCGCGGCGTGTTGGGCCAGCAGGCGCTCCTTCAGGAAGACCTCGAAGTCGTGAGTCGTGACGGATTGAAAGGCGTGCTCGTCAAACCAGCTCTGTAGGAAGATGTCGAAGGCTTCACGCCCAACGAGCTGCTCCAACAGAGTCATCAGAGCAGCCCCCTTGTTGTAGGGAACTCCCGAAAAGCCGTCGTCCGGGTGCTTACCCGTCAGATCGATGTTCAGCACGTTTTCCCACGGCTCCTGCTTGGCGATCAACGACTCGAGGCCCGCGCGTGACATCGCCGCTTCCATGTCGCGCCGCTCACGGCCATAGACGCGCTCCATGATGCGTTGCTCGAAGTAGACGGTCGTGCCCTCGTTCAACCAAAAGTCGCTCCACGTCGCATTGGTGACTAGGTTGCCGGACCAGGAGTGCGCCAACTCGTGCGCGATGATCGAGACGAGCGAGCGATCGCCCGCAATGACAGTCGGCGTCAGGAAGGTGAGCAGGGGATTTTCCATGCCTCCGAAGGGGAAGGCGGGCGGCAGGATCAGCAAATCGTAGCGACCCCAGCGATACTCGCCGAACAACTCTTCGGCCGCCTGAATCATCGACTCGGTGTCAGCAAACTCGTTTCCAGCCGCCTCGACTAAGCTCGGCTCGGCCCATACACGGCAGCGCTCGGATAGGTCGCGGCTCTCGAGCTTGCCGGCGCCGAGAGCAATCAAATAGGCAGGGATCGGCAGGTCGAGTCCGAACAGCCACGAGCCATCGTCGGCGCGCCCGCGGCTCTCCGCACTCATCACGACCGTCAAGCCTTCGGGCGCGCGCACCTTGGCGGTGTAGCTGACACGCGGACCGGGACTGTCTTGCAGCGGGATCCACGAGCGGGTCAAGATCGACTGGCCTTGCGTGAACAAGAAGGGCGCTTCGCCGTCAGCAGTTTGCTCAGGCGCGAGCCATTGAAGCGCCTCCGCTCCCGGCGCACTCATGTAGTGAACCCGTACCGCTGCATCCGCAGGTTGCAGCATGATCTCGAGTGGACGACCGAAGCGCTCTACGCGTTCGCCGAGCTGCCACACACGCGGACTGCCATCCAAACCAGCGACTCCTAGGATCGACAATTCGTGTGTGTCGAGAATCAACGGTGCTTCGCGATCGCGGCGCTGCACGTGGATGTCGACCGAACCGCGTACCTGTTCGCTCTCGAAGTCTAACTCGAGATCCAGATCCAGATGGGTCATCCGAACAGCGGCAGGATCAGAGAAGGAGTGTGGATCGCGCACGTGGGTCCGCTTTAGTAGAGGTGTAACTCCCTCTTGGCCATCCCGCGCTGCAGTCGAACGACTTCCGGCGCAGGAGAGGGTCAACAGGCACAAGCAAATCGCGAGCAGTTTCATGAAGGTGCGGGTCGGAGATAGCGGAAAGCTTCGGCTGGTTCTGACTACGAAGGGCGACTCTGCATCTTTGCAAGAGCTCGACGGATACGCTTGCGCGAGCTCGAAGATGAGCATGCGAGCACACGGCCCGCAGACCGTGTGGGGGTACTGCAGGCTACTCCTGCTCTTTAGGCTCTGGAGCCGGTTGAACGGCAACCTTAACCGGCACTACGAGCTGCGTGCGGTGCAACATCTCCTGGTCCTCACGACCAGGCGGCGACCAATAGACTTCCCACTGACCGCCATTCGCTTCCAGGCCGAATTCCTGTAACGCAGTCTCGAGCTTGGCGTAACTCAACGCGACTCGATCCAAGGGGCCGTAGTGCCACACCGAAAGCACACGCCCCGCCGGCAAGCTGCTGAGATGCACATCGGCCGCCCCAGCCTTCGCATTGTCCGCACCATCGTTTTGCGGGCTGCCCTCGAGCGGGATGCCGGCCTCTATCTCGATCGCTTCAGCTCCGAAGGAGTGGTAACGAGTGAATGGAGGGCCGGCTGCCTTCCAGCCTTTAGCCTCTACGTGGTGCGCGACAGCGCTGACAGCAGCCCCCATCTGCGCACCGACTTCCTGAGGCCGACACGTCAGGCGCACCGAGGCAACCGTCTGCTTGGCTAGCGCTCGCAATCGAGGAAAGTCGCCGGGTAAAGCGCGTCCTCCAGTCAGGTTTGCGGGTGCTTGATACACGCCATCTGCCAGTTCGGGCTCGTGCCGAATGCTCGTCAACGTACGCGTGACGCGCGTCTCGCCGGCTTCGGCGACACGCATGTGTGGGTACAACACACCGCCGACCGCGCGCCAATCGGAGAGCGTCGTGACAAACTCGATCGGTTCTTGCGTCGTGCCGCCAATCTTCATCGAGAAACGCACCAGGCGTGATGTCTTGGTATCCAAGTACCAACGATCCGCGTGGCCAAGCTTGGGAATCATCGCCAGCAAGTGACAGCTGCGACCCTCAACCTGCTCGGTGCCAAGTAATTCGGCACGCACGTACAGCTCTTTCCAAGGCGCGTGACGCAGAGTGCCGTACTTGCGGCGTGCGATGTCCGCCTGGACATCGTCACGCCGGCGCGCTCCAAGGCGCATGTCCTCTTCCCAATACATGCTGCCGTCGCAGCCCTGGTCGACAGCTCCCATGCCAGGCAACTGCGTCGACAGAAAGGCTCGACCATCTGCCGCCAAGAACTCGCTGACAGCACCGATACCGGGCATCTCGTCGATGACGATGACGCCCTCAAGAGCAACAGTATGGACTGCAGCCAAGGCTTCTTTGGTTCCAAGACTCGCTCGATTAGCACTCAGCAAGGCCTCGCTGCGTGATGCCATGTCGGCGGCCTGCGGGAGGCAGATTGGCGCTGCGATCGGAGCCGCCGAAGACACAGCTGCCGACAAGAGGCATACGCTGAAGAAGTAGGGAAGAGAAGGTTTCGTCAGTTTCATGAGTGGCCCGGGCAGTGGGACCGGGATTGTAGCGCCAGTGAGCCGCCAAGTTTCCGGCTCCCGTGTACGAACTCGTACAGATTCGTTGAAGCTGACACCGGCAGAATCCCCGAATCGCGGTGGAGTTGCCAAAATGGTGCGGGGGGATGGGGAGTTCCCTCAACAACGCTGCCTATTGCCGCGCTCCTGCCTCGGACAGGCGCGGCTCTCCTCGCATCGCTCGATTCGACAGACTCTCCTGCAAGCACTCGAACACTCGTGTCCGCACTCTCCCCCATCGCACCTATTGCCATGACAGCCATCGCAAACATGCCCCGGTCCATCGGTAGTCGCTCGCCACGCGCATCCTTCGGCCTCGCTACGATCCTCTGCGCAAGCTGCCTGCTCGCCCCAACTTACGCGGGCGGATCTTCGGAGGATGCGCTGTTGATCGTGGACCCGAGTCAGCCCGAGTCGCTGTACTTGGCCAACCTGTACCTCTCCAAGCGCGATATTCCGCGCGGCAATGTGCTCTACATGAAGCCCGATGCCGCGAATTATCAGGCCTTCGCAGCTCAAAACCTGAAGGCCTTCCTGGGATCGCTACAGCAACGCGATCTGGAGCACATCGACTACGTCATCGTGCCTCCGGGCGGGAACTTTTTCGTGCCGGCCGCGGGCTACATCAACGACTTGTGCTCGCCCGTCAACCGCTTCACGATCGTTACCGGCTACACATTGGCCTATCAGTCGGACGCAATCTTCGGTGGCCTGGTCTCGACGGCACGCAACCACTACGCGAAGACGGGTTGGGGCGCACGCGCGTTCGAGAGCGACATTCGCTGGAACACGGGTACGCCGAGCGAAGACGAATCTGCCGAGCGCTACTACATCGGCGCGATGCTCGGCTACACCGGAACCAACGGCAATACGCTGCAAGATGTGATCGACATGATCGATCGAAGCGTCGCCTCTGACTTCACGCAGCCAGCCGGCACGGTGTACTACGTCGAGACGAGCGATGTGAATCGCTCAGGGCCCCGGCATGACTTGTACCCCGACGCCGTGCTGCGCATGGCGAATGCAGGCGGCGTTGGTCAGCACTTGCTGGGCGTACTGCCAACGGGCCAGCATGACTGCATGGGTGTGATGACCGGCTGGGCCAGTCCGAACATCGATGGCGAAGTGATGACGCTGCTGCCCGGCTCCTTTGCCGATCACTTGACGAGCTTCGCCGGCAACTTCTCGACCACTTCGCAGACGAAAATGTCGCGCTGGATCGCGAAGGGCGCCAGCGGCACGGCCGGAACGGTTGAAGAGCCGTGCAACTACGCGACGAAGTTTCCGAACCCGCGCGTTCACGTGGTGTACCGCAAGGGCCTCTCGCTCGGCGAGGCTTGGTTCCGCAGCAACGGCTCCAAGCCATTCCAATCCCTCTTCTATGGTGATCCTCTAACGCGCCCCTATGCGTTGCCGCCCACGGTTGATCTGCCTGGCCTGCCGGGTACTCCTGTTTCCGGCAGCGCGCTGCTGACGCCGACCGCAAACGCGACAGCTCCCGGAGCGAGCATCGCGGCTGTTCATCTGCACATCGATGGAATCAAGCTCGAGACGATCGCCAGCGGCGGGAGCTTTCAACTCGATACGAGTTTGCTCGCGGACGGCCCGCATGAGCTACGCGTGGTTGCCGAAGACGACAGTCTGCAGAGCAACAAGGGCAGCTTCATAGGCACGCTTGCAGTCGACAACCATGGACACTCCGTCGCGATCCTTCCCAGTGCGACCAGCGGTGACCTCGCAACGGCCTTCGACGTGATCATCGGCGCCGCAGCAGGTGCCGGCAGTGGAACTTTCCCCGAGCAGACTCAGCTGCTGCACAACGGACGCGTCGTCGCATCGACGCCTCTATCCGACGGCACGCTGCGCGTCTATGGCCAGAACCTGGGAGCCGGCCCGGCGCGCATCGTTGCTGTGACCCGCTACCTGGATGGTTCACGAGCGAGAAGTGCGACGATCGAACTCGACATTGCGTACTCCGGTTCTCTGCCGGTCGGTGCCACACCCATCGCCTACGACGCGACGATCCAAGTCGACCCTGCCCACCCAGCCTTGATCGAGCTGCCTGGCGCGCACGGAGAACTATTGTCTTCAACGACGACCACGCTCCTGCAGTCGCCGGCCCAAGCGACCGTGCTGATGCACGGATCCGCCTACGTGATGATCGAAGCTTCCCCGATGGCCAGCGGAACCGATGTCGTAATATTCCGCATCGACTCGCTTGCCGGAAGCTCGAACACAGCTAACGTGTTGATCGAGTATGTGCCCGCCTGCACGCCGCCGACCAACATCTGCGTCACTGCGGCAAACTCGGTAGGTGCCGGGATGCTGATGTCGCACATGGGCTCGGCGAGCGAGTCGGCCAATGATATGGAACTGGTCGCCGCCACTGGCCCGGTTGGCCAATCCGGCATTTTCTACTACGGCATGGGCAGCACGCAGCAGTCCTTCGGCGATGGCTTCCGATGCGTAGGTGGAAGCTCGTACCGTCTACCTGTTCTCGCGATCGATGGAGCGGGCGAAGCGCACTTCGCACTCGATTTAAGCCAGCCGCCGGTTCCTGCCGGCCAGATTGCCGCGGGTCAGACGTGGAACTTCCAATTCTGGTACCGCGACCCAGCGGCTGGAGGCACGGGTTTCAACCTGAGCGATGCACTACAAATCGAGTTTTGTCCCTGATATAAAGACTTGCGCGCTGCCCTTAGGCAGTCGAAGCAAGAGCGGCCCCGGCACGACGCTGCGCCGCATCGGTCGACAACTATTGACGGTCGAACACTTCGACGGTGGTGGAGTTCGAGCTTCCGTTCTCGACTCCGCCTCCAACGAGGAACGCGCGGCCCTGAAAGAGCACGGGCGACGTACCGTGACGCGCCGTCGGCATCAAAGCTTCGTTGCGCCAGACTCCAGTACCAGGATTCCAGCACTGCACTTGTGGATAGACGCCGTCCACCGTCGCATCGGGATCGTTGTCCGTGTCGGAAGTCTCGCCGCCGAAGATGCATAGCTCGTTCTGATACCAGAGTGCCGAACCAGTTCCGCTGCGTCCTTTCGGCATCGGCGCAAGCACCGAGCCGGCATCTTCGCTGGTATCCCAGCTGCTGGTCGCGGGATCGTAGCGCTGCACGAAGTCGAAGCCATGAGCCGGGCTTCCGTCACCCGCTCTGCCGCCGATGACGTACACGTAGTGCCCGTCACTTCCTCCCGCCGCGAAGCAGACTTCGAGTCCAGCATCCATCGCTGGCAACGGCGTCCACATATCGGTCGCGGGATCGTACAGCGCATGATCCCCCACTGTTTGGCTGCCCACGAGCCCGCCCATCACATAGACCATGCCGCCTTGGAACGCGCTCGCCACGGCGCGGCCGGTCCAGGGCATATCCGTCCCCAGACTCCAGCTGTCCGCGACAGGATCGTAGATCTGGACCTTGCCCTGGCTCGCGCCGGTACCGCCGAACAACAGCAGTTTGCCAGCCACGACATGCGCGCTGTGCTGAGAGGTCGGGAACGGACGCGGAGCCCGGTTGCCAGTCCATCCGCCAGACAACAAGTCATAGGCATAGGTGTTCGGCACCGAATCGCCGACGGCTAGGAGCCACTTGTCACTGACTCCTGCAGAGACACTGCCCAAGGCTTGCAGCAACGAAGCAGACTCGCGCCAAGTCCCGAGCCATTGCCCCTTAGCATTCGGCAGCCACATGAAGGAGTTGTGATGCGTGCGCGGCAGGCCATTCACCGTGACGACGACATGAACCAGATCTTGCGTCGGGGCAGGGTTACTCGGAATCGTCCCGTGAATTCGGGTCGAAGAGACCGAGCTCAAGGTCGCGGGCAACCCACCGATCGTCACGCTCGTTGTCGCCATCGAACCCAAGTTTACGCCCCCGATCACGAATGCATCTCCGCCCGCGGCCAATGCTCGCCAGGGCGTGATGTCATAGACCGTCGCGCCATTCGCACTAGCGTCGACCGGAGTCATCAACTTGATGACATTCCCCAAGTAGTGCGTCGCGATGATGACTCCACCGGGCCCCATCTCCAAGTTCAACGCGGGCATCACGGGCAAGTCGCTATTGCCTAGTACGGCGTCACGGCGATCGCTCGACAACTGATGGCGCTTGATGCGTCCAAAGTATTTCTGAGCAAGCAATTGCCCACGCAGCGCACCACCGAAGGTGTCGGAGCGGTACTCGATCAATCCATTCGCCGACGACGCACCCAATCCTATCGGCCCCGTGTGTACCTCTGCCTGCGAAAGAACGTTCTCGCCCTGATAGACGTACTGGCGCGCATCATCGAACCCACGGTTGCGATTTGCATAGCCGTACCAGTTGTCTCGCTCAATCAGGTTCAATTCGTCGAACTGCGTGCTCGCCTGAATACCGTCGTCCGTAGTCAGCCCTGTCGACCCGAAGCCGTAGCCTTCATTGGGTCCGTTGTCGGCGGCGTACAAATAGCCCCAGGTCGCAAGACAGAGATCGAATGCATTTCGGATCCCGGGAGTGTGGATTTCAACGTCACTCCCTGGCGCGAGATAGACCGTCTCGCCGAACACGAGGTCGTTATTCTCGATGTCATCCGAACGATTGCGGTAACTCAACGCGCCTTGGAAGCTCGGCGAAGATGTGCGCGCCTTCAGGATAGCCCCACTTAGGGGGGAATCGGAAAGGAAGCCAAACAAGCTGTGCGGTACGCCAGCGTTCGTGCAGCCTCCGACCGCGATCAGCAGGTCTCCGTTGTTGTCGTAGACGACGGCGTTGACGCCGTGATCGTGATTCGAAACTGGTAGGCGCTTGATCAGTGAGACCGGGTTGTCGAAATCCGGTCCGGCAATCGTGCTCACCTGACCCGTGTAATCCGCAGGCCCCGTCGGCGGGCCGTTGTTGAATTGGGCCAGCAGGTTGTGGGACACCGTGATCTGCAACGGGCCGCCTGGCTGCCACGGATCAAAGGCCAGTCCAAGGATTTCAGGGTTGGTCAGAGAAGAGACGCCAGAGTAGGTGTCAACTTGCGTCGCGTTCCACTGCGCGTCATAGGTGATCGCAGTCAGCTCGCCCGTCATAGCCCCGACCCAAAGGCGTCCATCCGGCCCCCAAAGCAGAGCGGTCGGCTCCGAGACCGGGACTGTCAGCGTAGGTTGCAACGCAAATTGGATATCGACCGGCCCCTCGGGGAGGTACTCGAAGTCGAAGCTGTGACTGCTCCCAGCGGGAGTCGTGACGCGCACGGCAATCGTCCCTGTGCTTGCACCACCCGCAATCGCTGCATCACCTGGAGGAGTCCGCAACTGAATCATGCCCGGCTCGACACTCTCGAGCAGCAATGGACTTCCGCCACCGAGTGAGAGCTGACCCCACTCGACCGTCACCTCTGCAGCGGGATAAAACCCGAAGCCGAGCAGGCTGACCAGCTGGCCGCCTGCAGTCGAACCCTGACTGTCCATGTTGTGCAGCACCGGCACGGCTTCGCTCGCGTCGTAACGCAGACCGTCTGCAAAGCTCGGCGCGGGCTGGCCGCCTACGCGGACATCGCAAGCCAACGGCAGTTCGCTGATGTGGTCGACGGCATAGCGAGCGTCCAGACGGTAGGTGCCGGGCACAAGCGTCAGGCCCAAAGTCCCTGAGCCTTGCAACACTTGGCCATCGATATCGAGCCGACTGTCCGCACCACCGGACATCTCGAACTCGTAGGTATCCGTCGCGTCGACTTGGAAATCGGCGGCGAGTTGCACCAGCACGCCAGCTGCGTACGGCGAGCCACCGATCGAGCCCGACGAGCTGCGCACGAGCAAGTATTCGCCGCGCTCGGTGTAGTGCGGCTGAGCCGGCAGAGCGTCGAGCCAGTCCGCGGGATTGCCGCCCTCTGCATCGAAGATATGCACAAGCACACCGGGAACGGTCTCGCGCGGGTGCATGATCAGTTCGATCAGCAAGGTGGCGCTCAATGCCGGTACGTGATCGTCGAATATTTCCAGTGTGAGCGACTGCGTAGCCGCCGTCGCGACATAGTCAAACTCCGCTTGAGTCGAGAGCACGCCCGACGCATCACTCCACTCGTAAGCAACAATCTGATGCCCGTTCTCGTGCGTATGCGAGGCCTCTGCCGTCAGGTGAACGCTCTCACTGCCATCGGCGTCGTAGTCGACCAGCAGCGCGGGATCGACGAGAGCGATCGGGTGCAGGTAACCCCAGCCACCGCCGGCTCCGCCAAGTCCACTCAGCCGCACTTCGGTCGAGCCAAGCTCGCCTTCGAATCGGAGCTGGAGTTCGTGTTCGATGTGCGCTGTCGGCTCAAAAAGAACAGACACGCTGCGGTTGCTACCCGCAGGAATCGTCAGCTCGATCGCGTGCTCGATCGTCTGGTTCGCGCCCGCATACACCTGCCCGTCAATCTCGACCGAGAAGTCGAGCCCGCTTCCGAATCCTCCGGCATCGAGGTCGAAGCTGAGCCTATCGAGAACTGCCTCGTGCAACCCCGTGTTCGTCAAGACCACATCGCGCTGATCGAACTGGCCTTGCTCGACGACAGCGAAGTCGATCAGGTTCGGCGCGGCGGCGACTCTGGGGATCGATCGCACCTCGACGGCCGAAATCGTGGCCACGCCGATGTTGCCGACCAAGTCTAGGTTCAAGATGCCGTCGTTGACGGCGACCTCGAGGCTCTCGACATGGGCGCTCGCAGTCCCGCCCGCCGCGACCAGGTCGATGTCATTGATCGCCAGCAAGCCCTCGACGAAGACATCGAAGACGCGTTCACCGGCCGAAGTCGCGGTCCAATCAGCGAAATGCAACTGAAGTAAATAATCGCCCGCCGGCAGCTCCAAGCGATAGCCGAATAAATTCCCGATGCGTGCGCTGCGGTACAGATCATCTTCCACTGTGCCGTCGATCGAGCTCCCGGTCTGGATCAGGCTGGAGTTACCGACGTGCCGCCAATCAGCAATCCACTCTTCACCATTTCCATGCTGGTACGGGGAACTCGCCGCGTTCAGTAAGTACTCGGCACCCGTCGGACCGAAGGCACCGCCCAGCGCACGAACGCGCGTGAGAGGCATTGCCGAAGGAAGCTGGCGCAACTCGAGCACCGTCTCCAGCGGACCGACCTCGAGCGGCGTCCATGCAAAATCGAAACTCGTCGCGGCTCCTGCCAGCAACTCCAGCGGCAGCGGCGTCGCGTGCGTCAGCTGCACAATGTCACGCGCGTCTTCCGCGACATGCACGCGCCGAAACTCGACCGCTTGCTCGCTGTGTCCGTTTGTGACTTGGATCGTCTGCGGCGCAGTCACTGTTCCAATACGGACGGAATTGAAAGAGAGGTCGAGTGGATACGCGATCAACGCATCGTCAATAGAGTTTGAAACGGGTCCATCGTCATCGAGGATGGTCAAACGGGAGCTCGCGCGGTCCGGATCAATGTGAACCGCATCGAGCGCATCCAGTGCCAGCGCGAGTAGTTCGGGCTGTTCGCGCTCCGTGTCTTGCAGTAATTCCAATTCGATGGAGAGCGAAGACTCACCGCTCTCGATCACGAAAGGCCCCGAATGCAAGCTGTAGTCTTCGCCAGCAGTTGCAGCGCCGGCTTGCGTCAACTCGAACCGAATGCTTCGCCCCGATGGCGCACTCAAACTGAGTTCGACGTCAATGACGCCATCCCCTTCGCGCAAGCCAGCTTCACCGACCGAGAAACCAATAGACGGTTCCGGGTCGTCGTCTTCGATGTGCAATGTGAAACGATCTGCGGCGCCCACATCGAAGCCGGACGCAGCTTCCAGCAGGAGGGTCACCGACTCGATCGGCTCGTCCAGGTTGTCGTCGAGCAAAACGATCTCGAACTCTGCCGTTAGTTCGCCTGCCGGAATGACCAACGGGCCTGCTGGCAATTGGAAGTCTTCACCCGCGACCGCATCGCCCTGCAGAGTCCAGCTTAGCTCGACATCCTCTTCAGCAGCCGCGCTGAGCTGCACCTGAATCGTCGCCGGCAACGCTGCCTCACCAAGCGTGACTTCATCATCTAGTTGGAACTCGAGCGTCGGCGGCTCGACTCCGGGCGGACCAGCAGATCCGCCGCCTCCACCACTCTTGGTGCAGGCACCGAGCAGGATCGCGAGACAGGCGAGCCACGTGAGATGACGCGATTCGCGCTTGGCTGAGAATCGCTGAGGCCTTGGACGGAGAGTCGTCATCGAGGTGATCTGAGGGCTACGAGGTCTCGCGCAGGGTGCGCACGGGCAAGGGTTCAGTTCTCGTCCGTTCGCAGACGGTCGAACTCTCCACTCATTGTCACCTGCTCGGGCCAATTTGGAAAACCGACACTAGCACCCCGCCCTAAAACTCTGGGCCATGGCGCGCGATCTCCGAATGGACTGTCCGCGTTGCCAGAACCCACGAATCGCATCCACCTATACGCGGAAGCTGGCGCCTCGCCAGTCAATCAGGAGCCACCAAGTCCTGAACAGGCCTTTTTAGGGCGGCCTGCAGCTAGTTCAGAAACGATTCAGCAAGCCAGAGCCGTCTTCCGCGCTCATGCTGATCGGGGCCGCGACGTAATTGGCACCGACGCTATAGGGCTGATCGAAGGGGTTAGGATCCGGATCGGCGAGCCATCCCAACGCTTCGGCCGCGGCAGCTCGCTCACGTTCGGAGCGCGTCTCGTCGGCCAGGAGCTCCAGCAACAGATCGAGGGCTCGTTGATCACCAGTCCAGGCCATGCTGCGACAGACGGCCGCAGTCGACACCCAGCATTCGGTCGTTGGCAACTGCTCGAGCAGGTCCGGGAGCAGATCCTCATCGCCCAACATCGCCCGCGCCAGCGAGCATTGTTCGAGCACGCGCGGTTGGTGGAGCGCATCGGCGGCAATACTGCGCAGGCACGACAAGGCCCGCCGGTTGCCAAGGATGCCAAGTCCCAGCGCGACATCTCCGCGCGAAGCCGGGTCTCTGAAGTCGAGAAAGCTACGTTCGATCGCATCGTACGCGCGCCCGTCACCGATCAGAGCCGAGGCGAGCGCGTAGGCGCTGCCCTCTTCCGCCGAGCGCGTTTCGCGAACTCGCTCCAGCAAGAGATCGCCTGTATCTTTGGTCAAGGCTTGCCCCTTCGCGAGCAGACCGCGGCCCAACACACCCAAGGAGAGTGCCGCCCAAGGACGCAACTCTTGTCGTCCGCGGCGGACGTGCAATGCGAGTAGCACCTCGATTTCGTGCGATGCGGCGAAGGCGGACTCAGGTCCCCAGCTCGGGCGCGCGCCGACTTGCGCGAGGGAAATCATCGCGAAGGCGCGCACGCCAAGATCCTTCTCGGAAAGGCGATTGATCAGTGCCCAACGAAGCCTCTTCTCGACGGCGTCGTTCCCAGCTGATCCGATCATGCCCAGAGCAGAAGCTGCGCTCCTCCTTGAGGGAGCGGAACTGGATCCGCTTGACCGCAACACTTCAATCAACGCATCGATAACTCGTGTCCGGATCGCGCGCTGCTCACGCCGCGAATCCAGTCCACGCACAAGCCTCGCCAAGGCCGTCGGCACGTGTTGGGAGCGAATCCCTCGGATCGACCGACCGCGCGGGCACCATTGGATTAGCGTATCGATCTGCGCGCTCAAGGATTCGCTAGGAGAGGGTTCGCGCGATGAGCTTTCTGCCGAGGAAACCTGCAAGGGCGTGAGCGGGATCATGCCGATCGCGGTGACACAGGCGACCTCGATATCGTCCGACAAGCTCTCTTCTGATTGCAGTACGCGTGCCAAATTGTGAACGCAGTAGCGCGCAAGTTCTGCGTGCACGTCACGTGCGGACTGCGCGATGGCATAGGCCGCCATCGCGCGCATACGATGCGGAATCCCATCGGCTCGATCACACATTGCGCGCCCGCGCTCGCCGTCCAACAAGACATCGACTAGTGACATCAAGTCAGCCTGAAATCCCAGACGTGACATGGCCAAGATCGCTGCTTCGGCAACAGACTCGTCGGCTGACTTCCACTTCTCGGTCAGGGCAGCGCGGACCTCACCGGCATCCGCGGCTGCACCCTCCGCAGGCCGCGTGGAAGAAACAGCTCGCTCGATGCGCGCCAAGGCGAAGATCGTTGTTCGGGCTGCGATCGGATCCGAGACCCTCTCTAATAACGTCAGCAACGCGGGTCGAACTTTGGCACATACAAGCTCCTGAGAAAGTCCGCGACCGGTCGCCCTGCTGTGTGCCGGATCCCACGCAGCATGCTCACCTTGCGTCACGAGGCTGGCTGACACGACCGCGTACTTATTGTGCTCCCACCACATCGGCCACCAGCTGCCATCGACGGGCAAGGGCCGCGAACTGTCGATTTCGATCAAGCGCTGCGGGGTCAAAAGCGAATCTGGTTCCGTGCTCCCGGGACCATCTCCGACTGCCGGCCCCGGCCGGATCGGCGCATTGCCATCGGGAGCCGCAGCTGGCACGGGCTCGAAGCGCGGAATTCCTCCGTGCTCCTGGCTCGCGGCCATGAGCGAGCTCGGAAGTGATGCGCAGAGGACGACTACTCCGAATCGGAGAGTCATCAGAAGTCGAATTGTCGAACTGGATCGTCGCATCTTCTTTGTGGCCTTGGGGCACCCTAGTGGCGGACCTCATGCCCTTACCAGCAATTCCCATTCCCAGTGTGAGCCTAATTCGAGCGAGTCGAACAAGATTCCCTGCCCTGTAGGAGGGATCGCTTCTGCCCTGTCAGCCGAGTCGCCACGAACTGCGCACCAGATAGAGCAGATTCGCACATCCAAGCCTGCGACGAATTCGGCCGGTGATTGATATAGTCTCCGACCCCTTCTAGCCGACATCCAGGCTAAGAAGAGCATTCGACCCCCTCGAGACGCGACAGCAGTCGCCCCTATGGCACAGGCCCAGACGACCCCCAAACGCACCAACTGCCCCAACTGCGGTGCGAAGCTCCCCGAGCAACCCCTATCGCTGTGCTCGTACTGTGCGATGCCGCTGGACCTCGCCGACGGCGCGAACCAGAAAGAGTCGAAGAACACAGCTCGCATCCAAAAGGTGCCCGCCGGCAAAGGGTTCGAGGAGGCGATGGAAGCAACGCCGCCCGAATCTGCGCAGTGGATGTACGGTTGGCGTATGGCGTACCAGGGCAGGACCCTGCTCGCACTGGCTCTCCCATTGCTCGGCGCTGCCTGGTTTTGGGGAAGCGGTTCCTACTTCCTGCGCGTGCCGACCTTTCTCGCCTATGTCGTGATCGCGATGGGCATCACCAAGATCCTGAAGGGTGGCGGGCTTCAATCGTCTGCGACGGAAGCGAAGCTACTGAAGCGGCACGCGATGATCTTGGACCGCCGCAGCGAGACGACCTTGCGCGGCTGGGGTGGCGACACGCGCTACTTCTTCGAGCTCGAGTTCGAAGACGGTGGAGTCGGCGAATTCGGCATGCATGGCCGCGGCACAGGTGAAGAGCCGTTCCCCAGCGGCATGTTCGGCGTGGCCTACACGCGTGGCGAAGAGCTGCTGGACTTCAAGCAAGTCCGCGTCTAGCGGGCCCGCCCTAAGAACAGCGATCCGCGCAGCAGCAGCCCGGCGTTGCATCGAGGCACCAATGCCCTGCTCTTAGAGTTGGGGCAACCATAGGGAGCTTAGTGCGCGTTGATCTGCGTCCCATGCCTTCTACCGCGCGAAGCGCTGTGTTTCAACGGCCTGCGAGCGGCCCGTACGCTCAACTTCAGACGGAGGCGTAGGTCTCGGCCGCGGCCGCCAATGGATCGCCCGGTGACTTCCAGCCTTGCGCCTCGAGTGCTGCTCGCAGTGCACTCAGGCATAAGCTGACGTTGCGTCGCGTCGAGCCGGCTCCCATCAAGCCGATGCGCCACGTGTTGCCTTTCATCGGACCGAGTCCACCACCGATCTCGAGCCCGAAGTGACGGATCAGGTACGAGCGCACGGCTGCATCGTCGATGCTGTCCGGGATCGCGACAGGCGTCAGAGGAACGAGCCTCTCTGCGCTTGGCACACGGTGCTGCAAACCGAGTGCTTCGAGTCCAGCGACCAAGGCGCGCGAGTTGCTGGCATGCCTGGTATGTCGCGCTACGAGGCCCTCTTCTAAGAGCAAGCGCAAGGCCTCGTGCAGACCATAGATCATGTTAATGGGTGCCGTGTGATGGTACGCGCGCTCCTCTCCCCAATAGCTCGCGATCAAGCTCAGGTCGAGGTACCAGCTTGCAACCGGATGCTTGCGTGAGGCCAGGGCAGCTTGTGCACGTGCGCTGAAGCTGATCGGCGACAAACCCGGCGGGCATGACAGACACTTCTGCGTGCCGGAGTACGCAGCATCAACGCCCCACTCATCGAGGCGCAGCTCGACACCGCCCAAGGAAGTCACGCAATCGACCAGCAGCAGCGCGCCGATCTCGTCGGCAACCTCGCGCAACGGCGGAATGGGTTGCAGCACGCCGGTCGAGGTCTCGGCGTGAACGACGGCCAACACCTTGAACGCCTTACCTGCGGCCGCTTCCCGGAATGCTTCAGGTGTGAAGGCACGCCCCCACTCGGCATGCACTTCGGTGACTACGGCACCGGCCCGACGCGCGACCTCGGCCATGCGCGTGCCAAAGACTCCGTTGATCCCGATCAGGACTGCATCGCCAGGCTCGACCAGGTTGACGAAACACGTCTCCATTCCGGCCGAGCCCGTGCCGGACATTGGCATCGTCAGCTCGTTCTCGGTCTGGAATGCGGCGCGCAGCATGCTGCGCACTTCGTCCATGATGTCCAGGAAAGCCGGATCGAGGTGACCCACCGTCGGCGCTGCAAGCGCTCGCAGCACACCGGGATCGACATCGGAGGGACCCGGTCCAAGCAGAACGCGGGTGGGAGGAGAGAGGGGAGCCGGGATCTTCATAAGCGTCTTCGGGGGTAGTACCGAAGATGGTGCCCGGCCGGCAAGGCGGAGGTCAAGCACGGCGCAGCGTCCGAGCTAGATCAGTGAGCTAGATCAGCGTGCGGCGCTACTAAAGTGGTCTGCGGCACGCCAATCGCGCTGGTTCTTTTGCCACCACTCGCTCCACGCCGCCGGGGAACCGTTTCCGGGCGAAGCTCCAGTCAGTTTCTGAAGACTGCGAATCGTCGTCCGCATCTCGGCGACCTGCGTGATCTGCGCGGTCGCCCTGACATCAAACATCACGCCCGAGGATTGCACGCCAATAATCGGATCGGCAATCGCCGCCGCTTGTGCGATCTCGACATCGTAGTCGCGCACATAAGAGGTTTGCAGGCCGACGAACAGGTTCGCACGCACCCCGGACGGTGCACCACCGGCCTGCAAGCTTGCCAGGTGCGCGACCATGGGCTCGACAGCTGCTGCGAAGCCCAGCGTGCCGATCGCGGCCGCAGCATGACTCCGTATTGCGGGATGCTCGCTGCCAAGCGCGCGTAGCATGGGCGCGACCACGGCTACATCTTTCGATGCGGCCAGGGCCTCGGCCGCTGCACGACGCGTGTCCGATGATTTGTCGAGGATCGCTCGGTCGCAAAGTGGCACCAGGAATTCACCCGGGCGCAGTCGTTTGGCTAAATGGGTCGCGAAGCTGCGTCGGCGCGAAGCGGAGGTCACCAGCTCTGCCTTGATCAAGGAGTCGAGGTCCAGCTGCCGGCCACCCTCTTCCGAGGCCATCACGGACAAAGTCCGCGTGGCGAGCTCGCGGGTCGCCGCCGCTCCACGGCATCCCGCCAGCACGACTGCATTCACATAGGCTGGCGTGCCCGGCTTCACGTCTCGGCCAAACGGCAGCACCAGCCTGCGGTCTTGTAAGAGACGCAACACTTGGGCGTAGTCGGGCTCATCCTCCAGCACGCCATCGAGTTCGCGCAAGGCTTCCTTTTGCAAGCCTTGATCGATCATCCAACGTGCGAGCACGACACGCGACGCGGGGTCCTTCTTATTCAGAAAGCCTTCCATGCGGCGCGCCTCTGCCAGCAGCTCGCGCTCGAGCCGGGCACGGCGGACCAGGCGGTCCAGTGCCACCCAGTCAGGGCCGATTCGTTGCTGCCAGACACCCTCGATCGAACGTGTGCGAGCGCGTAGGTAGCTGCCATCCTTCAACTGCAGGATGCGGCGCCGGTCGGGTGCATCAGGCTCAGCGGTCGAATCCAGTGCAGCCGGCGTCCCCTGCCCGTCCTCCTGAATCAACAGAAGCGGTTCTTGGCTAGCCTGCGAACCGGTCTGAAGGCTGACGGTTAGGAGCGCCGCCAGGAGGACAATGTGTCTACGCATGGGTACAGCCTCATCGAGGCGAGGGCGAAGCGCGATGCCCGCCGAGGGTGCGATCAGGAGGGAGGCCACTCCATGCACAATCGGTGCCGTCCGGGATGGATGGCCTGAAACCGCGCCCGCGCAGCCTATTTAGGACTCGCGGAGGCTGGGATTGGGCTCAATGTCCAAACACTCTTGCTGACTGCTTTCGGCTGCAACAGAGTCTGCTGAATCGCGCGCCACTCCATGCGGCGCGAGAACCAACGCTGCTCCGCATCGCGGATGCCATGGCGTTGCTGCGGATAGACCATCATCTCGAAGTCTTTACCCGCGCGTTGTAATGCGTAAGCGAACTGCATCGTGTTCTGGACGTGGACATTGTCGTCCATCACACCTGCGTGCAACACCAAATGGCCGCTCAGGTTGCCCGCTGCCTTCAGGCAAGAGGTCTCTGCATAGCCCTTAGGGTTCTTCTGCGGAGTACTCATGTAGCGCTCGGTATAGACCGTGTCGTACATGCCCCAGTCGTACACGCCACCACCTGCGACGCCCAGCGCGAAGGCCTTCGAATGGGTCAACGCGAAGGCCGACATGAAGCCTCCGTAGGAGTAGCCCGTGATGCCAACGCGCTCTTGATCAGCCCACTCATTCTTCGTCAGCCATGCGACCGCATCCTCGAGGTCGCGCAACTCTTGGATGCCGAGTTGTCGATAGCAGCTCTCGATCACCTTGTGTCCTTTGCCGCTAGCGGAGCGGACGTTGACTTGCAGCACGAGCGTTCCCTGCTGCGCAAGATACTGGTACCAAGCGCTGCTGTTCCACGAGTTGCGAACGGAGGGCGAATCGGGCCCGGAATAGGTCGGCAACCAAACGGCATACGAACGCTTCGGGTCGAAGTCTGCCGGCTTGAGGAGCGCGACATCGAGCGCGAAGTTGTCGCGCGCTTCGACCTCGAACAATTCCCACTGGCCCATCGCGTAGGTCTCGCTGGCCGGGACGGTTGCCGTTGCGAGGACTTCCAGAAGCTTGCCATCGGCATTGCACAGACGGATCTCGCCCGGACTTGCCAAGCTGGACACGCGGTCGATGAACAGGCTCTTGTCTTCGTTCCATGAAACAGAGTGGCGGCCCTCACCGGATGTCAGTCGCTTCGGATCGCCGCCGGAGAGCGAGCTGACATAGAGATTCGCGTTGACGGCGCCATCACGCGATGCGGTGTACCAGACAAGCCCTTTGTCCTCATCGAGGCGCTCGACGCTACCGAACTTCCATGATCCGCTCGTGACGCGCGCGATCTGCTCGCCGGCGGCCGAGTAGTGATACAGATGGCGGAAGCCTGTCCGCGCACTGCGCCACAGGAAGCTGCCATCCTCCAAATAGCGCGGCAAACCGAGCACATCGACCCAACTGTCCGATGACTCGTGAATCAATGTCGTGAACTCACCGGTCTGAGGATCGGCACTATTCAGGTCCAGCCATGTCTGGATTCGATCCTGAAGGGCGAACAGGACTCGATCCCCCTTCGGAGTCCAGCCGACGCGCACGACCAATGGTTCGTCCTCTGTGTACTTGTCGAGATCGACCCAAGTGATCGTCCCGCCGTCCACTCCGGCGACCCCGAGCATCACGGTCGGGTTCGGATCACCGGCCTTCGGGTAGTTGGTAACCTCGGGCTTGACGCGGAAGGTGCCCTTCTCGATGTGGTCGACAACCGTGAACTCGTGCACGGCGCGCTCGTCCAAGCGCAAGAAGGCAATGTGCTTCGAGTCGGGGCTCCACCAGAAAGCCTTGAAACGACCGCGTCCGTAGATCTCCTCTTGATAGACCCAATCGAGTTTTCCGTTGAAGGTCTCTTCGTCGCCGTCCGATGTGAGTGCCTTCGGGAAACCGCGCTGCGTATCGACGATGAACAGATCGTTGCCTTCGACATAGGCCACGTGAGCGCCACTCGGTGAGAGCTGAGCCAACTCCGGCGCATGGCCGTCACGCAACAAGTCGAGCGCACGAAAGCCTTCGCCATCCTCGTCCGCATGCAACGTGTACAAGGAACCTTCACGCACGAAGAGCTGTACGCTTCCGTCCTTGTTTTCCGATCTGCGGCCCGCAGCGATCTTCCCAGCCACCTTCTCGTCGACGCCTTCCAACGCCTGCAGTGCGAGCTCCCAACGTGCGCGCTTGGCATCACTTTCTTTCTGATCGTCGCTCGTCGCCGAAGCATCAGCCTTTGCAGTACCTGTCAAGGGGTCGACGAGGCGCATCTCTTTGCCTGATCCGCGCTGCAAGTGAACGCCATCCGATGCCCACCGAATCGAATCCATCTTGGGCCGAAAACTGACGGCTCCCTTGCGACCTGAGGCTTCTTCGAGGGTCAGTTTCTTGTCACCAATCAGCGAAGCTGCCGGCGAGTTCGTCAACGCAGATACTTGCGGGGCGATCAGAAAGAGAGCGGAGAGGGCGGGATGCAGAAGGGCTCGACTTTGCATGGAGAGTGGCGGTTCGAATGCTGGGGAATCGTGTCGACGAACCTGAGCATTCTACCCGCAATGCTCGCCTCCATCATCGACTGGACTCCAAGGAGTCAGGCCGAGGCCCCCCTGGTCCAATGTGGAGCCTCACCAGGAGGGCGGCCCGCATTCTGATCGCTGTCGTGGGCTGCTCTCACGCCGCGCGTAAGAGTCACGTCGTGGGCCTACCCGAGCATCAGAGGCTGTCGCAGGAGTCGGTGCGCCTCCCCCGGAAAGGTGTGAGAGAACTCCGATGGCCAAAGTACTGGTTGCAGACGACGAACCCGCCACGCTACGTCTGAATCCACATGCCTTCGAATCGGCTGGACACATCGCGATTCGTTCCTCAACGGGCGGCGTGCGCTCGGCACGCTAATCGACAAACCGGACATCGAATTGCTGATCATGGATGCCTTGATGCCCGCAATGCGTGGTGACGAACTGACGAACCTCTTGATGTCGGAACCGCGCTTCAAGAACCTGCCGATCATTATCTGCTCCAACGTGATCAATATGTCCGAAGTCGCGGGCTTGATGCAGTCGGGCATCCTGAATTGCCTGCCCAAGTCTTTCGATCGCGAGCGCAAACTGGAGGCACTTGCCGAGATTCTCCCCGAAGAAGGCGCAGGTAGAAGCAACAAGGACGTTGCCTAGAAAGACTACGTTCCCGGCACGTGCACCTGAAGTGAGCGCGCACCTCGCACCATACAATCGAGCCCGGGCCGCCGTGCATGCACGACGGCCCGGGCTCGCCTATTCGAGTTCTGACCCACGGTCGACTCGATTCGAATCAGCTGCGCTTCTTCTTGAAAGCCTCGAAGGGATCGAAGCTAGCTGCGGCCCCGGCTTGAGCGGCGTCGCCCCCAGTGTCGGCCTCGTGCGGAAGCGGCGCCCTAGGTTGTGCAGCCTGAGGCATCCCTTGGGCCGGTGTAGCTTCAAGGCTCGGTGCCATGCCAAGTGCTGAGTGGCTCGGCTCTGGCCGGACAGGACTCAGGCCAGGTATCACAGCTGTTGCCTCTGGAGTGGCCTCGGTGCCGACCTCGCTCACATCGAAGGGAACGCCCAGCATGCTGAACTTCGCGATCATGCCTTCCTTTTCGACACACTTCAGGTAGGCCTCTTTGGCTTCAACCTTGCCGTCGCCGACTAGGTCACCAAGAGCATCGTTCATCAGCTTCATTCCAAGCTTGCCGCCCATTTGCATGGCAGAGGTGATCTGATGAGTCTTGCCCTCTCGGATCTGTGACGAGATGGCGTTGTTGACGATCATGATCTCGAGCGCAGCTGTTCGCCCGCCGCCGACCTTCTTGCACAACGTCTGCGCAATTACGCCCTTGAGCGAAGAGGCGAGCATCGTACGGATCTGGGACTGACGGTCCGCCGGGAACTGATCGATGATGCGATCGACCGTCGATGCGGCTGTCGTCGTATGCAAGGTGCCGAAGACCAAGTGGCCTGTCTCAGCCGTCTCGATTGCGATCTCTATCGTCTCCAGGTCGCGCATCTCACCGACCAGCACGATGTCCGGGTCCTCGCGTAGAGCGGCACGCAAAGCTCGCTTGAATCCCTGCGTGTGGTCACCGACCTGACGCTGGTTGATCAAGCACTTCTTGTGCGGGTGAACGAATTCAATCGGGTCTTCGATCGTAATGATGTGTGCGGATCGATTGGCGTTGATGTGATCGATCATGCCGGCCAGCGTGGTCGATTTACCACTGCCGGTCGGGCCAGTCACAACGACCAAACCTTTGGAGAGGTAGCACAGGTCGGTCACCGAGGACGGCACACCGAGTTGTTCGGTGGTCAGAATTTCTTCGGGGATGACACGGAAGACAGCGCCTGGACCGCGATGATCGAGGAACAGATTGCAGCGGAAGCGCGCGAGTCCAGTGATCTCGTACGCGAAGTCCGTGTCGTTGCCTGAATCGTATTCCGTCTTGTTCGTCTCGGGCGTGATCTCGAACAGGACCTGCTTCATCTGCTCTCCGGAGAGAGCTGGACACTCATCGATCGGGACCATGTCCCCATCAAGACGGAGCATCGGCTTGAGGGTCGAGGTCATGTGTAAGTCGGACGCGCCGACTTCGACCATGCGCTTGAAGAGAGAGTCTATCCAGGCCATTCGAGATACCAGGGTGAGGTTGGAGCGAAACGCCCCGAGAAGAGCTACCGCCCCGTCCTTCGGCGCCTGCGCTGGGCAAACTCAAGGTGCGCAGTCTGTTTCCGTTCCGAAAATAGCGCCCGCTTTAACGGGGTCAGCCGGAGACCCCAAGAGATCCCCGGCCACTTCCTCATGAGGACCCGAGCAGGGCCATGCGGCCAGCTCGAGTCATCGTGTCGATTAGATCACTGAACGCTGACAGCGTCAGACTCGTCGACCTGGACCTCACCGTTGATCACGGCGGGGGGATCGGTGACATCAGGCATCTCGCCAATGTCCGGCACTTCGTACAGCGAGTCATCAGGCAGAGTCAGTGCAGTCGCACCCGAGAGGCTCAAGCCGGCGCTGCCGTCTTCGTCCGCGGCCAATGTCTGCTCCATCTCGATCGCCTTAATGACGAACTCGGTGCCGTTGGGCCCCATCACGGTGCCGTCAGCAATGTTGAAGGCCGGGAACCAGCGCTCGAAGTCGTCGGCTCCTTCGAAGTCGCCAGCAACCCACGGAATCCCGTGCAGGTTGCCTTCGCCGTTGTACTCGAAGAAGAAGCTGGCGCCATCGTAGTCAGTCGACTCGTTGCGGTCTGTATCTTCGGTGTGCGTGTACAAGAACTGAAGCGGTGCATCGAACGCGACATAGGTGTCGGTCGAGTCCATAAGAGCCGAGAACTTATTCCACGGATTGTGGCCAGTCTCGTAGCTGTAGTAGACCTCGATATCCCAGATTTCGTGGACTTCATTGAGCTCGGAAGTATCAATGACCATCGGACCGCTGCGCATGCCCCAGTTGTAAGGGCCGCCTTGCGGAGTCTCACCATCAGCGAGACCGACTTGAAGCATGGAGCTTCCGTCACCGTTCTCGTCGAAGTACAGAGTCAGGTCGTTCGCATCGAATACGTACTCGTGCGGTGACTCGACAACCCAAGAGTCTTCCAAGAAGATGTCACCATTCTCGACATCCGCTGCCGTGAGCTCAGCGTTGAGCGCTTCGAAGAAGCCGAACAACTCAAGCTCGCCGCCGACTACGTCGTCGAAGACCGCGTCAGCACCCGTGACGAAGCTCTCTTCGAAGAAGGTCACAAAATCGTCGCCATCGACCCAGTTAACCGGACCGCCGAGGCTATCCGACCAGAAGCCAAGGAAACCGCCGGACGCTTCCGCATCGATCTCTTCGGGAGTCTCGAGTTCGGTCCACTCGAGCGTCTCGTTGTCGAACATGGCCACGGTGTAGAACGCACCAGACATGAACTCGACTTGGTACTGCTCGCCGTTCTGCCAATCCCAGTACTGCAGGCTTTGGCCAACGAGGTCGTCCAAGTCAAGCTGGTGGCGCTCGCTCTTGATCAAACGACCCGGCGCTTGCACGACGGTATAGGCTTCGCCAGCGCTGTCATCACCGAAGTGCTGCTCGAAGACGGTGGCGCCATCAGGGAGGTCAATGTGGTCCGGTGCCCAGATGCCGTAGTAACCGGCCCAACCGAACTCGCCCTCTTCTGTGACGAAGGGGAAGCCTGAGTTCAAGTCGACGCGATTGCCGGCATCATCGCCATCGGCGTAATACAGGTTGTAGCGCCAGACGGTCGTGTTGAATTCATCGCGGCTCAGCGTAACGGGATCGTCCTCGCCCTGCTGGCGCTTGAAGTGCGTTTCGTTGAAAGAAACGAGCCACTCGCTGGTGTCGATGCCACTGTCGCCACCGAAGTTGTGACGCTCGCGAACGCGAATGCGGGCCGAACCGTCGGTCTGCTCTTCGTTCATCGAGACCGTCAAGGATGTCTCGCGGCTGAAGTCGCCAGGTGAGTGCACCTCGTCGAGATCACCCATCGTCTCGAAGAACTGATACCCCATGGCATCGGTCGTATCGAGGCTAGCGATGGCGCCCGACATGATGGGCTCATCGAGGTCGGCATAGTCCGCCGCGCCGGCGAAGCTCATGTTGAAGTCGCCCGTCGGGTTCTCGTCGGTGGCGCCTTCGTCGATCGTCATGCGGACATAGATCGTCTGCGGACCATCAAAGCCATCCTCTTCAGGAACCCAGATCTCATTGATCTGCGCGCTCTTGTTGTTTTCGCGCGTCGAGTTCACCGTGAAGTACATGAACTCTTCGCCATTGGAACCTGAGGACTGACCGGAGTCTGAACTCTCGGCTCCGCCGCCTTCACCAGTTTGGCACAAGGCGTCGTCAATCTGCGCGATGTAGGTATCTTCGTTGACCATCTCGTCATAGGCGGTCATGGCCATGTAACACAGGATATTGTTGACTTGATCCAGTGCTTCCATCGAGGGGTCATACACCCATGCTCGTGCGTCGTCCGTGTTGTAGTCGGCGTCTGCGGGGAATGAGTTGGAGCCGGGCGCAATGCCGCCCGAAGCAACGACTTCGTCTTCCTCAGAAGCGTTGACCAGGGAAACCTGATCGGGTGCTTCGAGACCTTCGACTGTCGTGGAGGTGGTGCCGCCGCTACTGCTGCTGTCGCAGCCTTGCAGCAAAAACAGGAGGGCACCTGTGCCAATGGCAAAAATAAATCGGTTCTGCATTCAGAATCACTCTCTCGAAAGTGTGCCTAGGTGTGGGATCCGGGCTCAGTGATCACGCCGATGTGTATCGGGATGACACACGTTGCCCGTTGGTAGTCCCCCATCGAGAGTGTTCAGATCAGGTCTGAAGACTGCTTGGGCAGAGTTTGCTACCTGACGCAGCCCTTACGAAATGCGTGCACCAGCAGGATGTGGCCTGACAGGCCCGAGGCCTAGGCGTACCCCGGCCCTACGGCTTTCTGAAGCCTGTGGCCGTGCTAGTGTCAGTCGGCTCATGCGCCCCGCGAGCGTCTCGCCTTTACGGAGATCCGCAGAGATTCCGGGACTCAGCGGCTGACTCAGATCGCGTTCGCTTGCTCTGCGGTTGGCGGCTTGCCAATCAAGCTGACTCCAACCAGAGCGATGACGCTCAGCGGGAGCGCGGCCAACACATGTTCGTAGCTGCCAATGCCGAAAGTGTCGACCATCCACGTGGCCCAACCGACACCATCAGCGGCGAAGGTTTTCGAACATTCCCAAAGCACGGCAACGCCGCCACCCGTGATGATCGATGCGCTCGCGCCCGCGCCGGTCGCCCTCTTCCAGAAGAAGGCCGCCAACATGGCAGGCGTGATCGCGCAACCATAGATGGTGTAGGAGAAGAGCGCGACACCGAAGAACTCGTCCGACGTGAACGCGAGGCCGAGTGCGATCACCCCGAGCACGAGCACGCAGATGCGGCTCATGTGCACGATCTTCATGTCGGCCGCATTCGGGTTGATGAAGCGCTGATAAATGTCGCGCACAACCGAAGTCGCGGGAGCGAGCAAGTACGAGTCGGCGGTCGACACGACGATCGCGACCGCCGTCGCAACCAACATCGCGCCGAGGAAGGTCGGCATCACGTTGAAAGCAGCGTGGATGATGATGTGCCCCGAATTTTCGGGCGCACTGAGCTTGCCTTGGCTGACAAGAGCGCTCGCCAAGAAGGCGACCATGATGATCGCGCACTCAAGGAATAGGACGCCGACGAACATCCCAATGGCCGAACGCTTCGCGGTCCCCGCATCTTTGGCCGAGAAGAAGCGCTGATACATGTTGGCATCGCCAAGCATCAGCAAGAAGGCCGGCAGCAAGATGCCTAGCAGTTTGACTGCATCCCAGTAAGAGGTGACGCTGGTAGCATCCGTGGCAGCGTCTGCCCCCGACAGTCCATGCGTCTCCACCGCCGCAACCGCTGCCGACCAGCCACCTGTCGCATTCAACAAGATCGGGATCGCACAGCTGACCCCGATGATCATCATGATGCCATTGGCCACGTCGGTGTAGGCGACGGAGAACATGCCGGCCAGCGCGGTGTACAGGATCACGAAGATAGCGACGTAAATGATCGCCATTGTTGACGATAGGTCTGGCATCAGTCGCTCCAAGACCGCCGCGCCGGATCGATACTGGTAGGAGACGATGATCACATAGGCTCCGAGCAGTGCAACCGTCGCGAGCACGCGCGCCAGCAAGCCGAAGCGTGCCTCCAAGATGTCTTGGATCGTGAACTGACCGAAGTTCCGAATCCGCTGCGCCAGGTAGTACAACGCGACGATGCCGGCCGCCCCCGAGATCGGGATCAAGAAGGCCGACATCCCGATCTGGTACGTCTTCTGCGCATTGCCGAAGATGCTGCCCGTGCCGATCCAGGTAGCCAGCAAGGTCCCAACCAAAACCGTGAACCCGAGCCCCCTACCCGCCAGGCTGAAATCCTCTTGCGTCTTGATCTTGGCTGCCTTCATGGCACCGACCCCGATCAGGACCAACAGATAGACGGCGACAAAGCTTGTGTGTACGGGATAATCCATGGCGGGCCGATTCGAGTCCCTGACGCGCCATCCGGCAAGGGAATTCCGCTCAGCGCCAGTAGTCCTTGTATGAATCCAATGTCCGAAAACCCGCAACAAGACCCTTGGGATCAACCGCCAGCCGACGCACAGGCCTGGCTGGATGCAGCAAATTTCGTCGACATGTGTGCGTTGGCCGCGGCCTACCTCGAAGGCGAGCTCGATTGTTTTCCGGGCTGGATGAGCGAATCGACGGACGACGAGACGGACGAAATTCTGCCGGAGCTCCTTTCGCTGACGCAACGTGGCGTCTTGCCGCTGGCGTCACAACTGGGCGAGGCACGCGCGCTGGGCCACGATGATCGCGCGTGGAGCCGGCGCGCATTCCTGAGTGGGTTCGCGACACCAAAGGCGGACGCCGCCTGCTCGCGACGGGTGCGCGAGCTCGGCATGGTCTGGTGCAGCTTCCCCGCCGGCGAGTGGGGACGCTCGCGCGAAATCGTCGGCCTGCGCGGCGGAGAAGCTTTTTTGTGGGCCGGCCGAGCGGCGGGAGCCGTCGAGTTGGAGATCTTCGAGGGCGCCGTCAGCGCGTCCGCGTTGGCGGAGTTGCACACGATGCGTTACTTCAGTTGCTTCGACCCCATTTGGGGCAGATCGCGAGCGCTCTTCGACGCTCTCTCCGGCGGAAGCGCGCTGCGGCACACGACAAGCTGAGGAAGCTCACAGAATCCGCCAACCCGCACGAACTCCTGGCCTAGCGCTCCGTATCCTACCGCTGGTCCAAAGCCTGACACCCCAAGATCGCCCCCTGAAACCCTATGGACAACCCCTACGAAGTGGATCCGGACATCGAAGACGGCAAGCGTGAGAACTTCGCGAGCGACATTGTGCGCCTCGCATGCCTGTGGGTCGCGGCGGGCGCGCTCTACAAGCTATTCGCCGGTTCCCCCGCTGACTTGCCCAAGATCGTCCGCGATCAGAGCCCGCTGAGCATTGCCGGTACCTTCCGGGCTGCGATCAGCATCGAACTCGTGATCGTGATCCTGTGCTTGTTCCGGCCACGCGCCGGTTGGTTCTTGCTCGTCGCGCTCTTCGGAGTCTTCGATGCGATCCTGTGGCCACTCGTGCAAGCCGGCGAAACCTCCTGCGGATGCTTTGGTGGCACGATCACGATCAAACCGCTGTACATGATGATCATCGACAGCGTGCTGCTGGTCGCGATCTTGATGGGCAAGCCTTGGTCTTCGATCCCGAAGCGGCCACTGCAGCCGCTGATTCTGCTGCCGCTGATCGGGCTCGCCGTGTGGGCGCCATTCCACATGTTCAAGGGCTTGGGAAAGATGGAATTGCCCGTTCGCCCGGCGGTGCACCAGAACGCGAACACAGAAATTGATCACGTCCCGGACAAGAACCCATCCAGCGAGAACACTGAACTGCCGTTGCCCGAAGGTACGCCCGAGCACGTAGACACTGCCGAGCCTGCTGAGGTCGGCACCAATGATGGCGAAGGTACCGAGGCGGATCAGGCTGAGACCGACATCCCGGATCCTCCGCCCGCTCCCGTGGGCTGGGCGCCGAGATCTCCCCTACCGCAATGGCACATCTTCGACGTTGCTAGCTGGGAGAATCAGCTGCTCTTCGATATCGACGTGTACCACTTCATCGATGTCGAACAGTTCCCCGACACTTGCCATGTGATCTTTTATCGTCAGACCTGCGAGCACTGTGCAGCTCACCTCCAGGATATCTCGATCAATCCGCCCGCTGTCCCTATCGTCCTTGTTCGATTGATCGAGGATAACGACACCGAGGAGAACAATGTCATCCAAGAACTGCCGGATACACCCTTCTACTTCGAAGCACCGGCGCTTGAACGTGGCTACGACATGCAGACGCCGGTCACGATGGATGTCGAGGAATTCATGATCTCGAATGTCCAGGAGCGGACGGAGTAAGAAGTCTGCCCTAGACTCCTTTGTCGCTGAATGGAACGAATCCAATGCTCAAGCTGCCCTACTCGTTTCTCCTGTCTCTAGTCCTCCTCTGCGCAGCATCCTGCGGGGGCCACGCGGTTTGGCAATTCAGGTTGGCTCCAGACAATGGAGTGGCTCAGATCGACATGGACGGAGTGACACTCGTCTTCGAGGATGTCCCCCTCGGAGGAGTGCGCGGGTCAAGCCGGACTAGCGACGAGCCGCAGCTGACTCGCCGCTTCAAGGCAGACACTGGCTCATGCATATGAAGAAGGCGCCCCACCCCGATAGAGTTCGGGGCCGTAGTGTTGTTTGGTAATGTCTGCGAGCCGACTACTTCGCCGCCACGAGGTACCCGAGCCAGGCTTCACAGTTCTCGCCGCGCTCGTCCATATCGAATTCGCCGTTGCCTTCTTCTTCGTTGTCGTCGTCGGTGCCCTCGAAGTAAGCGTCGGCAGTCTGGAAGCCTGCGTCGATCAGGATTTCCTTTAGCTCCACCAAGTTCCAGAAGCGCCAGTTGTACTCGAAGGCACGCTTCATCTCGCTTCCATCGTCGAAGCGGAAGTGGATGAAGCATTTGTACTCGCCGCTGCCCGGCCAGTACTCGTGCTGGTCCCAGACGTAGGTCGCGCCCTCGCCAATGTCACGCTCTTCCTCCATCTCGGTGATCGCTTCAGGGCCACCGTAGAGGTCGATCACGAAGACACCACCCTCAGCTAGATCGGCGTGCGCGCCTTTGAAGTAACCGAGCATTTCGCGCCGCGTCGTGAACATCCAGTACGAGAAGTTCGCGGCCGTGCGTACGTCCGGCGAGTTGACAGACGGCTCACGCGCGTCCTTCATCACGAAATCCATGCGTTCAGCGGCGTCCCCGAGCGGAGCAAAGTTGCGCTCCTTGCCCCACTCGACCGGCTCGGGATCGATGTCGAAGCCCTCAGCCGTATGGTCGTCGCTACGCGAGATCCATTCCGCGGACAAGTTGGCCGTGCCGCAGAAGTCTTCACGCAGGTGCAGCGGCTCGGTACCACGGCGTTCCTCGTAGACGCGCATCAAGAAGTCGACGTCCGTATCGGGGGAGTTAACTGAGCGCTGATACAGCTCCAGCTTGTCGGCCGTCGAGGCCGCGGTGACCTTCTTCTTGGCACGCCGGGACGGCTTGCCCGAGCCTTGGGACTTCTTTTTCTTCGTCGTTGATGCCATGAGTGTCGTTAGGAATGCGCACGTGCGCGTGCGATCGGAGAAGGATGGCCCTCATGCTAGTCTCTGCATTGGGCCATGATCCAGACTCGGGCGCGAGCAATGTGCCAACGCCTGATAAGGAGCACCGCTATAGATCGCGAATCCGAGAGCTTTCGCCGGCTGTATCGCGAACACAGCACCCGCACAGGTCGCAACCTCAGCGCAACTTTGGCTCACCCTCGTTCCAGGTGGGCGTGTAGCTACTGTCGAGACACAGGCGAACGGCACCTAAGCCTGCGCGCACGCAAGCCGCCATGTGCTCGAAGTCGAGCGTGTCCGCTTCATCCGACGGCCTGTGATAATCTTCGTGCAGGTTGTAGGTGGAGAATGTCTGCCCCACGATCCCGCGCTGCACGAACGCATAGTTGTCGGAGCGCGTGAAGAAGCTTTGCTTCGGGTGAGGGTCCTGAATCACTTCGATCCCCCTCTCGACGCACGCAGGCCCCAAATTCGAGCGCTCGAAGCCGGTCAGCCACAACTTGCCCGCGCCCCCCGCAGCCGGGTCCGCTCGCCCGATCATCTCGAAGTTGAGGTTCGCAACTGTGTTCTCGAGGCCGCCCACGGGGTCCGCGATGTAGTGCCATGTCCCGAGCAAACCCTTCTCCTCGCCCGTCGCGAGCAAGAAGACAGCCGTCCTGTGCGGCTGCCCTTCCTTTGCGAGTGCCGCTGCGATCTCGAGCACGGCAGCGACACCGGAGGCGTCATCGTCCGCACCATTGCAGATCAGATCTGCATCTGGCTCGGAGCCCGTACTGGACCTCACGCCGATGTGATCGTAGTGAGCACTGATCACGACGACCTCATCAGCGAGCTTGGGATTGTCCACCGAACCCTTACCGCTGAGCTTGCCGACCACATTGAAGTCATCCACGGGAGTCACTTCGGCTCCCCAAGACAGGTCCAGAGTGGTGAGTTCTCCGGCCATCAATCGATCGCGCCATGGTCCCTTCAGCTTGACGGAGGGGACCGACTCGGACTCTGAATTCTTGACCACCAAGCGCGGGCTGGGCAAACGCGATGCCGCTCGCCCGGCGTTACGGGATGCTTGAACCACCATCCCCCAGCCAACGGATTCCTCGAGCCCCTTCTCGGCTAGCCATGCGCGCTTCTCCGCAGACTTGGCATCGATGAAGATGCCCAGCTTTGCGTTCGGCTCGTCGGGCAGATCATCAACTTTGCGCACGATCCGAATCTCGATCGATTCTCTATCGATCGGGACGCCACGAGTGAACGCGCTAAAGTCGACACCCGAAGTCAGCTCGTGGGCCTCGCCTGCGGAGTCTGTAACCGTTAAATGCGGCGCTGTTGCGTACTCGATCCGCACGATCGGAACACGTTGCAAGTAGGTTCCGTCATCGCCTGCTGGCTCGACTCCGATCGCCTCGAAGACCTTGGCCAAGTGATGAGCCGCTCGAACGACTTCCGGAGAACCCGTCTCGCGTCCTCTCAGTTCATCCGAGGCTAGGAATCGAACGTGTGCCTCGATGTCCACTGCCCGAACATCGGCAGAAAGATCGCCGATTTCTTGGACAGAGGGCGCCAGATAGGGCTCGGCCCAGAACGCAATTGCGGACAAAGGAAGAAGCAGCAGATACGAGTGGGATTGCATCCGCACACCGTACGTTGCGCACAAGCAACTGGCGAGCGGATCCTCGTTCGTGCGAAGGCTCTTACGGTCTTCCTAGATGTTCATTATCCAACCCGCCCACAAATATGCAGGCGGGTCAGTGATGAAATCGGTTGGAGCAGAAACTCAGGCGACGAGGTCGCGCAGGGTTCGCAACACCTTCTCGTTCTCTTTTGGCTCGCCAACCTGAACCCTGACCGCGTGATCAACTCCTCGCGGAACACTCATCACTCCCGGTTCCAGTCGACGATTCACTTTTCTGGCGAGATCGCTCGGGCGCTCCACCTGAATCAGAATCCAAGAGCCAACGGAAGGCATCGGTCGCAGTCCGGGGATTGTTGCGAGTCGAGAGAAGAAGCGGTCCTTCTCACCATCTGTATTGTTTTCCATGGTGCGTTCACCTCGTCTGTAGCGCCTAGTGACGAGAACGACCCCCCGCGCGGGGTGTCGAGACAGACCCGGATCGAATCGACCCGGGGGACGAGAGGGGATACACGCATTGCCCGAATTGCATTCGCAGAAAAGGGCATACGGTCAGACCAGAAGATCACCGGGCGGATCGGTTCGGAACCAATCTGAGCGGTGGTCGAGCTTGGAAACTCTTGTTTGCTGGCGTGGATATCTCCTCCAACCATGCTGACACTCTATGTAGTGTTTCAAGATCCCACAAGCACTAGAGATGGGGTGATCTTGACCCGCGCGCGAATTAGGGATTTTGCCCTAGGCCTGGGACGCCCCTAAATAGAGGCCTCCAGGGGCCCCCTCCGCTCCTAATTTCAACCCGTGCGAACTGCGCGCACGGCGTCGAAACGGTTCATGCGCCAGATGGGATACAGGCCTGCGAGCAAGGCAACCCCCGCCGCTCCGAGGAAGGCTGCCAGCAGCCAGATCCCGGCACCCCGCACAGGCAGAGCCAGGCCAGCCAGATCTTGGATCGCCCCCACCATCATGGGCGTCATGACGGCGCCCAGGGTTACACCAATCGTGCCCCCGACGACGCCCACGACAAGCGACTCAAGCAGCACCATGCCCGCGACTTGGCCACGAGATGTGCCCAGGGCTTTGAGCACGCCGAGCTCTTTTGATCGTTCGAGAGCTGCGAGCAGTTGACCGTTCAGCACGCCCAGAGCTGCGAGCGCTGCCGTCAACAAGATCAGGATGTCGAACAAGATGAAGTCGCGATCGATATCCATCACGTGATGTTCGAGGAGTGCGACGCCACTTTCGCAACGCACGTTCGCCATGGAACGATCGCGCTTCGGTCGCTTGTCCTTGCCTCGTTTAGGTCTCTCGTTCGCAACGCTTTCGTCACTACCCGTTGCGCGTTCTGATTCGGTTTGCGAGGCGGCAGCATCGGTTGAGTCTGCGACGATCGTCGATGTGTCTTCGGATGGATGGTCGGTGGGTTCGATTGCGGGTTGTTCTATCTGTTCGTGTTCGGTCGCAGGCTGTTCGGTATCAGTTGGTTCAGTTGCAGCTCGCTCGATCTCCACTCGATCGGGCACCAGTTGCTCCGTCTCCGACGGTTCACCTGTGGCTTGTCTACCCGTGGATTTTTCACGCACTGTTCCTTCCGATGCGTCCGCAACATCTTCGGTTGCTGGCGGCACGAATGCCCTTACAGCTGCCGCGACGCTGGCGTGATCCGTCCCCTTGGCCAACCGCACTGAGACCTCGCCCAGACTCTCGACATCCAGGCAGAAGTACTTCTCGAGGTAGGAGTCGGCAACGATGCCGTACATGCGCTCGCCAGGGTTCGGGAAGTACCCATAGGCATCACTGATCGCGATGACCTCGAACTCTTGAAGAGTGCCGTCAGCTTTCGAAACGGGAACAGCATCGCCCACTTCGTACTGCCGCTCGCGCGCAAGCCGGCGCGACAGAATCATGCCGTGATCGCGACGCATTCGCCGAATGAGATCGGGTTGATCAGCCAGCGGTCCGAACTTGCCGAGCTGCGCAGCATCAGTTCCGAGCAGCAAGAAGGACGCATGAATCCGATTCGAACCTGACTCGACACCGAGCACACCTGGATATTGTTGCAGGTGCTCGATGAAGGCCCGCTTGTCGACACCGGGCAAGTTCTTGACCCACACTTTATCGATCACAGCCTCTTCGGCCCAGACCTCGACTTCGCCGCGCAGGCTACTCGTCATGCCCTTCAAGCCGACGAGGCCAGCACTGACAAGCGCGATAGCCGAAGCGCTTACAGCGACGCGCGTACCACTCTGCGTCATGGCGCGCGATGCGAGTTGACCAGACAGGGGCCACAGTCGCGTGAAGGGAACCGTCAACAATGTGCACAAGCTGGTCAGGATCTTCGGCAACATCAACGGCAACACGATCAACAAGACCATGAAGCCGACACCTGCTAACAACACGCTGACAAGCGGAGCTGTGTACTCTCCGACGACCGGGACAAGTACGAAGTACAGCCCGGGTAACACGACTGCCAGCAAGAGCGCGCTGAACAAGTGAAAGCCGCGCGCCATGCCTTTGGCCTTCAATGCTTCCTCGCCACGAAGCGCTGCGACTGTGTTCGCACCGCCGAGCCGTGACAGCGGATAGATGGATCCCAAGATGGCCATCGCAAATCCAACGACTGTCAGGGACAGCACGACCCCCCACGGGATCGTCAGCACCAGTTCTTCGCCACTGACGCCGAGAGTCGTAATTCCATTCGCGAGCAGCGTGGCCGCCAATGCGATGCCACCCAGCAAGCCGACTAGCGCACCGCCACCGGCTAGGATTCCAGCTTCGAGCAAAAAGATGCGCGCGACTTGCGGGCGCGTCACACCCAACGCGTGCAAGGTTCCGACCTCGCCGACGCGCTCGGCGAGCGACATCGACAGCGTGTGAAAGATCACGTACAGCCCCAGGACGAGCGCCAACAGCCCGGCCATTCGAACGCCAGTGCGGAAGGCGCGTTCGTCAGCTTCCTCTCCCCGGATGACATTGCGGTCGAGCTCGAACGAAAAGCTGCGCCCGAGACTGCTGCGCAAGCGTTCGATGTCGATCGCGGGGTCGCGCTTCAGCCAATACCTGGGCGAGAGGTGAGAGCCCCGATAGAGCTCTTCGCCCCATGCATAATCGACGATAACAACCTGACCACGGGCGCGATTACCGAGTTTTTCCGGTGCCAAAATGCCGACGATTTGAAACGAACTCTCGCCGGGTTGATCACGCTTGGCGCCGCCGACCTTCTGTAATTCGCCATCGATACAGGCGCGTCGTCCGACTCGTTGAGGCCGCGACAGCATGACTTCGTCGCCAACCGACAGCGACAAGTCGGCCGCCAGCTTCTCCCCGATCAAGACCTCGCGATCACGCGTGCCGTCCGCCTTGACGCGCAGTTCGCGCCCCGCGCTCAACCTGTGAATGTCGAGTACTGCCCAGGTCTCCGATTCGAATGCGAACAAGCGGACGCGCTGCCCTGCGCCGCGAGCGGTCGTACCTGCATCCGCTGGAATAACGCGCATGTTCGCGTCGTTTTGAAAGTAGCGCGCGACGGACTCGATGCCCTCGATGTTGGCGATTTGTTCTTCGCCCTCGCCACCAGGCTGCGCCGGAACATCCAGATCAGGCACGCCGGTAGGCGTCACGCGTGTGATTCCGCGAATCGTGCTCTCGTCCAGCGTCAGCACCCCCACCGCGGTGGCGATACCAAGGGCGATGCCGAGGATCGAGAAGAATGTGCGCCCTTTGCGCTGCAGCAAGCTGCGGCGTGCAATCGTCAGTGCCAGTCCCATGGATCAGATGTGCAAGCGAGTTAGCGCGCGGTGGACATCATCCGTTTCGATTCCCGGCCCCCTCAGGACGGGATCAGGAACGAGCTCTCCGTCGACCAAGAAATGAACTCGATCCGCAAAGGCAGCATCGCGCGGGTTGTGTGTCACAAGCATCACGGCACGGCCGTCTTCGTCCGCGCAACGGCGCAGGAGTTCCATCACTTCAGCACCTGCCTTCTGAGACAGGTTACCCGTCGGCTCATCACAGAGCAGCAGCGGCTGTCCACCAATCAACGCGCGCGCGATCGAAGTGCGCTGCATCTCGCCGCCCGATAACTGATGCGGGAATGCGGCGAGTCGCGACGTAATGCCGAGACGCTCCGCCAAATCGGCCAACTGCTTGGAAGCGCTTTCTGGCTGCTTGCCTGCGATCGACAGCGGCAAGCTGACGTTTTCCGCAACCGTCAGATTGGGCAGTAAGTTGAAAAACTGGAAGACGTAGCCGATCTGCTCCCGGCGCAACAGCGTGCGTTCTTTCTCACTGAGCGACGACAGATCCTTCCCGGCCAGAGAGACCGTTCCGGCGGATGGCTCGTCCAGTCCGGATAGCAAGTGCAACAGAGTCGACTTACCAGAGCCGCTCGGTCCCATCACACACACGAATTCTCCCTCGTCGATCGAGAGGTCGACATCCTTCAGGATCGGAACCTTATCTTCCCCTTGGTCGTGAAACTTGTAGAGGGAATGAGTTGCTGCAATCGGTGACATATTCCAGTTCGCGTGGGTTTCGGGCCAAAGAGTCTACGGCCAATAGCCTTGAGGAGGAGACTCTCCGTCGAATACCCTCGTCCTTCTCAGTCAAGGCACAGGCCCTACGACCGACTCTGTAGAGAGATCACTCGAGCTAAGTTCAACAGGAGCCTTGCACCCAGGTTCTGTCATCGATCCCAGAAGCTCGCAAACCGAGCCTCGAATCAGCAATGGATCTGCAGAAGCGGTTGCTGTTGAGGCTGACAAGCGCTTCAGGGCAGGCCTGAGTCGATCAGCTGGATGCAATCTTGTCATGTGGTAATACACGGGCTCCAGCGATGAGGGAGCAAACATGTGCGCGCAGCAAGTGAGCCACTAGGCAGACTGACGAGGAAACGAGATCGGGATTCGGGCCAAAGCTCCAAGCCCCGTGCAGTCACTAAGAGGCCCCAACGGGCCAAATGTCGTGCAATCAAGCCAGATATCTAGGCCGAGCGCCGTTCCCCAAAGCCGAAGGGCAGGTCCGAGCGGAAGCGGTTTAGAATAGTCCCGACCACTTCGACGCCCGAATCGCGCGCGATACGCTGTGCGAGTTCTGCGTCTGCACGCATGGTCTCGCGAGCTCGCAGCACCAAGACGACGGCGTCCGCATACTGCAACAACATGCGTGCCTCCGGATGATCGATAAGCGGCGGCGCATCGATAATGACGTACTTGCCGCGCGAAGTCAGATCCTTCATCGCGTTGTGCGCAATGTCGGTCGCGAACTCACCCGCAACAGCAGGACGACCGCGTCCTGCAGGCACGACGCTCAAGCCGGGGCAACCGTTCAGGTCAGCCAACACGTCTCGCACTTGTGCTTTGCCGTCCATCAATTCGGCTAAGCCGCGCCGGGCGGGAGACAAGTCCAGGTACGCGCCGAGTGCCGGGCGCTCAAGGTGTCCCTCGATCAGCGTCACCTCGCAACGCAAGTTGCGCGCGAGGCCGAAGGCGGCGGCGGACGACAAGACGGTCGTGCCAGCACGCGGATCGGGGCTCGTAAACAGGATGCGAGCCGGAGTCGACGGGAATCTCATTTGCGCCAGCGACGACCAGATCGAATCGGCGACCGAGTGCATACGCTGAAACGCATTTTCCAGAGGGGTATCCATGGGCGGTTTGGGGTTCATGCTGATTCAGGCCGCGCGACGGCGGGCTTGCCGATCGAGACGGCGCAGAACAGGAACTTCCGGAACAACAGCCAAGGTCCGCACGCCGAGCGCGCGTTCCGTAGCACTGGGATAGCGCAAGTGCGGATCGAGTAGCTGACGCGTCGCAGCGACAAGTATCGCCGCGAGGAGACCGGCCAAGAATCCCATGATCACCGTCTTGGCGCGCTTGGGACCGTCTTTCTCCGGGTCATAGGTGGGCGGCAACAACAAGCGCAAGTTGCCTTCGCTTTCGACATCGACGGCACCAAGTGCCGCTAGCTTGCGGAAGCGCCTGTTGAGCTCTTGGAACTCCTCTTCCTCCTCGACACTAACCCCGGTCAAGTATTCGTGGATGCTCTCGCACTGCCGCAGCTGACCCAAGCGCTCTTGCTTGGCGACACCACGATCCTCGAGCTTCGTGACGCGCGTCCCGAGCGACAGATCTTCGACCTCGAGAGCCGCTATCTGCTTAGCCAAAGCGTCGTAGTCGGGATTCGGAATAAGATCGACATGCCTAGGCTCGATCTCGATGCGACGCTCGATGCCCTTCAAGGCCTCGGTCACCTCGCCGATTTCAATGTCGTACTGCTTAGATCGCCGCGATTGCTCGTCACGCGACAAGCCCTCGAATGGCAAGCGCCCTTGAGCCTCGATCAGGTTGCGCTTCAGCTGAACCTGACTGTCGTACTCGTCGTTCCTACCAAGAACGGCTCGCGTGACTTCCTCGAGTTGCTTGGGCGTGGCCTCGAGCCGGTTGCGCAGAACACCCAATTCGCCCGCGATCTCATCGCGTCGAACGCGTGCCCTAAAGAGCTGGCCATCCAGACTCTCGATCTCCTCAAGCAGCGCCGGCCCTTGGGTCTCCATGTCGACGAAGCCGCACAACTCAACGTGATCGAAGTATGCCGAGCGAGCCGTCTCGAACTCGTTCTTGGCAGTGTCAAGTCGGTCGCGACTCGGCGTCAATAAACGCTCGATCGAGAACTGCTCGCGGTGTCGTTCAACAAAGGCGTGAACCAATACATCAGCGACTTGCTGAGCGCGCTCCGGAGAACCGGCGGTGTGGTAGACCGTGATGACATTCGAGTCCCGCTCGGGAATGACCACGGTGTCGTTGATCAACACATTGGTCGCCAAGCGCAGTATGTCTGCTTCACTCTTAGCCTCGCCAAGGATTCCGTCACCGAGCAGCCACTTCTGCAGCTTATGCAAAGAGCGGACGGGCCATGGCGTGCGCTCGTCATCGCGCGCACTAGGATCCGGCGGTAGCAAGATCACTGCAGCGCCTATCTCGAGCGCTGACTGCTCGAAGATCTCGACATCAGATAATAAGTGTAGCTCGTCCTGCATCGTCGGTCTCGACTCGCGACGCACCTCACCTGAGCCCACCATTGTCTCGCTCGTCATCTGCTCGCGATCACCGATGCGCAACAGCAGCTTGGCGTGAGAGGTGTATGTGTTCGGTTTCGAAGCGGCGAGGATCAAACCGATCGCCGTCCCAATTCCAATCAACAGAATCGCCCAGCCTCGGGAGCGAGCGAGGCCATAGAGCAGAACCTCTTTGATGTCGATGCCACCCGCCTTATCCTCGGCGTCGTAGAGCTCGTCGTGCATGAGAAGGTTATGAAGTCTTGAGTCGCGAGAGAGTCTGGCTTGCTTCGGTCAGCTGATCTGGAAGAACGGCAGTGGGATCATGCGTCGAATGAAGTTATCGACCCAGATGCCGACGCCGTAGACAGGCGTGTTCGGGATGTAGATGACATCGAAAGGTTGCAGCAAAATCGGAACCTCTGCATTCCAGTGCTGCGGGCGCGCGTTGATGCGCCATGAAACCTGTTTCTGTTGAATCGGATCCCAGCGCACGAGCAGTGTGCTGCCCAGGTGGGCGGAGCGAATATTGAAGCTGCCAGCCTGCCCGATGGCTTCGACCAAGGTCAGGCGTCGGTCCGCTCCGATCTCGATCTCACCTGGCGAGTTGACCTCACCCATGATCGTGATGCTGCGTGCGGACCGTTCGCGCACGACCACATTCAGGATCGGATTATCGAGCAGGGGTTTATAGGAGTCTTCGAGACGCTCGACCAGCTGTTCAGAAGTGAAGCCTGCAACGGGCACCTCAGACACGATGGCCTTAAAGGAAGCCTGTCCGTTGGGCTGAATCGTCACCTCCTGGTCCCAGTCCGCGTGATGAGCAAAGCGCACCTCGATGACATCCCCAACAGCGAGCGGGACTTGGTCAAAGCGAGTCGCGTTGATTTCACTGGAAATGTCACCGATGACCGGACCACGCGCAAAGGCGCAGCTACTGGCAGCTAAGGCCAGTGCCAACAGGAATCGGATGGGGATACGAGGAGATTCGAACATGGGATCAGGGCGTGCTTGAGTTCGCTCTTGCGCGCATTCGGTTCAGCGCTCGTCCAATGGACCACGCAGAACATCTTCGATGGTTCCGTCGGGGCCGAGCACTAGGGTCGTGGGGATAGGGAGTCTCAATAGATCGACGAGTTCGTCGAGGCCGCCCGCGTTGGCATCCTCCTCCATTGCGAGGAAGGCCAGTGGGTACCTCGCGCCTGCTCGGGTCAGCACCTTGCGGGCACGCTCGTGATGTCCTCCTACATCGACACTCACAGCCACAACTTTTGAGCCTGCTTCTCGATGCCGATTCATCAGTTCCGGCACTTCGGCGATACACGGCTGGCAGTAGCTAGCCCAAAAGGCGAGGTACAAGCGCCCGCCATTGGCCTCGCGCACGGGGTCAAATTCCCATCGCTCGCCCTTGGAATCGAGCAGGACGAGTTGCGGTACGCGAGCGCCCAACCCTAGCTTCAGACCCGATGGCAGCGGATCCGCGAGCTTCGTGGGTCTTGCGGTCATGCGAATCGCAGCACCACGCCCTTGCACGAGTCGAATAATTCCTGGCGCACTGACACGCCCGAAGGATTCGCGTTCGCCGCCTGGCCACCGCACCGAAATGTTCGCTGTGCTTGCAGTGCCTATACCAAAGATCAACTCGGGAGCCTGGCAAGAAGCGAAGCCTGAACCGCGTGACAGGACTTGCGCACACCGCCGGCCATCGAATGCGACCTCGACGGTTGCGCCAACGGCCTCGTATTGGGACCGGGTCGCCTCGAGCCGGATCTTCAATGAATGCCCGGTTGTCTCGAAAGTTTCGGCCTCGTTGCGGAACAACGTGTGCCTTCCCCGCTGCAGGTTGTGAATGAAGAGGTCCGCGTCGCCGTCGTCGTCGAAGTCGGTCGCAAGCACGGCTCGTCCGTCGAGCCCAGTGTCCGCGCCCAGCAAGTCAGAGAAGTCAGCGAAGCTGCCGTGTCCGTCGCCCAGGAATAGCTTGTTGCGCTCGTTGCCGTTGAAGGAGAGTCCCTTCTTGAACATCTCGCGTGCCCATGGATGAATGAACTCGGCCGAGTCGTCGCTGGCCCGCGAGTGGTCGTCGCCCGGCTTGTGTTCGTGATCTTCTTCGAAAGGAGCGATCTCGCCGGCTCCGATGCTCGCCGCCACCACGTGGCGCCAGAAAGCACTTCACGTGTCTTCGGGAAGGTCACCGGTGACGAAGCCATTGGCGCAGTACAGGTCGAGCCCGCCATCCAAGTCGAAGTCGGTGAAGGTCGAGCCCCAGACCCAACCGGCGCTCTCAGATCCGCTGGCATCCAAGCGCTGGAAGCCGTCCTGTTTACGCTGGAAGAGCGTGTTCCCGGATGTCATCGCGTGCAGCGCAGACAGCGTCTTCGCGTGAGCGCCTCCACGTATGCGCTTCAGAATGCGACTGCCGATCGATGATGCGTGGCTCGCGACGAATAGGTCCAGCTCGCCATCGCCATCCGCATCGCCCCACACAACGCCCATGCTGTTGCCGCGTTCCGCGATGCCGGAGCGCGAAGCCACATCCGTGAAGGTGCCGTCTGAGTTGTTTTGATAGAGCCGGTTCGAGCCGAAGTTGTTCGCGACGTACAGGTCGATGTCACCATCCGAATCCGCATCCGCCGCCGCCACGGCGTAGCTCCAGCGGTGATCGTCGAGTCCGGCCGCGATGGTCACGTCTGTAAAGCCTTGTCCGCCCAAGTTTCGGTACAGCCGATTCGGGCTCCCATTGGACGCCTCGAGCCAAGAGTCATTCAGCTCACGATCCATGCGACCATAACCGCAGACGAAGAGGTCGAGCCAGCCATCCAGGTCGTAGTCGAAGACACACGTCGAGTAGCTGTGACCGAGATGTTCAAGTCCGAACTGGGCCGTCGCATTGCGAAATTGCCCTTCGCCATCGTTCAAGTACAGCTGCAAGGTCGCGCCGCCAATGCTGCGGTCCGCTTCGAGCCAGCCGACGTGAGCCGCGAACAGGTCTTGATCTCCGTCGTTGTCGACATCGAAGAACACGACGCCGGTTCCGCCGGGTGGACTCGACAGACCCCGCGCCTCCGCTTCCTCAGCGAAAGTCCCATCCCCACGATTGCGATACAGAAAGTTCCGCGTCGAGCTCGGTACGAAGATGTCGAATCGCCCATCCCCATCAATGTCGCCCGCCGCGGCGCCATTCCACGCGTCGGAGTCGTTGCCTGCTTGCCCGTAGCGGATGCCGGTATGGGCCACGCCGGCAGAGCGCGAGACATCGACGAAGAGTTCGCGCTGCGAGCGCGTGATCTCAGCGTGATCAAGTACGAGTTGCGCTAGTTGCCAACCCGCACCGTGCCGCTGCACGCGCGTCTCAAAGCTGGCTTGGATGAGTTCTCGCCCCCCATCTTCGGTACTGCCAAGCAAGCGCAGCTGCAGATAGATCTTGCCCCAACTGATTGTGTCGTCGGCCTGAAATTCGGCCTGCTTGACCTTGAGGCGCGCCTCGTGGACATTCCGCCAAGTGCCGATGCGCTGTTCGAGCGACGCGATCCAGCGAACTCTGTCGGCAGGCGGCGCTGAACCGGGTGTCAGTTGGCTCGCATGTGTGCCAAGCCGTCTTGGCTTCGGCGCAAGCGGCACGTGGAAAATGTCATCGCCTACGAAGCGTGCGTCGAACCAATCGAGCGCGCCTTCAAAATCGCGCACTCTGAACTTGCCGGCAAGCAAGGCCAGATTGGCGGCGACGGCCTCGGTCAGCACTTCGACATCGGCCAGCCGTTTGACGGTCAAGTCGGGCGCCGGGATGCTTCGTTCAGGAAAGGATGCGGGCCGTGCGTCTTGTGTCGTCGTGGGCGCGCCGGTCAGGTCCGATTCGGAGGAGCCGGAGCAGCCGAAGGCGAGTGCGAGTGCAAGTGGATATGTGGCGAGGACAGATAGGGGGGGGACGCGCTTACGCATGGGGTGTCCTCTTCGACGAGCGATGCAGCGCAGCTGAGTGGATGCGGTCTGTTTACGGGATTATTTGTGAGACTGCGGTGGTGGTGTTTGGGGTTGGTTTGAGGGAGGTATGGGGGGCTGGTGGCGCTCAGGTTCAGGATCGAAGCAGAAATGGCGCGCGCTCGCCCTTCTGCCCGTCCCCCTCACCTTCGGCCCGATCGGCCGCAGACGGCCGAAACCTTCGGTTGGGGGCCGAAGGTGAGGGGGACGGGCAGAAGGGCGCACGCGGGGCGGGGGCTTGTGGGGGGCGGGGGCGTTTGTGGTTTGGGGTTTTGGGGTGCGGGGCGTGGCTTGGGCTTTTGTTTCGTGCACAAGGCGACGGTCGATACGACTTGATTCCGGCAGACAATGCGAGGGCAAGGGGCTGGACTGGTAGGCTCGATTTGGACAATAACGCCATCAGTGGGCACCTATTGACTGATTCGTTTGTAGTCGCGACCCTGCTCGCGGACTAGTCACTTAGAGAGAGACCTATGACCAAACGAAAATCTGCAACGACACAAGGCTTCTTAATATTTGACCGAACGCATGGGCGATGGCGACCCGGTGCTGGCCGCAAGAAGCGTCGCCTTCGCAATGGAGAACGAAGGGTCGCAAGCCATCAGAGGCGCAAGGACTTCACGCGCGCGGACACCCTTCACGTAACGCTTCGCCTATCCGATGGTCTACCTTCAGTGCGAAGAGCTGCAACCTTCGAAGTCATTCGCAATTGCTTCAAGGCCGTGAACAACCATTTGGGAATGCGCATCCATCACTACTGCGTGATGTCCAACCACATGCACCTTGTCGTCAAGGCCCCGAGCAAGGACGCACTAGGGAAGGCTATGAAAGGACTCAACATCCGCATCGCCCGCTCCCTCAACAAGCTTTGGAACCGTACCGGTTCCATCCTCGCCGAGCGCTACCACGTAGCGATCGTCCGAGCCCAAGCCCGCTACCGCAAAGCGCTGAAGCATCTGATCAATTACGTCCTGAACAGCGCCATCCACCACGGCCTTCACCTCAAAGGCCCCGATCCCTTTTGCTCTCGACTCGACTCATTCTTCATCCGGACCACGCCCCCAAGAGTCACATAAGGAAACCGGTGAGTTGCCCTGACCCCCGACGCCTATCACGAGCGTGAGCGAGCCCAACGCCAAAGCCCCCCCCGTCAAGGCGTCACGCCCGGCCGACCCTACCCACCGCAGACAGCGTGAGAACCCAGCAAGCTCCATGAGCACGTGTCATGCCACGCATGCCACCACGCCACACGCCACACGCCACACGCCACACGCCACACGCCACACGCCACAAACACCCCCAACAAGCCCCCGCCCCGCGTCCGCCGTTCTGCCCGTCACCATCACCTTCGGCCCCTAACCGAAGGTTTCGGCCGTCTGCGGCCGATC
>JBLFWN010000018.1:0-78638 GCA_047611405.1 Planctomycetota bacterium | reverse complement strand
GATCCCAGGCCCTACGTCTGGAAGAAGTCGGCTGACGATATCCTTGATAACTTGCGACGCTACTGCTCCAACATCGTCAGCGAATAGCTCACTACTTCATCAATACACTTCTGACTCGCAACACTAGCAGGCCGTTGAATAACAGCGATTCGCGCAGCTCGAAAGTGGCCCGAAGCCCACTTCAGCCCTGGAAGCGCCGGCGTCGGTACGAACTCTGGATGCCCAGCTCGCCGCGGTACTTCGCCACCGTCCGGCGCGCTACCTTCAGACCTTGAACCTGCAATTCACGCACGATGTCGTCATCTGACAAGGGAGAGTGAGAATCTTCAGCGGCGACCAGATCGCGCACCTTCTCACGCACATCGTCACGGGCCCCACCGTTCGAGCCCCCAGTCTTGGCCTGAAAAAACGAACGCAACGGGAGTAGGCCCCACGGCGTCTGGGCGATCTTGCCCTGCACGCTGCGGCTGACGGTGGAAACATGCACGTCCAACTCGGCTGCGAGGTCGACCATCAGCAGCGGCTTCAGGTGCCCGCTGCCATGCTCCAGAAAATCACTCTGGTGCTGGAAGAGTGCATGGCACACGCGCAATAGGGTCTGACCCCGTTGCTGAACGGCTTCGACGACAAAGCGCGCCTCATCCACTTTTCCGCGTAGATATTTGCGTAGGTCGGTCGGCAACTCGCGATCCTTGGCCATGTCAGCGACGCGACTGTCGACCGTAACGGTCGGCAGAGCACCGCGCGCCAAGCGCAAATCGAAACCTTCGCCCGTCCACTCGACAATAACATCGGGACGTAAAGCGGCTGAGCCCATTTCGGCCAGATGTGTCAGCGGCCTCGAATCGAGTTCGGACAAGGCAGCGATCAACCGCTCGAGCTCATCCAACTCGATGCCCAATGCACGCGCCACACGCGGCAGCTTGTTACGCGCCAACTCTTCCAAGAACTCCTCGAGCAAGCGACACAACAGCGCGTAGTCCTGGTCCTCCGGATCCAGCTGCAGCAGAAGCGCCTCGATCGCTCCGCGTGCGCCAAGTCCAATCAGGTCGGGTGACGTACGGCCGAGCTCCTGCAAGTCCGCGATCGCCATCGCGAGCTCGAGGTGCTCGCCTTCCATCCCACCCTCGTGCGCAAGATTCAAGAGCTGATCATCCGAGCCCGACAAGAAGCCGCGTTCGTCGATGCAGCCGACCAAAAAGCGCAGCCAATCGTTATGGCGTGGCTCGAAGTCAGCCGCGGCCAGTTGGCGCTCAACCATTTCGCACAGGCTCTGGTCCCGCTCCGGTTGGTTGCGGAGCATCTGGTCGTGGGCCTCGGTCGCCTCCCAACCGGCGGCTGTCGCGCGAGCTACCTCGCCGCGAGCCGGGCTGGTCGCGTCCAGTTCGAGGGCCTCGTTCTGCAACGCGATGTCAGCCACATAGCCCTCCAGCTCATAGCGCGCCATCTGCAGCATCTCGATGGACTGCAGCATGCGCGGCTGAATCGAGAGGGTTTGCTCGGCCCGGACATGAAGTCCTTGCTGGAGACGGAATTCCGACATCGTTCCAGCGCTATCGACCGAAAGGGGGTGGAGATTGAGAGAAGGATCGGCGCAGGAGGCCCGATTCCAGATGCTGCCGCAGGTCGAGGTGCGCGATTGCACGAGCTGCCGGAATCGCTTTGTTTTTCGGGCGACTCGGATCGTCAGCAAACAAGGTCGCGACCTCTGGGATGCCCCAGGCCCCCCCACTTACGCTCTACAGATTGTGCCGATGCAATGGCTATCTGAACTGCCATGCTTCCGTGTTGATGCTCGGATCTGGGAGTCGAGCGAGGCATGAGGCCCCACCCGACACGGAAGATCTGCCCTCACCGGCCAATTCAGGCCCTGTCGCCGTGCCTCAACACCAAAGCATGGCAGCCCAAACGAGAAGGTCGGTGGCTACCCCCGGCGGCCGGGGCCAATCTGGACGCGACGCCTGCCTTCGAATGCATCCTCAATCACACCGCGGTGCTGATACTCGATTGAGCTCCCCGACGGCAGTCCGCGAGCGAGCCTCGTGACCAAGAGCTCACCGGCATCAATCGTGTCGAGTTGTTCGAGCAGCAAAGTGGCCGTCGCCTCTCCTTCCGCATCTGGATCGGTGGCCAATATCAGCTCATGCACCGCCCCCGAACGCACGCGCTCGACGAGCTTCGACAAGCCCAAATGTTCAGGCTCGCCGCCCTCGGCCGGATTCATTGTGCCCATCAGGACGTGGTAGAGGCCGCGGAAAGCGCCGCTGCGCTCCAGCGCCTCGACGTGCCGGGGTTCCTCGACGACGCAGATCGAGCTGCCATCACGCTCGGCGTCCGCGCAGATTTCGCAGGGGTCCGACTCAGCCACGTTGCGACACAGGCGGCAGCGCTTCGTGTCCGTCAACGCACGCTCGATCGCGATGGGCAGTTCGCTTGCGCGTGGATCGCGCAGCACGTGAAAAGCCAACCGCTCCGCGCTGCGACGGCCGATGCCGGGCAGGCGCTGGAGCACTTCGACTAGGTGTTCGAGCGGTTCGGGATAAGCCATGGCACGATCAGCAAGATCTTGCGCCGAGCATGCTCGGCGAAGGCGTCCACTGCAATCGTCGAAAGGAAGCCTTCGACGCAGGAAGCAAGGCTAGGTTGCCAGAGTTAGATTCGCGCTGCCGTGCGCTGCGGCTGGCTTCGCGTGTGACGGTCTGTACTGCAAACACCTGCATCACCTAGGCGCTGTCTATAACAAGCCGGGCAGGTTCAAGCCGCCGGTGACCAGTGCGAGACGTTCATCGCGCACCTTGGTGGCACGCTCGAGACCCTCTCGAAGAGTCGCCAGGATCTGGCTCTCCATCGCCTCTTTGTCACCCGATGCGACCAGCGTGTCGGAGAGCTCGAACTTATCGATGCGTCCATCACCTGTGATAGACACGCGTACGGCGCCCGAAGGGCTGGCGGCGTCGATCATCTTGGTCTTCAACTCTTCTCGCGCAGCATCCATCGCCTGCTGCATGCGTTGGGCCTGCTTCAGCAGGTTGCCCATCTCTCCGGAAGATCCACTCATCTTTGGTACCTGACGTTCAATCAGCTGAAGGTGTTCGGTTAATTCGAGGGCCGCGCAGATCGCAATTGAAATGGGCTCGCTCTCACTCCTCGATGCGGCCCTGGAACAGGCTCGCGACTTCACTCGTGAAGGTATCTTTCGCGCCGGGGCGCGCGACATCCGCATCTTCGAATTCGAGCATCAATTCACGCCCGAGCATTTCCGAAAGGATGCGTGAGGCGAGCCTGCGATTGCGCTCTTCCTGTAATACCAGCCGGTCGCCATCGTGCAGACCGGCGAAACGGACGACCGCTCGGGACTCGTCCAAGATGACCAGCTTGCCGCGCCGACTCATCACATCGCCCAAACCAACAGCGCGCTGGCCTAAGGCAATGAGCAGTTGCTCCCAAGTTTCCGCACGACTGTTAGCACGTAGCCGGGGTGTCGCGGGGTGGTCGGGCGCAGCCACTGCTGGTTGCGGTTGCGGTGGATTAGGCCGTAATTCCGCAGGCGGTGCAGCATCGCACTTGAGCGTTGGCGCCTTCGGTTGCAGTCGTACTTCGGACTCAGCGGGTGCCGGCATCGGACCTCGAGCAGCAGGCCCGGCGCTTTGCCCGGAGGGGGCGCTCGCGGGCTGCACCGGAGCGGCGGATGCTGTCATAGTCGCACCCTGCTCGTGCGGGGCAGGTGCAGTCGCGACTGCGGCCGGTTGAGCCGTGGCAACGCCACCACTCGACCTCCGTTGAGAATGACCTCCGGCGTCAGGCCCGGCATCCGAACTGTGATCGGGATTCTGATGATGCGCGGGAGACGAGGGAAGTGCCTCAACGACAGGGTCGACCCGGCGGACTGAGCCAACTGGATCAACAGAGCGGCCTCCCGGATCGGGCGCGCGCATATCGCCCCCCATCGGTTGCGGAGCTTGCGCCGTCGCGCTCGGAGGAACTTGCGACGGCGAGTCGGCGCGCCTGCTCGGCTCGGTTGGCGCAGGTGTAGCAGGCCCGGGCGATGTGCGCCGCTGCACGGGCTCAGAGGTGGGCAAGTCCCGCCTAGGCTGCTGAACAGGAGAGCTCGCCGGAGAAGGAGACGCAGCGCGCGGAGTCCGCGGTGGCACGATAGGCACCTCGCCCGAACTCAGGCGTTGCTCCAAACCCTCGAGTCGATCAAGCAACTCCGGAATCGGAACGCCTAGCTCAGGACTGGCTAGATCGAGCAGCGCAACCTCGAGCGCCAAGCGGGCATGGGTCGGCAACAAGCGCAGCCGCTCGCGAACGGCCAGGCATTGCCGCAACCACACCTCGAGACGAGGGGCGCCAAGGCGGCGGCCGCGTTTGTACATCACACTGCGCTGCGATCCCTCGACAGCGAGCATCGGCGCGTCAGCTCCGCACAACGCAGTTAGGAGGCAGCCACGCAAGTGATCCAAGATGCCCGAGAGCAGCTCACCCTCGCCTCCATCTGATTGCGGCAGCGCCTGCAGCAAGCCCGCTTTGTCGCCAGCTTCGACGTGCTGCATCAAGATCTCGATCAGCGACGCCGAGCCCTCGCTCGAGAGGCTCTCGAGGTCCTCCAGGGTCGGACGCGAGCCGACGTGTGCGAGCAGCTGGTCCGCCATCGACAGCGCGTCACGCATGCCGCCGCGCGCGCGTCGCGCGAGCTCGGCGCTGACGCCATCTCCCGGCTCGACCCCTTCGGCGGCGAAGACTTCGTTCAAGCGCAGTGCGATCGTTTCTTCCGGAATCGGCGAGAGACGCAGCACCTGGCAACGCGAGATAATCGTATCGATGACCTTGTGCGGTTCGGTCGTCGCGAAGAGGAACTTGACGTGCGCGGGCGGTTCTTCGAGCGTCTTCAGCAGCGCGTTGAAGGCCTGCTTTGAGAGCATGTGCACTTCATCGATGATGTAGATCTTGAAGCGTGCTCGCAGCGGCGCATAGGCCGCTTGGTCACGCAACTGGCGTACGTCATCAACGCCGTTATTCGAAGCACCGTCGATCTCGACCGTGTCCGTCTCGGAGCCGGCGTCCGCGGCTTGGCAGCGCTCACAGGTGCCGCAGGCCATGACCACCGGGCCTTTTTCGCAGTTCAACGACTTGGCGAACAAGCGCGCCGAGGTCGTCTTGCCGGTGCCTCGCGGACCGGTGAACAAATAGGCGTGTCCGATGCGACCCTCTTGAATCGCGCCGGCCAGTGTGCGCGTTACCGCGTCCTGGCCCGCGACTTCGGCAAAGCTCGTCGGTCGATACTTGCGCGCGAGTACGAGGTACGACATGACGCGAGTGTAGCTAGTGCGCCGCCAAATGACCGCTGCCAGGTCGCGGGACAGAGGCTGAGAGTGATTGCTCGCCGGTAGAGACCCAGCCCGGGCCCCCAGAGGGCAGCCGCACGTATCACGCGTACGATGCGCGGATCACCGGAAAAAACATGAGTTTGGCGTCGAGCGGCGGCAACTGCACAGCTCAATGCACGGCTGATCGTCGCCGCATTCTCGCGCGGCGGCAAGCATTTCGCCCCGCGCGAGAGCGAGTCCGCCGGAGGGCCCGGGCACCAGGTGCCTGAATCCAAATCCTTAGGGCTGCTCCGTTCCCGGCCTGACCCGGTTCGAACCGGACCCACCACTCGGGACCGGACCCACCGCCGGACTCGCTCGATTTCCTTTTGCTGTCTCGTTCTGGTGCGAGTGCCCGCCAGCATCGTGCTCGCAGGCTCGCGCGTTTGAAGCGCGCCCTCGCCCCTTCTCTTTCGGCAGGTTGCTTCCCGCGGAATGAATGGCGGAGAGGGGGGGATTCGAACCCCCGATGCCATTGCTGACATACACGCTTTCCAAGCGTGCTCCTTCAGCCACTCGGACACCTCTCCTGAGGCGACAAAGAGCGAATGTTGCCAGTGCAGCATCCGATCTTCATCAAGAGGCCCATGCAGCTTCGACTCGGTGCGTGAGTCTGGCCGGCGATGGACCTTGTTTTATAGAACGTGGGGTGGCGGAGAGGGGGGGATTTGAACCCCCGGTGCGCTTGCGCACACGCTGGTTTTCGAAACCAGTCCATTCAGCCGCTCTGGCACCTCTCCAAGGTTCGATCGATGAAATGCGCTGCGTGCACGGCAGACACGAATGTCCGTCGCGACGCGCCTGCGCGCTTCACCTGTTTCCACGTTTGCTTCGAAAGAACGACTGTAAGAGCGCGCGGGCCTCGTCGGCTCCCACGCCCTCACTGTACTCGGCTCGGTGGTTCAGACCAGGATGGTCCAGCACACCGCCTAGCGATGCACAACCTCCGAACTTCGGGTCGCGCACACCCCACACGACGCGTGCGACACGCGCGTGCATCAACGCCCCCGCACACATGAAACAAGGCTCGACTGTCGTATAGACGACGGAGCCTGGCAGTCTCATGTCCCCCGTCACTTCGGTCGCACGCCTGATGGCCAGCATCTCGGCGTGCGCTGTCGGATCTTTCAGCGTGCGAACTTGGTTGTGGCTGTGTGCCAAGACCAAGCCATCACGAATCAACACGGCACCGATTGGGACCTCGTCGGCGTCCGCCGCGAGCTGCGCTTGTTCGAGAGCGAGAGCCATGCAGGCCTCATCGCTGTCGGGCGCTCGCGGGGCGTCGGAGCCCTGGCTTCCTTGGGGGTCAGAGGGCGCGGACCCATCCGTTTCCGGTGTGAGCCTACGCTTCGAATTCTCAGGTTCCGGGGAAGGGCTCAACGGGTGCACCGGGCAGTGCAATGCATGGGAGTGCGATGCAAGGGCCAGAAGCGACCGGTGAGGGACCCGGTAGCGATGCTGTGATCACCGCCAGCCGATGCTTAGCGATGCGGATCACAGCTGATTGGTACACCCCACAGGATTCGAACCTGTAACCTCCTGATCCGTAGTCAGGTGCTCTATCCAGTTGAGCCAGGGGTGCGCGGGGCGGAGTTTGTAGGCGTTCGGAGCGGGACTGTCAAGCCGTGCGGCTGAAAGAACAATGCTTCCAATCAGCAGGATGTCGGCCCCGACCAGCCGCGGGCCCGGGCAAGCCGCCCGGGACGGGTCGCGTCACATCATTCTGCGGACCCGCGCAGCGCTCCTCACCCATCTTCCCACAGATCCTCCCCGGCGAAACCGCTCCTCATCCCTCGAACTCTGCCCGGGATTTCCGCGCTCCCTCTGAGTACGCTAACCAGATGCAGCTGAGCCCCTCGCGCCCCCACTTGATCCGCCTTCGTGATCTGGCCGATCAAGATCTCACCGACATCGTCGACCTCTCCCAACGGCTGAAGCGTGGCGCCCCACGCAACGAGCTGGCCGGGAAGGCCGTCGGCATGTTGTTCTTCCGCGGCTCCCTTCGCACACGCACTTCGCTCGAGATCGCGATGCATCAGCTCGGCGGCTATACAGTCAACCTAAGCGCTGCCTCGGATTTCTGGGAACTGGAATCGCGCACGGGCACCGTGATGGATGGCGCCGCGCCAGAGCACATCAAGGATGCGGCGGCTAGCCTGTCGCGCTACGTCGACGCACTCGCGGTGCGCCCGAGTCCGGGCGGTCGCTCCTGGGAGATTGATCGAGCCGACGAAGGCATTCGCGCATGGGCCGAACACGCCAGCGTTCCGGTGATCAACATGGAGAGCGTGCTGTGGCACCCACTACAGGGCTTGGCCGACTTGCTGACGATGCGTGAGTCACTTGGCGAATTAAAAGGCAAGCGTCTCGCGATCACATGGACCAGCACGCCTTCGCCCAAGAGCCCGACCGCCGTGCACACCGTCATTCACGCCGCACTTCGCTCTGGCATGGATGTACGCATCGCTCACCCCGAGGGTTATGAGCTGGATGATGCCGTCGTCGAGGAAGCCAAGATGCAAGCCTCGGAACGCGGTCGCAGCCTTGAGATTGGAAACGACATTCGCGCGACCGTCGAAGGCACGCACATGGTCTATGCCGGTTCGTGGCCCTCGCTCGAGGTGTATGGCAATGCAACTCTCGCGGCTAGCCGCGGTGCACGCGTACGTGACTGGTGCGTCGACGAAGAGTTGATGAGCCTTGGCGACAACGCAAAGCTGATGCATCCGATGCCGGTGCGTCGCAACTTGGAAGTCACAGACGAAGTGCTGGATGGGCCGCGTAGCTTGATCTACAACCAGGCCGAGAACCGCCTGCACACGCAAAAGGGTCTGTTGACCCATATGCTGCGCTCGTAGACGAGGCGAGCGCGTCCCTCGACTCTCACTCGGGCGACCTATCAGCTTCGCGTCGTCCCCCCCCACCATGCCTGCAGGCAACACTGTCGAAGGCTATGCGGCGCCAGACTCGGGTCCAAGTAGCAAGGATCTGCCTACGGTACCTATTCCGCGGGCACGTCCGCGCCGTGTCGACTCACTGCCAACGGACGCGAGCATCTTGTTGAGCAGCAACGGCATGCGATGTCTTTTTACTAGGCAACGCCCCACGGTTTCTTCGGAGTAGTCAACGGCCTATGATGGTGATCGTAGGCGCAGGCCTACCTTGCATCAGTCGTAGGCGCAGGCCTACATGCATCACGTCGTAGGTGCGTTCCTACTTCGTCGCCACTACCTAGATTGCGTAAGGACCACGCCGCATGACGTCGCCGGAATTCGTCCATCTGCACGTCCACTCCGAGTACAGCTTGCTCGACGGTGCGAACCGCATCCGCGATCTCGTCAAGGCCTGCCAACAAGATGGTCAGACCGCGCTTGCCTTGACCGATCACGGCAATATGTACGGCGCGATCGAGCTATACCAAAGCTGCCATGCAGGCGGCATCAAGCCATTGGTCGGCTGCGAGGTATACATCGCCGCGCGCTCGATGAAGGAAAAGCACAGCAAGAAGAAGGGCAACGGCTATTCGCACCTGACTCTGCTCGCCCGCAACGAAGAGGGCTATCGCAACTTGGTCAAGCTGTCTTCAGCCGGCTTTGTGGATGGCTACAGCTTTCGGCCGCGCATCGACATGGAGCTGCTCGAAAAGCACTCCGCCGGCATCAACTGCTTGTCCGGCTGCTTGGGCAGTGCGATCAATCAGCTCTTCGCGCGCGACAAGGAAAAGGAAGCAGCCGATCTGGCTGGGCACCTACGCGACGTTTTCGGCCCTGAACACTTTTGGCTCGAATTACAGCGCAACGGCATCGAACTGCAGGATAAGTGCAACGAGAGTCTCGTTCGTCTAAGCGGGCAGACGAATATCCCGCTCGTAGCCACGAACGACATCCATTATCTGCGGCACGAAGATTGTGCGGCGCAGGATGTGCTGCTCTGCATCAACACAGGCGCGAAGCGCGATGACGAGAAGCGCTTCCGCTTCGATACGGATTCGCTCTACTTCAAGTCGCGCGCCGAGATGGCGCATATGTTCCGCGACCTGCCGCAGAGCGTGACGGCGACCATGGACGTTGCCGAGCAGTCGGCGCTGGACTTGGAATTCGGCACCTACCACGTGCCCGAGTTCAAATCGGAAACGGGCGAGTCGCCCGATGACCTATTCGACCGGCTGCTCGAAGAGTCCTTGGCGGTCATCTACGGGAAAGAGAGCACGGCGGCACGCGAACGCCTGGAACACGAGAAGAAGGTCATCCGTGAGCTCGGCTTCGTTTCCTACTTCTTGATCGTTTGGGACTTGATCAAGTGGGCGCGCGACAACGACATTCCTGTCGGTCCGGGTCGTGGTTCAGCAGCAGGCTCGATCGTGTCCTACTTGCTCGACATCACTCGACTGTGTCCGCTCGAATTCGATCTGCTCTTTGAACGATTCTTGAACTCGAGTCGCGTGTCGATGCCCGATATCGACATCGACTTTTGCAAGGAGGGCCGCGAACGCGTCATCGAGTACACGCGTGAAAAGTACGGCCGCGATTCGGTGACGCAGATTGTCACTTTCGGAACGATGGCATCACGCACGGTGGTGCGTGATGTGGGTCGCGTTCTCGACCTGCCGTTGCGCGACATCGACAGGATTGCAAAGAAGATCCCGAGTGGTCCTGGCGCGCCGACGCTGGCTGAGGCGTTGGAGACGGACCAAGACCTGAAAGACATCCGGGCGGAGATGCCTCAGTGCGAGGAGCTATTCAAGCTCTCGAAGCCGCTTGAGGGATTGTCACGTCACGTGTCGACGCACGCAGCTGGCGTGGTCATCACTCCACGCCCCACCGTCGAATACGTGCCATTGGGCCGGAACGGTGAGGACATCACGACGCAGTATCCGGCCCCTATCCTCGAAGAGCTCGGGCTCTTGAAGATGGACTACCTTGGCCTGCGTACGCTGACGATCCTAGACCGCTGCCTGAAGAACATCGTCAAGCTTGGCGGAACTCCCCCTGATTTAGAGAACCTCCCGGCGCACGACGCAAAGACATACAGGCTACTCGTCACTGGCGACACCCTCGGTGTCTTCCAGTTGGAGTCGGAGGGTATGCGCAAGCTGCTGGGTCGCCTTAAGCCGGACTGCTTCGGCGACATTGTGGCTGTGCTCGCGCTGTACCGGCCGGGCCCGCTCGAGTCGGGCATGGTTGATATGTTCTGTGACCGAAAGCACGGAATTGATCCGATCAGCTATCCGCACGAGAGCCTCGAGTCGATCCTGGGCGACACCTATGGGTGCATTGTCTATCAGGAACAAGTCATGTTGGCGTCGGTTGCCTTGGGCGGCTTCTCGATGAACGACTCCGACAACTTGCGTAAGGCGATGGGCAAGAAGAAGCCCGAGATCATGCAGAAGTTCTCGGCCCAGTTTTTGGATGGTGCCGAGGGCAACGGTTGCAAGCGCGAGATCGCACAAGAGGTGTGGGACAACATCATCAAGTTCGGTGGTTATGGCTTTAACAAGTCGCACTCGGCCGCCTATGCGTTGATCACGCACCAGACGGCCTACTTGAAAGCGAACTTCCGCACCGCCTTCCTGGCTGCCAACATGTCGTGTGAGATGCAGGACTCGGGCAAGGTGAAAGACTTCGTCGACGAGTCGCGCCGCACCGGCATTCCGATTTTTGGACCATCGATCGGCCGTTCGATCTGGGAATTCGAACCGGAAGATGCGGGTATTCGTTTTGGGCTTGGAGCAATCAAGGGCACGGGCTCCAAGGCGATCGAGAACTTGGTCGAAGCGCGCAAGCCGATGCTCGAGGAAGGCGAAGCGTTGGACCTGCACGCCATGTGTTCAGCCGCGGACCCTTCCGCGATCGGCAAGACCTGCTGGGAAGCTTTGATCAAAGCCGGCAGCTTCGACGAGGGCGGTCACAATCGCGGTTCGGTGCTCGCGGCACTCGAAGGTGCGATGGCTGATGGAAGTACCGCGGCCGCCGATCGACGATCCGGCCAGGGCTCCTTCTTCGATGTTTTCGGAGCTGCCGATGAAGCAAAGCCAGAAGAGAAACCCGCCGACTACGACGAACGCGATGCTCTCGACACGGCCGACACCTTGCGCGTCGAGTACGAAGTGCTCGGCTTCTACTTGAGCGGGCACCCACTCGAGGAGCGTGCTGGTCTGGTCTCATTGCTTTCTTCGGCACGCACGAGCCACCTGAACCAATTGCCTGGCGGCGCCGAAGTGCGCATTGCTGGCCTGATCTCCAGCTATGCCGAGATGATCGTCAAGTCCGGACGCATGGCCGGCAAGAAGATGGCGCGCTTCCGTTTGGAAGACCTCAGTGGCGGCGTCAACGTCACCGTATTCCCGCGCACCTTCGAAGAAATCCGTGGCGGCTTGGAAGACGGCGCGATCGTTCTGGCGTCCGGCAAGCTGGAAGACGACGCGGACGAGCCGGCCATGATCCTGAATCAGGTAACCGACCTAGACGGAGCCCTATCCAACTTTTCTGGTGGTTTGCAGGTCAACTTGACATCGGAAGATCGCGGACTGATGGAGCAGCTGCAGGACACGCTGCAACAGCACAAGGGCACGAACCCGCTCTTCCTGCAGGTGCAAGGCGGCGATGGACATACGCGTCGTATTCGTGCTCATAAAAAGCACGGTGTCGAAATCAGTTCGAAGCTCGCGACCGAGCTGTGCGAGTTGCTGGGTCAAGATCGCGTCGGATTGGTACGGCTCTAAGAGCCTGTCGGCTGAGGTTTTTCGCTACTGATACCACGACCCAGGAAATCCGTGCCCGGCCGATGCCTACAACCTCTCGAACGCTTCGCGTCCCTGATGAGGGAGGAAAGTCGCCGCTTGTAGACTCCAAGCGGTCACCGCGGATCTCGAAGGTGCGAGCGCCCGCTCGTCACTCAGTCGTCGCTCGCACCCACAGGTTATCGACGCCCTGAATCGCTCCCTGTGACGGGCCACGCACCGGGGCTGAGCAATCGAAGATGACCGTGTAGCGGACCATGTTCGGCTGTCGCCAAACGCGGCCTTCCGCAGCGTTCGCATTGAGCAGACTCGGGCGCTCGACCCAATCGGTCAGCGAACCGGTATCGATGAAGAGGGCCACGAATAGCTCGGTGTTGAAACGCGTGCCGCCTACACACCCGGCCCCTGCGCCGGGGCCCCCATTGCTGAGGCAATTCCATCGAAGTCCGCGCCGTCAGAGAAGAGTGAGGCAGACCCATCTCCATCCCAATCCATAATCGGATCGGGGTGCGCCGAATCGTGCGGCGAGGGCGTCATTCCCGACACATCAATCGTCGCTTCCTTGGCAACGAGAGTAGGCCCCTTGGCGAAGATGCGCGCAGCCTGCGAGCCTGTGAAAGCAGGGGGTGCGCCCTGCTGGATCTCGACCCGGTCGAACTCAAACGCACCATTGGTCACTTCGATCGTGACCGAGCCACCGGGCGCCGCGAGCTGTAGCTAATCGGCCAGGAGGTGTGACCGGCGGGTGGAAAAGCCTGCAGGTAGGTCGAGTGTCAGCACTTCGCCACTGCGAACGATCAAGTCTCCCAAACGTCCCGATGCACCGCCGAATCCGGCGACCAATCGGTCGTCTGCCAAGCGAGCGGAACTTCAATTCGGATTTCCGGAAGGAGCACCGCGCTGACCACTTCTTCAGAAACTTCAGCAGGCACATAAAAGGCCTCGGCCCCCATCTCCATGTCAAAAGGGCGCCCACTGTCAGGCACCCAGCCGGGCAGAATGACTGTCAGTCGTATGGGCGAAGCAATTGCTGGCAAATCCGGAGCCTGGGCAGCGGAGCGAGGCTTGGATGTTGCAAGGTGCTACTGTGCGGCAGCGCAGGCATTCGATACCAGCAGGAGTGCACTCGTGATTACTGCGAAGCGGTGATTCACAGTCAGATTCATACTGCATTGTCCATGGGACGGAAGGTGGAAAGCTAGGGTGCAGAGAAAGGATGGTGAAGCTGAGCTGTGGGAAGAGATCGTGCGCAGCCACAGGCACGCCTTGCGGCAGCTACCGGAACGGCCGGATAAGCCATAGGCGCCTGGAAGCGCATACAAGGCCCGCTTCCGGAACCAAAGCAAAGCATAGGTGGCTCGAAACGGAAGCTGGGCACTCCAACGAGGGGTCGCACGCAGTTGCCGGCTGGCCGAGAGCCATGACGCAACGGAGACATGACTAACTGGACGCTAGCCAAAGGCCTGCAGCGGCTGCCATCAACCGCCCACGGGTGAGCCGGCTAGAAGCCAGGCGCAGGATCAGGCCACTTACGCAGAACGATATGCGTCATCCGGAGGAAGGGTCAAACCTGCCCCAGGTGCTGTACCCTCGCGCGGGGGTGCAGCTGCACTGCGAGACAATGGCTCTCGCAAGAGGCGCGACACGGATGTTCGCACCGAGTCGATGCTCCAATGTGGATTCCTATCTTGGTGGGCAGGTAGGAATAGCGCTCTGTCAGGCAGAGCTGTTCCGCTTGTCACATCTAACGTCGAGCACGGGCCGAATGGTTTCAGCATTCCATAAAATCTGGAATCCCCCACCTGCATGAGCGTCGCAACTCGCGCAATCAGAATGGGCACGAGAACACCCCACCGCGCCTAGATTGGCGCGGTGGGGTGCGTGTTCAGTCTTGAAAGAGAATCGCGACCGCGTGTCATCCGCTCGAGGCGGGACACTCAGGGCCGAACTCGCTCTACTCGCCAGCTTCGACGAGCTGTTCCTTGGGGGTGCGCTCGACAAACTCGAAGATAGCACGTTCACCAGCATCACCGAGGCGGCGCTTGGCCAGCTTCAGAATGCGGCAGTAGCCACCGGGGCGCTCCTGAAAGCGCGGGCCGAGCACATCAAAGAGCTTTATGACAGCATCCTTGTTGCGCAGCTTCGCGAAGGCGCGCCGGCGGTTGTGCTGGCAGGGGTCCTTCGACAACGTGATCATCTTCTCTACGAAGGGTTTCACGGCCTTGGCCTTCTGAACCGTCGTGATGATCCGTTCGTGCTCGATGAGCGAGGAAGTCATATTCCTCGTCATCGCGATACGGTGGCTGGTGGTTCGGCCCAGCTTGTAACCGGCTACTCTGTGTCGCATTTCAAGATTCCGTCAGTCTGCGGTCGGTTACTGATCGTACCGGGTGCAGAGGCTGTGGTGTTCAGTCGATGTCTCGTTTCGGAGCAAACTTCCGGGGAGGTTCGGAGGTTCGCGATGGATTCAGGCAATGGAGCGGTAATCGTGATCCGAAAGGATCACTCAACCGCCATACCGAGGCTCAGTCCACGCTCGGCCAGCTTGGACTTGATCTCGGTAAGACTGGTCTTGCCGAGGTTCTTCAGGTTCATGACTTCGTTCTCGGTCAAACTGACGAGATCGCTCATGGTCTTCAGATCCGCGCCATCCAGGCAGTTGCGCGCACGCACCGAGAGCTCGAGTTCCGAAATGGGCTCGGACAAGGTCTGAGCCAGCTCGCTGGTCTGCCGGTTGCTCTGGTTGAACTCCGAGGTCTGGGGCGATTCGAAGACGGGATGCTCGTCCCGGCTCGAGTCGTACAGAACGAAGGGGTTCAGGTGCTTGCGATAGATTTTCGCAGCCTCGGTCAACGCCAAGTCCGGGGTGACCGATCCGTCCGTCCACACCTCGAGCACCAGGCGATCGTAGTTCGTGAACTTGCCGACGCGCGTGGCTTCAATCGCGTAGCGCACACGGTGCACAGGCGAATAAATGGAATCGACCGGAATGGTGCCCAAGGGCTGCTCTTCCGAGCGGTTCTCGTCAGCCCCTATGTAGCCGCGGCCAGTACGGACCTCGAGCTCCATCGAGAATTCACGATCCATCGTCAGGGTGCAGATGTGAAGGTCCGAATTGACCACGCGACCACCACCAGAGGGCTGAATATCGGCGCCAGTGATGGCACCCTCTTCGCTTCTCTCGATGCGGAAGATGGTGGGCTCGTTGCCATCGTATTCAATGCAGAGACGCTTGATGTTGAGGATGATGTCGGCGACATCCTCAAGCACGCCTTCCAGACTGTCGAACTCGTGCGCAGCCTCGTTGATGCGAACCGAAGTGACCGCAGCCCCCTCGATCGAAGACAACAAGACACGACGCAGGCCGTTGCCAATCGTGTGACCAAAGCCACGCTCGAAAGGCTCGATGACAAAGCGGCCATACTCAGCCGTTAGTGTGCTCTGGTCAGGCTGCACTCGGCTAGGCAGCTCAAAATTACGCCAGCGGATCCTCATGATAATTCCCTTGCTAGTAGAGGCCGGTTGGGCCCGTGCGATCGGCAGGAGCGGCGTGCGCCGGCTCTCAGCGTCGATCTGTTGGGGTCAAGGTGTTGTGTTGATCAGATCGAGCAAGACTGGCTTGCTCGAGTGCAGATAGTCGATCGGAATCGTGACAAGAAGCAGATCCGCGAGGTCTTGAACTCGTCTGAGCGGGAGTTTTGAACAACTCGCACTGAACAGACGCGGCGCGATGAGTTGCCCCAAAGCGCAGCGACCTGAACGGAACCTACTTCGAGCAGAATTCGATGATCAGCTGCTCTTGGATCGGGAACGGGAAGTCAGCGCGGGTCGGCATACCAACCATTTTGGTTTGCATCGAGTCCGGGGTAACTTCGAGCCAGTTGGGAACGGAACCCGACTTGTTAAGGTCGATGTTCTGCGACACCAAAGTACGTGTGTTGCCCTTGGTACGCGGCTCGATCGTGTCGCCCGGACGAATCTGGCGTGACGGGATAGTGCAGCGCTTGCCATTCACGAGGAAGTGACCGTGCGCAACGAGCTGACGAGCCTGGGCCAATGTCAACGCGAAACCACTGGTGACGACGACGTTGTCAAGGCGACGCTCAAGCAGCATCAGCAGGTTCTCACCAGTGTTGCCCTTGAGACGTTCGGCCTCATGGTAGTAGCGCTTGAACTGACGTTCGCGCACACCGAAGATCCGCTTCAGCTTCTGCTTCTCCCGCAGACGCAAGCCGTACTCGGTTATCTTGCGCCGACTGTGGGCGTGCATTCCGGGCGGATAGTCCTTGCGATGCAAGGGTGACTCGGCGCGGGCGCCGTGAACGCCGCGGCTGAAGAGGTCCATCCCCTCCCGCCGACAGAGCTTCCACTTGGGTCCGGTGTGTCGCGACATGATTCAGTACTGGCTGGTATTCGGTGTTGCCCAGGGGCGGGCAAGTGGGCATCGAGCCCGCGTGTTGGTCTTAGTTTGTTGTTTTTGTCAGCTGGCGCGAGCGTCCCAACGCTCCCTGGCAGCCTCACTGTCTGCGCCGTTCCCCTGTCTCTGTTGATTCGAGCCTTGCTCTCATCGCTCCAACGGCGTCAGCCGCTGGGCCAGAAACAGTGATCGGCGCCAGCCGATTAGACTCGCCTGCGCTTTTTGGCGCGGCAGCCGTTGTGCGGCATCGGGGTCACATCTTCGATCGAGGTAACGCGTAAGCCGGCGTTGGCGAGTGCCCGCACGGCGGACTCACGGCCAGAGCCGGCGCCCTTCACGCGAACTTCGATCTCTTTCAACCCATGGCGCATCGCTGCATAGGCGGCCGTCTCGGCGGCGCGCTGCGCGGCGAAGGGCGTACTCTTACGCGTGCCCTTGAAGCCCATCATGCCGGCGGTGCCCCAGGAGATTGTGTCTCCCGTGACCGACGTCAGCGTGATGTGGGTGTTATTGAAGGTGGACTTCACGTGCGCTATGCCGCGAACGATGTTCTTGCGTGCTTTGCGCTTTGCTGTTTTTGCCATTGCTCTGTTTAGGGGGCTCAGTCGTTAAGACTCAGTAGTCAAGTAGGGAGCTCGTACGTGCACCTAAGCGCACGGACAGCACTACTTCATTGCCTTGACTGACTTCTTGCCGGCGACGGTACGCTTCGGACCCTTACGGGTACGGGCGTTGGTCTTGGTCCGTTGACCACGAACGGGAAGACTGCGACGGTGACGAAGGCCGCGGTAGCAACCGATGTCACGCAGGCGGGAGATCGCGGTCGCCAACTGGCGACGCAACGTACCCTCGACTGAGTACTGTTTCTGGATGTGGACGGCCAGGGTCGTGACTTGCTCTTCAGTCAAGTCGCGAACCTTCATGCCAGGATCCAGATCGAGGTCCTTGCAGATCTTCGTCGAGGTTGTGCGACCTACTCCGTAGAGGTAGGTCAAGCCAAACTCGAGTCGCTTGTTGTTGGGAAGGTCTACGCCGATTACGCGTGCCATACTAATTCTCCGTTGGGGTTGCCCGGGACGGTGTCTCGGATCCTGCCGCAGCGCCAAAGTGCGTTGCGATCGGAACGAGGGGTGACTGTCGAGTCACACCACCGGGTGCGCCCTACTTGCCTTGACGTTGTTTGTGTCTGGGATCGGACTTGCAAATCACGCGAACGACTCCGCGTCGTTTCACGACCTTGCAATTCGCGCAGATGCGCCGGACGCTGCTTCGAACTTTCATCGTCTTCTTCTTCTCCTGCGTCCGCCCCCTCGCCGTCGGCGTTCGCCTCGGCAAATGATGCGGCCTTTGGTCAGGTCGTAGGGGGACATTTCGACCGTAATCTTGTCACCGGGCAGGATTCGGATGTAGTGCATCCTCATCTTGCCACTCACGTGCGCCAGGATCTCGTGGCCCGACTCCAATTTCGCTCTGAATCGTGCGTTGGGGAGACTTTCTGTGACGATCGCCTCAACTGTAATCGGTTCCTCCTTAGCCATCAGACTTCCCTTCCGGTGGCTTCAAGCCACCCTCGGAGGGTCTGATAGACCTGGTCCGGACTCGATGTTCCTTCAATTATTTGCAACTGGCCAAGGGCCTTGTAGTGCTCGGAAACTGGCTTGGTTTCTGCCTCATACACGTCCAGGCGCTGCTTGACGACCTCAGGCGCGTCGTCATCGCGGCGGTATAGCTCACCAGAGCAGTTATCGCAAACCCCCTCTTTCGCAGGCGGAGAGAAAGTGGCATGAGCGATGTTGCTGCAATCGCGACACAACAAACGACCCGAGGCGCGCTCGATGATGTCGCTGGTAGGAACCTGCAGGTCGGCGACCCGCACATCCCAATCGTTGCCGATGCGCTTGCCCAGAATCTTGGCCTGCGCGACTGTGCGCGGGAATCCGTCAAGCAAGTAGCCCTCGGCGCAGTCCTTGCGTCCGACGCGGTCGAATAGCATGTCAACGACCAGGTCGTCAGGCACTAATTGGCCGCTCTCCATATAGCTCTTGGCTTTCTGCCCCAACTCGGTCCCCTTCGACAGGTTCTCGCGGAACAAATCGCCCGTAGCGATATGCGGCAGCTTCAGGGCACTCGACAATCGAGCGGCCTGTGTGCCTTTGCCGGCGCCGGGGGCACCGAGAAGAATGACCACTGAGGGCATTCTACTTGGCTCCCTTCGGGTCTGCGGTACGTGTCCAGCTAGGGCCGTCATCTTTGGCGCTGCCCTCGTAGTTCTTCATCACGAGCTGTGCGTTCAGTTTGTCAACGAGCTCGAGCGCGACTCCCACGACGATCAGCACCGAGGTGCCGCCAAGGAAGTACTGCATCTGATCGGTCATCCCGCTGCCCTTCGTAATGAAGTTCGGGATGACAGCGACGATCGCCAGGAAGGCGGCGCCGGCCAAAGTGATGCGCGTCAGGATGTTCGACAAGTACTCAGCCGTTTTCTGTCCCGGCCGAATGCCAGGAACGAACGAGCCGTGCTCACGCAGGTTGTTCGCGATCTCCTCCGGCTGGAACATCAGGCGGTTCCAGAAGAAGCAGAAGAAGAACAGCATCGTGACGTAGATCGTCACATACACAAAACCTGTCGGGTCATTGAAGACCGACTGCATTCGTGCCCATCCGAACCACTCGAAGATCACGCCGGGGATCACGAACAGAACAGACGCGAAGATGATCGGCATGACGCCAGCCATGTTCACCTTGAGCGGCAAGTAGTGGCGCTGGCCACCATAGACGCGCCGGCCACGAGTCAGCCGGGCATACTGGATCGGGACGCGTCGTGCACCTTTGTGCATGAAGACGACCACGAAAACAGTCACAGCCCAGATACCCATCATCGTCATCAGGATCTGCCAGAAGCCTGGCGTATCAATGATCGATGCGAAGCTGGCAGGCAAGGCGGAGATGATGCCCGCCATGATGATCAAGGAGGCGCCGTTGCTTACGCCATACTCGGTGATCAGCTCGCCGAGCCACATGACGAGGTAGGCACCTGTCACGAGTGACATGATCACAACCAAGCCGAGTACGAACGGGCTCGCGCTCATGCTGCTGTCGACCATGTCGGGGTTCTTCATGAACACCCCGGTATAGATCAACAAGCCTTGGAACAGAGCAATCGGGAGCACGGCAAGGCGCGTCCACTGTGTGATCTTCTTCTGCCCAGCGGCGCCCTCTTTAGCAACCGCCTCTAGCGTTGGAGAGACCTTCTGCAGCATCGAAAAGATAATCGACGCCGAGATGTAGGGCATGATGCCCAGTGAAAAGATGGTCGTCGATCCAATCAAGCCACCCGAGAGTGCCGACAGAAGACCGAAGATGCCCTGGTCGCCTTGACGCTCCAAGAAAGTGGCGCTCATGCCGGGGATCGGAATTTGGAATCCGAGCCTGTAGATGAGCAGGAACCCCAGCGTGCGCACGATGCGCTGCCGAGTTTCCGGAATCTTGAACAGCCGTGTGAAGCCGCCGCCTTCCACTAGCTCTGCGCTCCCTCTTCCTCGACCGCGGAATCGCTGCCTTCAACTTCATTGCCGCGCTTGTCTAGCAGGACAACTTCACCACCGGCTGCGCGAATCTTGTCCGCAGCAGAGCCGCTGAACTTTTGAGCGCGAACGGTCAGCTTCTTGTCGATCGTGCCCTTGCCAAGCACCTTCAGGAAGCTGGTGTTCAAGCTGACCAAGCCTTGATCGAGGACCGCGGCCAAGTCGACCGTAGCTCCGTCGTCAAAAGCGTTCAGCTTGTCGACATTGATGATCGTGTAATCGGTGCGGAAGCGAGCGTTGGTGAACCCACGCTTCGGAACGCGACGATAGATGGGCATCTGGCCGCCCTCATAGCCGGGTCGACGATTGGCGCCCGAACGCTGGCCGCGTCCCTTGTGGCCACGACCACTGGTCTTGCCATTGCCACTACCAATGCCGCGCCCGATTCGGTTTCGCGCGCGGTACTTGGTGCCTTTGCTGCAGACGGTCTTGAGGTCCATATCCCTAATGCTTTTTCGTTGCCTTGGAGGATTCCGCTACTGAAGAAGAAGTGTTCGCTCGGCTGGTGCCTAGAGCGACACTCCTCGAAGCGTGGCGACCTGCTCTGCTGTACGAAGCTGAGCGAGTGCAGCCAAGGTGGCCTTGACGAGGTTAATGGGGTTGGTCGAGCCGTAGGACTTCGACAGCAGGTTCTTGATACCTGACATCTCGGCCACGGCGCGCACCGAAGAGCCCGCGATGATGCCGGTACCGGGCGAGGCCGGAATCAGCTTCACTTCAGCCGCGCAGAAGCGCCCGATAACCTCGTGCGTGATGGTTCCTGCGGGCGTCAGCGGGACGCGCTGCAAGTGCTTGCGTGCATCCTTGTTTGCCTTCTCAATCGCACCGGGGACCTGGCGAGCTTTGCCGAAGCCGTAACCTACGACTCCCTCGCGATCCCCCACGACCACCAGGCCGGAGAAGGAAAAGCGACGGCCGCCTTTGACGACAGCGGCACAGCGGTTGATGCGAATCAACAGCTCGTTCAGGTTCTGGATTTCCTCGACTTCGACGTGGTCGAGGTATTCGGTGGCGTTTTTCATCTGCAGTTGGTGTTGGCTGGGTGCCTAGCGCTCAGAACTTGAGGCCGCCTTCGCGAGCGGCATCGGCGAGGGCCTTCACACGGCCGTGGTACTTGGCGTGACCACGGTCGAAGACGACCTGTGCCACACCGGCTTCTTGAGCGAGACGCGCGATCTCTTTGCCGATGACCGCGGACTTCTCCGACTTGGTCTTCCCATCGAGTTCGCCTGCAAGCTTCTTGGAGGTGCTGCTGACGGAGGCGAGCGTGCGCCCGCCCACATCGTCTATCACCTGAGCGGCGATGTGCTTCAGGCTCCGATTGACCGACAAGCGCGGCAGCGTCGACTGGCGACGGATGCGGCTGCGAAGGCCAAGTGTGCGACGCGTACGTCGCTTGTTCCTCAGTAGTGTCGTTGACTTCATCGATCAGCTTCCGAAGCTCTTTCCAGCCTTGCGGCGAACGTACTCGCCCTGATAACGAATTCCCTTGCCTTTGTAGGGCTCAGGAGGACGAACGGCACGGATGTCGGCGGCGACTTGACCCACCGCTTGCTTATCCGGACCGGTGAGATTAATGGTGGTAGGGTTCGGGCACTCGGCCTTGACCCCTTGAAGAAGGGGGACATCGACGGCGTGGCAGAAGCCGATGTTCAGGACGACTTTCGCGCCTTGAACTTTCGCGTTCCAACCAACACCCTGGATCTCGAGGTTCTTGGCGAATCCCTTCGTGACGCCCTCGACCATGTTGTTGATCAGGGCACGGGTCATACCGTGGTAGGCCCGAGCCTGACGAGTTCCGCCAGTCCCGTTGGGCTTCACCACAGCCTGGTTGGCCTCGACATCGATGTCGATTTCGGGTCGCAAGGTTATCGAAAGGTCCCCTTTGGGGCCTTTGACCTGCACACCACGATCGCCACCGGCTGAGATGGTGACTCCAGCGGGTATGGGGATGGGTTGATTACCGATACGGGACATGGCAGTTGGTCGTTTAGCTTTGCGCTAGGAAGCAGGCTGAGTAGCTTGGATAGCTTCCTGCTGAGCGCGTTGCTGGACTAGGTTCTGAGTGCGTTGCCGTTGAGAGAGAAGGACGAAACTGGGTTCTAGTAGACGGTGCAGAGGATTTCTCCCCCGACCTTCTCCTCGCGAGCTTTACGATCCGAGAGTACGCCCTTGTTGGTCGAGAGGATCGTAATCCCCTGGCCACTCAGGACAGGCTTGATCTCTTCAATGCCCATGTACACTCGGCGGCCCGGCGTGGAGACGCGGTCAATCTTGCGAATGACCTGCTCACCATCTTGGCCGTACTTTAGCGTCACGTTCAGCGAGCTTGAGGGCTTGCCTTCCACGACATCGTAGCTCGTGATGAATCCTTCGTCCTTCAGCACCTGAGCGATACTGACGCGCATGCGCGAAGCAGGCATGCTCAACGCGGGGCGTCGGATTGAATTTGCGTTGCGGATGCGTGTGAGCATGTCCGCGATCGGGTCTGTCATCATGGCGCGTTACCTCTTTTGATTCTGGTTGGTAGAAGGGCCTACCACGAGGCCTTGCGCATGCCGGGGATCTCACCGATGTGAGCACGTTCCCTGAGGCAGATGCGGCAGATTCCGAACTTGCGATAGACGGCGCGCGGCCGACCACAGAAATTGCAGCGAGTGTACGACCGAGTTGTGAACTTCGGCTCGCGGGCGCACTTTGCGATGAGTGACTTTTTTGCCATGGCCTACTGGTCCTTTTGGTCGCGATCTAAGAAGGGCATTCCGATTCCTTTGAGCAGCGCGTAACCCTGCTCGTCAGTCGGGGCGCTGGTCACAAAAGTGATATCCATACCCTGTTGGAACTCGATGCGATCGAATTCGATTTCGGGGAACACACCCTGCTCGGAGAGTCCGAGTGAGTAGTTGCCGCGTCCATCGAGCTTGTCTTTGACGCCACGGAAGTCGCGAATACGAGGGAGGACGACCGAGATGAGTCGGTCGGCGAATTCCCACATGCGATCGCGGCGTAGCGTCACGGCACAACCGATCGGCATGCCCTCACGCAGCTTGAAGCCGGAGACCGAAACGCGTGCTTTGCGAATGGTTGGCTTCTGGCCGGTGATGATGCCCATGTCGCGGGCGGCGGTTTCCACCTTGGACTTATTCTCGACCGCCCCACTGACACCCATGTTCACCACGATTTTCTCGAGGCGCGGGATGGCGTGGAGGTTATCGATCGAGAAGGCATCCTTGAGGGAGGCGGTGACTTCCGAGTCGTACTTTTCTTTGAGACGTGTCATCGGTGCGTAGTTGCTTCGAAGTGCTAGTGCTTTCGCCGCGCTGGGTTTCAGGCTTGCGGACGCTTGCGCGTGCCCTTGCCGGTAGCGGGATCGAGCAGCATCACGTTGCTCGCGTGGATGGGATTCTCAACTTGGACGCGCTCGCCCTGGGGAGACTCTTGCGTTGGCTTTCTGTGCTTCCAACGCATGCAGATACCCTCGACGATTACGCGGTTGCGCTCGCTGTCGATGTCCCGCACCTCTCCGGTACTACCTTTGTCGTTACCGGCTATCACGATGACCTGGTCACCTCTTTTGATGTGCATCAGATCACCTCCTGAGCGAGTGATACGATCTTCATGAAGTTACGATCGCGCAGCTCCCGAGCAACCGCACCGAAGATGCGTGTGCCTTTGGGATTGCCCGCATCATCGACGAGGACGAGTGCATTGCGATCGAAACGAACGTACGAGCCGTCCTTGCGACGAATGTTCTTCTTGACGCGAACGACCACGCCGCGGACCACGGTACCCGGCCTGACCTCGGATCCAGCGATCGATTTCTTGACCGATGCCACAATGACATCGCCCAGGCTTGCGTAGCGCCGGTGGGTACCACCGAGCACCTTGATGCACTGAACCTGCTTGGCGCCGGTATTGTCAGCGACATCGAGATAAGTTTGCATCTGAATCATGCTTCACCTCCGGCGGGAGCTGCGAGCTCCGCGGCTGCGAGACGACTCTTCTCGACGACACGCACAAGGCGCCAGCGTTTCAGCTTGCTGAGCGGGCGGCAGCTAGCGAGTTCAACGCGATCACCCATCTGGGCTTCGTTGCTCTCGTCGTGTGAGTGGTGCTTATTGTGGCGTCGCATGTACTTTTTGTACTTCGGATGCTTGTACATCCGCTCGACGAGCACCGTGATGGACTTGTCCATCTTGTCGCTGACGACCACACCCTGGATCGTGCGGCGGCGGTTTCTCTGTTCGGCCATGATGAATGGGACTCTTGCTTCGACGTGCGTGTCGCTGAGGGCTGTTCGTTGTTGGTTAAGAGCCTGGCGGGGAGCCAGCTAGCTCTCGACTACTTGGTCTCTGCTCCGCGCACTCCGGTGGCGCGTTCGTGGAGGACAGTCTTGATCCGTGCAATCGCACGCCGCTGGACAGAAATTTCCGCCGGGCTGGCAATGGACTCGATCGAGGCCTTGAAGCGCAGATCGAACAACTCGCGCTCGATCTTCTTCATGTCAAACTCGAGCTCGGAGTCGGGCTTACTGCGGATCTCTTCGATCTTCATGGTCAATCAGTTTGTCAACTAGATGGTGTTCTAGATTGGTCTTAGTCTCAGCTGGGAGGCTCAGCTGGTCGGCAGGCGCCGGATCATCCGCACGCGGACCGGCATTTTGTGGGCGATCCGCTTGAAAGCTAGCTTGGCCTTTTCCTCGGGTATGTTCCCGAGCTCAAAGAGCACGGTGCCGGGCCGCACGTCAGCGGACCAGTAGTCGATGTCACCCTTACCCTTACCCATTCGGGTTTCTGCAGGCTTTGAGGTTACCGGCTTGTGCGGGAAGACGCGCATCCAAACCTTGGCGGCGCCGCCGGTTGCCCGGTTGGCCGTGACCCGCCCTGCTTCCAGGTGGCGACCGGTGATACGACCGGCATCGAGGCACTGCAGCCCGTAATCGCCAAAGACCACACGGTTGCCACGCGATGCGAAGCCTTTGATTCTTCCTTTGTGAACTCGCCGGTGGCTAATTCTCTTCGGCATGTAAGCCATTACTGACCTCCTCGATGTCCAGAACCGCCACGCCCGCCGCCGCCACGGCCACGTCCGCCACCACGGCGCGGGCGCTCCATGCGACCACCCTGGTTCGAAGCGACTCGGTAGTTGACCTTCTGGCCGCGCTCGATGTCGCCCTTATAGATCCACACCTTGACGCCGATGATGCCGTAGCTCGTACGGGCAAGCGCGCAGTCGTAATCGACGTAGGCCTGCAGTGTCGACAAGGGAACGCGACCTTCGCGCTCTTTTGCGGTACGCGCCATTTCGGCGCCACCGAGTCGACCATTGATCTCGACCTTGATGCCCTTGGCACCGGCCTGGATCGTTGTCTGGATCGCTTTCTTGATCGCGCGACGGAAAGCCATTCGACGCTTGAGGGCGTCGGCGATGACTTCAGCCACGAGGCCGGCGGAAAGCTCGGGTCTCTTCACCTCGTGAATGGTGAGGTGAACCGTCATCTCGGCGATCAACTGCAGCTCAGCCTTGAGTGCTTCAATGCGGACGCCTTTGCGACCGACGAGCACACCCGGGCGGGCGGTGTAGATGATCACGTTGACGGCTTGACCCGTCCGCTCGATCTCAATCCGCGGGATTCCGGCCGAGCCGTACTCCTTGCGGATGTGATCACGAATGTTCTTGTCCTGCAGTAGCAGGCGCGCGAAGTTGCCGCGACCGCCATGCCATCTCGAGCTCCAGGGCTCGATAATGGCCATGCGATAGCCTGTGGGGTGTACCTTCTGTCCCATGAGTGATTGCTGTGCTTGTGCTGAGTCTCTTAGCGAAGCGAGGTGCTTCTAGAGCTATTCGGCGGGGACTTCGCCCACGGTGACGATGAGGTGACTGGTCTTCTTCGCATACGGCATCGCGCGCCCCTGGGGGCCCGGACGCCAGCGGAGACGATTGTTGAGCATCGGGCCTTCGTCCGCGCGGCTATCGATCACCACGAGGCTGTTCAGGTCGACGTTCTCATCCTGGCTTGCGTTGGCGACTGCCGAGCGAAGCACTTTGAGGTAGTAGTGCGCGGCCCGCTGGGGCGCGTACTGCAACGTCTCAAGTGCCTCGTTGGCTGACATCCCCCGAATAGCATCCGCGATCAAGCGTGCCTTGCGCGCTGTCATGCGTGCGTAGCGATGCTTGGCGGTGTATCCCTTAATGGCGGTGGTCATCTTGCGCGTCCAGCTTCCTTCTTGTTGGTATGGCCACGGAACAGGCGAGTTTGAGAGAACTCACCTAGCTTGTGCCCAACCATGTCTTCGTTCACGTAGACCTTCACGTGCAATTTGCCGTTGTGAACCATGAAAGTATGTCCGATGAAGTCGGGCGGAATGGTACATGACCGCGCCCATGTCTTGATCGGATCCTTCTTCCCGGCATCGTTCATCGCGTCGACCTTTTTGGCCAACTTGGCGTCGATGTAGGGTCCCTTTTTTACGCTACGTCCCACTTGGTGTGCTCCTGGTCCTACTTCTTCTTACGACGACGAATGATGAACTTATCGGTCGGGTGATTGCGACGGCGCGTCCGACCTCCTTTGGCGAGAACGGCGGTCGGCGAACAGGGGTGACGACCACCCGAGGTTCGACCTTCACCACCACCCATCGGGTGATCGACCGGGTTCATCGCTGTACCGCGAACGGTGGGACGACGGCCCAGGTGACGTTTCCGACCGGCCTTGCCGAGCTTAACGTTCTGGTGATCTGTGTTGCCGAGGCGACCGATCGTCGCACGGCAGTGAACATGAATGCGGCGCAGCTCGCCCGAGGGCAGCAGCACAACCGCATAGTTGCCTTCGCGAGCTTGCAACTGTGCATAGGTTCCCGCCGAGCGGCATATCTGGCCGCCCTTGCCGATCTGCAATTCCACGTTGTGGATCTGCAGGCCGACGGGAATGTCACGCAGCATTTTGGCGTTGCCAGGCTGGGGCTCAGCCGTCTCGCCGTTCACGATCTCTTGGCCGACTTCGAGACCGAGCGGCGCCAAGATGTAGCGCTTCTCGCCATCAGCGTAGTGCAGCAAGGCGATGAAGCACGAGCGGTTCGGGTCATACTCGATCGAGTGGACCTTTGCCGGTACAGCATCCTTGTTGCGCTTGAAGTCGATCACGCGGTACATCCGCTTGTGTCCCCCACCACGGTGGCGGCAAGTGATGCGACCCAAGTTGTTCCGTCCACCGGTCTTCTTTAGCGGGCGAAGCAGTGACTTTTCGGGCTTGGTGCGAGTGATCTCCGCGAAATCGAGCACGCTTCCGTGTCGACGGCCCGGTGATGTCGGCTTGTATTTGCGAATACCCATATCTGTTCGATGATGACTTCTTCTATGTCCGTCGTCCGCCGCGCTTCGTATTCACGAGTGCGGCATCAAACGGGCCTAGATGACGTCGATCGTCGCTCCTTCCTCGAGTGTGACCATTGCCTTCTTCCAGTCGGGACGCGCGCCTGCGACCCAACCGCGGCGGCGGATTTTGCCGCGCACACGTGTTGTGTTCACCCTTGTGACCTTGACCTCGAAGATGCGCTCGATGGCACTCCGGATCTCGATCTTGTTGGCATGAAGCGGTACGCGGAAGTGGTAGGCATTGCGCTTGACGGTATCGTCCGACGCTTTCTCGGTAATAACCGGAGCCTTGATGATGCGGTACAGATCGTCGATGGAGGTCATGCCTCACCCCCCTCTTCGGAGTTCTTCTTAGCTTTGGCGGCCAATTGCTCGGGCGTCAGGCCGACGCGCTTGACCAAGCGACCCAGTGCGTTGTTCTCCGCGATGATCAATCCGCCGTTGACGACATCGAGAGCAGAGAGCTCGTCAGCCGTACGCACGTTCACCTTCGGGAAGTTGCGAAAGGACTTCCATAGGTTCTCGTTACGCTCCTCGATCACGATCACGGCGCGCTTAGGCGAACCGAGATCAGCAAGGACCTTGCGAGCTGATTTGGACGAGGGTGCCGGGAACTCGCCCAAGTCAGCGACCACCCACTCACCATCTGTCAGCTTGCCAGCGATGCTGGATCGAAGCGCGACGCGGCGCGCTTTGATCGGCATGTGATAGCTATAGTCACGCTGCGAGGGCCCGAAGACCGTTCCACCACCACGCCAGATGGGCGACTTGCGGTCACCAGCACGAGCGCGGCCCGTGTGCTTCTGACGGTACGGCTTTGCGTTTGTGCCCTTGACCTGTGAACGGTTCTTGGTGCTTGCGTTGCCCTGGCGAAGGTTCGCCTGGTACATCACGACAGCATCCTTGAGCGTCCTGTAGAGGACTTTTCCGCCGAAGGGCGTTTCGTCGATTTCGACCTGGCCGACGCTGCCCGCTTTGTAGCTCTTGACTTGCATTGGTCAGATCAACCCTTCTTGGTGCCGGTGCGGGCCGTGCGAATTTGGACGAAGCCACCGGTCGGTCCCGGGACAGCACCCTTGATAAAAATCAAACCGCGCTCTTCGTCAATGCGAATCACTTCAAGGTTTTTCGTCGTATGACGTTTGGCCCCGAAGTGGCCCGACATGCGCTTGCCCCTGATGACCTTGCCGGGGTACGCCGACGAGCCGATCGAACCAGGAGCACGAACGTTCATGCAACCGTGCGTGTGTGCACCAGCTGAGAATCCGTGCCTCTTGATCGTGCCAGCGAATCCGCGGCCTTTGGTGGTCCCAGTTATGTCGACTATGTCGCCGACTGAAAACTCGGTGCAATTGATCTGGTCGCCAACGGAGCGATCGCTGGGAGCCGAGAGTCGCTCTTCACGAAGAAAGCGGCGCGGCGCCGTGCCGACCTTTTCGAAGTGACCACGTTGAGGCTTCGCACACACTTTGTCGCGAACCTCTTCGTAGCCCCACTGAACAGCTTCATAGCCGTCCGCGTTGGCAGATCGAACTTGGGTTACAACGCAGGGACCGGCTTCGACGACAGTCACACCAGTGACCTCACCGTGCTCGGCGAACAGCTGCGTCATACCTTTTTTGCGTCCTAGAATCAGCGTCATGATTCTCGAAGGGAGATAGGGGGAGATGGCTCGGAGTTTTTCATTCCATCAGCGCTAGGGACGATGACTTCTGAAACGGATCCGATTGAGTGAACGGTTCGACCTCGGAATGGTGGGCTGCACTCGGCTGAGTGCTGTTCCCCACATGACGCGTGGCCACGCGATCGACTCGAATGAGTTGTTTCTGCGTCCCCTTCAGTGAAGCGGCCACCCGTTGCCGGGAACCTTTTCGATCAGCAGCGTGAGCCGCTTGTCGTCACTGACAGAAGAATTTTGGAGGATAACTCCTCCTGACGTGCTGCTTCGGGCCAGGCCTTCTGCAATCCCACGAGGCACAATAAAGTGCCCAGCTCAAGGCTTAGGCCTTGATGCGGATATCCACGCCAGCGGGCATATTGAGACTGCTCAGCGCGTCGACGGTTTGCGCCGTCGGCTCTGAGATGTAGATGAGTCGTTTGTGAGTCCGGATCTCGAACTGCTCGCGCGACTTCTTGTCGATGAAAGGTGAGCGAAGCACGGTGTAGCGCTCGATCCGCGTCGGCAAGGGGATCGGTCCCGCGACACGGGCACCTGTCCTCTTGGCGGTCTCGACGATCTCGACACTCGACTGATCGAGTGCCTCGTTGTCGTAGGCCTCCATGCGGATTTGGATCTTGTCGCTCATGCGGGGAGTTGCTTGCGTGCGAATCGAGCACTCGACGAGTGCTCAGTACTGAAGGAATCTGAATCAGCGGCTGGGGGGAGGGCCGACTCAGGTGATGGTGTGCTGCAGAGGGCGTCTGAAGCGCCGGTCTGAGCTATTTCCCAACGAAAAGAATGCGACCCAGGCGTTCACTTGCCGTGGGTGCTTTCTCCGCGAAAGGGCCGAGGAAAATAGCAGACCACCCCAAGAGGGTCAACAGCCCGTGTACTTTTAGCTTGAGAAACGATAAAGCCTTCAAAAATACTCTCGGACCATTTCGGTCGCGCTCCCCCCCTGTCAGGTCCAAACGAGCCCCCTGTTTGCCTGCTCCTCTTCCGAAACCGCTTGGTATCCGGCAGGCCGCATCACGAAGCTAGCCCGACCCTGGGAAAGGGAGCGTACGACGGTCGAGTAGCCGAACATCTGCGCCAGTGGTACGGACCCGCGCACGCTGCGGGAGTCGCGCTCCGCGGTAACCTCCGCCACTTCGGCTTTGCGCGACCCCAGATCCGCAATGATCCCGCTCGCGAACTCCTCGGGCGAATGGATATCGAACCTCATGGTCGGCTCGAGCAGCGCGACCTTGGCCTGGGTCAATGCCTGCCGCAGAGCCATCGTGCCAGCCATGGCGAAGGCCTGCTCGGACTCGAAGCCTGGCCTGGTGCGCACGGAGAGGACCCGCACGACTGCTCCCACTAATGAGAAGCCAAACTTGGGCCCCGACTGGGTTTCGCCAATAAGGGCCTCCTCCATGGCCACTCGCCCATCGTCTGGTATTACGACATCCTCTGCCCACTCGATGGAGTTAGTACTGCCCTCTTCACCCGCATCGACCTCGACACGCACTTCGGCAAAGACATCCTTACCGCCCAAGGCACGTTCGACGCGCGCCTCCCCCACACCCGAGGCCAGCACTGCCTCGCGGTAGGAAACGCGCGGCTTGCCGACATGCGCGTCGAGCCGGAACTCCTCATGCAACCGGTTGACTATCACCTCAAGGTGAAGCTCGCCCATGCCCTCGACGCGCCATTGCCCTGTACCTGCGTCTTCGTGAATGTGTAGTGAGGGATCTTCGTGCGCCAGGCGAGTAAGGGCCGTGCGCAGCTTGTCGCGATCCTCGGACGAGGCTGGCTCGACGATCAGCGCAATCACCGGCTCAGGGAAGTTCGGCGGCTCGAGCAACAGCTCGTCGTCGCGTGTGCACAAGGTGTCGCCGGTGCCAGTTAGCTTCAAGCCAGTCAACGCAACGATGTCCCCGGCAAAGGCCTCATCGAGAGCTTCGCCTGAATCGGCGTGCATGCGCAAAATGCGTGCAACGCGCTCCATTCGTCGAACACGTGGATTCCAGACCTGCTTGCCAACTTGCAGCGTACCGCTATAGATACGCACGAAGGTCTGCGTGCCGTGCTCGTCGCCGTGCAACTTGAACGCGAGTGCAGCAAGAGGTGCAGCCGGATCGGCAGCGCGCGCATCGCCTTGTTCTTGCGCTCCATCCCAAGCGCGCACAGGCGGCCGGTCCAGCGGCGAAGGCAAATAATCGACGATGGCATCCATCAAGGGTTGCGTACCGACTCCACGCAAAGCCGCGCCGCACAACACGGGTTGCAAGTCACTGCGCAATGTTGCCGCGCGCAGAGCGAGTCGCACTGCATCGGCGCTGATCTCTTGTTCCTCGAGCACCGCCTGCATGATCTCGTCGTCATGATCACCCAGCGTGTCGAGCATCTCGGAACGCATCACCTCGGCGTCGACGCGCAAGTCATCAGGTATGTCGCCCGCGACCTTCGCGCCAGTCTTGCCGCCTTCATTCACGAAGCGCCAGCCGCGCATCTCGATCAGATCCACGACACCAACGACCTTGTCGCCTTCGAACCATGGCAATTGAATCGGCAAGGCGGCGATGCCCAAGCGATCGCGCAGGCTCTGCACCGCAGCAAAGAAGTCGGTACCTACGCGATCGCATTTGTTCACGAACGCGACACTAGGGATCGAGTGTTGTTTGATCTGACGCCAGACGGTTTCAGATTGCGCCTGCACGCCGGCAACCGCATCGATCACGAGCACCGCCCCATCGAGTACGCGCATGCAGCGCTCAACTTCGACCGTAAAGTCCACGTGCCCCGGCGTGTCGATCAGGTTGAACTCATGCCCGCGCCAAGGAACACGCGTCGCCGCGGCGGCGATCGTGATCCCGCGCTCGCGCTCCTCGTTCATGAAGTCCATCACGGCCGTGCCGTCATCGACATGACCGACACGATGCTCGACGCCTGAGCAGTACAAGATGCGCTCGGTGACTGTCGTCTTACCCGCGTCGATGTGCGCCGCAATGCCGATGTTGCGGATCGTTGAGAGATCCATGGTGCGAGCATTCTATCCACCGCGGGTCTCTGCAACCGAACACGGCAGTCGCATATCAGGCGGGATCGTCAGGTCGCGGGGCTTTGGTTCCGGGGGATGTGAGGTGAGCGGCGCGTTCTCGAACTTATCCCGCGTTGTCCTGGAGTACGGAGCCAGAACCGCGTGGCGCGTGGTCATCCATACTGCCCTCTTCGAGGCACCTCTCGCGCGTCGCCTTGAAGCTGTCGAGCATCATCGAAGGACCGATGCAGCCGGTCGTAGCGATCCGGAGACTGAGTCACTCGCAGCCCCTCAGGCGCGATTCTTGTTCGGAGAGCCTCAGCCGAGTCGATCGAGCGCCTCTCATCAAAGCGCCAGCGACGGATTCATCTCCAGGAACTGTCCCGCCCAGCGGTACTCAGCCAGCAGCTCTCGATGCTCATGCCCCATCAACGCTAGGGCCGCATACAGAGCCTCGACCGAAGCCAGCCCCTGATCGGGATCCTCGAACACGCGACTCTTGCGCGGATAGGCCGTCTCCAACTTCGGCAAGCGCCGCGGCTGTGGGTCCCCATCCACCATTTTCATCAGTTGCGGCACACGCCGCCAAGAACAGTCGATCAAGAACAGCCCGAGTCCCCCATCCGCTTCGGATAGCAGCTCGCCCTCGGGATGCAAGAACACGCGGCCCGAAGCCTCTACGCGCCGCGAAGACTCGTACTCGATGAAGCGCACGCCCTCCATTCCGCGCAGGGGTGTCAACGAACACTTCTTTATCGACTCACGCGGATCCCGAAGGATCAGTACGTCCAATGCACCGCTCATCTTTTCACACTACTCAACTCGGCATTACTGAGCAGTACGCAGCCAGGACATTTCTCCACGGTCAAGGCCGCGGCAGCCCTAACCGTGGAGAAGTATCCTGGCTGCGCACTGCATGAACTTGCGCAGCTTGAGCTCGGTGCGACGTGGTGAAAAGCCGAGGGCACGTCCGCATTGGAGAATTCCAACGCCTGAAGAGCCAAGCTGAAACAACTACGCGATCAGATGCGGTTCATGATCGCGATAGTCAACCCGAAGTATCTGCCGTAAGGCCGTGTACTCGCAAGCGAAGCACCAAAATGCGGCACCGGCTGAGAACGACACTGCAGGTAGTATGAGCCCCAAAGCACCTAGAAGTCTTCGTGGGGCGACTTGCGAACAACGCGATCCGCGCACCAACAGAACGGTGAGACTCACTTCGACATAGTCCCTCGATCGAGGCCAGAAGGGTCTCAGCTTGTGAGGGACCCGCGATGCTCAGCCGTGTGGTACTCGAACTGCCGGAACCTGCAGATTCTCCAGCGCGGCAGTCAGGCCGTTTAGGTGGGCTCCAGTCCATGCCATACAATGGCTCAAGGGACCAACGCCCGACGCCTTCCCTCTGCACCTCTGGCCTACCCCAGCCCCCCGCCCCCACAAGCAACCATGCGGCGATCACTCGCCCTGCTTTCGTGCCACCTCCACCTGCTTGTGGCTCCGGAACGGGAGGGATCTCCTCCACGATCTCCGGCGGAGGTAACGGATCGAGCCTATCGCCGACGCAGGTCGGGAACTTCAAGATTTCGAGCCCCGAGATTTCGCCGGCCACGATCGAGCTCAACCTGATCGATGCGAACTCAGATCAGGTGCTGGCCAGGTTCTTCTATCGGCTGGCGGGCGGTGTCGACCACCCAATCGGCTCGCTCGTTGACCTGGTTCTGAGCACAGCACTGGAGGGCTAATCACGGGCCTCGAGTGGGACATCACAGGCGAGCCCGACTTCGACGTCACCATCGACCTAGCAGCGACTGACACTGGGAACAGAGGGCCCGTTTGGATTCTGCGACAGACTTCCCCCGGTGAGTTCGAGCAGGATCAACTCCTCGCTGGTGAAGGGCTTGGCAGTCGCCTGCACGTCGCGGAAATGACCGGAGATCAGAGGCCCGATTTGATCGTAATGAAGAGGAGCCATCTCGGGATCTACCCGCGCTCGCGGATGGCAGCTTCAGCTCCACACCAATTTGGGAGCTTGATGCAGCCGAGAATGACTCGTTCTCCTCCGTGGACACCGCCGACCTAGACTCCGTCGGTAGCTCAGGCATCGTGCTCGCGATTAGCTCCTCTCAGAACGGTGATCGCGTGAACATCTGCTATGCGACCGGAGGATCCTGGCCAACCTCACCGGACAACTCTCTCAACGAAAGCGCGTCCATTCGAGCGATGGAACTGGCCGACATCGATCGAGACGGGGCCCTCGATCTGATGACTACGACCTTCCCCCGAACGGTCCGCATCCGTTACGACCGCTCCGACTCCTTCGACGAGACGCCTTTCGTGCTCGATCCAAGCATCGGCGGCTACCAGGCTAGAACGATCGCGGACTTCAACCGGGGCCGTCGGGTCGACATCGCCCTCGGCAACACCGGTGGAGAAGGCGGCGGCGGTGGCGTCGAAGTCTTATTCCAAACCGCCCCTGCTCGATTCACCTGCGAGCCCCTACTCATTTCCGGAAACTCTGTATCGAACATCCTTATCCACGACGCGGACGCCGACGGAGAACCCGATGCGGGCTCGGTGGACTGTGGCCTCAAAATCCTCGCGGCTCACTTCAACGGACACTGATTTCCTGACCCAGGCACGAGGTGACAGAGACTTCAAACACTCCGAGCAAGACGGAGCCAATGAGGAGTCCGTGGCGTGGTGCATTTCCGTATGCCGGATCACGGAGATACAGGAGGTGGCCGCTCTTAATCACCTAAGGGCACCAACTCCAGCGAGCGAAGTTTCATCAACGGTCCCTCTAGCTTGTCGCCATGGACGGTGACGCTGTGCGATCCCGACGCGAGTTCGCAACGACCGACCTTCGAGCGGACATACTCGGTCCACGAGCCTGTGGATTCGACGGGGAAGCTTGCAATGGCTTTGCCATCGATGCACACCTCGGCACCAGAGCCATCTTCGTTTGGAGCACAGGCGTGAACGGCGAAGATTTCGAAGGTCGCGCTCTCTTTCAGCTCGAACTCCCACTCGGGGTAATCGTTCTGCGTGCGCCAGAAGCCCAGGCAATCCTGGTCAGCCTCGTAGCGCAGTTGCTTGCCGCGCACCGCAGCCGTGCGGGCTTCGAGGGTCCAACTCCCGTCGTCGCCTTCCGCGATGGGCTCCAGTCGCCCCGCCCCCACTTGCATCAGCCCCTCGAGCTGATCCCAGTGCTCCTCATACACCGCGCGCGGGTCGCAGTCTTCTTGCGCACATATCGACGCTGCGAGACCCACGATTTCGCCCATCGCACCCGTGGTCTTCATCACGCGCACTGCGCCGAGCGCTTCGTGAGTCACGCTGATGTCGCGCCCAGCCATGAACAGGTTGTCGATGTTCCGGCTATAGAGGCAACGGTACGGCACCCAGTAGGGACCGTCGTACACATAGCCATCGCCGTGGGTGTAGTCCGCGATAAATTCCTCGCCTTCGTGTCCTTTGGAGTAGCGCGTATCGGGGTGATGCGTGTCGATCCCCCATGTGCATGGAAAACAACCGTCCTCCCACTCGCGCCCGTCGCGCAAGTCCTCAGCCGTCAGGATCACGTCGCCCAACAGGCGGCGAGACTCGCGCTTGCCGGCGATGTAGGCGACCCAGTTCAACTCGTGCGCTGGATAGCGCCCCTCGACGTTCTTGATCGCATCCCAAGCGCCATACATCGATCGAAAGTTCTGATCCCTGATGCGCTCCATCTCATGGATCGGATCTCGATCGAAGCCGTTCTCCCAGTACCAATTGCCGATCGAGATCGGACCAACAAGCAGCTCAGGCTCTTTCGCACCGCGCTCGCGACCCGGGAAGGGGCGGTCCGTCAAATCGACTGCCCAAGGGCAACGCGGAAAGTGTGCCTCTTCAATCGCCTCCGCCACCTCGGTCGAGAGCGGGTCCAGGTCTTCGCACAAGCATTTGATGTTCCACAAGTTGCTCGCGCCCATATGACCTTCGTCGGTCTGTGCAAAGTCGGCATCAACGAGGAAGCCAAGCGATGCGTCCCCCGTACTGTCGAGGAACCAGCGTCCGCGAACCCGAGTCCGCTCCGCCGTCCGCACGTTCTCTGCAACAACGGACCGTATGCGCCCTTTGCTCGCGACGGCCTGATTCATGCGACTCTCAAGAAAGAGCGTCAGCCCCTCTTCTCCCCGAGCCACCCGCAGCTTGCGATCGTCATCAAACACATGCGCCCCCTGCGCATTGGCCGAGTCCCCACGCCGCTCCGGCACGAGTTCCATCACGACATCCCCAATCCTAGGATAAGGCGCCTGATTCACATGTCCCTGCGGCCAAACGCGAACCTCCGAACTCGAGTTCCCGCCGAGCACGGGACGGTCCTGAATTAGCGCAACGGTGAGCCCCATGCGCGCCGCCGTAACCGCAGCACTCGTCCCAGCCATACCACCGCCAACAACGACGAGGTCAAACTCGCCACCATCGACAGCCTCGTCGGGAAGACCAAGAGTTGCCCGCCGCCAAGACGTCAACTCGCTCAAGTCATGCGGAGGTACGAAATCATTGTCCTTGGCAAACAGAACCGCATCACAGCGCCCCTCAAAGCCCGTCAAGTCATGAAGCGCGACAGTTGCACTTCCCTGCGAAACATCGACAAGCCCGCCGTCTTGCCAGTGCCAAAGCTCGCCCTCAGTCCCGAAGCTCGTACCGCCAGCCTCACCCCCAACAGCAACCTGAAAGCGCCCAGGCGCCCCCTCGACTCCCCAGGGAGCCACCCAATCCCTGGTCCGCACCCAGAGACGCCACGCCCCTGAGGTTGGGAACTCGACGACTGTCGTCGCATCCCCGACGGGCTTCCCCATTCCGTGTGCCAGAAGGTAGGGCGAGCCCATCAGGTCCATGAACTGCTGATCGAGCACCCAGCCGCCAAGGTCGTCGAAGGCTTCGGCTTCCACGAGGATGAGATCCTCTGTAGCAGTGCCACCGGTCTCCTCCTCCCCAGGAGGAACAGATGCACAAGCAAAGATCGGACCGCACACCACCAACGCCACACAACCACGTGCTACCGAACGGATCCCAACCATACTGAGGCTTCTCATGCGCACACTCTAGCCGGAACCCTTCAGTACGGTGTCGCACACCTTGCTGTTGCCGTCCAGCGGCCGTACTCCCTCAACCCTTAAACGACCGATGGCCCCCGCAAAGAGGCCACCTCATCTCGACAGCGTTAGCTGTCGAATCATAAATGCTGTCTCACTCCAACCGGTAGTTGGAGCGAAGCTCCCACTACCTGTTGTAGTGAGAGTACGCTTTGTTGGCTTCCGCCATCTTGTGGACGTTCTCTTTCCACTGCACCGAAGTGCCGGTGCCGTTGTAGGCATCTATGATCTCTTCAGCGAGCTTCTGGGCCATCGGCTTGCCCTTCTTCTTGCGTGAGTTGTCAACGATCCAGCGAATCGCGAGACTCTGCTGGCGGTTGCGCTTCACTTCGCGCGGGACCTGGTAGTTGGCACCACCGACTCGCTTGCTGCGAACCTCGACACTGGGGCGAGTGTTCTCGATCGCCTTCGTGAAGATCTCGGTTTTGTCTTCGACATCGAGCTTCTTTGCCGCGATGTCGAGGGCGGAGTAGAAGATCGACTGGGCCGTGCTCTTCTTACCGTCGAGCATGAGCTTGTTGATGACCTTGGTCGCCAACATCGAACCAAACTTGGGGTCCGCTTTCTGAAGGTCGGCGGTGGACTTGAAGTTACGCGGCATGGGTCACAGCTGGGAGCCGGGTCGGCTCGAAAGGGAGGCAGTCCAGATGAGGGCTGCCCGAGAGATAGCGACGATGTCGAGGCAAGGATTGATCGGTTCGGCCCGCAAGGTGGCAGGCCTCTGCGTTCGGCTCGCCGAGCGGCGCGCCAGGAGACCGTGCGATCGCGGCGCGCAGGCGCTCGCGAAGGGCTGGCCCCCCATCGGGGTGAATCTTACTTCTTGGGGCGCTTCGTTCCGTACTTGGAACGACTGCGCATGCGGCCGTCGACACCCGAAGTGTCGAGCGTGCCACGCAAGATGTGGTAGCGAACACCGGGAAGGTCGCGCACACGACCACCACGCACAAGCACGACTGAGTGCTCCTGCAGGTTGTGGCCTTCGCCGGGGATGTATGCGGTGATCTCTTTGCCGTTCGACAAGCGCACACGAGCGATCTTCCGCAGAGCAGAGTTCGGCTTCTTCGGTGTCTGTGTCTTCACCTGCAGGCAGACCCCACGCTTCTGGGGGCACGAATCGAGAACAGGTGACTTCGAGCGCTTGATCGGCTTCTTGCGACCCTTGCGGACGAGTTGATTGATTGTCGGCATAAGTGAGTGTGGCTGGGTGCTCCGGGGAGCCTGTGCCTCACGAGAGGCGTGTGTCTCTGGCTCGCACACGCGACGCCCGGCATGTGGGGCGTGCAGTGCAAACGGGAGGCCACTCCCCGGCTAAAAAGCTAAGGAGAGGCGAGTATTCTAGGAATGGATGGCGCGGCGTCAAGAACTGGCCGAGGGATCCACGGATCAGACTTGAGTCGCACTTGTGGCGAAGATGGCGTCCGGGCAGCCGGCCGGCCTCAATTTGGTTGTAGGGAAGCGAAGCCAGGACCGCCCTGAAGGGGGCCCGGGCGCCGATTCGTCGGATTAGCAGCTCTATTTCTCAGGCGGGCGGAGTGCCGGCGTCTGCCTCGGGCTCTGCTTCTGCCTCGCGAGCGACCTCGGGCTCAGCTTCGGCAGCGGCCTCGGGGCCGGCTTCTGCCTCAGCCACAGGCTCAGCTTCGGCAGCGGCCTCGGGGCCGACTTCTGCCTCAGCCACAGGCTCAGCTTCGGCAGCGGCCTCGGGGCCGGCTTCTGCCTCGGGGGCGGGAGCCACCTCGAGGGTGGACGCAGGAGCAATAGCGTGAGCGACTGCGATGGCAGGCGCGAAAGCAGGCGCAATCGCAACTTCAGGCTCTCCACCCCCCTCAATGGGCGGCGGCATCGGGCTGATGGAATCGGTGCCGGTCGCCGCGAGTGAGGGTTCGGCTGCGCCCATCAGTCCCCCCAGGTCTCCGGCCATCGGGTCGACAGAGCCGGCTAGCAGAGCCTCCATATCCGCGTCCAGGCTGGACGAAGAGAAAGAGCTGCCCGTGCCGATCTCGCCGAAATCAATGTTCTTCTTCACGCGCGTTTTGGAGTGATCGCGGAAGCCAGTTCCTGTCGGAACCAGGTGACCCAAGATCACGTTCTCTTTCAGGCCAACCAGGTAGTCACGACGTCCGGCCAATGCGGCCTCGGTCAGGACTTTGGTGGTCTCCTGGAAGGAGGCGGCGGAGATGAAGGAGTCCGAGGACAGCGATGCCTTCGTGATGCCGAGCAACAATGTCTGGCCAGTGGCCGGCTTGCGGCGCTCCTTGCGCAGACGATCGTTCTCGCGACGGAAGCGGAACTTATCGACGACCGCACCGGGAAGGAAATCGGAGTCACCCGGGTCGTTCACCTGCACCTTGCGCATCATCTGACTCAGGATCGTCTCGATGTGCTTGTCGTCGATGGTCACCGACTGCGAGCGATAGACGTTCTGAATCTCGCGCAGCAAGTAGGCCTGGACGGCCTCCTCACCGTTGATGCGCAGGATATCATCGGGGTACAGAGCGCCATCGACGAGCGGCTCGCCGGCGCGCACTTCGTCACCCTTGTGAACGCGCATGTGGCGTCCCTGGGGAACTGAGTGCTCGTGCTCTTCCAAAACCTCGCCGTTTTCGCCAAGGGCGCGAACCAGAATGGTGCGCTTGCCCCGCTTGCGATCGCCGAACTCGACCACGCCTTCGATCTCCGACATGACTGCCGGCTCTTTCGGGCGTCGTGATTCGAACAGCTCGGTCACACGCGGCAGACCACCGGTGATGTCCTGCGTACCGGTCGCTTCCCGCGAAGACTTCGCGACCAGGGCGCCCTGTACGATTTCTTCGCCGTCAGCGATCTCGATGTAGGCCTTCTCTGGAATCGGGTAGAAGGCCAGCGCGTTGCCCGCTGCGTCTTCAAGCACGAGCTGCGGGTGAAGGTCACCTTTGTGCTCAACGACCTGACGGCGTGTCGCGGCGCGACGTGTGTCACGCTCGATCTTCAGCGTCTTGCCCTCGACCAAGTCCTCGTAACGGATCCTGCCACCGAATTCCGAGATGATCGGAACGTGGTGCGGGTCCCAGACACAGAGCACATCGCCGGCGCGCACTTCGGCACCGTCCTCGGCTTTCAGCGTTGCGCCAGTCGGGATCGCGTAGCGATCAATCTCTCGACCACGCGGGTCGAGCAGGCAGATCTCACCGTTTCTGTTCAGAACGACTGTGTCGCCTTCACTGTTCTTGACAGCACGTAGGTTTGCGTACTGAACCGTGCCCTCACGCTTGAAGCGACGCTCGCTCTCCTCGATGGAACGACTCGCCGTACCGCCGATGTGGAAGGTCCGCATCGTCAACTGCGTGCCGGGCTCACCGATTGACTGAGCCGCGATGATGCCGACCGCGAGGCCACGCTCACCCGTTTGGCCGCGAGCCAAGTCCATGCCGTAACAACGAGCGCAAACACCCAGGGATGCTTCGCAAGTAAGAGGACTACGGACGCGGATCTTCTCGTGACCGAAGGCCTCGACGCGTGCTGCTATCTCGGAAGTAATCAGCTCGTTCTCGCGAACGACGACTTCGTCTTGAACGACATCGATGATCGTGTCGCGCGCGACCCGGCCCTTGATTGCCTGGCCAAGCGTCACTGCGATGCGGTCGCCCTTGTAGACAATGAACTTCGTAACGCCGCCGAGCGTGCCGCACTCTTCTTGCGTAATCACTACGTTCTGCGCGACGTCCGTCAGCTTACGTGTCAGGTAGCCGGCGTCAGCCGTCTTGAGTGCAGTGTCAGCCAGTCCCTTCCGCGCGCCGTGCGTGGACGAGAAGTACTCGAGCACTTTCAGGCCTTCACGGAAGTTAGCCTTAATGGGTGTCTCGATGATCTTGCCGGAAGGCTTGGCCATCAAGCCGCGCATTCCGCCCAGCTGGCGAATCTGGTCGACCGAACCCCGGGCGCCCGAGGTAACCATGCAGTAGATCGGGTTGACGTAGCCCGTCTTCTCGTCGAAGTGCTTGCCGAGGATTTCCATCAAATCCAAACCGACGAGCTCACGAGCATGCGTCCAAAGGTCAATAATCTTGAGGTAGCGCTCGCCTTCGGTGATCACACCTTTGCTGTACGCGATCTCAATCTTGTCTATCTGGTCCTGCGTATCCTTCAGGATCTTCGGCTTGGTTTCCGGGATCACGATATCGGACTTCGCGAAGGAAATGCCGGCACGCGTCGCAGCCTTGAAGCCAAGGTCCTTGAGGTCGTCTAGGAGAAGCAAGGTCGCGTCCCGCCCAAGCAAGTGGTGACAATCCGAGATCAGTGCCTGGATGCCACGCTTGGTGAGCTGGTAGTTGTAGAACGGCATCCCTGCGGGAAGGATGTCGTTGAAGACTGCGCGACCAGGAGTCGTCAGTGCGTAGCGGCGACGCGGTGTTTCGCCAGCTTCCGCCTCAGGACCGATCTTGCAGTCATCCCCCACCAGTTCGGGCTCACCCGCTTGGGTGGCCTTCACTTGCGAGCCGGGCTCCAACGCGACTTCCACGGCTTGGTGCGTGGTCGCACTGGCGTGGCTATAGCCCAAGAAGAGTTCGTTCAACGAACTGAAGCGCTGCACCTTGTCCGGCAAGGAGTGCGGATCCATCGTCAGGTAGAAGATGCCGAGCACCATGTCCTGCGAAGGTGAAATGATCGGCTCACCGTTGGCGGGCGAGAAGATGTTGTTACTCGAAAGCATCAAGGTCGATGCTTCGATCTGAGCCTCATAGGACAGCGGCAAGTGAACCGCCATCTGGTCGCCGTCGAAGTCGGCGTTGAAGCCGCCGCAAACAAGCGGGTGCAGACGAATAGCGTTGCCCTCGATCAGCACCGGCTCGAAAGCCTGGATGCCCATTCGGTGCAAAGTGGGAGCGCGGTTCAGCATGACCGGGTGATCCCGGATGCCATCCTCCAGGATGTCCCAGACTTCCTCGTCGCGGCGCTCAAGCATGCGCTTAGCTGACTTGATCGTGTCGGCCAGGCCGAGCTCTTTCAAGCGACGAATGATGAAGGGCTGGAACAGCTCGAGTGCAACCTTCTTCGGCAGGCCGCACTGCGTAAGACGCAGCTCGGGGCCGACGACGATGACCGAACGCGCCGAGTAGTCGACACGCTTTCCAAGCAGGTTCTCGCGGAAGCGGCCCTGCTTACCCTTGATCATGTCGGTCAAGGACTTGAGCGGGCGGTTCGACGATCCGAGCACCGGGCGACGGCAACGGCCGTTGTCGAAGAGTGCATCGACGGCCTGCTGTAGCATCCGCTTCTCGTTGCGAATGATCACCTCAGGAGCATTCAGGTCGAGCAGCTTCTTGAGGCGGTTGTTCCGATTGATCAAACGACGATAAAGGTCGTTCAAATCCGAGGTCGCGAAGTTGCCCGAGTCGAGCAACACGAGCGGCCGCAAATCCGGCGGAATGACCGGGATCACGTCGAGCACGATCCACTCCGGAGAGTTGACCGAGTCACGCAACATCTCGACCGTACGCAGGCGCTTGATGATGTCTTTTTGACGCTGCTTTGAACGCGTCGCGACAAGCTCTTCCCGCAACTCGTCGGAGGTTGCTTGCAGGTCGAGGCGGCGAAGGATCTTCTTGACCGCTTCGGCACCCATGTCCGCTTCGAACTCGGCGCCATACTTGGCACGGCTCGCGCGGTACTCGTCCTCAGTCAGCAACTGGTAGCGCTCGAGCGGCGTATCGCCCGGCTCGACCACCATGTAGTCCTGGAAGTAGATCACGCGCTCAAGGCTCGAGACCTTGATGCCCAAGAGGTTGCCCAGGCGACTCGGCATCGCCTTGAAGAACCAGATGTGAGCGACGGGAGCGGCCAGGTTGATGTGGCCCATGCGCTTACGACGAACGCGCGAGTGCGTGATCATCACACCGCACTTGTCGCAAACGATGCCCTTGTGCTTGATGCCCTTGTACTTCCCGCAGAAGCACTCCCAGTCCTTCTCCGGACCAAAGATCCTCTCACAGAACAAACCGTCCCGCTCAGGGCGATAGGTCCGGTAGTTGATCGTCTCGGGCTTCTTCACCTCACCGTAGGACCAGGAGCGAATGTCCTCGGGTGACGCGAGCGCAATCGTCACGCTGCCGAAGTCGTTGATGCGGTTGTACTTAGTATCGACCATCGTTTGAATCCTCGATCGGCGAGCTGGAAACCCACCGCCGCGATCTCTTGAGTCAAGTTTCGTGCAAGGCCCAAAGGCGCGCGCCAATGAAGCCATCCATCCAAGCAGCCCAGGTCCCATGGACCCCAAACCACCCCGTCCTACCAAGAGCCCCAAAGCCGTCGCCCAGGGACCCGTCCAACCAAAGTCCCACGAGGCCTGCCCCGCAAAACCGTCCTATCTCCGCAACCCAAGAAGTCTCAACCGCCGTAGCCGTCGAGCCCGAGGGTCTCAACGGCGTCAGCCGTTGAACCGTTGAAAATCGGATCTAATGGAGCCTTGCTCCATCAGATCGATCCGCCCTTCTTCTGCATTTGCATGTTCAGACCGAGTCCACGGATCTCGTTCGTCAACACCTCGAAGGAGACGGGCGTGCCCGGCTCGAGGATGTTGGTTCCCTTGACCATCGATTCGTAGATCTTCGTCCGGCCGTCGACATCGTCCGACTTGACTGTCAACTGCTCCTGAAGAATGGCGGCGGCGCCGTACGCCTCGAGTGCCCAGACTTCCATCTCCCCGAAGCGCTGGCCGCCAAAGCGCGCCTTACCGCCAAGGGGCTGTTGCGTGATCAGGCTGTAGGGACCTGTCGCGCGCGCGTGAACTTTTTCGTCGACCAAGTGGTGCAGCTTCAGCATGTACATCACGCCCACTGTTACTTGCTGTTCGAAAGAGGCTCCGGAGCGTCCGTCGTAGAGCGTGAACTTGCCGGTGCCGGGCAAACCGGCCTCGATAAGCGTGTCCTCAATCTCGTCTTCGCTTGCACCGTCGAAGGCAGGTGTGTGGCATCGGAATCCAAGCACACCAGCGGCAAGCCCCAAGTGAGTCTCGAGAATCTGGCCAACGTTCATTCGACTCGGAACACCGAGCGGGTTCAGCACGATGTCGACTGCAGTACCGTCTTCGAGGTACGGCATGTCTTCGATCGGGCAAATCTTAGAGATAACACCCTTGTTGCCGTGACGGCCGGCCATCTTGTCACCGACGGAAAGGTTCCGCTTGGTGGCGACGTAGACCTTGACCATTTCGAGGACGCCGGTCGGAAGCTCGTCGCCGCGGCTGAGGCGGTTCACGATCTTATTTTTCTCGGCTTCCTTGTTGTCGATCTTCAACTGGTAGTCGTGGATCAACTGGGTCGCTTGGCTGCGCTTGACTTCGTCGACACACTCTTCCGAGAAGGCCAAGCACAAGATCTTGGCGCGACGCAGATCGTCGTAGGTCGAGGTATCGTCGAGTTCGAAGGAGCGTCCGGTCAGATCATCCACGATGGTCTGATCGATTGTCTTCTTCACTTCGTCCAGCATGGCGCTGGTGTGCACACGCAACGCACGCAGGTACTCCTTCTCGGCGTCGCGGATGACCGACAGGGCCTTTGTCCGCTCGGCGTCGGTCAGGTTGACGCGGCGAGAGAACTTCTGTGCGTCGATCACGACTCCCCAAGTTCCGGGGGGCATGGTCAGGGAAGCGTTCTTCACGTCGACGCCGGCCTTGCCGAAGATCGCGTGCAAGAGTTTCTCTTCCGGAGTCAGTTCCGACTTCGACTTGGGCGCGACTTTGCCGACCAGGATGTCTCCGGCCTGCACGAAGGTTCCAACACGCACGATACCGGCATCATCGAGTTCGCCCAGGGAGCGCTCGCCGACGTTCGGGATGTCACGTGTGAACTCTTCCTTGCCGAGCTTTGTCTCGCGGATCTCGACTTCGTACTCCTCGATGTGGATCGAGGTGAATACGTCTTCTTTGACCAGGCGCTCCGACACGAGGATGGCATCCTCATAGTTGAAGCCGTCCCAGGTCATGAAGGCCACGAGCAGGTTCTTGCCGAGCGCCAGCTCGCCACCGTGCGTCGAAGCACCGTCAGCGAGCAGATCGCCCTTCTTGACCTCTTGTCCGACCACGACCACCGGACGGTGGTTCTGCGTCGTCCGCTCGTTCATGCCGCGGAACTTCGTCTGGTAGTACTCGTCGTCGCCGACGATGATTACCCGACTGTCCACGTACTCGACTACGCCTTCCTTCTTCGCGAAGATCGGCATGTTCGAGTTTTGAGCGACCGTGCGCTCCAAACCCGTTCCGACGATCGGAATCTCAGGCACGAGAAGCGGCACGGCCTGGCGCTGCATGTTCGAGCCCATGAGCGCGCGGTTGGCGTCATCGTGCTCGAGGAACGGGATCAGCGCGGCGGAGATACCGACAATCTGCTTGGGCGAGACGTCGACGTAATCGACTTCCGGCGGCGGCACTTCGACGTTGTCGCCGTCTCGACGAGCAAGGACGCGTTCCTGCTGAATGTTGCCGTTCTCGTCAATAATCACGTCGGCCGGTGCCATGACCTTGCCGAGCTCTTCATCCGCTCGCAGGTAGAAGACCTCTTCAGAAACATTGCCGTTCGTTACCGAACGGAAAGGCGTCGTCAGGAATCCGTACGCATCGAGCGAAGCGTAAATGGCCAAGGAGGAGATCAGGCCAATGTTCGCGCCTTCCGGCGTTTCGATCGGGCACAGACGACCGTAATGCGACAGGTGCACGTCACGCACATCGAAGCCAGCACGCTTTCGGTTCAGTCCACCAGGGCCTAGCGCAGACAAGCGTCGCTCGTGCGTCAGCTGGCTAAGCGGGTTGGCTTGGTCGACAACCTGCGACAGCTCTGAGCGACCGAAAAAGTAATCGACAGCACTCGAGAATGTCTTCGAGTTGATTAGCGTCCGCGGAGAGACCGTTTCCGGGTTCTCCAAGTTCATGCGCTCCTGCGCAGTTCGACGCAGCTTGAGCAGACCCTTACGGAACTCTTCACCAGCCAACTCGGCGATCGTACGAACGCGACGGTTACCGAGGTTATCGATATCGTCGATCTCACCCGTGCCAGCACGCAGCTCGAGTAGGTACTTGACCGAATTGATGATGTCTTCGGGCTGCAGGACCTGCGTGTCCTCCGGGATGCCCTGGTTGAACTTACGGTTCAAACGGAAGCGGCCGACGCGACCCAGGCGATAACGCTGGATGTCGAAGAACTTCTCGTGGAACAGCTCACGTGCCTTCTCGAGCTGGGGCGGGTTGCCCGGGCGCAAGCGGCTATAGATCTTCAAGAGCGCATCCTCGTGGCTCTTGACGGTAGGGTCCTCGTGCAACGAGTTGATGATCAAAAGATCAAGCTCGGTGAGGTCAGTGTCGATCACCTCGACTTCAGCCAAGTCACCTGCGGCGACCTCGATGGCGGCCGTTTCCGGGATCGGCATGCCGGAGGGAACCAAGACTTCGCCGGTCTTCAAGACGACGATGTCCCCCACCGCGATGCGGTCCGTGATGGACTTCGCGAAGGCATTCTCAGTCTTGCTCTTCGTCTTCTTGATGATCTTGGTCTTGTAGAACTCGCGCAGCAGCGACTGGTCCGTGCCAAGCTTCTCGTCGACCGCCCTAAGGAAGGTGATCGCGGAGAACTTGCCGGACTGATCGATGCGAACCGAGAGAGCGTCCTTCTTCGTGACGTTCAGCTCGACCCACGATCCGCGCTCCGGAATGATCCAGCAGCTGTGCAGTTGCTTCTCGGTCGACGAGGAGTCGATCAAGAAATCGACACCCGGCGAGCGGTGCAGCTGGCTGACGATGACGCGCTCGGAGCCGTTCACGATGAACTCTCCACCGCCCATCATGATCGGGATCTCGCCCAGATAGACCTCTTCCTCGATCGGCTCGGGCTTCACGAGACGCAAGCGCACCTTGAACGGATACCCGTAGGTCATCCGCAATTTGCGACATTCGTCAATCGTGTAGCGTGGCAGACCGAGCTCGTACCCGACGTACTCGAGACACATGGTCTTGTCGTACGAGTAGATCGGGAAGATCTCACTCAGAAGCGCCTCTAGGCCTTGGCGATCTCGGCCACCCGATTGAACGGACGGCGCCAAGAACATTTCATAGGCGGTAGTCTGGATCTCAATGAGGTTCGGGAGGGGTACGACCTCGCGAACGTGACCATAGATGCGAACAGGCGACTTCGGGTCGACCATTCGGCCAGCAGACTGGTATTTGATCATGAGTTGCGCTCTCCAGACCGCTGGGCCCTCTTTGCGGACCCCAGCGAACGAAAGGAAGATACGCCTATAGCGCGATAGCCCGAAGAGTTCGGGCTTCCGGACCAAGACCTAAGAAAAAGGTACGGGCGGTCATGCATCCCGGTGCTACCTGCGCACCAGGCTCACACTGGCCGTGCTTGACGAAAGACGAGAGGCACGAAGCCGCTGGTCCACCGACGAGAGACGGAGGGGTTCCGAGATGGGGACTGATGACCTCGACGAAGAGGCTCGAGCTCATCATGCAGCGAGACGCGACGACCGACAAAGGACAATCACGCCACTAATGGGGGCAAAATGGGCGTTTCCACACAGAATGAAAGCACCCGATTGGGAAGGTTGGCGACCGAGAGCATCCCGCGAACCGTCGAGCACAAAGCTTAGACGGCGGTGAGGAATCGAGACAGCAATTCTCGGTCCATCACCATTAATACGGAGAAGATCTTGGCGCGTCAAGCAGAAAGACAGAAGCGACTGTTTAGACAAAGGAAAGGTCAACCGCCCCCAGACTCGATCTCTGGTCCCCACAGAGGGATCAGAGCGTTCGAATCCAGGACCGGCTAGCCGTTCCTTATTCTGGCACAGAGAGCTAATGAGCTCGCTCAGTTGATCTTGACGGTGGCGCCGGCTGCTTCAAGCTGACCCTTGATGGTCTCTGCTTCTTCTTTGCTGACGCCTTCTTTGACGGGCCCGGGAGCCTTGTCGACAACTGCCTTGGCCTCTTTAAGACCCAAGCCAGTAATGGCGCGGACCTCTTTGATGACCTGGATTTTCTTGTCGCCTGTGGACTCGAGGATGACATCGAAGGCAGTTTGCTCCTCAGCTTCGCCCCCGCCATCGGCGGGTGCCATGGCGACAGCGGCGGGAGCAGAAGCGCTCACACCCCACTTGTCTTCCAAGGCTTTGACGAGTTGGGAGGCCTGCAGCAAAGTCAGCCCATCGAGCTGTTCGGCGATTGCCTGCAGCTCGGCGGGCAACTCGGCGACGGTGGTCTCTTCAGACATCGGAAAATTCTCCTACGAGGATCGAAATCGGTGATCGTTCGAGTACTCGCCAAATCGAGTACCCTGCTGAATCAGTGAAAGGGGGAGGTTCATGTCCCGAAGCCCGGGACTTGGTTCTGACTCCAAAAGGCCGTCCGACGCGCGGATGCTTGACAGGGAGTGATCCCAGCCAAACGCGGCCCCTTGGATTATCTATGGCGTAGAGAGCGTTAACCCTCTGCCTTTTCGAGTTCGTCGGCGCGCGCTTGGATGACGCGTGCCGTAGCACTTGGGACTGCGTTGATAACGCTGGCCAAAGCACGTGCCGGTCCGCTGATCACGCCGAGCAACTGAGCTTGCAGAGTCGGGCGATCCGGGACTTTGGCCAGTGCGGCGGCGTCCTTGCCATTCAGCACGACTCCTTCTAGCACGCCGGCCATGAACTTGACCTTGCCGGTCTGCTTGACTTCCTTTTCGGTCAAGACCTTCGCGGCGCCAATCACGGCTTCCGTCGAACCGAAGGCGATCGCGGTATTACCGATCAGCGCCTTCTCGTCAAACTCGTAGCCCTTATTCGACAGCACTCGACGAGCGAGCCTGTTGCGGACCATGCGTAAGGTCGCGCCTTTTTCGGCGAGATCGTTGCGCACCTTTTGAGTGGTGGCGACATCCAGGCCTCCGAAAGTGACGAGAACCATGCCCTCTGCGGCATCGAAGTCCTCGGTCAGTGTCCGGACGGTCATTTCTGTGACGAGGTTCGGCATGTCAGTCTCCGTAACTTATGCGCGCGCCGGGGCTCATCGTCGTCGACACGGAAACGCGTCGGACGAAGTTGCCCTTGACCGCCGACGGGCGCATACCCGTCAGGTGGTTCATGAATGCTTCGAGGTTCTCGAGCAAGTCGGCGGTCTCGAAAGAACGCTTTCCGAGCGGAGCGTGGACGTTGCCGCCAGCATCCGTCCGGAACTCGACCTTACCAGCCTTGAAGTCGGTAACGGCTTGAGCGACGTTTGGCGTGACGGTACCACTCTTCGGGCTGGGCATCTTACCCTGCGGTCCGAGTGTCTTACCGAGCTTACCGACGTGACGCATCATGTCGGGGCTGGCAATCACCACGTCGAAGTCCATCCACCCGCCTTGGATGCGCTCGGCCAGATCCGCAGATCCAACTTCGTCAGCACCCGCTTCGCGAGCAGCGTCGGCCTTGTCGCCTTCAGCGAAGACGACGACCTTGACTGTCTTGCCCAAGCCATTTGGCAGTGAGACAGCGCCGCGAACGAGCTGATCGGTTTTGCGAGGGTCGATCCCGAGACGCACAACCACCTCGACGGTTTCGTCGAACTTCGGTGCGGGGAGACTCTTCAGTAGGTCGAAGGCCTCCACCGGAGCGTATGCACGCTCGTGATCTACTTTTGCTTCTGCTTCGCGGAAGCGCTTGCTGCGTTTCACCATTGCGACTCGCCTCGAGCCTAATCTCTTGGAGTGGGGCCGGGGTCTCTGGGAGGAGACGTAGGATCAGCCTTCGACTTGAATGCCGGAAGAACGTGCGGTGCCTTCGATGATGCGACAGGCTTGGTCTAGATCGCGTGCGTTGAGGTCTGCCTTTTTGATTTCGGCGATTTCCTCGACTTGCGCTCTCGTGACCGTACCGACGATTTCGGTACCGACAGTGCCGGCACCCTTCTCGACTCCGGCGGCCTTCTTCAGAAGAACGGCTGCGGGGGGCGACTTGAGAATGAAGTCGAACGTCCGGTCTTTGTAGACCGAGATTTCGACGGGGATGATCATCCCCATCTGGTCTCTCGTCCGGTCGTTGAACAACTTCACGAATTCGGAAATGTTGACGCCGTGGGCACCAAGCGCCGGGCCAACCGGGGGAGCAGGCGTTGCCTTTCCCGCGGGGCACTGCAGTTTGATTTTGGCTGAAAGTTCTTTGGCCATTGTTCTTTATCGCGGCTGGTTGATCTTCGGCGCTGCTTCGCTGCTGCTCGAGCTTCTTGGTTCACGCGGATGCGTTTGCCGGGGTCGCTAGATCTTGGAGCCGGATCCTTGATGCCTGGTCGTTGCTGCTAGTTCTTTAGGTCTTGGGGCTCGACTGTACGTGGTACTGCCGAAGCATTCCCGCTGGTCGTCGAGGCCTTTTCTTGTTTGTGTCGTTCAGGATTGCGGACTGCGCTCAGACCGCCTCGACTTCCCAGTACTTTAGATCGACTGGAGTCGGGCGACCAAAGATGGTCACAACGACTCGCACCGTTCCTTTTTCCGGGTTGATTTCGTCCACCGCACCATCGAAGCCGTCGAAGGGTCCGGAGTTGATTTTTACCATGTCGCCCTTGTCCAAGCCGATCGTGACCTGAGGCCGCGTCTCTGAGTCAGTCATGCGCGACAGGATCGCGGTCACTTCTTCTTCCGAGAGCGCCGTCGGCTCGCCACGAGCACCAAGGAAGTCACGCAGGCCGTCAATACCACGCAAGGTAGTACGGGCCTTGATGACACTGGGATCATCAGCCTCATCCAGGTCAGCCTGAACCATCAGGTAACCGGGATAGAGCTTCTTCTCGACCGTCTTCTTCTTGCCACCCTTCATGTCGGTGACGAGCTCGAAGGGGACGAGCACCTGCGGGATCACCTCCGTGACGCCGGCGATCTTCAGGCGATGGAGCGCGTTGTCGCGGATGCGCTTTTCGCGACCCGACTGACAACGGACGAAGTACCACTTGTGTGCCATGTGAGTTCCGTTCAGCCTCTTCCAAGCAGAATAATGCGGGCCCACTTGCCCAGCACCCAATCGGCGCTGGCCAGGTAAACCATCAGGAAGATGACACACACCATCACGGTGACTGAGCCTTGAACTGCTTCGTCGATTGATGGCCACGTCACTTTGCGCAACTCCTGCTCGGTCTCAATCAGCAGGTCGGCGTTCTTCGGCTTGTTCTGCCAACGGCTCAGCAGGAACATCGAGGCCGCGAAGGTCAGCGTCGAGATCAGGAAAGCGGGAGATAGGTTCTCACCGATGACCGGAATTCTAATGCCGCCTAGCGGTGCTGCGAGCGAGGCCGACCAAGACGCGACTTCTGTGTGAAGCGAGACGCACCCGTAGAAAATCAGGATCGCCAGCACCCAGAAGGCGGCCATGCGAGCCATCCGTCCTTGATCCTTTTTGTAGGCCATCTTGTTTATCTTCTTTGGTCTGCGGGCCGTGAGGCAGGGCTTGTCCTGCCGGCAACGGGCCGTGAATTGGTTTAGGAGAGGTGAATCAGCTGTGGAGTATCAGTACGGGCAGCTTCTCTATTCTTCGAATGAAGGGCTAGGCCTGAGGCTGACACGGAGCTACAGCTTCTTCTCCTTGTGCGTTGTGTGCTTCCTGCAGAACTTGCAGAACTTCTTCTTCTCGAGCTTGTACGCAGCCTTCAGACGCTTGTGCGTCGTGTAGTTGCGGTTCTTGCACTCTGTGCACTCGAGGAAGGCGAATCGTTCCTTGATCTTCATCTGGGGCCTCTGTCATGCAGGGGCTATCGGGCTCCTCGCAATGGCTTTGAAGCCTTCACGAGGTTGAGAGCTTGGAGCCCGCCGGCGGCGGGCTCCAGTGCGGTCGGCCAAGGGAGGCCTCTTGACTTGACTATTCGATGATCTTCGTAACGACGCCGGCACCCACGGTGCGGCCGCCTTCACGAATAGCGAAGCGGAGTTGCTCTTCCATGGCGACCTTGGTGCCGAGCTCAACCGAGAGCTTGACGTTGTCGCCGGGCATGCACATTTCTGCGCCACCCAGAAGCTCGGCCGCGCCAGTCACATCCGTTGTACGGAAGTAGAACTGAGGGCGATAACCTGAGAAGAAGGGAGTGTGTCGCCCGCCCTCTTCCTTGGAAAGGATGTAGACCTCAGCTTCGAACTTGGTGTGCGGCGCCACGGTACCCGGCTTGCAGATACACATGCCGCGCAGCAGCGAAGCCTTGTCAACACCACGCAGAAGGACTCCGACGTTCTCGCCTGCGCGACCTTCATCGAGTGTCTTCTGGAACATCTCGACACCGGTGCAGGTAGTCTTGCCGATTTCGTCGGCCATGCCGACGATCTCGAGCGCGTCGCCCGTGTTCACGATGCCACGCTCGATACGACCGGTGCCAACCGTTCCCCGACCCTTGATCGAGAACACGTCCTCGATGGGCATCAGGAAGGGCTTGTCCGTGTCGCGCTCGGGCAGCGGGATATACTCGTCGACCGCGGCCATCAGCTCGTCGAGGCATGTGAATGCTTCGTCCGTGGCAGGCTTGCCTTCGTTCAGCGCGTTCTCAGCGCCGAGAGCTGATCCCCTGATGATCGGAAGATCGTCGCCGGGGAAGTCGTACTTGGAAAGGAGCTCGCGGATTTCCATCTCAACGAGGTCCAGCAGTTCCGGGTCGTCGACCTGGTCTACCTTGTTCATGAAGACGACGATAGCGGGCACGTTGACCTGACGCGCGAGCAAGATGTGCTCACGAGTCTGCGGCATCGGTCCGTCAGCAGCCGAGACCACCAAGATAGCGCCGTCCATTTGGGCGGCACCGGTGATCATGTTCTTCACGTAGTCGGCGTGACCCGGGCAATCGACGTGCGCGTAGTGGCGAGACGGTGTCTCGTACTCGACGTGGGCCGTTGAGATCGTGATACCGCGAGCTTTTTCCTCGGGTGCCTTATCGATCTCGTCGAAAGCCATGGCCTTGGCCAATCCGAGATCCGCCTGGTGACGGCAGATGGCGGAGGTCAAGGTCGTTTTACCGTGGTCGACGTGACCGATGGTCCCGACGTTCACGTGGTCCTTGGTTCTCTCGAAAACTTCCTTGGCCATTCCAGCAGTCCTTCTTGTCCTAAGTGGAGGCTGTGCCCCTAGGGCTCTTTTTGAGACTCAGGTCTCGCTCATTCTTGAGCGAGCCATGAATCCCGTGATATTTTGAATTTTGGAGTGGTCGTCGCAGCGCTAGGCGCCGGTTTTACCGGGTTGCAGGACTTGCGCCTTGCGGGTGTCGAGCGTGAACTCGACGGGCCGTTCCGGCAGAGCCGGACGGTGGAGGTGTGGAGCTGCTGATGGGACTTGAACCCATGACCTCTTCCTTACCAAGGAAGTGCTCTACCACTGAGCTACAGCAGCGATGACTCCGGCCCGACCCTGCTCGCAACTTTTAGTGTTGTGAGTGGCACGTGGGCGCGGTGCACCTTTCTTGATCCTGAATGCGGTGCCTGCGCAGCTTTGATTAGCGCGCGAGGCTAAAGAGGGCGGGGTGGAGCGGGTGATGGGAATCGAACCCACGCGTTCAGCTTGGAAGGCTGACGTTCTACCATTGAACTACACCCGCGTGAGCGCTGATCTCGCTCTCGTTTGCACGTGAGCTTACTGATCTTGCGCTTTGAGGTGGTGGGGGAAACAGGATTCGAACCTGTGAAGGCTGAGCCATCAGATTTACAGTCTGACCCCTTTGGCCACTCGGGAATTCCCCCACTCTGTGCTTCGTTCGTGCATGCGCGTCGCCAGCTTGAACTGGCAACTTCGAAGGTTAGAGAAGAAGCGGAGATTGCTACTCCTCCCAGCCACCTGGCTGCCCCTTGATGCGCTTGACGGACGGACCTGGATGAAGTCGCCAACGGCTTGATTTCAAGTGCAACGTTTTTTCGCACGTGCACTTTTCCTGCTGCCGTTGTGCACTTCGAACAGTCACGCATGACACTGTCTTCCCCCTCGCCAATGGCCATGGGCGACAGCGCACATTGCGCGCGTCGAAGTCTTCCAGAAGCTCGGTCCACGCGCGTCTTTATGTCGCCCGCCGCGGTTCTCCCATGGAGCAGCCGCGCGAGCGCATGATCGCGCTCCCGTGTCATTCTCGGATCGGTCGTGTTTCCAGTGAGCGAGGTAGCCGCGGGCGCTTCCTTTTCCAACCACCGTCCTGCCTGTGAGTCGCGCTGGCCTTGTGGAGCCAGCGGCGGGACTCGAACCCGCAACCTGCTGATTACAAATCAGCTGCTCTGCCAATTGAGCCACGCTGGCGCGAGCCCCAAGCGCAGTGCCGATCCCTCGTTGTCGAGGTCTCAGTTGCGTGCCGGACGGCTAGTGGAGCGAGGTATGGTACGGATGGCCCTCTGGTCGTCAAGCCTTCCTCGAATGTTTATTGCGGGATACGAAAGTAGCGCTAGATCGACCGCAGGCGATCCGCATAGGCCGCGAAGGCTCCCTCCACCTCGGCCATCGAATCGCCACCGAATTTATCCAGGAAGGCATCCGTCAAGACCAAAGCCACTTCGGCCTCCCCCACCACACTAGCGGCCGGCACCGAAGTGACATCCGAGCGCTCATAATTCGCCCGACAAGGCTCCCCAGTGTTGAAATCGACGCTTTCGATGCCCTGGCGCAGGCTGGGAATCGGCTTCATCGTTACCGTCGTCACGATCGCCTCGCCGGTAGTCATGCCGCCTTCGAGTCCCCCAGCGTTGTTTGAAGCACGTGCAAAGCGCCCCCAACGCGAGGGATGAGCTTCATCTGCAACCAAGATGGGATCATGAACAAGGCTGCCCGGCCGACGGCCCGCTTCCAGGCCCAATCCAAATTCGACGGCCTTCATGGCCGGGATCGAAAATAGCGCCCCGCCGAGGCGCGCGGTTAATCTCTCCGGCCCGCTCGCATAGCTGCCCAGCCCAGGCGGCAAGCCCAGGGCGCGAACTTCGAAACGGCCACCCAGGCTGTCACCGTTCGCACGAGCTTCATCCACAGCAGCGCGCATCGCCTCTTCGGTCGCAGGATCTAGGCATTGGAAGTCGGAGGCTGCACGCAGCTCCTCGCGCTGCCCGCGCTCAGGATGCTGATCGAAGCATCCCCGATCCGCACGAACACCACCGAGCTCGACCAAATGCCCGAAGACCTCGATCTGGAAGTGCTCCAGCAACTGGCGTGCTATGCCCGCCAAGGCCACCCTGGCCGCCGTTTCGCGTGCGCTGGCCCTTTCAAGCACGGCGCGCGCGTCTCGATGGCCGAATTTTTGGCAGCCCGCCAGGTCGGCATGACCGGGCCGCGGATTCGACGGAATAGGCAAGCGCTCGATCACCGCATCCTTATTGGGCACGCGCAGCGCGATGGGCGAGCCGATCGTCAGCCCCGCCTTGGTCCCCGACAGGATCTCGACGTGGTCGCGCTCAATCTTCATGCGGCCACCGCGCCCATACCCGCCCTGCCGGCGCGTCATTTCTTGATTAGCGCGCTCCAGGTCCAGCGGCAAGCCTGCGGGCAAACCCTCCAACATCGCGATCAAGCACGGGCCGTGAGACTCACCGGCAGTTTTCCAACGTAGTCGACTCATAAGGGTGATGGGAGCCTATCGGCATGAGACCACGCCCCGCTTCGTGAAAGGTACGACCTCGGTTCGCGCTCATGCTGCAGCTCTTTGGTCCGGACATAGTAGAGCCCCGAATGCGAAGCTCGCGGGAAATGTGTGACTCTCAGGCCCCTCGCAAGCCCTTAGCAGAGGGCGACCAACTGCTCGACACAGCCTGTGGCCCGCCCACGGTCATGCACGAGCTCCACAGAGAGCCCCCGAGCGGAGGATGAAGGAGTGGTCAGAAGGACGACATCGGCAGGATCTCGATCCAACCCTCGTCTTCATCATCCTCGGCCACGCCGGCATCACCAGTAGTTGCTGGCTGCGGAGTGGCGATCGTGTTTGCCATGCTTCCTCTGAAGGTGACGCCTTCACTCTCGAGTTGCTTGATCAACTCGCAAATGCGCTCCTCCAGAGTCGCAAAATCAAAAGGCTTCGCCAACATGCCGCGCACTTCGGGTAGCGCGTGGAGCTCTTCGACGATTATTGAATCGAGGAAGCCCGAAACGATAAGGGTGGGAGGCAGTTTGCCTTCAGCGCTCAGGCGCGGAAGCTCTTCGCGAGCGTTCTCGGCGCCCAGTTCAATGTCGGACAACAACAGATGCGGGGCCAGTGAAGCGAGCACTTGGCGCGCCTCTTCGAAACTGCGCACATGGACGGCTTCGTGACCGCTGCGGCGCAAGAACCACGTCACGAGTTCGGCGATGCGTTCTTCGTCATCCACGATCAGGATGCGTGCGCTCGGGGTCGTGACACTCTCAGGTCCCATTGCTTGGAGAGTAGCGATCGTGGCGCCCTCGACAAAGCCTGCGCTTCCTGCGGAGTGTGCTCGCTCGTGTAAACGACTCTCGGAAACGGATTTGTGGAAGACGGCCAGCGTTGGTCAACCGCGGGAAGGGCCGACATCAGAACCTTCCGTGAGGGGCAGGTTACAAAGACTCGTAGAGAGTCACTTCATCCAACGCGACGCGCATCTTCATGCCACCGAGCTTGACGGTCACCAGGCCCTTTGCGCGATCAACCTTTTGCACCAGCAGCCGCTGACGATAGCGCGGCACATAGACCATGCTGCCCTTCTGCAAGCTATCCAAGAATTCCTGGCGCCGGTCACTGAGGGCAGCTCCGCCGAGTTCGGCGTCCAACGCGTTCAGACAGCGACGCATATCCTCGGCCTGCTTCCCCGGAAGCTGATCGACCAGACCGCTCGCCTTCTCCACCATGCGACGTGCATTGCGCACGCGCTCCTCGATGCCGCGTTGGGCCTCGCGTTCGAGCATGTCGCCACGTACCTGTTGCTGCTCACGCACGTCATCGAGTTCGCGGCTCGCTTGCATCGCCTTGGCCAACTTATCCTCAGCCGCAGTTCGCGCGCGCTCCGCCTCGACGCGGGCTTGCCGTACGTCCTCCATCAAGGCTTCCAGTTCGCCATCGTGCCGGACCAGGCGCTTCCCGGCCCTTTCGACCAGGTCGTCAGGCAACCCGAGCCGCTTCGCGATGATCAGGGCTCCCGATTCGCCTGGCGTACCAACGTGCAACTGATAGAGCGGCTCGAGCGTGCGCAGATCGAACTCGGTGCACGCGTTTTCGACACCTTCGTGCCGGTACGCGAACTCCTTGAGCTTGGAGATGTGGGTCGAGACGAGGGTCGGCACATCGCGCTTGAGTAGCGCCTCGAGCACCGACTCACCCAGCGCCGCCCCTTCGTCCGGATCCGTACCACCACCGAGTTCATCGAGCAGGATCAAGGTCTGCGGAGTCGCGCGTTCGAGCGCTTCTCTTATTCGCACTAAGTGTGACGCGAAGGTCGACAGATTTTGGCTGATCTCCTGCTCGTCGCCGATATCGGCTGCGACTCCGTCGTACAAAGGAACGGTCGACCCCTCCTCGGCAGGGATCGGCAAACCGAGGCGCGTCATCAACGCGAATAGGCCGGCCGTCTTCAACGCCAAGGTTTTGCCGCCCGTGTTCGGACCGGTGATGATCATCATGCGGAACTCATCGCCCAGTCGCAGGTCGATCGGCACGACCGCGTCGATCTGTCCGCTGGCCACTTGATCAATGAGCAGCGGGTGGCGTGATTCGCGCAACAGCATGGCCTTGGCCGCACCAACTTCACCGGGCAGTAGCGCGGGACGCGCGCCTTCCTCTTTGCAGTAGCGAGCCGAGATCGACGCCAGCTCGATCTCGCCGAGCCGCACGGCAGCCGCCTGGATTCGGTCTTCGTCCTGCAGTACAGCGCGCGTCAGTTCGATCAAGATGCGTTCGGTCTCGCGCCGCTGATCTGAACGCGCTTCGGCCAGGCTGTTGCCAGCCTCGATCACATCTTGCGGTTCGACGAAGACGGTATGGTCGCTCTGCGAGCGATCGTGAACGATGCCGCGCACGCGGCCTGAACTTTTGGCACGCACGGCCAGCACGGGCCGACCGCCGCGGCGATGGACACTTCCATCGGACAGCACGGCGCGAATCTCCGGCTTGTTCATCAGAGCGCGCAGCACGCCATCGACGTGCTCCGTCAACTGCCGGATGCGTTGCCGCAAGCGAGTCAATAGGGCCGACGCATCTGCACGCACACGGCCGCGATCATCGATGACCGCATCAATTTTCAAGCGCAGAGGCATCAAATTCGGCGCCGCTTCGAGCTCGGCCGCCAGCTGCGGCACATCTTCCTCGCGCTCCGCGAACCAATCTTGCAAGCGCTCGAGAGCAGCCAAAAAGCCGCGCAACGCGACCATGCGATCCTCGTCGAGTGTGCGCGCTCCGGGTCCGCGCGCTGGCAAGGGGTCGCATAGACCAGCCAGAGACAGCGTGTCGCCAGCTTTGTCGAGCAGCTGCATTTCTCGCAATCGCTCGAGCGCCGCGGCGACATCCTCGGCACTGCGCGGCACCAAACGCTCGAGCATGCGCCTGCCCAAGGAAGAAGACGCGCGGCGCGCGAAGAGCGCCAGTACGGAATCGATCTCGAGCACGCTACCGGCGAAGCGCTCACGCGCAACGGCCGTGTCATGCGCGATCTGCTGCTCGCGCTCCGTATCCGGAGAACCGGGCCGAATGGTCTTGGGTGAGGTTTCGTTCATCGAATGAATCTGCAGCATCTCGCAGATGCCCAGCAGCCTACCAGAGAGTCTCGCGTTCGATGCAGGCCGCTTGCTACCAAAGGATCCGTGCCCGACCCGAAGCAAGTGGGGTGTGTCATAAGCTTGTGGATATGTTCGAGTTCCATTCGTGTGCTGGCAAGGCGCAGTGACGCAACCGTAGCCGCAGTTTCGTCGAGGTGCTGCAGCGCAGCCAGCGCGCGAATGAGGCCGAACCTATCGAGAGAACTTCTGACACGCCCAGCTAGTGCTGCTCGAAGTCAATCCTGGCGCGCTATGCATGGCGACGAGCTCGCTCCGCGCGCACCTGCAATCACGATGGAGTCAAGCGACCTGGCAAGGGTCAAGTGCCTCCCCCACCGGCCTGAATCAGGGCGCCAAACGCAAGGGTGCAGCTCGTTTATATGCCTCGAGTGCTAGCTGCAATCGTGCACGCGCCGCGGGCTCACGCACGACGCCCAGAGCTTCCTGCACGGTCTGGATTGCTGCGGCAAAGTCGCCCACTTCGGCCAAGCCTGCGCTGAGCGGATACAAGATCTGCCATTCGCGCGTGCGCTTAGCTTGCAGCAGCGCCCGAGCGAGTTCGACCGCACGGCGACCATCGCGCACGCCCGCGTCGGGTGCTGCCGCCAACAGCAGCGCCAAGCAGCGTAGCGTGTTCTCGTCTGGCTGAATTTGCACGGACCGTTCGAACTCAGCGCGGGCAGCTGCCCATTCGCCGAGTAGCTCATAACATTGACCGCGCATGCGATGCAGCTCGGACTGCTTGGGGCTCAACGCCAAAGCCTGTCCCGCAGCCGCCAGGCGTTTGCGCAGCTGTCGCGCGGACCAATGCGCGACCGCCAGGTTCTTCCAGCCCAATGCATACTCGGGCTCGCTCGCCAAGGCTCTTTGCAACGGCCCGATCGCTTCGCTCGGATTGCCTTGCTCGAAGGCCAGGATTGATAAGTTATTCAGCGACTTCACGTGCTTCGGATCGATCGCTAAGGCGGCGCGATAATTCTGCTGCGCGAGGTCGAAGCGTCCCGACTCGTAGTGCGCTCGACCCAAATCAAGGTGTGCCGAGGGTGTCGGATCGCCAATGGTCAACGCCGCTTCGAACTCACGAATGCCCTGCTCTTTATCACCAGCAGCAGAGAAGGCACGTCCACGATCCAGATGCCATTTGGCCGTATTGTCTTGGTACGGAATGATCTGCCAACGCGAGAAAACGAGGAATAGCAGAGCCATGAACGGCAACATCGGTATGCGGTAACGAGCACACACGAAGAAGGGCGCGACAGAGGCCACGGTCGCAACGCAACAGGCGACAAGGACCCAACTGAACTCGTACGCGCGACGCTCATGCTCCCGCTCACTTGATCTGCGGCGGAGCGACATCAAGCCGCCCAGGATTGCAGCTGCAAACAAGAGCGGCCAGCGAACCGGCAAAAACGACAACGTGCGCGAGCGCTCGAGTTCGACGCCCACGATCTTGTTGTGCGCGACCTCCGCTGGACCGACCATCAGCAACGCGTTGCGCGCCCACGAAACAACACTCGCGACGGGGTCCTTCGCAATGTGTTCGAGTGCACGATCACGGAACCAGTTCGATACAGTACTCGGTGAGGGTCGCTCACCAAGCTCGCGTTCGAGCCGATCGATCAGCTGCGGCTAGTCGTAGCACGTCTGGAAGCGACCAATCCCCGGTAAGTCTGCAGCCACGCGTCCGTTGGCGGCGGGATTGTTGCCGATGTACAGATTGATTCCGCCGCCAACCGTAATGGGGATCCACTCGCCACTAATGAGTGCATGGCGCATCGCGGAGGGAGCGACGGCAAGCATACAACCCACTGCCAATGCCAAACTCGTGCTCCATGCTCGCGCCCTCGGCGCTGCGGTCTCGCGAGTCTTGGAGGCGCGCTGAACCCAGAGTATCCACAGCCATATCACCGGCAACAACGCCAAGCTGTTCTGACGGAAGAGCGCAGCGAGGCCAAGCAGAACTCCGATGCCCAGGCTCGCTTTCCAACTGGGTTTGCGTTGGAAGCGCGAGCACACGAAAAGCAAGGCTAGCTCGATCGTGACAAGCGAACCTACACTGTGCAGCTCGGATTCGAAGTAGACCTAGGCGGGACTCAGCGCGAGAGCAAGACCTGCGATCCAGCCCCCCACGCGACCGTACAAAGATGCTCCAAGCTTGGCCGCGAGGATGACTGAGAGTCCGCTGAGCAGCGCCTGTACCAAGCGCGGAAACCAGTAGCTGACACCGAATACAGCGCGGCCAACCAATACGGATAGCCCGGCGGACGCAAGAAGGGTTGAGTGTCAAACTCTGGGTCGGGCAAGTGCGCGGGCCGTTGCCAATCATCCAGCGCCATCGTGCGCGCCCAGTCGTCAACATAACCCGCGTCGATATCGGGCTGCTCGAAGTCCGGGGCCGCTCCAAATTCAGAGAGGTAGAGCGTACGGATGCCGAGAGCGAGAAGCAGCAGGAGAGCTATCGATCCTACAGACAGCGTGTCCATCCGCGGCTGTTGCGAAGGGCCTCCTCTCCCGACTGCAGCTCGCGATCACTCATCGTGGAAGTCATCACTGAGGCGGTCGACACACGAACAATCCGACCTCGGTCGTCCCCGCGCTCCCGCGGTCGATAGGTACGACAGCGATGCGCGTCGCGCTCCAACCAAGCTCTTCGACCAAGCGCCGGTGCCAACGGTCACGAACCGAGCGCCGGTTCTCGCGGTCCTTCAGATCGGGCGGATCCGTAAGGAACAGCAAGTCGTAGTTCGAGACGAAGGCCTGGAACTGATCGCGGTCCCAGCTTGGTTCGGCGGCACCGGGCACGGGAGTGACATCGACGGGTAGCGATGCATCGCGCAACAAGCGGCCCGGCGAACCGCCGCGTTCGAACAGTCCGATATGCAGCACAGCAGGCGAGAGTTCGCTCGACAAGCCGAGCCAGCCGAAGCGATCGCGCGGTCCGACTTCTGCAGCGACAAGGTCGAGAACAGCATCGGCCTCGCTCTTGCGCAAGCCCGCGGTCGGAACCATGCGCGCATCCAGTGAACCGATCCAGCCATCCAGGACTCTTCGCGCTTGCGTGCGCGCAACCGGATCGTCCGGCATCTCGCCCATCTGCGTCGCCAACCAGAGCGCTTGATCCACCGCAGCTAAGCTGCTTGCCAGGCTGAGCAACGCCAGCGCGAGAAGAGAGGTGCGCCGCGCGCTGCCTACGCGCAAGCGTGCATACAGCGCGCCAAACCCAATGCCGACCAATGCCCACAATGGAACGCCGACCGGCAACCAGAAGCGCTCGAGATGAAAGGGATGAAACAACACCGGCAGCCCCAGGGCCGCCAAGCTCAACCAAAGCGCGCGCACACCACGATCGCGCAGGCACAGAAGGCTCGTCGCGAGCCCGATCAATGCGATCACCGCGAGCGCTGGCGTCGGCGAAAGATAGGAACTGAAGTGCATCAGTCGGCGGCCCATGCTGGCGCTAGCCATTTCCATGTTGCCACCGAGGAAACCCATGAACGCATGTCGATGAGATGCAGCGACGTCGGCACCAGCGGGAAGTGGCAACAAGAACCACCAGGTGGAGAGCATCAGCAGCGGTGCTATAAGGATGAGTGAGCGCTTCACAAAGGGCTTCACGTTTCCACCGCGCGCCGCTTGCACAGCGTCGATCATCCAATCAACGCCCAAAGCCGCGAGCAGCAAGCCACCGTAGTTAAACTTCGTGAAGAAGGCGGCGGCCAGTGCGACGCCGGCCGCCAGTTCGCGTGCACGCCCCCTGGCTTCAGTTGGCGGGTGGCGTCGCATCCAGGTCAGCAAGGCGACACTAGCGGCACATGCAAATGGCAGCTCGAGAAATAGTGTGCGCGCGAAGGCCTGCGCCATTGGACTTGCAGCGGCAAAGGCCAGCGCGATCAGGGAAGCGACGAGCCGCCCGGCTCGGGCTTGGCCTCGCACGAGTCCTTGCCGCGCAATCAGCAAAACGCCCGCGAGGCTTAGACCCCAGATCATTCCGGAGGTGAAGCGCGCGCTGGCCTCTCCTACCGTCCCCAAACCTTGCCCGATCGCGAGCATGATCGGATAGACGAAGGGGTACTGCTCGCAAGCGAACAAGACCTGAAAAAAGCCGGGTCCATCCGTCGGTTCCGAAAGCGAGAGCAACAGCCGCGCCGCAGGCAAGGCCGCGTGCATCGACTCATCCCAACCAGCGTGATGCGTCAGCTCGGAGCGCAGCAGAAGCACGGGCAATACGAGTGCCGCCAATAGACACAACAAAGTCGGAACAGCGCTCGATGCTCCACCCTCCAAACCGGCCCTGGAGGAATCCACACGCGGGCCTGAGCCTGGCTCCTCTGCTGCCTCCAAGGGTTGAGCGTCCATCCGCAGCATTCTAGTAGTGTGAAAGGTGGGATTGGGGCATCATCCGGGCTTCGCATGACTCTCGCGATGTTTGTTCGAATCCCCGAGAGCCCGATCCGAGTCTAGCCCGAAAGCCTGCGTGGCCGATGATTGCGACGTGGCTCCACCGACCCGGACCGCGAATTGCCCTCTCTTCCGCGCCGTCTGAATCTTCTACGCATCCTCCCCTTCGACATGTCAGCACCCCGCAACGCACACGGACGCTTCGAAACTCGCGCCATTCACGCCGGACAGGAGAGCGATCCGGAGAACGGTGCCGTGATGACGCCAGTCTACCTGACGAGCACCTACGAACAGGATGCGCCCGCAAAGCCCCGGCTCGGGTACGAGTACACGCGTACGACGAACCCGACGCGAACCGCGCTGGAAGAAAACTTGGCCGCGCTGGAAGAAGGAAACTGGGGCCTATGCTTCGCCTCCGGTTTGGCGGCCACGAACGCGCTGTTGGATCGACTGAAGCCTGGCGACGAAGTGATCGCCGGCAACGATCTGTACGGTGGTACCTACCGCATCTTCACGAAGGTATTCGAGCGCTACGGCATCCAGTTCCGCTTCGTCGACACGACCAAGACCGCAGCCATCGAGGCCGCGATGGGTCCGAACACGCGCTACGTGTACATCGAGTCTCCGTCGAACCCGCTGCTACGCATCAGTGACATTGAGGCTGCGGCCAAGGTGGCCCACGCAGGCGGTGCCTTGTGCGTCGTCGATAACACCTTCGCGTCTCCCTTCCTGCAGAACCCACTCGAACTGGGTGCAGACTTGGTACTGCATTCACTTACGAAATACCTCGGCGGCCACTCTGATGTCGTTGGTGGAGCGCTCATCGGACGCGACGAGGGCCTGCGCGAAGAGCTGGCTTTCTTCCAGAACTCGGTCGGTGGATGCCTCTCTCCGATGGACGCCTTCCTGGTGATGCGCGGCACAAAGACGCTAGCGCTGCGCATGGAGCGACACTGCGAGAACGCCATCGAATTGGCACGCTACCTCGAAGCACAGGATGCGGTCGAGCGCGTGTTCTACCCAGGCCTGGCATCGCACGCGCAGCACGAGTTGGCCAGCAGACAGATGCGCGACTTTGGCGGCATGGTCTCTTTCGAACTCGCGGGTGGCGTCGCTGCGGGCGAAGCCTTCGCATGCGCGACGAAAATCTTCACGCTGGCCGAATCACTGGGAGGCGTTGAGTCCCTGGTCGAGACTCCGCCCAGTATGACGCATGCATCGATCCCGCCCGAAGTGCGGCGCGCGGCGGGCCTGGCCGACGGATTGGTGCGGCTCAGCGTCGGTATCGAGCACGTCGATGACTTGCGTGCGGACATCGATCGCGCGCTCGCGGCGGCCAGCCAGTTCGCGACGGCCAGCACAGGCTGAGCCGAAGATACCGGCACCTACGCAACAAGCGCCCTTCGTCTGAAGACGAGGGGCGCTTGTTTCGTGAAGGGCAGTGACTGCTCGGCCTCGATACCTCTGTGTCAGAAAGGCGAGTTCGGAGTCGAGGGCGGCGGCTTGGGCGGTGCCACAGGCTGCGGCTGCGGAGCCGGCTTCGGGGGCGGCTGGACCGTTTCAGGCTCTTCCACGTGCTCGGGAAGACGTTCGTCGCACACGCATTCACGCATCGTGCGGCCGACCTTGAACTTCACCACGCGCTTTGCGGGAACGTGAACCTTCTCGAGAGTGCGCGGATTCTGTGCCTTGCGGGCGGCGCGCTCGCGCACCTCGAAGACACCAAACTCGCGAAACTCGAGCCGGTTCCCGATCGCCAGTTCGTGGATAATCTCATCCAGGAAGCGCTGCAAGATTTCCTTGACGACGACCTTCGTCTGGCCGCTCGTCTCGGCAATCCTGTTCACCAGTTCCTTTTTGGTGATGGTGGTCGTCGGCTGTTCGGGCATCGTTCAGAGTGTTTTGGGGGCATCGCCTGCCTGTTGGTAGCGATCCTGAGCTTGCAGTGCTCTTCGGCGGATAGTCGCAGCGCAATATCTATATGTCAAGCAACAGCTTGTGACGATTCGGGGTCCTTCGATCCGCCCTTGGGCCGCCCTTCGGCTGTCCGAGGGTGGACTATCAAAGTCTGTTACAAGTTCCTTCTTCGCAAGAGGTTGCGTTCGAGCTTGAGCCCTAATTGGGATCCTGACCCAGATCCACCGCCTCTCATCGGCCATTAACTACTGAAGGTCAAGGACTTAGATCAAACCACCGAGCTGGGATCCGGCGCGGCGACTTCCTCGATCTGCAGCGTCACTGGCCCGTCATTTACCAGCTCGACCGCCATCATCGCGCCGAAGATTCCGTGCTTGACCGTCAGCCCGAGATTCTCAAGACAGTCGCAAAAGCTCTCGTAAAGGGGCTCGGCTAGTTCGGGAGCGGCGGCTGTCGTGAAGGAAGGCCGCCGGCCCTTGCGGCAATCCGCGGCCAAGGTGAACTGGCTGACGACCAGAATTGAGCGGCCCAAATCGAGTGCTGAGAGGTTCATACGCCCGTGTTCGTCGGCGAAGAATCTCAGCCGCGCGATGCGTTCTGCCAGACGGATCGCTTGCTCGCGAGCATCGCCTTGCATGACGCCAAGCAGTACGAGCGCACCGGCATCGATCTTGCCGATCGACTCACCATCGACGCGCACCTCGGCCCGTGTCACACGTTGAACGACCGCTTTCATCGAGGAGGGCCACTTGCTCGTTCAGCGCCCGCATCGGGCGCAGTATTCGGCTCGAGCTCCAGCTCGGAAGCATCGATCACCTGGAGCTCGCGCCGCTCGAGCAAGACACGCGCGCGCAGGACTTGCAACAAACCCGCCACATCCGCTGATGCTGTCGCGCGCTCCACCACACGTTGCCACGCTTGCTGCGAAGCGGATGGATCCTCGTCCATCTCCTCCAGCAGCATCGCTTGATGAACAATCGGGAGCGCTTCACCCAAACCGGCAGCTTCGGCGCGAAAGGCAGCTTCCATCGCGGCATCGGGATGACCGAGCGCATGCTCGACGCAGGCGAGCAGCAAGAAGCGACGCGCGCGATCGATGCGTCCGCCTTCGAGCGACAACAAGATGGCGCGCGCGACATCGAGATTGCCTTGCGCCACATGCTCGCGCACCAAATCGAGTTGAGCACTCTGACGCTGGCGCATCGCGATGCGTGGATCGCCTGCAACCTCGCTCAGCCAGTGCTCCATCGCTGGAAGGCCAGACTGGGCGGAGCCTTCTTGCACCAGCATCCATGCTTCCAGGCGTCGCGCACGAAGATGGCTGGGGTCGTGCTGCAGAGCAACATTCAGATTTTTCTGCGCGACGCGCCAGCGGTTCTTGTCCTCGTCGTCTCGTAAGGAGAGATGAGCCAATCCGTAATGCACCCACGCGCACTTAGAGTCGATTGCCAGTGCGTCGCTCAAGTAGCGGCGAGCCGCGACGACATCTCGCTCCAATCGCGCCGCAAGCAAGAAGGCAGCCAGCGACTCCTCCTCGCGCAAGCGCGTGACATACATCTCGTGCAGGGCCACGCCGGCATCACGACTGCCCAAAGCTTGTGTCAGATCTTGCGGCGCGCTGGGCGGAGCGTCGAGACCTCTTTTCACCAGCTCCAACTCGATGTCTTGCAGAAGCACGAAGGCTTCCAGATTCAGCGGGGCGCGCTTGGTCAGCGGGGCGAGTTCATCCCAAGCCCGTGTCAGCTGACCGACATCAATATCGTTACGCACTGTCCACAGAAGTTCACGCCCATCAAAATCAAAGGCGCCATAGGGCGCGTCCCAACGCGTCTCCCAGTTGTATGTAGGCGCGCCGCATGCGGCGCACAGCAAGACAGGGAGCAAGCACAAGCTAACTACTCGGGCCCTGATCGAGTTCAGGGTCGTGTCACGCCGCGCGCACAGTGGAGTCTTTGCTTCGAGTCGCATCGTTCGACTCGAACCCTATCGATCCTGAGTGCCTGGGTCGACACAAGGGACGCTCGAATAAGCGGACGGATGAGATCCAAGGGCGCCGTGGCGGCCGCAAGCGTCACTCGTGCTCGACGGCGCCGACCAGTTCGAGCTGATCTGTGCGTTGCTCGTGCCCCGTTGCGAGGTCGTGATAATAGACGCTACCGCGTGCATCGATCTCGACACTGACCGGACCCGGACGTTCGAGCACGACGATTTCGCGCAGCACCATGATCTGCAGCGCATCCAATTGAGCGCGAATTGGATCGTAGATGTCGACATCACGCCGGATGCTCGTGACTTGCCGGAAGCCGGCCGAGGTAGCCTCGGCCTTGAATTCGAAGTGGTCCGGATCCTGCTGTACCACGGCGTGGTCGAGCAAGCCCTTGGGACCTCGAATGGTCACGTAGTCGGCGACCAGCGCAGACTTCTTCATGAAGGTCTCCGTCCAGGGCCAGGCCTTAATCTCGCGCGCCGGTTCAGGCGGCTCTACGCCAAACTTGTTGACGCTCGTGCCCTCGACCGAATTCGGGACAGAGGATCGCTCGGCCGCACAAGACAGCGCAAACAGGAACGGAAACAGTGCAAAGACTATGTGTGTGATCGTGCGCGAGGGCATGCCTTCCTTATCGGAGCCCACAAGCTTTCAGTGCACGGTCTCGTGTCTGAGCGGCTCGTTCCCGGGCTTTCAGTGCCCCATTCGCGAGAATCCGGTCCAACTCGGCCGGGTCAGCCAGTAATTCGGTCCTTCTGGCGCGCGCATCGGCGAAGTGCTCGTCGATGCCTTCGATCAGTCGCTGCTTCAGGTGGCCGTAGCCCGGGGCCCCATCGCCGCCACTACGCACGCGCTCGCGCCAGTCTTCGAGCTCCGTCGGCTCGAGGAAGAGGCTCATGAAATCGAAAAGCAGCAGTTCATCCGGATCCTTGGCTTCCTCGGGCGGTCGGCTGTCGGTCGTAATCTTGCCGATACGCTTCTTCAGCTTCTTGCCCTCTTCGAAGATCCAAATGTCGTTGCCATACGACTTGCTCATCTTCTCGCCGTCGAGGCCGGGCACGCGCGCCATGCGCGCATTGCTTTCGAGCTGTGTCTCGGGCCGCACAAAGACATCTCCGAAGTGACCGTTGAAGTAGCCGGCCATATCCTGCGCCATCTCGACGTGCTGCACTTGATCCTTGCCGACCGGCACAATATTCGAGTCATAGGCCAGGATGTCCGCAGCCATCAAGATCGGATAAGTGAACAGCCCGACGGTAGGCTTGATCTCGCGCGCGATCTTGTCCTTATAGGAATGTGCACGCTCGAGCAAACCCATACCGGTCACGCTCGACAGCAGCCACATCAGCTCGCACACTTCGGGCACATCGCTCTGGCGAAACAGCACGGCTTTTTCAGGATCGAGACCGAGTGCAAGATAGGTCACCACGGTCTCACGGACTTGGTCACGCAGACGCTCAGGATCTCGTACTGTCGTCAGTGCGTGGTAGTCGGCGATGAAGTAGAAATGCTCTCCTTCTGCGCGACTCCCTGAAATATGTTGTCGGATCGCCCCAAAGTAGTTGCCGAAGTGCTGCAGGCCGCTGGGTTGGATCCCGGAGAGATAAGTAGTCATCAGGTCAGAGCATTCCGCTCGCGTATCGAGCTCGGTCTTGCGATTCGGCGGACGGTAGCAGCCCCCCCGCGATCTCACAAGGATCGCGAAAGCCAGAGCCGGCCCCTTGCAACGAGCTTCAGGTCCCTCACAATCCAGCCCATCTGATGCTGCTCCTTGCCGATGCCAGTCACGGGACACAGGAACCCTCGCCACGCCTGTGTCCACCGCTCTGGGTCGTTTTCCTGCTTGCGCTGGGGACGGGCTGTGCGGGCCTCCAGAGCGAGCGACATCTGGCTCCGTTGTTCACGCAGGTCTCGCCCGCCGGCGGCGGCATGGACATCGAGGCCATTGGTGGCGCTCTGCGCTGGCGCCGGGGTCCCGAGGGGCGCACCGAAGAGTGGGCGCTGCGGCCATTGGTATCCCTTTGGCCGCGCGAGGGTCCGGACTACACCGCTCACTTGTTACCTCCGCTAGGTCGCTTCGATCGCGAGGACAAAAAGGTCGTCTACCGCTTCCTCCCGCTGGTTCGCTACGCGAGTGAGATCAACGATTCGGGCGACAATGTCTGGTCGCTGCTGACGATGATCCCACCCATCTACTGGCGCAAGACCGAGGACGGACGCACGGTACGCGCGATCTTCCCGATCGGCGGTGTGCTCGAAAAGTTCTTGGGCTTCGACCGTGTCGACTTCGCGCTGTGGCCACTGTTTGTTCGTGTGCAGCGTGGCGGCCGAACCAATTACCACTTTCCCTGGCCGTTCTTCTCGTACGGTCATGGCGAAGGCGGCGTCAGCTGGCGCATCTGGCCTCTGATAGGCAACGACCGTTGGGAAGGCCGCTACAACCGCTGGTTCTTCTTGTGGCCACTCTTCAATTGGCAACACAACCGGCAGTCTCGTTCAGAGACGGAACGCGAGAAGCGCTGGATGGTCTGGCCGCTCGCCGGCTACAAAGAGCGCGGTGCCTATCGCTCGTACACATTCCTATGGCCTTTCTTCGGCTATGCCGAGAACGAGGACAACGGTTGGTGGGCTTGGGATGGTCCGTGGCCACTCGTTCGCTTTCTTGAACCGGGCGAGACCGGTGGCCCGACGCGCTACCGCGTCTGGCCGCTGTACTCCTATTACGAGGGTGATGGTCTGACCTCGCGCTGGTACATGTGGCCGCTGCTCAATACGAGGCAAGAGACCTATGCCGACGAGGATCGCGAAACCACCTTGCTGCTCCCCTTCTGGCAGAGCATCGACGACAAATCGCGCGCCGAAGGTGAACGACGCCAAGACCGCTCGCTGGACAATCACTACCGCAAGCTGTGGCCGCTGTTCCAAGTCGAGTACGGTGACAAAGGATCCAGATTCGCCGCCCCGGCACTGAACCCGCTCTGGCGCATGCCAATCATCGACTACCACTATGCCTGGCTGTACGAGCTCTACACACGGCGCACGCAAGGCGACCACTCGTCGTCGCGCAGTTGGTTGGGGCTCTATCGGCGCGAGAAGGATGCCGACGAGAATCGTCGTTCCTTCGTTGGCTTATGGGGTCAGCGCGACTACAGCATGGCTGGCCGGCGCGTGACCGAGCGCTCCTTCCTGTTCGGATTGCTGCGTCTCCGTACGACCGAAGGCCGTGGAACCGAATTCTTGTGGCCTGCCCTGCCGGGTCCAGGGTGGCCGGTCCAACGCGTTCCAAACTCCCTGCTACCCCGCAGCGACGCGGAGAGAGGTGGGACGCCTTAGGGCGCTCATCCCATGAACATTTTCACTTGGTTCGGATCGAGGATCGATGGCCTATTGGCCAGCGCACGGCCGATGGCCGAGAGTCTTGGCTTCACGCTGGACCTTCTCGTACAAGTCATCAAGCGACTGCACCACACCTTCAAGCGCCGGCACTGGTTCCTGCAGCAGCTCTACGTCTCATCGATTCAGACGCTGGGCGTGGTTTTGCTCGTCGGTCTGTTCATGGGCATGATCGTCGCGCTGCAAACGGGCATTGAGCTAGCGCGACTCGGACAACAGGATCAGATCGGCACAATCGTTTCCTTGTCCATGACGCGTGAAATGGGCCCCTTCACGACCGCGGTCGTGTTGGCTGCTACCGTCGGTTCCGCGCTGGCCGCGGAAATCGGAACCATGTCCGTCTCAGACGAGTTATCCGCGCTCGAAGTCATGTCGATCGATGCGATCTCGATGCTGGTACTCCCGCGCGTCCTTGCGCTTGCAATCGCAGCTCCGGCGCTGACCGTGCTGTGCGACGCAATTGGCACCTTCGGTGGTGGCTTCGTCGCAAGCTCGCAGCTGCACGTTTCGTGGGCGCTCTACACCGACTCGGTCATCGATGCACTCAGCACGCCTGGCAAGTGGATCCCCCTGCCAACCGAGGTCTATTCCGGGCTCGGGAAGGCCGTTGTGTTCGGAATTATCATCTCGATCATCTCCTGCGCCAGCGGCTTGCGCGCGCGCGGCGGAGCGTTGGGTGTCGGCCAGGCCACGCGCACGGCCGTCCGCGATTCGATCATCGCGATCATCGTGTCGAATTACTTCATGACCTGGATGATCCAGCAAGGCTGAGCCATGGACCCATCTGATGTCGTGATCCGCTTTCGGGACGTGCACAAGAGCTTCGGTCCGCACCACATTTTGCGTGGAGTGACCATGGATGTGCACAAGGGCAAGACGCTCGGAATCATGGGCGGCTCCGGAACCGGCAAGTCGGTTGCGTTGCGTCACATCATAGGTTTGATGCAGGCGGACTCAGGCCTAGTCGAAGTAAGAGGGCACGACATGAGTTCGATCTCGGCCAAGGACCTGCGCAAGCTGCGCAGCAACATGGGCTACGTCTTCCAGGAAGGCGCGCTGATCAACTGGATGTCGATCGAGGACAACGTCGCGCTGCCGCTGCGCGAGAATCATCCCGAGATCAGCGATGACGAGGTTCGCAGCCGGGTCGCCGAGAAGCTGGATCTGGTCGGAGTTGGGCAAGCCGGCAAGAAGCTTCCGTCAGAGATCTCGGGCGGCATGAAGAAGCGGGTCGGCATCGCTCGAGCCCTGATCACCGAACCTGAGCTCCTATTGTACGACGAGCCCAACGCCGGCCTCGATCCTGCGATGTCGCGCACCGTCAACGAACACATCCGTATGGTCGCCGACCTCGGCAAGACCTCGGTTGTCGTCGAACACCGCATTGGCTGCATGAAGAAGGTCGCGGACGAAGTGATCTATCTATTGGGTGGCAAGGTGCACCTGCGCCTCCCCACTGATGAGTTTTTCGAGTCGAAGGACCCGGACCTGGTCGAATTTCTCGGCACGGACAAGGACTGAATCATGTCGAATCAACGCCACCTCACGCTGGGCCTCTTCTTCGTCTTCGCGGCCGGAGTCCTGGGCTACTTCACGCTGTTCATGGCGGACGTCTCCTTCTTCGGCGAGAAGACAGAGATGCGCGCCTACTTCTCCGAGACGAACGGCCTACGCAAAGGTGACGCCGTGCTGGTAGCGGGCATGCGTTGGGGCAAGGTCGACAGCTTGACCTTCCGTCCCGATGCTGAATTCTCCGAACGCATCGAAGTCACCTTCTCGCTCAGCGAACCGGTCTTGCTGAAGGAAGATGTCGTCATCATGATCGAGGATGCGACCCTCTTGGGCGGCAAAAATCTCTCGATAGAACCCGGCAGTGCGGGCTCACCCGCGCGTGCCACAGACGCGATGCTTTACGGCCGCGTGGCCGGCAACGTGCTAGAAGAAGTGCAAAAGGTCGTGGTCGACAACCAGCGCGCGATCAAGAGTGCGATCGACGGCTTGGAGACGATTGTGCTCGAGCTGCAGGATACGGGCGGCACGATCGGCAAGTTGATCAACGACGAGGCGCTCGGTCTGGATGTCGCCGCGGCCATTGCGAGCATCGCGGCAACCTTCGAGAACCTGGACATCGTCACGACACAAGTGGCGCAAGGGCGAGGCACCGTCGGCAAGCTATTGATGGAAGACAATGTCTACCAGAGCTTGGAAGACGCGACGGCGAATTTAGACGGCTTGTTTACGGAAGCACGCTCGGCCCTGAATGCCGCGCAAGATCCTACGCGTGGCACGCTGGGACTGCTTTGGAGCGACCCCACGGTGGCGCGAGACTTGGCCTCGAGCGTGAGCAATATCAATGCGCTGACCAGCGGCCTAGCTGCCGGGGATGGAACCCTGGGGCGCTTCCTGACGGATGCGCGGCTGGCCGACAATTTGACCACGCTTAGCCAACGATTGGTTGATGGCGATGGCACCTTTGGCCGCCTGTTGAACGAAGACGAGCTGTACGTCGACTTGGCGGAGACCATGACGAACTTGCGCCTCGCGACAGCTCAGCTGAACTCGAATAAGGGCACACTCGGCCGGCTGCTGAACGACGACGAGTTGTATCTCGAGCTAGAGAAGGCCGTGGGAACGCTGACGGGCACGCTCGAAGAGGCGCGCGAAGCGGCACCGATCTCGACCTTCTTGAGCACGATTTTCCTGGGCTTCTAGAAGTCGATCGCGAACGGTCCGCTCATCAACCGCCGGAAGCGGCGCCCGTCCGGGCGCGCTCGAGGTTTTCACGGAAGCGCGGGTTGTTCGGCTCCAGTTCTACTGCACTCAAGAAGGCCTGAATCGCGGCATCCTTCTGGCCCGACTGATCCAGCGCCACACCGAGCATGCTGAAACCCGCAGCGTTGCTTGGGTCGCCTTGCGTTAGTTTTTGGAAGAAGGGCACCGCGCCGGCCGGCTCACCGGCGGCCAGGTAGACAAGGCCCATGCTGAAGTTGGCCTGCGTCAAGCTCGGGTCCACCCCGAGGCTCAAGCGCAAGAAGTCGCGCGCAGGGCCCAAGTGCCCCGCAGCTCGTAGAGCATCGCCAGCCTCCAGCGTCAACATCGCATTGCGCCGCTGCCGCGAATGCGCATCCTTGAACTTGGCAACTGCCTCGCGTGGCTTGTTCAGATCGAGCAGGACGAAGCCCAAGTTCTGGTGCGCGCGATAGTCACTCGGATCGATTGCTATCGAGCGCTGCAGATGTCCGAGGGCTTCCGCCGGCTTCCCCGCCGTGCGCAGGAACTGTCCCAAATTATTAAGGGCCTGAGGATTGTCCGGGTTCAGCCCAACTGCTTTGCGGAAGGCCGCTTCCGCTTCGTCTGAGTCGCCCCGCACTGCAAGCAAAGCGCCGCGTTCCGCGATCGCCTTGGCCGGGTCGTATCGGTACTGCAGCAGCCCCCAGTCCTCGATCAACGCTCCGTCGACAAAGAAAATAGCCGCGCCAATCGCCAGCGACGCGAGTGTCCGTGCCAGTTCGCGCGTTCGCACCCAAAGCGCCACACGCCACAGGCCAAAGCCCGTGAAGGTCAAGAGCAGCGGGATGATCGGCGCCCGGTAGCGCGCCGTCACGAAGAAGGGTGTGAATGAGAGCCCGAACAGCAGCATGAAGCCGGCGACCAACCAAACGCCTTCACGGTCGATTCGATAGCTCGCCTGCTTACTTGCTGCGGGAGAGTTAGGTCGCTTGCGCGCCAACGCGAGACCCAGTCCCAGGACGCCAACCGCAAAAATGCTCGCGAAGTTCAGCGGAAGCAAACGTAAAACCGTCGACTCGCGGCGGCTCCCGACCAGGTCCTTTTCGCTGACGATTTCGGTCCCGGCCCAGAAGCCAACAGCCTTGCGCGCCCAAAGCCCGAGCGTTGCGCCAAGATTCTGACTGATGTGCTCAAGAGCTTGCGAGACGAACCACGACGACACTTCCGAGTGCGTCATTGAGTGTCCGTTGCGCGCCTCGACAGCGCGCACGATGTCGGGGTAATCGTAGGCGGAATCGAAGCGCGGCAGATCCGGCGGCAGACACACTTGCGTGCCGTCAGTGAAGGCGTTGTTGCCGATGTAGAAGTTGATGCCACCGTTCGAAGAGATCAGAACAGCATCATCGCCTGCCGTCAGATTCCGAATGGAAACCGGTAAGACACACAGCAAAACCGCGGCGACTAGGCCCGATGCATGTATCCAGTGCTGCCTCCTACTCGAACGCATCCTCGTGACCAGCACCATCCAGACGAGGAGAAGCGGGATCAACAGCAAGCCATTCGGCTTCGCCAAGATGGCTGCCCCATGCAGCAACCCAACCCATACCGCGCCCTTTAGACTGGGTCGATCGCGATAGCGCAACAGCGCCAGCATCACAGCCACGTAGAGGAACGCCAAGAAGGTGACCTCGCGATACTCCGTGTCGAAGTAGATCAAGATCCAGTACAGCGCGGCCAAAACTCCCGCACAGAGCCCACTACCTTCGCCGAACAAGCGCCGCCCGAGCAGGTAGGTCAGCACACATGCTCCCGCACCGAGCAAGCACTGCAGGACGCGCGCCGTGTAGTGCTGATGACCGATCACTCCGAAGATCGAAGCCATCCAGAACACGACGAGAGGTGGCCGGAAGTACGGCGTCGAGCGAATCTCGGGGTCGGCCACATTCGGAGCAGGCGCCCATTCGCCAGACGCTATCCCCCACGCCCAATAGTCGTGGTAGCCCGCGTCGACCAGCGGCGCCTCGAAGTCCGGCAACTGACTGGCTTCATTCAGGTAGCCGATGCGGAACGCCAGCGCGCCCGCAAAGAGCAATACCAGGACCCACCACTTGGCGCGCGGCAGGGCGTTGCTCTCAGGCTCGATGCTTCTCGGAGCTGCATCGCCCTTGGCCGAATTCGCGTCAGAACGGGATGCAGGTGAAGAGTCAGCCTTGGACATGATCGAAGCGGGCTCGTCCGACAGCGCGCAGCCATGCACATGCAAGAGGGCTCCTATCGGTCGAATTCGAAGCGAGTGTAGGGCATGGCGGGAGCCAGAGCAGGCATTTCCCGCACTTGTCGAGCGTGGCAGAGCCTACGGCCACAGCTCCCAATGGAAGGTGTTTGCGAGCTCGAGCCTCGAGCGGAGACCAACGATTCGTGGATGAGATCAACATCCGGACGATCCAGGAGTATGTTCTTTCGCCGATCGCTGGCAGTGCCCGCGCAGGATCATGCTCGCTCTGCCTTCCCAGCCTTTTCCGCGATCCAATCAAGCACCCCACCCCTCTCAGCAGAACTTGCCTATCTCGAATAGGCCGCACACAACACCGGCGAGTTCGTCGAACGGGGCCAGAAAGTAGCAGAATCAGCCTGGTTCGCCTCCTGTGTAGCCGATATGACAGGGTCCCCCCTTCCGGCACTCGACTCATGAAGAAGACAGCACTCCTCGTTCGCCAACTGGTCATCCCCACCTCCTGGCTTTGCCTGGCCCTGCCCCTTTGCCTGACAGCGTGTGGGGGCTCGAGCGATGAGAGCGGGACAAACGACGATTCCACGCCAGCTGGATCGGCGGCAAATAATGCGGCTGGCACAGGCGCGGGAGCCTCCGGCGCTGGTGGGCAGGGAGCGATGAACCTCCCGCCCTCACTACCCCCCTGGACTGACGACGGCAAAGAACGTCCGAACATCCTCATCTGCGTGATCGACACCTTGCGGCGCGACGCGACAACGCTGGGAGACCCCGAGGTCACCGCCAAGACCGCGCCGATGTGGCCCTCCATGCCTGGAGGCATGACGCCCAACCTGAACGAAATGGCGAAGCACGCAGCGGTTTTCACGAACGCCTACTCCGCGTCTCCGTGGACCGTGCCGTCGCACGCGTCGATCTTCACAGGCATGCTGCCGATCGCACACAATTGCGTCGCACGCACGCCTCGCCTCGGTCCCGTCGGCCCGACGATCGCCGAACTCTGTGCTCGCGTCGGTTACGAGACAGCTGCCTTCTTTTCGAACCCCTGGCTCTCGGATCGAGCGACAGGCCTGTTACGCGGATTCGCGATCAAGCAAGAAGCTACGATCGGCGACTTGGCGACGATGACAGGCGCGGAGGGTGACCAAGGCGGAGCCGAGACATTGCGCAACGTCGACGCATACTTGGCGGGGCGAACGGGCGAGAAGCCCTTCATGATGTTCGTCAATCTGCTCGAGGCGCACCTGCCTTACGCGCCGACGCCTATTATTCGCTCGATCACGATGCCCCCGCTGCATCCGACAGAGAACACTTCAATTCAGTGGTCGCACGAGTACAACGCTCGACTTCATCCTGAAGACGAAGTCGATTGGCCCAAGGTACGAGGGCTCTATGCCGGTGATGTGCGTTACGCCGACGAGCTGTTCGGCGTCTTGATGCAAGTGTTGGACAAGCACAAGCTCCTCAAGGACACGATCATCATCGTCACGAGTGACCACGGCGAAAACCTTGGCGAACACGGACGCATGGAGCACCAGTTCAGTCTGCACGAGACCGTGCTGGCCGTGCCGTTGATGGTCCGTGCACCGGGCGGAGAGATCGCGGAAGGCCGCTATTCCGAGCCCGTCATGACCACGGACATCTATGCCACCGTGGCCGATTTGGCTCTAGCCGATCAACGCCCGAAGGAAGGACGTATGAGCGTTCCCCTGATGCGAACGGCCAAGATCAAAGAGCGTAAGCGCGAGCGCGCCGTCTATGGCGATTACATGCGGCCGCATACTCAACTGCTCGACTTCGCACTCGAGTTGAATCCGGAGCTCGACCTGACGGCTCTGGACAGGGCCTTCCGTACGGTGCGCGTTGGCCCCATGCGGCTGACCGCGGCCAGCGACGGCGAAGTATTGCTGCACAACATGCTGGATGACCCGCTACAAGAGACAGACATCTCGGAGAAGCACAAAGACATGCTCGCGGGGCTCTCGAACCTTCTGGTCCAGGCTCAACCCAAGACTCCTGCTCCGCAAGCTGCTCCTCACACGATGGACAAGAAAACGCAAGATCAACTCAAGGGGCTCGGCTATGCACCGGGTGGCGACGAAGATGAATAGGTCGCAGCCGAAGCCTGGTATGCGACGCAGCTAGCAGCCCGCCGCTGCTCGCAAAGCGCTAGCCACAACGAGACGCCGCCCACTTGCAACAGCAAGTGGGCGGCGTCTCAAGTTCCCCAGAGGGCTCTTCGCGCGTCGCGCGAGGAGCTGTCAAGCGAATGCGCGGCCGGAGGCTCTCCGGCATTGCATCCTTAGGGTTTTGCAGGGGGCTTCGAACCCTTGACAGGTGCGTCTCCATCCGACTTGCCGACTGCGGGCGCCTCTGGCGGGCCATCCTCATCCTCGACCAACTTGCCGAAGAATTCGGGCATCTTCACGCCGCCGACATCCTTCATGATTTGCATCATCGGCGGCAGGCTGTGTGCGATGCCTTTGATGAAGTTGCCGGTCGCGTTCGAGCCCGAACCGTCATTGGATTGACCGCCGTCCCAGACCACGACCTTGTCGAACTTGATGTTCGAGATCGCGCTGGCAGCCGTTTCAGCCAAGTGGTCCATGTGCTCGAGCATCATCATCTGGAAGGCTTCCTGCGACCCACCACAGGCCTTGACGATGGCCTCCAAGCCCTGACCCTTCTTGGTCAGGATCTCGAACTGACCACGTGCCTCGGCATCGAGGCGGGCAAAGATAGCGGCAGCCTCGCCTTCGGCCGCGATACGAACGCGGGCCGCGGATGCTTCCGCATCGACGATAGTCTTGGCCTTCTCGGCTTTCGAAACGGACTCTAGGTGAGCACGCGTCTCCGCCTCGATCTTCTCGGCTTCGGCTTCAGCAGCACGCGCCTGCGCACGGTACTGCGCCTCGAGCACGCTGGCCTCGGCTTCGCGGTGGCGCGTTTCAGCGCGCTGATACGCCTCGGCTTCAGCGACCTTCAGGTCAGCGTTGGCGCGCGCGATGTCG
>JBLFWN010000017.1:0-80442 GCA_047611405.1 Planctomycetota bacterium | reverse complement strand
AGTGGGGGCTTGACCTGGTCAAGCCCCCACTTCGTTGATCAAAGACGCTGGCTTGGGCTCACTCTTCGTCGCTCAACCAGTCGCTGTGCACCGATGCGCCCTCCGCATCATCCTTGCGCTTGTACGTGTGCGCACCGAATGCGTCACGCTGCGCCTGCGTAAGGTTCTGTGGAAGATCGGCAGTCCTCCAAGCATCGAACCAAGCCAGCGAGGCGGACAGTGCCGGGACCGGAACTCCTCGCTCGACCGCAAGCTGGACGGTCTTACGCAATGATGGAACGCGGGTGCGCAGGATCGACCGGAAGTGCGGATCGAGAATCAGCGACGAGAGCTCGGGATTGCGCTCATAGGCAACCATCACTTCATCGAGAAAGCGCGCACGAATGATGCAACCGCCCTTCCAGATCCGCGCAAGCTCGCGCAAGTCCATGCTCCAGCCGTACTCATTGCCCGCCGCACGCAATAGGTCTAGGCCCTGGGCGTAGGCACACACCTTGGCAGCCAACAGCGCGTCCTCCAATTCCTGCAATACATCAGGGTTCGACACGCTCGGCGCCCGGTCGCCCTCGTCGTACGCCTCGAACACATCTTGACGCTCCGGTTTGAAGCTGGACAAGACACGCGCATCGAGTGCAGCCGCGATCGCAGGTACAGGAATCCCAAGCTCGAGCGCGGCTTGGCAGGTCCACTTCCCAGTCCCCTTCTGCCCGGCACGATCCAGGACCGACTCAACTAAGGCCTTGCCAGTCACTTCGTCCTGCACTTGAAAGATTTGGCTCGTAATCTCGACTAAGAAGGACTCCAGCGGCCCTTTGTTCCACGCACCAAAAGTGTCAGCAATTTGCGCGGAGTCGAATCCGAGCGTGCGCTTCATTAGGTCGTAGGCCTCGGCCAAGAGCTGCATATCGGCATACTCAATACCGTTGTGCACCATCTTGGAGAAGTGACCCGCGCCGTCGGTTCCGATGTGCGTGACGCACGGCCCCGAGTCGGTCTTGGCTGCGATTGATTCCAGGATCCCGCGCAGCTCTTCATAAGCAGCAGGATCTCCACCCGGCATCAAAGATGGACCATTCCGCGCTCCCTCTTCCCCACCGGAGACGCCCATGCCGACAAAGCGCAGACCAAGGTCGCGCAGGCGCGCCTCGCGGCGCTGCGTGTCCTCGTACCAAGTATTGCCGCCGTCGATAACGATGTCGCCCTTGTCGAGCAGTGGGATCAGTGAGTCGAGCACACTGTCGACCGCGCGACCCGCCGTTACCATCATCATGATTCGACGCGGTCGTTCGAGGCTCTCGACGAGCGCGGCAAGGTCCTTGGCACCCACCAATTGTTTGCCTGGGTTCTGCGCCAGAAAGTCTTGTTGCAACTCGGGTTCCAGGTTCCAAACCGCAACCGGGAAGCCGCGCTCTTCGACGTTCAACGCCAAGTTGCGGCCCATGACTCCCAGCCCAATCATTCCGAAGCTCGCCCGTTGGGCCATCGTTTCACTCTTCATCAGTTGCCTTCTTCGATCTCAGTAGGCGCATACTCTTCGAGAACGCGTGCCTCCAACTCGCTGGCGGCTGCTTCGTCGAGCAGCCACCGACCATTGCGCAGGAGCTGTGCGGGGCAAGCCGCCGGCTCCCAGCTGTTCAGTAGGGCGCGTGACACTGCGGCGGCCTTATCCGCGCCTCGCACGAGCATCAAGCTGTTCCGCGCACTCATGTGGGCATGCGCGCTCAACGTGATTCGTTGCGGCGGCGGCTTGGGACTGTCGTGAATCGCGACGACTCGCGGCCCTGGCTCTACGCTTCCGATAGCACCCGGAAACAAGGAAGCCGTGTGCCCATCCGGCCCCATACCACCAACTAAGACATCGATTTGATCGGGTACAAGCTCGGCGTAGCGCGCGGCGGCTGCGTCTGGATCCGATGCGATGCCATCCGGCAGGTGCAGTACAGGCTTGTTCTTTGTGAATGCATCGAGCAGTTCACGCCGAATGTTGCGCGCGTTCGAGTCGGGATGATCCGGATTGACGCAGCGTTCATCGCCCAAGAACACATCCACGCGACTCCAGTCGAGCGCCTGTTCATGCGCGTTTGCCAATGCACAAAAGACCGGAACGGGAGTCCCACCGCCCGGCAAAGCGAGGCTCGCACGCTGCCGCAGCGCAAGCGCGTTCACGAGTTGCGCGGAAATGAAACGCGCACCACGAGCCGCCCACTCCTCGATCGGATCGATGACCAGGATCGATCCGACTTGACTCCATTCATACTCGTTCGACATATCCACCTCAATCGATCGGATGCCACTGATGACCGCCCGAATTAACGAGATCATCAGCTTCCGTGGGGCCTTGGCTGCCCTGCTCGTATTTCGGGATCGGGCCACTCAAGCCTTGGTCCCAGACCTTCTGAATCCGATCGATCCAGTTCCACGACAGCTCGACCTCGTCCTTGCGAGCGAAGAGCGTCGGGTCTCCGCGTATGCAGTCGAGCAACAGCCGCTCATAAGCTTCGGCCGGCTTGCTATCGAAGGCCTCGGCATAAGAGAACTGCATGTTGACCTTGCCAATGCGCAACTCGTCACCGGGCACCTTGGAAGAGATCGTCAACGAAATGCCCTCATCCGGTTGGATGCGGATCTTCAGCACATTGGGTTTGACGGGGGAACACACCACTTCAGTTCCGAACAGGCAGTGCGGAATCGTTTGGAAAGTGAACACGATCTCGGTCGTACGTGCCGCCAGCCCCTTGCCGGCCCGTAGATAGAAGGGAACTCCCTGCCAGCGCCAGTTGTCGATATGAGTCTTCAGACCAACAAAAGTCGGTACCTCTGAATCGGCAGCGACTCCTTCCTCATCCCTATACCCCACGTACTGCCCACGCACGACATCCTGTTCGACATCGATCTCCTCGAAGTCACGCATGGAGCGCAGCACCTGGGCCTTCATGTTCCGAATCTCCTCGGGGTGGAAGGACACGGGCGGCTCCATGGCGCACAAGGCGAGAGTTTGCAGAAGGTGGTTCTGAACGATGTCCCGCAACACGCCAGTCTCTTCGTAGAACGAGCCACGGCCTTCTACACCTATAGACTCTGCCATCGTGATCTGCACACTCTCGATATGCTGTCTGCTCCACAGTGGCTCAAAGATAGAGTTGCCAAAGCGAAACACGAGCAGGTTCTGAACGGTCTCCTTCCCGAGGTAGTGATCGATTCGATACACCTGCTCTTCATCGACGCACTTTAGTACAAGCTCATTCAGCAACTTCGCGCTGGACTCGTCGTGGCCGAAGGGCTTTTCGACGATAACACGTGTCCAAGTATCCTTCACTTTGGATGCACGCGGAAGCAGCCCTGCACCCTTCAACTGCTCCAGCAACTGAGGGAAGACGCTCGGCGGCGTAGCGAAGTAGAACATGCGGTTGCCGCCTGTCCCGTGCTCCTGATCGAGAGAGTCCAAACGATCGCGTAACGCTACGAAGCTGTCGGGATCGCCGATGCTGCCTGCGACCGCGAACAAACGCTCAGCAAATGCTTCCCACGAGTCATGCTCGACCGAGCCTTCGGCAGTGTGCTCCTGAACAGCCTCGCGCATCTTGTCGCGCAGCACCGAGTCCGATGGTGCCGACCTTGAGAAGCCGACGATCGAGAACTTCTCCGGCAAGGAAGCTTCACGCGAAAGTTTGTACAAGGCCGGCACCAACTTGCGGCGCGACAGATCACCCGTCACTCCGATCAGCACAACCTGACAAGGGCCAAGCTTGCGCACGTTCGGGACTGCGTCCAGAGTCGCGAACTCGGTCGTGACGTGGGCTTGCGGACCATCGGACACTGAGGGTCGGGGATTCAATTGCGTTCCTTCCGGGGATGTGGGAATCAGACTTGTATCGAACATTTCTCCAACATCCATGTGAAGCTAGTCATGCCTAGTCATTTTGGCCCCAACGGAGGTCGATTCTGAGATCAGCGGGCCGATTCTGTGCCGAGTGGCCAGGACAGGCACCTGGCACCCAGAAATCCGTAAGGCGTGCTCGCCAAGACCAGCTCCGAATCTTGAAGGAGCACAGGTCACCTCCGAAACGGAATTTGCGTGATTGGCACGGCGAACCCAGCGATTCCTCGAACGTGCACACCGAGACTTCGTCATCAGAGAGAAAACCCATCGAGTCCTCTCTGAAGGACCAGGTCCATGACTCCATGGAGCGAGCGAATACGCCGTCTCCTCCCTCTCCTGTCGCTCCCCCCATCCGTACGCGAGTTCGCGTGAACTCACCGACGGACGGGCTACTTGTCGAACTCGAAGGATTCATCTGCTTGCGGCGCATCGGTTATCACCCGCTGCTTCCTGACTCCAAGCGTAGGCGACTCTGAGCTATCGGCTTGGATTCGCGGTCACGCTACTCCGTCTCTTCAGTCGGCAACAGCGCGCGCACTATCTTTTTGGAATTCGATGGCTAACGCGCATCGGCTACTTCTTGCTAGCTGCGCCGCCAATGAATGTGCTCCAGCCAAGTTCCGAGTCCGATTTGATCGGCATCAGATTCGTGCGACCCATCGAATTTAGTGCGGGGGGATACCCGCGATAGCCGCTGCCTTGCTGTTCGCTCTTGAGACCGTCGATCAAGAAGCGAGCTTCTGCCCCGACCGTCGAGAAGTGACCGAACAGAATAAAACTGGAGCGTGACATGCGCACGCCGAGGCACGTTCGGTCGTCATCTAGCATCTGCTGGAGAGCGGCTAAGTCATTCTGTAAAACCCACCCACGGTGGATGCCCCAGACCGTGATCGCAAAGTCGCCGCGCGCGCGTTCCGCTGCAGACAGCGACTGAGCATCCAGCTCAAGGTATTTGTCGCTCAGGAACTCGAGGAAGTCAATCGGCCCCTGCTGCTGCCAGTCGAAGTCGGCGTCGTCACGCGGCTCTCCGTCGAATTCGACCTCGTGTTGACGATTCAGAGCAGGCTCGGGCTGACGCGCATCAAGCTGATTGCAACCCGCAACAAACAGCAACACTGTTAGCGAGCAGGTCGAACAAGACCAGACGGATGGGGAGAAGAATTGACGCATCAGACAGCACTCCAAGTTCGAACGAATCGAGTCGTACGTTGGAGAGGATAGCGCTCTTCAGCGACCTTCTCGTATCGCGCTCGTAACGAGCCGAGCATCCGTCGAACCAGCGCAAGTTGAGTAGATATCAATCAGCCCAGCCGAGCGGGAAATCAAGGAGCCCAAGCATGCTATGCGCGCTCGAGCCCCCGCCGCAGATGGCGTCACTGAACCGTCAACAACTCCATGTCGAACTTTAGGTCGCCCTTGGACGCTCCATAAGCCAGTTGCTGAGGGCAAGTCGCCGTGAAGCTGTCGCCGATGCGCATCTTCGACACGATGACATCCCAACCCTTGATGGCCCGGCCAGATCCGACCTCGAACGAGAAGGGGCGAGTACCAGGATCGATGACCTTGCCATCCGCGAGCATGGCCTTGTACTTCAGCGTCGCAGTCTTGCCTGTGCCGCAGACATCGCCGCTGCCGTTCTTGTGAACAGCAAGGATGGTGATGTCGGCCACGCCTTCCATCCCAGACGGGATGGTATCTCCGACCGTCCAGTCTCCATTGGCACTTTCGTCGGGACCTTCGCTGACATCTTCGTCGGCACTCTCGCCAGCGTGCTCGTCCACCGAGGGAGTCTCTGCCGGCTCCTCCTGCGCTGCCTGGCTGCCAGCATCAGTGCCTGCGCTATCGTCAGTGACCACGCTTTCCGTACCGGTGCACGCTGCGAGTCCAAGGAAAAGGAAGGGTAGTGCGAGTGAGACGCTAGTCCGCATGGCGACGCTTTCGTGAAATCAGATGCCGAGAGGGGGGTTGTCCTGGAAAATCGGCGGCAAGCATAACAACGCCATCGCTGGGGCTGGGGTGACTTGTGTCTCAGAATCGAGCCTTCTAACGATAGGCCTTGGCCCGCGCCTGAATGACTCTCCCAGGGCCCCAGTGTGAGCTTTCTGGAGGCCAGCTTTCCGGCCGGACGACACATGATCTAATGCTGCTGACGCATCGATGAGTGGCCCTTTGATCACCGCGGGGAATAATCCCAAGAAAGCCTGGGTCGGATTCGGGCTCAGCCGGCACCTGGGGTGTTCGCTATGAATGACCCTTATTCGACTCCTGAAGAGCTCTCCCGACTGGCCGAGGCCGGCAGCTGGGCGCATCGCCTCGCCGCCCGTCTCGTCGGAGACGCACACCTGGCCGAGGATGTCGTGCAGGACGCCTACCTGGCTGCACTGCAGAACACGACTCAGCCGCACTCCGTTGCCGCTTGGTTCTCCGGTACCGTCAAGAACCTCTCACGCCGCAGGCTGCGGGATCGCTCGCAAGACGATCATCGCGAGCGCGTCGCTGCGAAGTCCGAGGCTGTGCCCGAGTCGTCCGAAACGCCGGCGCGACTGGAACAGCAACAGCTGTTGATCCACGCGTTGCTCGCGCTCGACGAGCCGTACCGCAGTCATGTGCTCGCACGCTATGTGGATGAGATTCCACCACGAGAGATCGCTAAGCGCGAAGGCGTGCCGATCTCGACGGTGAATACTCGACTCGCTCGGGGATTGGATCGCCTGCGTGCTTCACTGAAGAGCGCACACGGCGGAGACACGACGCGTTGGATCGCGGCTTTTGCACCTCTGCTGAAGCCGCCGGTCGCCGTCAAGGGTCCTTGGTTGCTTGGAATCCCTCTGATGAAGAAACCGCTTGTTGCCGCTGTCGCAATCTTGTTCCTCCCGTTGGCCTTATTTGTCAGCTCACTCTTGGGCGCGGATGAGATCAATCCGTTGACCGACAACTCGGTTCGCGCACAGCTCACGCAAGTGTCACCTGAGCAAACGCAGTCGCTGCAGGCGGATATCGCCATTGATGACAGTCCGAGCGAAGTACGTGAAGAAGACTCGAGTGCTTCAGTCGAGCCCCCGACACCTGTCAGGACACAAAGCTTGCGCTTGATCGACGCCAGGACGGAAAAGGGATTGGCATACTGCGAAGTCTTCGTGCTGTCCGCTGAAGAATGGTCTGAGATTGAACTCGGGCCTGGTGGCCTTGGTGAAGCGCAAGACTACCCCGTTGGAACAAGAAACCTGATTCGCAAGATGGCACGAAGCTATCGCGCTAACTCACAAGGCAGGCTCACGATTCCGATGCCAGATGATCAGCTATACCTGCTGGCATCCAATGACGAATTGCATCTTGTGGACTTGGTGTTGTGGAGCCCGGACGAACAAGTCCTCGAGCTCGCACCGGATCAACTCCTGACCGTGCGCGTCGTCGATCCCCAAGGGCAGGGAGTCAATGGCGTCCCTGTGGCCATACTTGCGGTTCTGGATGCTCAAGAGCTGCCGTTAGCTCGCAGTTTGTCTACCACGAAAGATGGCACTGATGGCTGGGCTACGTTGGCACTCACCGGGGACCCGGCGGGCGATGTTTCCGAGCGCATGGTTGTAAGCCTCGACTTTCCGCTGGAGGAGCGAGTCATCGTGCCGGTCTATCGCTCCCAATGGCCAGATGAGGCGGTCATTCTCGAGATGCCTTACGTAGGGAGTGTCCGGGTCGATGCACACGACAGCACGAGTGGCGAGCATCTTCTGAATCATCGCTCATTGATCCGCGCGACACCCGAGGAGGGGTTCGCGTGGTTCTTCGGCCCGCAAAGCTTGAGTGCCAGATTGGAAGAGGGCGGCGCTCGCTTCTGGCCCGTTGGTTTGGGACTCGATCTAAGCGCGAGTGTTTGGTTGCAAGACGATCAGCTGCCAACGTCACAGTCCTTCTCAGGACCCGTCGTGAGCGGTCAAGAAATTCGCCTCGAGATGCGGATTGGGGGACACTTGATCGCCTTCCGCGGTCAAGTACTCGAGCACGACGGAACTCCTGCAGAATTGGACTCTGTTCAAATTCAAGTTGGTGATACGAGCGCCCCATTGCATGTAGAGCTGGACGCAGAAGGTCACTTTCAGATCGATCTGATGGAGTATCAGGATCGTCCGTTCCGAGGCATCGCAACGATTACCGAATACAGCACGCACCCCGCGCGCGAGGCCATCGCGGCCATCAAGATCGACCAAGGCAGCGCGAGTTGTGATCTCGGTAGCCTGCGCCTGCCAGTTTCGGAGTCCCCTCCCGGAGAGGCCGGTGATCGCATCAGCGGTCGCGTTCTCGATATCGATGGCAACCGCATGGACCGAGTTTCGGTTCGCTGGGTGCAACCGATGGGAAGCGAAACGGGAACGCGAGCCTGGCGGAGTTGTGGCGTCGGGCAAGGTCAGACGGACAAGCAGGGCGTGTTCATGATTTCAGCGGAACGCCCGCATGCCGATGCGCGCCTACAAGCTGTGGATCACAAAGGCCTGTACCACGAACCGGAAATCGTCGAGAGAGCAGAGCGCGACGACAAGGGATACGTCTTGCTGCGCATGCAGACGGGCGCGGCGCTCACCGGCACATTGGCCGCAGTGGGAGGTCTAGACTTCAGCAAGTTGGAACTTGGCTTGTGGAATCTCGCGGGTGGGGCTGCTTTCGGGCGCGCGGATGTCTACGGGTGGAGGAACGCGCTCTGCGAGCCGGACGGGTCCTTCCAATTCAGAGGATTAGCCCCGGGACGCTACACCTTCCGTGCAGGTATCGGGGAAGACCACTCGCTGGCCAAACTCCTCGACGATGTCGTCCTCCAAGTTGGTGAGAATCGCGACCCGCGCCTCGATCCGCTCGACCTGAGTGGTCTGTTTCGAGTGTTCGACCTACTGGTTGTGGACGAGCGCGGACTGCCGATGCGAGCGACCGTGTATTCCTTCACCGAAGGTTACCGGGATGGTCAGCGTCGAATCCTCGGGCCAGAGCGCATTGGATCGACCGGCGCTGGAGCTCTTCTGCTCGGAGCGGATCCTGAGTATGCGTTGATCATTCAGGCTCATGAGTACTTCCCCGTGTTGATCGACCCGCTCGATCCTCCGGAGAAAGTTGTCTTGAGTCGAGGGCGGAGGATCGAACTGGATTGGACCGGCTCGGTTGCACTCAAGGACCTGCCTGCAAAGCTAGAGCTAGAGATCGTGCCGATTGAACGTCCGGCCGTGGTGGACCGTGCGACGAGGTACCTGCAGACCTGGTCTCCTGGCCGCGTGTACCTCGACCCGAACGGAGTGACTGAATCGCGTGTCCAAGCCAACGGTGCCTACCGACTCGTCTGGTCGATCGATTATGAGTATCGCTCGGGCTATCACATGAACCGAGTGATCGACCTGCCCGAACAACAGATCCTCTCGGTCGGTGCGGACCTTGACCTCTATCAAGTCGCCTTGGACAAGGCTGTGCTCGAGCGTGAAATCGAATGGCTACGCCAGCGCTTCGCAGCAAGTGTCAAGGGCGGCCACATCCCTGAGGATTTGCCGTTTGGAGACATGCTCAGCGAGTGAGTGAGTCCGCGGCCTCATTCTTGAATCCGGGCACTTCGTCAGTCGCGACTGCCCTACAGATGCACGCCCCTGAGGTGGCGAGCGCTTGTCCGACTGTGCGTGTGCGCCCCCGACAGCAGGATGTGAAGCGCGCAGTACTGCAGCAATTCTAGGTTTCGCTTTCGAAGGGCTCGCTGGTGATGCGGCAACCATCTGTTTGGATCTCGATCTGAAGCCATTCACCTTTGATGTTCACTGCGCGATTCGTGAGGCTGGCCATGTCCCCGGAGCCAACGATAATCGCGTCTTCGCCATGATCGCTGTAATAACCGTGGCCGTTCTGATCGATCAGCGTGATCCGCTTGCCGGTGCTGGCTTCCGCCTCGTCAACGATGAGGGCATGCAATGCCTGCTGACTCGTCACTGTCGTTCGCGCGCACCCATGTCGACGATCCGCGCGAGCCCCTGACCCACGCCGACAGCATTCGGATCATCGACACGCCGCGCGTTACCGGGCAAGTCGATTGGCCAAGCCTTCGCATAGTCCCCATCACCGTCAAGATCGAAGACATCCGCCGGCAATGCAGCATTGCTCCCCGCATCAATTACAGGCGATCAGCGGGAGGATGTTGCAGCGTACGCGATCTCGCAAAGTGGCAGGCATGCGCTCATCCTCGACGCTGACGCGAAAACCGTCAACCGAGGAATTCGGCGGGAGTACTCATCTTCTCCATTTAGGGTGGCCCCATTGGTATCCTGACGCGAGCCTTCGCCAAGTCTCGAAGGCTGCCCCCACCCCATGGCGAAGCAATGCGCATGAACACTCGAATGCAAAGCGTTCTGGCTCCCAGCCTGCTGTCGCTCATGCCATTCACACATGCTGATGTCGAGTTCCAACGCGATGTCTTGCCTGTGCTGGAAGAACACTGCCTCGAGTGTCATGGCGCCGACCAACAGAGCGGCGAATTGCGACTCGACTCAATGGCGAGCGCCTACTCAGGAGGCGGATCGGGGGAACCCGGAGTCATCCCAGGAGACAGCTCGAACAGCGAACTGTTTCGCCGCATCGTCGCGCAAGACGATGAGCTGCGCATGCCAGCCAAAGCAGAAGCGCTGAAGCCCGAGCAGATCGCACTCATTCGAAACTGGATCGACCAAGGTGCCGCTTGGTCCGGTGACAGCCCGGCACTCGAAAGCGAGGCCTTGCCATGGGCCTTTCAAGCGATCGAAGATCCCAAGCCGCCGAACATCGACAGTGCATGGATTGAGACTCCGATCGACGCGTTCATCTTGGAACAGCTAGAGCTGCAGAAGCTAGAGCCTTCGGCGAGTGCAGCCCGTGTGGACCTTGTGCGTCGGTTGTTCCTAGATTTGCACGGACTGCTTCCGACTCCCGCGCAGGTGCAGGCTTTTGTCGACGACCCGCGCCCAGACGCATGGGAGCACTGGGTCGAGCAAGCCTTGGCCAGTCCACGCTATGGGGAGCGATGGGCGCAGCACTGGCTCGACCTTGTTCAGTACGCGGACTCGCATGGCTTCGAGATGAACAATCCGCGGCCAAACGCATTCCGCTATCGAGACTATGTGATCGATGCGTTCAACAACGATTTGGGCTACGACCGCTTCATTCGCGAGCAACTAGCGGGAGACACGCTCGACGCGCAGGCTGCAACTGGCTTCTTGGTTGCGGGTGCGTGGGATCAGGTCGTTTCCAAGGATCCGGTCGCGACGGCACTGACACGCCAAGATGAATTGGCGGCGATGGTCAACACCACGGGGACCGCGCTGCTGGGTCTGACTCTGGGATGTGCTCGCTGTCACAATCATAAATTTGACCCCGTCCCCCAGCGTGATTTCTACGCGCTGACAGCCGTCTTTGCTGGTGTTCGCCACGGTGAGCGCGTCCTCGACCCTGAAGCGGAGCAGCGACACAGGCAGACACTTGCTGATGTCGATCGAGAGCTGAGTCTCGTGCGTGATCAAACTGCAGCGCACATGCTCGATGACTATCGCCCCACGATCATGATCGATGACGAGAGTGCACATGCTCTCAGTGAAGTCAGTGGCTACGGTGAACACCCGGAAGGTAGCGAACGCGGGTACCGCGGCGATCTCGGAGACAGTAGTCAATCGCCGAATGTCAGCAACGGCCGGTACTCATGGTGGAGCGCCAGTAAAGCCGAACCGCTGATGACTTGGCATCCGAACGAGCATGGTTCGTGGAAAGTCTGGCTTAGTTGGGGATGCGGATGGGAGAGCCATGCATCCGATGCTCGCTACATTCTCGACCGTGACGGCTCGCTCGAGACAACGGCCGATCAGTCGACGATCGCGGTCATCGATCAAGTGACGTTCGCAGACAAAACTGGGGGCCACGTTGGCAAAGCTCTTTGGAGTGGGTTCCATGACGCGGGAGTCCATCAGTTTGACGAGAAGTCTGTAATTCTGCTCAGAGCAGGCGAATCAGTGGCGAATGTCACGGCAGACGTAATCGTGCTTCAAGAGCCTGGCGCAGATGCGGAACCACGTTTTCGTTCCGCGGTCAGCCCGCGTCAGAATCAGGAGCTTTTCCCCTCGACCGTGGCTCACTCCCTTCGCATGCGTATTGCGAAGACGAATACAGGTAGCGAGCCGTGCATCGATGAGCTCGAAGTTTGGTCGGGCCCGAGCAACGTCGCACTGACGGCGGCAGCCTCTTCGTCCGGAGACTACCAGGGCGATCCGCACCACAAGCTCGAACACATCAACGATGGGCTCTACGGCAACTCGCATAGCTGGATCTCTAACGAAGCCGGTCGCGGTTGGATCCAACTGGACTTTCGGGAGCCGGTTCCAATCGAGAGAGTGTCCTGGGCGCGCGACAGGAACGAGGTTTATGCCGACCGCACAGCTGTCGACTATGTCATCGAGACCGCCGATGGTGAGGGCCGTTGGACGCTCGTCGCCGCTTCACACGATCGCTTGCCCTTTGGTGTACCGGGCGGCGCGCATGATGGTTCGAGCGAATCGCGAGCCTTGACCGTGTCGCTGGAGGAGCTCAAGCAGCAGAAGATCGCGCTAGCAAGCGTGCGCATCGATCGCGTCTACGCCGGAACGATGGAACAGCCAAGCGCAACCCATCGCTTGTCGCGTGGGGATCCCACCGTCCGACGCGAAGAGGTAGCGCCGAACACCGTATCTGTGCTCGGCTCCTTGGAGCTCTCGAAGGACACCCCTGAACAAGAGCGGCGCTCGGCGCTCGCACGTTGGATCACAGCACCGGAGAACCCGTTGACGGCGCGCGTGATCGTCAACAGGCTTTGGCAACACCACTTTGGCAACGGTCTCGTTGCAACGGCAAGCGACTTCGGAGGCAATGGCAGCGCGCCCTCTCACCCGCACCTCCTGGACTGGTTGGCCAGCCGCTTGATCGAAGATGAATGGTCACTGAAGAGTCTTCACCGGCGGATCCTGCATTCAAAGACCTACCGTCAATCTAGCGAGCCCAGGCCCGCAGCCCTTGCGAAAGACGCCCAGGCGCGCCTGCTTTGGCGTTTCCCACCGAGACGCCTCGAAGCCGAGGTCTTGCGAGACTGTATTCTTCAGGTCAGCGGCAAGCTGGACCTGACAATGTACGGCCCGGGCTTCAGCACCTTCGAGGCCAATGACAATTACGTTCGGGTCTACCGCCCGAAAGAGACAACGGGGCCAGACGAGTTGCGCCGCATGGTGTATATGCACAAGGTGCGCATGGAACGCGAACCTGTCTTTGGCGCATTCGATCGGCCCGACGCGGGCCAAGTCTGTGCTCAGCGAAGTCGCTCGACGACGGCGATCCAGGCTCTGAATCTGTTCAACAGCAACTTCGTGATGGAGCAGGCACTCGCAATGGCTGAAGGCTTGCTGGCGGAGGACCAAGACCCGGTCGCTCGCGCATATGTCCGAGCTTACGGGCGATTGCCCAATCCGGCCGAAGCATCCGCAGCGAAGGGACTGGTCGAGCGACATGGCTTAGTCGCATTCTGCCGCGCCATCCTGAACTCCAACGAACTTCTGTTCCTGCCATGACTTCTATGGAAAGACGCAGCTTCTTAGGACATATGGGAACGGGGCTGGGCGCTGTTGCGTTGAGCAAATTGCTGTTGGCGGACGGTCTGTTGGCCGAGGAGCAGGCTCCTATATTGGTCCCAAGACACCGTGCACGTGCACGCAATGTGATCGTGTTGTTCGTGAGTGGTGCGATGAGTCACATTGACACCTTTGACTACAAGCCCGAGCTTATTCGACGGAATGGCCAAGCGCTGCCGGGCGGCAAGGACCTGGTCACCTTCCAAGGTGAGAACGGCAACCTTCAGCAATCCTTCTATCCCTTTCGGCCGCGCGGTGAGTGCGGGAAGATGACCAGTGATTTGCTTCCGCACCTGGGAAGCCTCGCCGACGATCTCTGCTTCATTCATTCGCTCACTACCAAGACCGCGACTCATGGGCCCGGTGAAAATTGCATGTCCACGGGCTTCACGCTGGACGGCTTCCCCAGCATGGGAGCGTGGACGAACTTCGCACTCGGCAGCGAGTGCTCCGACCTCCCGGCCTTCGTCGCCATTCCAGACCCGCGCGGTGTCCCGCAGAGTTCCCTGAACAATTGGGGAGCTGGTTTCTTACCCGCTGCCTATCAAGGAACGGCATTCAACGCAGCACGGCCGATTCAGAACTTGGCACGCCCGAGTGGTGTGTCAGTCCAAGAAGACCGAGACACGCTCGCCTACCTAGACTTGCTCAACGAGCAGCATGCCAAGCGTTTTCCCGGCGATACGGATTTGGCTGCGCGCATAGCAAGCTATGAGTTGGCCGCGCGCATGCAAGTGTCCGTTCCGGAAGTCACAGACCTCTCGAGCGAGCCGGATCACATCATGAAGATGTATGGCGCCGATGATCCCAGCAACAAGGTCAAGGCCGGCTTCGCTCGCAACTGCATCCTGGCCCGGCGCCTGATCGAGCGCGGCGTACGCTTCGTCCAATTGTTCAATGGCGCCTATGCAATGGGCGAAGGCGTCGGCAACTGGGATGGGCACCGCGAGCTCAAGGCACAGTACGACATCCACGGGCCGAATATGGACCAAGCTGCAGCGGCCTTGATCCTGGACTTGAAACAACGCGGATTGCTTGAAGAAACCCTGGTCGTGTTGTGTACCGAGTTCGGGCGTATGCCGACGCTGCAGGTCGGAGCATCGGGACGCGATCACAACCCACACGGATTCACCGCCGTGATGGCTGGCGCGGGCGTGCGAGCGCCTTTTAGCTTCGGCGCGACCGACGAGTTTGGGTGGAAGGCACAGCAGGACCCGGTCAGTGTTCACGACTTCCACGCGACCATCCTGCACTTGCTGGGATTGGATCACACTCGCCTCACGTACTACCACAACGGGCTCGAGCGCAGGCTGACCGATGTGTTCGGCGAAGTCGTGCATGACATTCTCGTCTGAGAGTGTTCGTATGAGCTTCGCGAACGCGCACTGATTCAGATCCCGTTCGGCCAACGGGATCGTGACCTAACAGAAGATGACTCCGATGATTGCGACCCCTTTCCTCTCCCCCGCCTGCCTACTGACTGGCTTGTTCGCATTAGCGAGCCAGAGTCCCACGCTCGAAACCACAGCCGCGCCGAATAGTGAAGCAGGCTGGGTATCGCTCTTCGATGGCAAGAGTCTGGACGGCTGGTCACAGCGCAATGGCACGGCGACGTATCGCATTGTCGAAGACACGATTGTCGGCAAGACAAGCGATGGCAGCCCAAACTCGTTCCTGTGCACCGACAAGACCTATGCTGACTTCGAACTAGAGTTCGAGGTCAAGGTCCACGCAAACCTCAATTCAGGAGTGCAGATTCGATCTCAGACAAGAGGTGGCCCACAGGGAAGAGTCAACGGCCCTCAGGTCGAGATCGAAGCCAGCGGTAAGAATGGAGCCGAAGCCGGCTACATCTACGGCGAAGCTGCAGGCGGCTGGATGACGCCCGAAAAGGACCGCAAGCCTCACAAGCACTTCAAAGATGGCGCCTGGAACGCGTACCGCATCCTCGCCGTCGGCCCGCGGATTCGAGTATGGGTCAATGGCCAGAAGGTTTCGGATCTGACGCATGCGGAGAAGTTCGCGTCACACCCCAGCGGCTTCATCGGATTGCAAGTACACGGAATCGGTGGAGGCCAAGGCCCTTATGAAGCCGCGTGGCGCAAACTCCGCCTACGCAAAGTCGACGCCGAAGGATTCGTTGCGCTCTACAACGGGAAGGACCTCAGTGGTTGGCGCACAACAGGCAACTGGGTGCCGCAAGCGGAAGGCAGTTTGAAGATTCAACCCCGCGCAGGCGAGCAGGGTTGGCAGCGCTACGGTGATTACTTGTGGACCGAGCGGACGTACGCCGACTTCGTGCTCGACCTGGAGTATACGTATCCGAAGGGCGGGAATAGTGGTGTGTACTTCAGAGTGGGAAGTGGCGAGGACCCTGTGAAGACAGGCATCGAATGTCAGATCCTCGACTCATCGCTTAAGGAAGGTGCGATGACTCCGCATGATCATGGCGGTGTCATTGGCACTGTTGGCGCTACGCAGAACATGTCAAAGAAGCCGGGCGAGTGGAATCGAATGATCGTTACGTGCGTTGGTGAGCAATTGAGTGTCGAGTTGAATGGCGTGCGCATTGTCGATTTGAAGCTGAATGAGACAGGACTCGATGATCGGCCGATGGCGGGGTACATCTGCTTGCAGGATCATGGAGAACCGCACGAGCTGACGTTTCGGAGGATTCGGTTGCGGGAGCTTTGAGGGGGATTGGAGAGGAGCTTGTTGTGCTCTGGTTCGGGATCGAGGCAGGACAGGCGCGCGCCATCCCTGCTCTGATCCTGAACCAGAGCGCAACCCCAAAGCCCTCCCCTGTACACCTCCCCACCAATCTCAACTGCCCCCCCCACAAAACCACGCCGCCAACAAATATGTCGCCCCCGGCGTGGCAACCACCCCACGCATCGATCGCCCAATTCAAGTTGGCGCGCGGCTTCAATTTGATGTCACTCTCCGCGAAGACACGACCGCAAACGACTACATCGTTCGAGTTCTGCAGCAGGACCAGCACCCGTCGAGCTACCACTACCCGTATATCTTTGGAGTGCTACACACAGGTCCACCCTACTGGTGCCGACTCAATGATTCGAAACAGCGCACTCGCGGCAGGCAAAAGACACTTCTACTCGCCACCGATGGACTCTCCAGCGCGACGCACAACCCCACGGGTCCAGACGCAGCAGACCGACGCCGCTTCCATGCACACGCCAGCCTCGAACGTCCCTACCGAGTGTCGTGGATAGAGCCAGGTGACTGGCAGCTTACGATCAGCAGCGCCTTTCTCCCCGCGCACACACACGCCCTTACGATCGTCGGCGGTTCCGTCCACTCCTTCGTCCCGCCGGGTTATCAAGGGCCGATCTGCATCGGAGGCGCAGGGTCGTTTCGACTCCGCAAAAGGCTGAACTCGGGCGTATCCTGCAGCTTCTCAAGCACTCTCGACCTGACCCAAAATTCCCGGGCTCAGAACGATTCTCAGCGGGCAGACATGGATGTCCCAGGCATACTTCCGCGACTCGAACCCGTTCTCTACATCGAACCTGACAGATGCTCTGAGCGTGACATCTCAGTAGATCGCACGCCCTCTTACGTCTGAAGAAGCGGCGGGCAAGATTCGCGACCTAGCACCCTCGAGCTCTTTTACGGACCCATCGCAAGATCGCCTCGAGGGATGCCTCAGAGACAGTGTCGATCCAGCTGCACCCTCATCATTGAGTGCTCCGCGGGGTCCAGTCGACGGATTGCTGACCAAGCCTGTATCGTACGGGCCTCATGCAATCTACTGATCTACGAAGCCCTGCACGCTCCAGCGTTATTGCCGTATCTCTGTTGGTGTCGCTAGCCACGCTCGGTGCCGGTGCCATCGCGCACACACAAGCAGAAGCAATGCCCCCGTCTGGCGCAGGACAAGACGAGCCGGTGCACTTTGAAATCCGGACTGAGTTCGAGCCAACGGTGATCGGGGCTCCGCTGGTGGATGCTGTACGAGCCGGAGCAGCAGCCCAAGATGTCTACACCTTGCCGATTCAGGCGCTTGGCAATGTGCAGGGCCTGAGCGTCGCTGACATTGGATCCGGGAGTGGTCGACACCTTGTGGGCATATCGCAAGCGGTCGGGGTCGACGGCTCGCTGACTGCGACCGAGATCAGTGAATCCAGTTGCACAGGACTTCGCGGCATCGCGACCAAGGCCGGCCTGAAAAATGTACGGGTCACTCAAGGCGACAAGGCGCATGTTGGCCTCGACCCGCACTCGATCGATGTCGCGCTCCTATCGGATGTCTATCAGTTCGTCACGATGCTCGATGGTCGCAGCGGACAGAGCAAGCACGGCTTTCTGACTTCATTGCACGAAGCACTCAAGCCCGATGGCGAAGTGATCGTCACCTACGTGACATCTTCGGAGCTGAAGCGAGACGACTCGCGCAAGGCGTTGCATGACAGGACACTGACAGACTTCACGGCCTATGGATTCGAGCCGGGCCGGCGCTGGGTGCTCGCTGGACCGCACTGGCCCGTTCTTGTGATGGAGTTTCGTTCCCCCAAGAAGGGCTTCGATTCAGCGCGCGAGTATCTGGGCCGACGCATTGCCAGGACTATGCATTGGGAAGGCGCGGGGTGGCTGACTCGAGAGGAGAGGGACCGCGAAGAGAACAGCACGCGTATGCTCGAAGCCCTCCAGGTCCAAAGGGGTTGGACAGTCGCCGACTATGGTTGCGGCAATGGTTACCACACGCTTCAGATAGCAGAGAAGTGCGGATCCGAGGGGAAGGTCTACGGCGTCGACATTCAGCCCGAGATGCTGACGATGCTCGACAAACGCGCAGTAGAAGCCGGCTTGAAGAACGTTGTTTCGATCCTCAGCTCAGAACTATCCGCTCCACTTCCAACGGCCTCCTGTGACCTGATCTTGTTGGCGGATGTCTACCATGAGCTGAGCCACCCAGTCCCGACGCTGGCTGTGATTCGGCGCTCGTTGAAGCCGACGGGACGCGTCTGCCTGCTCGAGTTCCGAGCCGAAGATCCGACGGTCCCGATCAAGCCGGAACACAAAATGGCGCGCAAGCAGATCATCAAGGAGCTAGAGGCGAACGGCTTCGTCTTGGATAGCGAGATGAGTGAGCTTCCGCGGCAGCACCTTCTGTTCTTTCGCATCGCAGAATGACGCTGACTGCCTGCTCAGTGATTCAGAGTGCAAACACTCTCCCCCACCGAGCGCAGCCTGATACGAGGCAAGCAAGCTGCAGCGAGCGCACGCGTTTATGACTCTTGCAAGCCAGTCGCGTGCTAGCTCGCCCTCGACAAGTATGTAGCCGCTGAACGATGCCCCCCAGAAGAGCCGCAGCTCGACCGCATCGCTGATGTTACTGGTCGGCCCAGGGTTGGCATCACGGAACCAACATTGCAAGTACCTCGAGTTCCCGGCCAGAATTGAAGTCCAGGGCAAGTCAATCTGCCGCAGCACGTTCCCGTTCACATTTATCTTGAACGCAGGCGTGGACACCGAACCAAATTGCCCGGCAGCGAGGCACAAGTTCCTTTGTGATCCCGCGAAGAAGGGCGTCCAGCCTGAGGCCGATACCACCAGAAACTTGCCACACCGGCGCGCCGACATTTGTGTCCCCCTCAACGTCAGCGAATTGGCCGCCATGCTGCTCGAACCACTCAGCTCGATGTGCGCTGCGGCACCGGTCGAGTTTGTCTCGGCGTCCTGACAATAGAGCTGCCTTATCTGAATGCCGCCCTGATACAGCGTCACTCGCCCATTTTGGCTGGTCGGTCCGAGCGCGCTCAGGTACGGCGCGCTGACGATAAATTCGGCGTACCCATCACCATTCAGATCACCCGCACTCGCCAGGGAGGATCCGAATCTACCGGTGTTATTCGAGCGGTTGAGCGAGAACACGACACGGCCATCGGCACCAGAGAAGACGCGCACGACCCGCGAATTGGCCACTGCCCCAATCGAGGGGTGCGCCGACAATCACATCGTCATATCCGTCCGCGTTGACGCCCCTCGCGGCATCCAGGCTTGAACCGAACTGAGCAACTCCATCGATACCGACGAAGGTGTGTAATACAGCCCCTATCTTGCCGGAATAGATCACGACGCTTCCAAGTCCGACGGGCCAACTGACCATCACAACTGTTCCCAGAGTCGAGCATTATCAGCCTCTGGATCAAGACCGCAACGGGCCCGAATTTCGTGCCTCCCCAAGAGAGTGCCTAGAACGAGCTATTCCCACCCACTTAGCCCCCGCGATCTAGCCAGTTGGAGCTTTGCTTCCAAGCCGCCCCCCACAAGCTTCACAGATGTCGTGAGCGCTCCATACATTGCGATCTGCGGTGCCACGAGGAGGACGAAGTCATACCTCGTCACCCCCATTCTCTTCGCAGGCAGACCTCGACGATTTGACGCCAAGAGACACGGCTGCATGCCTGGCGTTTACGCCGCCGCGCGTCTTTTCACTTCCATCCGACCGGCCAGCCAAGCGACGACCAGATAGAGCGGAAGCTCGATGTAGAACCACGCGGGCCCCTTGATGGTCATCATGTTGGCAATGCCACCAGCGAGTGAGAGCAGGCCGAGGATCATCGCTAGCAACATCGGCCGTGATGAGCCAAGTCGAGCGGCCGTCCAACCACCAAAGAACGACTGGCCCAGGTGAGCTGCCAGCACCACGAAGAAGGCGTGCGTCGGCAGAGTTTCAATGTAGGCGTTCATCTGCTCTGGATCCTGCATGTCGGTACCCTCTGGCATAGGGAACAGCACATAAGCGTTGAGCATGATGAGACCCATGTTGACGGCCATGCCGACAACAAGGCCGACGATGACGGCGATTATGTTCTTTACCATGAAGATTCTCCTCGCGACATCATAGCGTCACTGAAGGCATCCTCCGGGGTCGTTGTGCGATTCCCTGTACTCGGGCCGCCTGCTAAGAAAGCACTGCGCCCGATCCCTGTTCGACAGGGCCCGGGCGCAGCGCATGACTTGCATTCGAGGCTTCCTCGATTCGATCGTAGGACTCAGGGAACGAACTGAATCGAGAGCCCGTCCGAGAGGTTGTAGCTGGAGCCGCCGCCCGACGGATCACGATACCAGCACTGGAAGTTCCATACGGAACCTGGTGCCGGCGGTATCGGGGCATCTTGGGTGTTGGCCAAGTCCAGGCTGTAGCTCAGCATTCCACTCGGCCCGGAGTTCAGAATCGGAAGCCGGTTCGTCGAGCCGCCGACGCAGCGGAAGCCGTTGCCGAAGGGGGCCTGAATCTGGTTTGGGCCGTAATAAAAAATGCCGAACTGACTCGTCGGCAATCCGTTGCAGATCAGAACCAGATCATTAGCAGCGACGCCGGCGGAGCCTTCGGAGCAGATGATCGCACCAGCCCCAACCGAGTTAAGCGAGGTGGAACAGTATCTCGTACCAACGCAGCCGCTCTCGCCCTCGAGCGTGACATCGGTGATCACCAGATCGGTGCTCAAGTCCGCAGCCGTCAGCGACATTGCATCCAGCTTGATGTCATTGACGCCTCCGGCCTCGGAACGCAGCGTGAACATGTCCGCGATCACAGTTGGCCCGCCGACTACTGAGTGAGCCGAGCTCGGATTTCCGAGAATGCACCACTCGACTTCACGCGAGCCATCGGGGAGGTCGGTCTTCTTCCTGTAGAAGAGCGCCAATCCTGCCGCGCTCACGGCCGGTCCACTCATGCCGCTCTGCTGGAAGACCAACTGATCCGCAGAGTAGAGCTCCAGCGTGTATGTGCTCGACCCAAGCTCGCTGAAGTCCGGTGTGAACAACCACTCGCCGCCGGTCTCGACCGCGCTGACTCGATCCTTCCTGTCCGCCTCGTCCTTGGCCTTCATCTGAACGACGGCGCCGGGGTGGTGCATGACATCGAGGTCGACGATATTGACAGATCTCGTCACGGGCTCCCCGGGCGGCAATCCATCCAGGCTGGCTGGCATCGCTATCGATACACCGTCTAGGCCGGAAGATCCGATGTTGCTTACTCGCAGCTGACCGGCCGAGGGATCGAGGTGTGCATCACCTTGGCCTTGCGCGAAGAGACCGAACATGCGGACCTCTTCACTCTTAATTTGAATGCTCGACAAGCCCGTAGTCGTCAATTCGTAACCGGAAATGGAGTCCACGAGCCCGGGTGCGATATCAGGACGAAATTCAATAACATCTCCGGTAAACACCAGGCCACTAGGCGTCACGACGGGCATGGGCGTGTGCGCTAAGCTGAAACACGCATATTGATTGAAACCCTCCCCGCCGGAACCGGTGGGCACCCATCTGTCGATATCGTAGATAGTAATGTCATCATCAATCGGATTATGGGGCAGCGCATACGTCGCACCTGTCTGACCGCTTTCCTCATGCACAAGGACACCACCCAGATACAGAAACATCGTATGGGTTGGAGATCCGAGCGAAGAGTAGTCAGGAAGGCAGGAGATGGTCCCCGTGGCAGGCGTGGCGCTGATTAGCAAGCTAGTGAGCACTGGAGACGGGGACCCCACCGTTAGGACCTCCGTCTTGACCAAGATCTCGTACGGATCATTCAAGATAGGCTCGAGCGATAAGGTAACTTTAGCCCCCTCCGACTCGGCCAGGTTCATTCTCACACCGTCCATCCCACTCGAACCGAGATTCGCGACGCGCAGATCTCCTACCGGAGTAGCTTCCAGAGTGGCGGCGCCGAGCGCATGATTCAGCAGCCCGTCGAAGCGCAGACTCGTCACTCCCGGATCCACGCTCCCCATCATGCGCATGTACAACCCGCTCCACGGGTTACTCGGGTAGCCACCCCAGTTCATGCAACCCGCAGCACCACCCGCGGTCTGAATCCAGAGCGCGTCCTGCTGACCGAGACCCGTACCTTGCGGCCCAGCGCCGAAGCCGAAGTTCGTCGTGCCATCTCCGAAGGCGGCAACATTAGGGTCTCCCGCAAGGAAGGGTCCCGTCTGCGGGTCAGCACCTTGGCCCGCGAACTCGAGGCTGAGACCGCAATTGTCCAGGCTCATGCTGTCATCAAAGAAGCCGTCCCCATCCGCCGGGACACTGAACGTATTGCTGGCTCCAGTTAGATCAATCGTCACCACCCAACAGCCCACGACTCCAGCGGTGCTCGAAGTCGGCAGGCCCGTGATTACGGCGACTCCGCAGTCTCCCTGCGCCGGCCCGTTGCAGGATGCGAGAGCACCGTCGATGCGGAAGGTGGCACTCAAGTTGGCACCGATTCCGGCGCCGGAGCAATAGGCGAAGGTCAGTCCGTCAATGGCATAGCGGTCGCCGTCCCCGACATCCGAAGTCGAAGGCAGTCGAACCGAGTCTGTGACCGAGAAGCCGCCCGGCGTTGTGTCAGCGTCGCCGACCGGCTGGATGTGCAGCGGGGCCGTTGTGTTGTTGTAGATCACGTCCGGGCTGATCGCCGCCTGCGGACCGCTGCGCGTCCAGCTGCTGCTCGCGACGTGATACGTGCCCGCACTCTTGATCGCCCCCGTGACTCGTTGCGGCTTGGCTTTCGCCGTCAACTGCGCGGAAGCATCGCTGGCGAGAACAGCACCGAAGAGGAACAAGGATGCTCCCAAGCTTCGCGCAATGGTTGCAGCTCGCGGCAGACCAGGCGCCTCGGGCCCCGCTATGATCGACGGTGTGCGCCACTCGCCTTGTGACGTGCTTGCTCTATGCAGGAAGCCTCTGCGGGTTGCGACTGGGTTCGCGCTTTCGGCCCGCCCATTCTCACGCCAGCTTGGCGTGCGATTGCTAGACTCGGACATGATTCACTCTCTTCGATTCTTGTTTTGGATCGGAGATGCATCTCCGATCGACTCAGTTGGACACAGCTACAACTTGCGAGACGAGGTGGGCTTGCCCCTGTGGGGCAGAAGAATCGCGATAAGCATGGTCCGTTGGACACCCGCGCTGCAGATCCACTTGAGATAGCTCTCGTCTCTCAGCTAACAGACCCGCGGCAGGCAAAGCCATTACGGAAAAGACGAGAATCTTTTCTGTACCCCGGTCCGCAGACGTTGCGCTTACCCAAGCAACGCTCGGATGAGAGATGCGCTGATTAGAGCAGCGTTAGCGGCGCGTTCTTCAATCTATCGGACGCACTCGAACTCGCTTTGCTTGCGTGAACGCAACGCCCCATCGCTAAATGTGCGCGCCACCTAGCGCTCCAATAGCGGGCCGGTTCGGGCTCCAGTAGAACGCTTCACTGTCCGGCATGAGCGCGACACACCCCCGCATGAGCAGCAGCGTGCCCCTATTCCTTGGATCGATCAGTAATCGATGTGGGGCACAGCGGGCACTGGTTCGGCTAGCCCTACGTGCCCTCATCGATCCCGCGCAGCCGAGGCTGGCCTGACCGCTGTAACTCAGAGCGAAGTGAATTCGGTCCAAGCCAATCCGCGGCAGGGCTCAAGCTTTTGACTCGCGCCGAATCTGGCCAGGCGACTTGCCCGTCACATTCTGAATGGCTTTTCGGAGTCCTTTGTCGTCACTGTAACGCAAGCGCTTTGCAATCTCAGTCAGGGTCATATCCGATTCAGCCAACAGGTCTTCGGCGAGCCCGACGCGAACAGTGCTCAGGACGGAACGAAAGGTCACACCTTCACCTTGTAGACGACGCTGTAGCGTCCTGCTTGTGATCATCAGAGTCGCAGAGGCACTCTCGATTGTGTGGCCGCCCGCGCGAATAGCTTGTTCGACCAGCTGACGCATAGGGCCCGTCCCTGAGGGTTTCTCTTGTTCCAAGTCGGCAGTAAATCTCAACTGTTCGTACAGCAAGGGTTCGTACAACAAGGACGGACTCGTTAGAGCCGTGCTCTCGATGGCGAGCGCATCTCGCTCGGCACCGAAGCTAATCTGGGCTCGGAACGCGCGCTCAATGCCTCGGCTTGAACCACTGCGCGGGCGTGCCAAATGAACTTCGAGCGGAGCGAAGGATGAACCGCATACGGCTCGCAGTGCGGCAACAACAGAAGACAAGAAACCATCCACGACCTTCTCACGGATTGGCTTGGGCCAAGGCGCTGTCACATCAGGATAGAGAACTGTCATCTCCCCGCTTGCTTCCGTGCTTGCAGCCAGCAAGTCGAAACCACCGACGAAGCGACCGAAGGTCTCTAAGGCAAGTGCTGGAGTAGGAGCATGCGTCGCTACCAAGCCACCAAGCCCTGCCAGGCAGAAGTGAAATCGTTGCCCGGCGTGCATGCAGAGTTGATCATCCGCCGTGAGCGACTCTGCAGCCCGAATCAGGCGGGGAACGAGGGCAACAAGTTCAGGGTAGGTGTACGACTCAAGCCACCCTTCTTTCAGACGCAGCTTCTTACGCAGCGAGAATTCCGAGGTCCCTTGGCTCTCTACATGATGCAGGAAAAAACGCAGAAAGAGGTGCAATGCCCGTCCCTGGCGTGAAGTGCGTGCTTTCATGGCGCGTCGAGTATCTCTATTCATTCAGTAGGTGCCAATCAGTTGAACATCCTGCAAACCGTCATAGCTTCCTGGCGTGAAACAACCCCAGTCTTTCTTGGAAAGAAATGCAATGACGACAATGACTTCTGTCACGTCAGGAACTCTCGCAATCGTAGCGGCTGCCCTCGCCAGCATCGCCTGCCAGACGACCGAAGACGAATCACCTCCCATGGCCCTAGAACCTGCGATCTCGAAGCCATTTGAGATCACAGGCGGTGTACTGCGGCAACCAAGCGGGTACCGCGAGTGGATCTTCGTCGGCGAACCGCTCACTCCCAATGAAATGAACAACGGGAAGGCCGCCTTTCCGGAGTTCCATAGCGTCTACATCGACCCAGCGAGCTACGCCCACTACGAAGAGACTGGAGACTTCCGTGATGGGACGATCCTCGTCAAGGAGCTCCTAAGTGTTGGTTCGAAAGCGGCCGTGAGCGGGAAGGGTTACTTTATGGGTGACTTCATCGGCCTGGAGGCCACGGTCAAGAGCGCGGAGCACTTCCCGGACGAGCCCGGCAATTGGGCCTACTTCAGCTTCACGGATCCGAAAGGCGGGCACCCGGCAACGACAGCCGAAGCCTTCCCGACTGCTAGCTGCAACGCATGCCACCAATCAAGTGCGAGTGAAGATTTCGTGTTCACGCAGTACTACCCCGTCTTACGAGCCGCCAAGGGTGCGGGACGAAGCCTGACGACGAGCGCTGAGCCCTTTCGGATGAACACCTCCGGACAACTGCAACGTCCCGAGGGATACCGCAAGTGGATCTTCGTCGGTGAGCCTGTCACACCGAATGACATGAACGATGGCAAGGCTCCCTTTCCTGAGTTCCACAGCGTCTATATCGACCCCGAGAGTTACTCACACTTGGAACGCACCGGCGAATTCCGTGATGGCACGATCCTTGTGAAGGAACTTGTCAGCGTCGGATCGAAACAAGCCGTAAGTGGCAATGGCTACTTCATGGGTGACTTCATCGGTTTGGAGGCGACCATCAAGAGCGCCAAGCACTTCCCTAATGAACCTGGAAATTGGGCCTACTTCAGCTTCACAGACCCCTCAGGTGGCGCGCCGGCAGCGACTGCAGATCCGTTCCCTGCCGCAAGCTGCAACGCCTGCCACATGACCAATGCAGATGACGACTTTGTCTTCACTCAGTACTACCCGGTGCTTAGAGATGTGATGGGCAAGTCTGTTGAGAGCGCATCGAGTGAAGCCGCTGCGGACCCTACATGGCTACCAAGCGCCGACACACCCGCTGGTGTGCACGGCGGTGTGCCCGTCGAAGAGAAAGCACTCTTCGCCTACCTGCAGGCCAAGGAATACCGATCCTTCCCTGCAAGTGAAGGCGCAAGGCATCCGGGCCGGGGCCCCCACACGACAGTTACCGCCCCAGTGCGAGTGTTCTACAACGAGGTCTTGGAGAACTCGTTAGCTGCGGGCAACGATGAGCACCCGGCTGGTGCCGCCTCCGTGAAGGAGATGTTCGGGGAGGACGGCGAACTTGCCGGCTGGGCCGTAATGGTCAAGACACAGGCCACTACCGACGAGGGCCGAGGCTGGTTCTGGTATGAAGCTACGAGCACGACAGATGCAACGGCGCTTGCTGCCTCTGGTAATGGCGTACCCGGTTGCGTGTCCTGCCACTCCTTCCGAGACGAGGACATGATCCTCACTGGGCATCCGCTGAAGTAGCGCATTGCCATTGCGGTAGGCCAGAGAATCCCACCTCCTTGGTGGAACGCAGAGGCGCATCAGCCCGATGATGCTGAAGTGCGCCGGGCACATCATCTCATGCATTGAAAACGCATGGACCGCGAAGAGGATCGTGCTCGGCGCATTCGGTCGCGGGGAACCCGGTTTCAGCCAGTGTGTTTCAGCTCCGCGTTGACTCGCGATCGAAGACCTTCGAAGCGAGGTCAGCGAGAGGATTCACAGTCTCGACTGATGCAGCACAGGAGTTGTCCGGGATGCGGAATGCGTGGGCGAAACGCAGCCGCTCATTCGACTTGCCTCCAAGTAACGCGCACGACGGAGTGCGCGCCGGCGAGCCACTCATGCCGCATCAGCGTGAATGGCTCTCGGTGACTTCGATCACTCGTTCGAGAAGAGCGACATGCCTCCAGGATAACCATAGGAATCGTCCTGGTTGAACCCATAGATGAAGATCCCAATCGGTTCGGAGGATTCGATGCGGTGGCTTCCACTGGAGATCGGGATGCGCGCCGCGCTCGACCCGGAGTCGGAGATGGGCGTGAACTCACCGCTAGGGATGGCCAGCCCGTCGAGCGTAACGCCACCATTCACCACCCCATCGGAAACGACAATGTTGACATAGTGGCTTTCGAAGCCTGAGCCTGGCGTCGAAAAGGTATAGCCCGACTGATACTGCTCGGCCGGGGGCAGCAGCATCATGAAGGGGTCCCCAGGGTTGCCACCAAAGCTAGAGCCAGTCGAATACTGTGCTACCAAGATTGGCTTGTTGCTGATGATCTGGTTCGTGCCCTCGAGGATGAACTGCGCGTACTCGCCGGCGGACAGAAGGCCCTTCCCTGGAGAGTCACCGCGAATCTCAATACTCGTGTTGTTCTTGTCCGCGAGTACGCGGACAACATCGCCGCCCTCGCGGTCCGCTAGCGACACCACCAAAACTTCCATGCCCCATGTTTGGACCGGAGGGATCTGTTCGACAAGGTGGTCACAGAAACTAGAACCGAGTGGAACGGTTGCGCAGCCGTGCCCCGAGAAGAGGCCAATGGGTGCATCCGATGTAATCTGAGTGCCGGTCACATCCCCGGAGGACGCCCGCAGCTGGTAGACCTCATCTGTATTCAAGACGACCTGAAAGGGCGTTCCCGCGGCATGTCCGCTGAGGGCAATCTGCGGGGTGATGGTGACCGTCGTCCCTGGTTGAGCTGCGACAATGGCCAACTCCGAGCTGGACGAAGTCGATCCAAGGCCATCGAAACTGATTGCCCGATACTCGTTGCGGAAGGAGTTAATTGGCAGGGCTGCAAAGGCGTCGGTCGTGAACGTCACTTGGTTGAGGCCGTACACGCACACGTTTGAAGTGGCTGTGATTCGCACAGCCTTGGTCTCCACTCCATCGACGGCAGAGATGAATGCCGCCGGTGGGAGCTCTACCGCAGTGGCCTCTCCCGGAACGACTGCGAAGTTGGTTGTGAATCCGATGCCCTGAATCGTCACGATTCCTTCTGCGACTTCGTCACCAGCGATGAATAGCGTGAGAGTGGGGTTGCTTGAAGTGTGGTTCGCGGGGAAGCAAATCACAAAGTCGCGACCCGAAGATGTCGACGGTGCCAATTCGATCAGACCTCCATCGGTCAGACCTCCTTCAACACCCTCGAGAGAGCCCGAGCTGCCAGCGAGGAAGCCTTCGCCTGTCTCAAGTGTGGCGATCAAGACAATCGGAGCGCCACTGGCAACGACATCTGTTAGCTCGTAGTTCCCTCCCTGTCCGGTTGTAGTTGAGGCCGCCTGGCCCAAGACGCGCACCTCGGCTCCCTCGGCCCCTTCCCCATCTTCAAAGATGACTCCACCAATCACGGTGGTCAATTCGTCTGTCGAGCCCACCACAGTCACTTGCGATACAGAGATCGCGCCCTCATTGCTTGCGGTCACGAAGGCTGTGCCAGCGCCGACACCAGCAAGCTGACCATTCTCGTTCACGCTCAGCACCGCGGGATTGCTTGTGCGATACGTCGTATAGGCCGATTCCAAGCTCACGTTCGACTGCGTTCCGTTGGCCAGAAGAGCAACGACCGTGGCTGCAGTGTTCGCGCCAACTTCAATCACGCTCGCCTGAGTCGTCAGGCTGATACTGACGGGTATAGGAGGCGGCGTATCAGAGATGGTGAGGCCCCCAACAAAGAATGTCTCGCCCTGCGCAAGCTTGAAGGGCTCGCTATAGACGTACATCAGGTTTTGCCCCTCACCGCGCACACCTGTCAGGCGCACATAGTCGTCACCACGGAAGTCGGGAGCACTACCCGGACCATCTGCGCCGAATTGATCAGCGGAAGAGATGTTAGGAATGGTGAAGGTGCCATCTGCGTTCACCTGCACCGTCTGTCCATTGACCGTAACTGTCCAGCTTTCATCGAGCTCCTGAGCATTAGCCGACGGTGCACCGCTGACAAGACAGACGAGTGCGACGATTAAGGCCCTGAACCGGCGCAAAGCCGGCCGCATAGTGGCATAGCTGTTAAGAATAGATTGCATGACTTGTATTGGGGCTATTTGGATTCGGTGAGCTCGAGAGGAAGGTGTGCCGAGCGCAGGACACCCGTCTGACCTCGTGGTTGATAGGTAGCCTGAATGCGATAGCTTCCGGCTGCCAGTTCTTGCTTCTCGTCGGCAATGCTTAGCATCGCACTCAGTCGATGGCCGGCAGGGAGCACACAAACAGGAGTGGCTGGAAAACGACTCCCCTTCACCGCCGGCGTGGCATAGACCACTTCGTTCGCTGAACCTGAGAGGGTGATCATGAGACTGCGGCCTTCGGGCAACAGCGGCTCGATGATCTCTAGCGGTCCGTCAGTCGTGTTCATGATCGAGACCTCGACTTCCCAAGGGCCAACGGTCGCTTGAGTAGCGGCAATGGAGCCGAGTTCGAGCCGAAGCCCCTTGGTCATTTGCTGGCTTGGCACATCTCTCACGTTCTGGTCAGAAAAAGAAGTTGACGGGAAGGCTGTTGAAATCGCAGCGCAACTCAGCAGAGTCACGCACAGCAAGAGGATCGATTGAGTTCGTATAGTCATGATGGATCGTCCTTTCCGCATCAGGGGCAGTTGGGCCAGCTTTGCCCGGTGGCGTAGGCTTCGATCGCAGTAACCATGGCATCGAGAGCAACTTGGCCCGCAGCGTATGGCGGATCGCCCGGACTGTCTCCAAGTGCCATGTAGTCGGTCACGGCACCAGTAACAATTTGGGTGAAGGTGGTATTCGCTTGCGTCATGAGCGCCGCAAGAGCTGACTCGCAGCTCTCGTGAGCGGACATAGGAACGGTCAATGCTTCCATAGCCGCCTCACCGCCAGGTGCTGTCCAGCGACCGTTGAAAGAAGTCTTCCATTCGGTATGCCAGTGGTAGTCCTCGTGGTCGATCGTCGATTGAGTCACGTGCCAACCTGGCCCCTTACCACCCCCTACCGCAGCGTTGTAGTTCGCAAGGTCAGCGATGACATCACAGTAGTGCCCAGTCGAGCCTGAACTGTTCACGATGTTGCCGCCAGTCGCTGGGTTCGGTGTATTGGCCACCGGAGTAGGAACAATGTTGATTGTGCCTGGAGAGGTCACGGACGTAACCCTCAGACGCCAGACTCCGGCGTCCGCATCGGCACAAGCGAGCGCTCTAAAGCTTTGCACTGTCCGATCAATCACCGTCGTCGCGTTGACACTCATCGACGCGGGAAGGGTGTTTGTGGTCAAGTCATAGGTGATGGGAACTGCGACATTCGGCCCACAAGGGCCATCAGTCACGACCACAGTCAAACCATGAATATCCGTCAACTCGCCACCGCTACAGGTCAAGTTGGCAGTCACTGTAGCTGTTCCGGCGCTGGCGAAACTCACGCTGAATGAGTTTCCCGAACCGCTGGCAGGGCTGCCTCCGGCGCCGCTTGCCGTCCAATTGATGCTGCCGGCACCAACGGCTGTAGCCGTGTAGACGACAGTCTGACCGGCGCACACCGCGGCCGGACCGCTGACCGTAACGTTGCACTTCTCGCAGTCGGCCGTAACGGCGTAAGGCGGACAGTTGCAACCCCAACCTGCGACAGTCAGGCCTTCGCCTGGAGCTGTGCGGATGGTCGAACCGTCACTTGACACAGCGCCGCTAGCGACGATTTCAAACTGCCCAGTGTCGTGATCGAAACTGAGGAACCACGAAGCCGCCCCAGCCGGGAGGCCGGACATGTTCGGATAGGTGATTTCGACGGGCGGATCGAAGCGGGCTCCACCAGGTTGCAGTGTCCACGAGAAGGGCGGAGCCGCGCCATCTCCAGGCCGCATGGGGATGTCGTCTGAGTGAACTTGATTGAGTGAGAGGGAGGTTGGATCGCTCGGGCTTGGAACCGTCCCATCTGCAAGCACCACCGAGCCGGCCTTGACCCGCATCTCCAGTCCCGCGATGCCGTCGACTGTAAGTACGACATCTTCTGTTCCGTCGTAGTGGACATCGTTAGTTGCATTCAAGAGCGGCAACAGCACCGGCCTTGTCAGTACGTTGTCCACGTTGGGCAAGATGAACGGTTCGTAGTGCAAGTTTGGAACTCGCATTCCCGCCCCGAAAGGAATGATCGCCATCGATCCATCGAGCGAGAGGCCGGCTAGGCCAGAGTCTTGAATGTCGTGGAAGATGAAGATGCCATCCGCACTGGTCGTCGTTTCAATCGGATCCGAATTGCCAACCGTTAGGGTGCAGATCACGGCTTCGATCGGACGCTGTGCGTTGTCGAGCACCTGGCCGCTGAGCGAGGTAACGCTCAGCCCCACACTCGAGCCACCGTCCTCCGACTTCATAGCCGAGTCATTCTCTGCGCATCCAATGACGATGAACTGCGCACCGGCGGAACTGCCATCTTCGATGGTCGCCAGGACAACATTGTTTCCGGGCTCGTCCCCGAGTATCAGTGTCGCTTGCGCGTGACCCGTCGCGCCAGTCTCGACGATCACGACTTCCCGGTTATAGTCGCCGCCGCCGGAGATCGTGCCACCGCCATCAACGACTGTGAAGGTCACGGCAACGCCTGCGACTCCATTACAACCGTCTGAAACCCAAGCGCTGAGCGGCTGGGGTGCTGGTCCTGTCACAGCGCCAACCTGCTCCCCGCCTGAGCCGATGTTGATCTGGTCCGGATCACCGCCCGTGGCCGATGCGAAGAAGTCCACCGCGCCATTCACGTCGCGACTCTCAGCGCGCACGCGGTTGTTTCCACAACCAGCGTCGGAGCCCAGCCGTAGGTAGGCGCGAGCGAATCCGTCGCTACCTGTCATCACCGTAGTGCGAATCGTGCCTGCTTCCCCCGCGTTGCCAGAAAGCCTGCCGTCGCTACGAGTCGCCTCGAAAGTGACGACCTTGCCGGCGAAGGGCGATCCGTCTGGGCGCAGGACTTGCACCTCCAGCGCGTCTTCGAGCAACTCGTTGACGCTGCCCTCTTGATTGTTGCCTGCGACCGGGAGGATCCGATTACCCGTCGGAACCTCGTAGCTAACCTGGATTGTCCGCGTCGTTTCATTGCCAGCCAAGTCCATCGCAACGGCCACGATGTCGACCGTCTCGCCCTCGACTAGTTCGAAGTCTTGCAAGTCAAAGGTGCCGTTCGTTCCTATGCCCGTGACGACAGTGGCACGCTGACCATTGACTTCGACCTCGATACCCATGAACCCACTAAGTGAGTCACCTACGCGGCCAGACACATTAACTTCTGAGCTGTAGAGGACTTGTTGATCAGAGGGGTAATCGAAGTACAAGGTCGGCGCAGTTCCGTCCTGGATCACTTCGATGGTAGCTGCCGGGCTTTCACCGCCGGCCACGAACAGCTCCGTCACATACAACAAGTTCCTGCGATCGAGCTGTAGCGGAACGATGACTTCGAAGTCTTTCTTGTTACCCGGAGTCTCTGCGATGATCACATCCGCGCCCCCCTCGATGCGAAGCCGGCTGCCGGGCCTCAATGCCTTGCCGCGCAGCATCACTTCCGTCTCGGTCGTCGGGCTCTCCACCGTCGACAACGTTGGGCCCGTTGTCGACGCTGGTACCCCTCCACCGCCGCCACCGCCGCCGCCTCCACTAGGACAGGAAGCGAGAACTAAAAGAGTGCTAGCGATAGCAATCTGGGACCAGCGCTGTCGTGCGCTAATCGCGAAGCGGCGTTTGAGTAATGCAGTCATGAGTATTGAAGTCTCTATTACCTGAGTGACTCGCGTGGATCGGCTTGCAGCACACGGATGAACGCAACGGCCATTGGTGAAGTGTCTGGGTCCCTAATCCTCTATTGCCAGCCGATCACTCGGCCTTTTGATTCTGAACCCGTGCTGCAACTCAGATTTTGCGTCTAACCCTCAAATTCGGCAATAGAGGATCCGTCGGCCGCGAATTCGTCCATCCCCTACAAGTAACCGGCCTACTAGATGACGATCGCCGAGCAGACCAACATCGCTTACGATCGAACGCGGCCTACGGGTTGGAAACGCGACTCTTGGAGCCTATTCAGGCTCTTGCAGTTACTAAATCTGGGAATAACGTGGTTCCTGTCAAGCTCGAAGGCTTGCGCGATTATTGCATCCTGCTCTCCGATCAGAACCCAAAGGGGATGCGAGTCGAGAGAGTGAACGGGCGCACCTTCCAAGTCTTGCGACCTCCCTATGTTGAGAGTCCCCGTGCATGGAGTCGGGCTGCAGGCAGCGCAGCGCAGCGCGGGCGTTCAATGACGCGCGTCCCGACTTGCATTTTTCGTATGGACTCAATGTCTCTGCCTGCCAATCCTCAGGTGTTCCGAAGAGTCGGATTTGCCGGGTGCGTTTTGAAACGCTCCAAGGTAAAGAGCTCTTGCTTCACAAGCACGGCAAGGGAAATAGTCTCTTGCCTGGCAGCGCACAGTTTCGTCATGGTGTCGTGCTACCCAATTGCGCAAAGGACCTCCGCCAGTGCACGGCCGCAGCGACAGCGCTCCACCGATGTGCCTTGACTCGGGGCACTACGAAGAGAACTCAAGGTCAGCACAATCGGTGCTCATCCCTGGGCTCGCTCGATTGCCTCTTCGATCCGCTTCTGTCTGCTCAGGGACGGAACACAATCCGCTTTGACTCGCGCAAACTTAAGGCGGCTCCGCCAGCTGCTGGGTCCCGATACCAGAACTGGAAAAGTGCTCTGCACCGGCAAGGATCTGGCCCGAGCCCGCCCCCATCACGCCGCTGGTGAAGTCGAAGTACACGAGGCCGCCGCCCATGGGACTCATCATGATCGGCGGGTTGATTCGATTCAGTCCGCCTGTGACGAATAGCCGACCATTCCCGAACGGGATGTCAGTCAATGCGGTGCCATAGAACAAGATGCCAGGTTGATTCGACACGCGACTGAAGGTTTCGATTGCGAAGCCATTGTCGACAATCAACATGGAACCATCGGGCAACACGAGCACCCCGCTCGGCCGTTGACTGTTTGGCTCTCCCTGCATGCAGAATCAAACTTTCCCAAACACTCAGCACCGTACATCCAAGTTTCATCACAGGTCGCATGGAAAATCGTCGTCCCGAAGGTGAAGTCCGGATACCTATCGCCAATTGCGTCCACTCCGCTATCAATCGTGCCACCCGGGCCGAGGAGGATCAAAGAGAAGCCGAGTAGGATTGCAGGGTGCCGCAATGCGCGCCGGACACTATGAATACATGGCCGGCATTCCTGCCGTCCCACTCAAGGCCCGGAGCGCCGACAACCAAGGCTTGAACACCGTCACCATCGGTTGTGTCTAACGCAGCACCGAACTCGAATTTGTCCGTGCTCTGCATCGGATCGATGAAGCGTCTATTCCTGATGATTGCGCCCGTCGCACCCGAGTAGAGGCGCAGCACCCCTTTTGTAGCCGAACAAGCCGGCCTGGCCGGTTTTGAGGGGAATACTCAGTACTGGTACCGCGACCCTGGTGGTCTGCCTTGCTCTTCGACTGGTGGCCCCTTCAACCTGTCCAATGCTCTTATCTTAGGCCCTGATCCATCCACGACCTGACCAGCGCGGCTTCGTCGCGCCCTTCCCGAGAGAGGCGGATTGAAACAGGAGACGTCACCGTTCGCGGTGGCGCCTATGTCTCAATTGCGTCCTGGGTGTGGGCAAAGGCGCATTGCCGTCGCAAGCTCAGGGGTCGTGGGGTTGCGCCCCTTTCACGACTTGGAGAGTTCCCGCCTGAGCAACAGAAGGCTGCACACGTGTGCCGCGCAGCTTCTCATGCTTCGCTCTGTGTGCCCTGTCGAATCACAGCCGAGTGCAACCAGCCCAGGCCAAGTCACTATGGGCAGTTGCCTTGCTGTATGCAGATTGAGACGAACTCCTCTAGCGACTTGGTGTCGAGCTTGGGAGGCGACTTGGACATCGGTCAGTCCTATGCTGAGGTAGCAAGCGAAGAGTCATAGCGAGAGCGATCACTGAGTCGCCCAACAACAGCAGAGAATGACATCCCCATGAGCTCTACCTGGACCACGACCGAAGAATCCGCGGTGGCTCGCCAACTGCTGCGCAGCATCGAGAGCGGCGTGCTCTCGACCATGTCGCTCGAACTCCCGGGCTACCCCTTTGGCTCAGTCACTCCCTACGCGTTGACGATGGCGGGAAAGGTGGCCATCTATGTCAGCGACATCGCACAGCACACTCGCAATATGGCCGCGGATCCGAAGGTTTGTCTGACGGTCGTCGCGCAGGCGGGCGCTCAAAACCAGCAAGCAGTCGGGCGCGTCACTGTTGTCGGTGATGCTCAAGCAGTCCCTGACGATCAGGCGGAACAAGTCGCTGAGCGTTACTTCGCGTTCTTTCCCGAAGCCCGCGCGTACGCCGGTACTCATGGCTTCGGCTTCTTCACAATCGCACCCCAACGCGTTCGATTCATCGGAGGCTTCGGCAAAATTTACTGGGTCGAAGCCCGCGATTGGGCGGTTCCCGCTCCCGAGTGGTCGTCCGCTGGGAGCAGTATCCTCGAACACATGAACAGCGATCACGCGCCTGCGCTGGCGGCAATCGCGCGCAAGCGCGGTGTCCAGAATGCGGACGCAACCGAGCTCGTCTCGCTCGATGTCGAAGGCTTTCACATTCGCTCGGGAGAAGCGCTGAGCTATGTCCCCTTCCCGGCCCCATGCCTGACGACGGAACAAGTCCGCGCTGGCATGATCGATCTCACTCGTGCTGCCGACGAGGCCTCTTAGCCATTCGCTCCGCGCTGGAACCGTCAGCTGCGGGGGATGACTCACTGCCCACATCGGCAGTACCAGCCCGAAGGTCCCAGGTGCGGTGACAATACGGTTCTGAGAAGATGCCACTCTCTCAGCTCCCTCCACCGCCAACAACGCCTCGCTCCATCAAGCCTGCGACTAGTTGACTTGCGACGACGCGCGCCATGACATCGAGCACGACGTTGAATCACCCACTGCGCGTGAAGAGGTCATTGTTGTCAACCAAGGCGTCCCCCGTGTCACGTAGGTAGCTACCGGTACAGACGATCACACCGGTTTCGACATCGATTGCCTGCACGGTGAGTCCGATCTTCTGCGCGGGCACGGCACTTACGTCTACAACTTGACCTTCTCTCCTGACGGATCCCACTTAGCCTCTGTCTGCTTCGACGGAGGTAAGGTCATTCTTTGGAGTACAAAGACCGGCCGAGCCCTTCATCACCTGCCCGCACCGCGCATCGCAGATGACCTTGGCTTCGAAAGAGTTCCCGTCGTGCGTTTCAGTGCAAATGGGCGCAAGCTCGTCTTGGCGAGTTCGCGCGAAACCAAGTGCTGGGACTCTGCGACGGCTGCGAAATTGCAGGCATCCGAGCATCCTTCAGGCGTGGAACGTCTCTTCGAGACCTTAGCCGCCGTATCTGGTCCCCTCGCAACGGCTCTGCACTGACAGTCGATTGTAAGCGCTTCGCTCTCGCACGCGACGATGGCGGTATCGAGTTGTACGAGACAGGGTTCGGCATCACGCTGGATACAGCGAATGAGACTGGAGCCTTTCCAAGGCTTCGAGGAAGAGGCGAGAAATAGGAAGCACACGCCGGACGCTGTCTTGCTTGGCCACGTCGGACCCGCCTACTGCGTCGCCTTCACTCCGGATGGCAGCCCCCTCGCAACAGGAGGCGGGGATGGAACGATTCGCATCTAGTATTGCTTCTTTGAAGAAGCCGACGACGCTCAGCAGGGGCTACGCGAATTGAAGATCACTGTGACGGATGTAATGCTCGAAGCCCTGCTCCAGGTGGCTCTCAGCGAGTCCGCGCGTCACTCACGGGAACTCTGGAGCCTCGCTCTAGAGCGGGGATTCCGTACACCTCCGAAAATGGCTGGAGGTCGATCACCGAAACACCGTGTCGGCAACTCGAAGAGACTACGGGGCCGAAGCCATCAATTCCCCGAATGCCGCTCCGCATGGAGCAGGTCGCCGTCCTCAATGACAGGCGAGGTCTTCAAAATGGAGCCAGAGATCGGACTTGAACCGACGACCACTGCTTTACGAAAGCAGAGCTCTACCACTGAGCTACTCTGGCGCCTTGAAGAGCGGAAGAGCATAGCCTCCGAATGAGGAAGCTGGAAGCCTTGGATGCGGATCTGAGGGCGAATTCCGGCCTTCCTGAGCGTCTGCAGGCAGCGAACTGCGGCGGTTGCTGCCAATGCGATCCGGTCGCGCCGAGCTGACTTGTCATCAAACGAAAGATGCCGCCCGGATCAGAGATCCGAACGGCATCGTGTAATAGGGAGAGAGCCCGGGGGCCCCCGCCAGTCAGTACTGAATCAGTCGCCGGAGAGCGGGACCGAGACTTGGCCCATCAGCGAGGCACGCTCGCCGGAGTCCAAGTTGACGCGTGCCAAGGCACGGGCAGCGGCCTGGCGCACGGGGAGGTCTTCGGAGCCGTCAACCACGATGCCGCGCAAGGCGGCGGCGACGGTGGCGTCCACTTCGTGGCGACCGAAGATACCGGCTAGTGCATGGGCTGCACCGCTACGGGCTTCGACCGAGCGGCTACCGCCGGAAAGGACGCCCATCAGCGCCGGGATGTGCGTACCGCGTCCACGGGACTCGAGCACTTCCATCGCAGAGACGATTACGCTGTCCGGACGACCCTTGCTGTCCGAGCGCTCGGCCAGAGTGCTGGCCAAGTCGTCAAGCGAACCACTGAGATCGTTGGCGTCACTCTTGGCAAGGTCGGCTAGCGTTGCGGCGGCACGACCAGCCAACTCGTCGGCCTCGGCGCGGTCACCCTCGAAGCTCTTAGCGAGAACATCGCTGAGGCTCGAGAGATCGGAGACATCCATGATGACGCTCTCGACGCGATCTGTGTACAGATCCGAGGTTGTCTGGCTTGCCGTAACAAGGAAGACGGGCGTATCGGCTGTATGCGCATCGCCAGCGATCGCGCTAAGGACCTTGTCGACCGTAAGGTCGGGCATGCCGTCACCGATGATGATGAGGTCAACGCCGGGCAGCTGACGCAGCATGGTCAGGCCCGAACCGCCGGATTGGCGGGGGACGACGACCGCACGGCGATCCTTGAGACCGGTCGAAATCGCTTCGAGGCGGCCGGCATCGCTATCGATGACTGCAGCCAACAGCGAGATCTCGCGACCCGCGGACTCACCCAGCGAGTTGATGACATCGGCACCGGCCGGAAGACCGTTCGCCAAAGCGATTTGGCCCATGGCGACAGCAGCTTCGCCGCCGATCATGCCTTCGCCGTCGAGGGCCATCTGAAGACCAGTCGTGATCTTCGAAGCGGTACGCGCCAAGGCGCGGCACAAGTTGATGCCGGCCGGAGCGTCGGAAGCCTGAACGGCATCCTGCAGCGCTTTGTCGAGAGCTTCTTCGCCAGCAGCGGCGACGATTAGGGAACTCTCGGCAGCCTGAGCCTGCAGCGTGGCAACATCTTCACCGGCGGCGGCAAGACGATCGAGCTTGGCTTCGATCGAGACTGAGGCTCGCGCGAGGCCCGCGAGGGCGTCGAGCGAATCAGACTCGAGGGCGAGTCCGCGGGCGAAGTGGTCGCGCGCCATCGCATCGGCGTAAACGCCGTACGGGACGGGACGACCGACCAATGCGCCGTCAGCCCAGGCCCAGACGACTTCGCTGTAATCGAATTCGCGCAGCACGGTGCCGCTCTTGCTGTAGTAGGCGTTGGCAGCTTCGATGTAGAGGTCGACCGCGGAGCGACCTGCGCCACCGCAAGCCTCAAGCGCGCTCGTCGCCGCCTTCGTCACGCCACCGTCTTCGTCGGTGTGCAGCACTTCGGCCAACGCAGCCGCAGCGCGCGGGTCGCCGATGCGACGCAACACGTGGGCAACGTTCGTGCGCAGGAAGACATCACTCGAGCGCAGCGCTTGCGTAAGCGGCAGCACGACGTGCGTGTCCATCTGCGAGAGCGCGACCATCGCGGTCACGTTCCAATCGGAGTTGTCCTGATCGGCGAGGCCGGCCAGCAGCGCGGAGACCGCGTACTCGCCGTGGTTGGCCGACAACTCACGTGTCGTCCGACGGCGCACGATTGCGTCATCGGTCGACTTGAGTGTCGCGACCAGACCTTTGATCGTATCGCTGTCGTTCGAACGAGCTTTGTGCGCAAGTTTCGCGCGCTCCATCAAACGATGCGCGATTAGTTCAAAATCACCGCCCTCGACCATCATCGATAGCCAATGGTGGTGATCCGTGTCCTTCCACAGCTGGTAGGCCTCGTCGTTAGACGGGTCAGCCGCGAGTGCACGCTGGAACTGGACCAGGGCCTCCTCACGTTGGCCTTCCTTGAGCAGTTTTACGCCTTGCTCGAAAGCGTCTTGCAGATCGCCCGCAAAAGCGGGGGCGGCTAGTGCCAGGGCGACCAGCAGGCTGAGGTTCCTGCGAATTCGGCTCATAACGCGTTCCTCTCACGGAGGAGGAAAGTTTATAGATGTGGGGGGGCTTCCGACTGCCGGATCGACGGTCGGCCGGCTGCTCCTCTGTTGGGCACATAAGGAGGCGATGCCGGCGAAAGTAGATGCGAGATGATAGCGGCGCGAGGACGTTGGTCAAGCAATGCGGAGGCTCGCTGCGACCTACTGTCTCTCGCGTGGCGCGGTCGGGGCTCGCACGGAACCCGACCTGCCAGCGTTACCCCCATGCGGGGCCTGGGATACGGATCGATACCAAATTCCGAGACGAGAGTCACTCGGGTGGCCCCTGGACGGTCCAAAGGCCCCCTCTATCCCGGACTGCTCCTCTATATGTGCGGGGTATCAGGCCGGAGGAGCGGGGCTGAGCTTCCCGAGCGGCCGACCGGAGAGGGCTCCCGTGACTTCTCGAGTCTGCCCCCCAATTCCCAGCACGAAATACACGGCGAAGCATGCGAATGCGATCGCTTCACGCGCATCCGGGCTCACGCCGGCCTCCAGAACCGAAGCGATCGGGCATCCGGAGTGCTCCTGAAGCGCCTCCATCAACGCCCGATTGTGGACTCCCCCACCGCCGACTAGGCACTCACGGATGGGTTCCTTCGAGTAGGTGCCCAGATCGTGCGCGACTGCGCGCGCAATCGCCGCACACGCACTCGCGAGCCTGTCCTGCGTCGAAATCGAAGCAACTTGAGCAGCTCCGACCCTCTGCAAGCGTTCATCCAACCAAGCCTCACCGAAGTGATCGCGACCGGTGCTCTTCGGCACGGGACGCTCGAAATGTGGATCCGCCAGCAAGGCATCGACCAAGACAGGGTGTGCGCGCCCCCCTGCAGCGACTTCACCACCGCGATCCATGGGCGCGTCCAACCAGCGACGCGCCATCATGTCGAGTAGGCAGCCCGCGGGTCCGACATCGAAGGCGACTGGCCCTTTGCCTGCGCGCAGCAAACTCAAGTTGGCGATGCCGCCCAAATTCAAGATCGCGAGCGGGCGTTCGCGCCGGGGAAATAAGGCGTCATCGACGAGCGCCGTAATCGGCGCACCCTCCCCGCCAGCGGCCAGGTCCCGTTGCCGAAAGTCAGAAACGACCATGCAACCGGCCGTCTCTGCAATGAAGTCACCATCGCCGAGTTGCAGGCTGGCGCGACCGCGTTCATCTACTCCGTCGTGGTGCCAGACGGTCTGTCCGTGCGAACCGACGAGTGCGAGGGGTAGACCGTGTTCGCGAGCCAAGTCACGCGCAGCGCCGCCAAATGCGATTCCCAAGTCTCGATCGAGGAGCGCGCAAGCGCGCGGATTGCCTGCTCCCGTTTCGATCATCACGCGCACTCGTTCGCGCAGCTCGGGCTCGTAGGCGTAAGTTCGGAAGGCCAGCAGCTCGGGGGCGAGTAATTGGGCGTCCTCGTCACCCTGAGGCGCCACGGTTGGGCGCACAAGCGCCACGGTTGGGCGCACAAGCGCCACGGTTGGGCGCACAAGCGCCACATCGATCCCGTCCATGGATGTGCCGGACAGCACGCCAGCCACGACAGCTTCTCCACGCACAAGCTTCGTGGCGAGTTCCGAGAGGTCAACATGCAGTCCTCGCATGAGGCCATCATGACGGCTTGCTGCAAGGTGGCGGACCATCGTCATCGAATTCTGAGCACACGCAGCGCTGCAGGCTCGACACACGCCTCGAGGCCCGTAGGGCCGCACTTCGCCACCGGAGACCGAGGCCAAAAGGCTGCGCGGCTCACCTCGACCCTCCCCCCGCTGCTCTCCGGAATCAAAATTGCTACCTGCCCACCGGCGGTGAATGCAATCGTGGTCGTTCGGGTCGACGCGGCAAGCCCGCTAGAATGAATTGATGGTCGAATCAGCAGGTCAGGACAACGCGCGCGCCGCAATTCTCATCGTCGATGACGATGCAGACATCCGGCTCTCGCTCGAGATGCTCCTCCAGTACGAAGGCTTCGAAGTTTGGACGGCCAAGGACGGTGAAGAGGCGCTGGGGAGATTGGAACAGGAGCGCGCGCGCGGCCGCACGCCAGCGCTGATCGTGTCCGATTTAAAGATGCCGCGCATGGACGGCATGGCTCTGCTCGAGGCGGTCGTCGCCTTGCCGGAAGCACCGCCGCTGATCGTGATCAGTGGTCACGGCGATGTCGCGACTGCGGTCGATGCGATTCGGCGCGGCGCGAACAACTTCCTCGAGAAGCCGCTCGACGAAAACCGCGTCCTCGTCACGATTCGAACGACGCTGCGGCATCGCGAGCTGAAGAGTGAAAACAAAGGACTACGCAAGCAGTTGCGGAGCCAGTGGCCGCTGGTCGGCGAGTCTGAATTGATGCGCAAGTTGGGCGAACGTGTTCAACAGGTCGCAGCAGCCGACGCATCCGTGCTGATCACCGGCGAAAACGGCAGCGGCAAGGAAGTTGTCGCGCGCAATCTTCACCTTTCGAGCGCACGTGCAGCCGGCCCCTTCGTAACCGTCAACTGCGCCGCGATCCCCCACGAGCTGATCGAATCGGAGCTGTTTGGACACGAGAAGGGCAGCTTCACAGGCGCGAACGAACGCCGAACCGGTCACTTCGAAGCTGCCGACGGGGGCACGCTTTTCCTGGACGAGATTGGTGACATGCCCCTACCGGCCCAGGCTAAGGTCCTGCGCGCACTCGAGACGCACGAGGTCGTGCGCGTTGGGGACAGTCACACGATCCCAGTCGACATCCGCGTCGTTGCAGCCACAAACGCTGATCTGACCGAGGCGGTCGAGGCCAAGAGCTTCAGGCTCGACTTGTTCTATCGCCTCAACGTCGTTCCGCTACGCGTCCCGGCGCTGCGCGAGCGCGCCGATGACATCCCGCTGCTGGTAGAACACTTCTTGCTTGCGATGGGCCAACGCAGCGGCCGCGGTCCGCAGGCGATCGAGCCGGCTGCTGTCGGATGGCTGCGCGGCCTCGAATGGATCGGAAACGTACGCCAGCTGCGGAATCTACTGGAAGGAGCCTCAGTGTTCTCCGGTACGGGGCCGATCACGCTAGAGAATGTCCAGGAGGTGATGGCGAGCGGCCCCGCGATGAGTTCGGCGGCGAGCGTCGACTTCGGTGGAGCCGCGGATCCCTTCGAGGCGCCGACCTTCGAAGAGTTCAAGCAGGCCTCGGAGATGCTGTTCTTCAAGATGCGGCTCGAGCGAAACGAGGGCAACGTGAAGCGCACGGCTGAAGAGCTCGGCATGCAACGCAGCCACTTGTACAAGAAGCTCGATCGTTACGGCCTGCGCTGAAGGTGACACCGGAAGCGCTGCACGAGAGATCAGCTGCGCTGAAGGCGCAGAGCAGACACTCTGCAGAGACCTGTCATCCCACGATCTGATGTTCGTTGCGTGAAGCTCGAACACGCGCGAAATTTGTCCCCGATCAGCTTATAAAAGCGCGGCTCGGACACCTTCGCGTCCCACGTGTTCGAGGGTTGATGCTACGAGCCCGCGTTGTGACATAGGTACAGCGCACTCATGCGGCTCCGGCTAACAACGACTGATGCCCGCTCGTGTTCATCCAACACTGCCGATCTACAAACAAGAAGAGCCGACCGAGTCATGACTCGGTCGGCTCTTCTTGTCGTGCGCTGGCTCGTCCGTCGCGAGCCGTGCTCGTGTTGTCACTCAATGATGCGAGCGACGTCACACAACGAATAAGCAGTGCGCTTCATTAGAAGTGCGCTGCCTGATCGGCATGCATCAGCGCGGAATGACCAACTTCATACCGGGCTTCACTGCATCCGCCGAACTGAGTTGATCGCGGTTCGCTTCGAAGATGCGCTTCCACATCGTGCCCTTGTCGTAGTGCGTCTCAGCAATGCGCCACAAGCTCTCGCCATCGGCAACCTTGTGGTAGCTCGTGTCATCTTGCACGGGCACCAAGATCACCAGGCCTTGGTACAAGTTGTTGTGGGTCTCGTTGTTGCGTCGCAACAAGTCCGACTTCTTGCTATCGCCGTAAAGCATCGTTGCGACGCTGGCAAAGGTGTCGTTCAGGCCACACTCATATGACATGAGTAAGCCATTGACCGTCATCTCGAGCCCCAGAGTGGTGATCAGATCCCAGTTCCTGTCCAAGGGGATCTGAAGCGGGCGATTGATGGAGAGGCGAGTCGGCGGTTCCGTAGGTATGCTCGGCGGAACACTTCCGGGCTCCGGAATCGTGCGAAGATCAATCATCGGCACATCGTCTGCCTCCGGCTTCTTGACCGTCGAGCTCAGCAGTCCGTCAGGCGTAGGACTCGCGCCCAGGTCGCTGCCGTCGGTTCCGACCCGATCCCAGGTCGAGTCCGCCCCGTCTTCAGGTTCCAGTGTTCCGGCGCCGCCGAGTGCTCCTGGGGAGTCCAAAACCGGTTGGTTCCCGGTCGGCTCTTGCTTTGTCAGCGCCAGGCTTTTATTGCCCAAAACGCCTGCGACCTGTTCATCCAGAGCTTTTGCACCATCGTAGGGATCACGCGTCAGGGAGACGGCCAAGATCAAGACGATCAAAAACAGAACGCTGAGAACAACGATTTTCTCAACCTTACCCATGGGGTCCGATCCTCGGCTTCGCTGGTTGCTGTGGTCATCGCCGAAGGTAGCGAGAATTCGCGGCGATGGATCCAAGTCCCTATGTTCTGGTTACTTAGACCTAGGTCATGAAGCTCATCGGCGGGTGTCGCCCTGAACGCCACAAGTGAAGTTATGAGTCTCTTGATCTCCCGAGTCAAAGAGATTCGCGATGGAATTCCTTCAATTCCTACGAGATGAAGTATGGGCAGAACCCATGAACCCATCATCCAGTGGGGCCCCGATAGTAGGCCGAGCGCTTCGATCGAGATCGGGTCCAGGTGTCGCAAGGCGGGTTCCACCGGATGCCCGGTGAGGGCGGAATCAGCTGGAATCGAGATCCCGATCGTACATCACCGATCCGTTGTGCCCGATTGACCCATCTCTGGATCCGCGCTCTGGAGTGCGAGCAGACTGGACGCACCGGCGCCGGACCGTACCTTGAACTGTGCCCATGACCGCCCCCTCCTCTGAACCAGGCTCGCCCCCGGGCGATTCACCCCTCCCCCAAGCTGATCAGAGGGTCCCCTTCCGCTCTCGCTCCGAGCCCGACGCGCAGGCCTCCCCCCCTGTGGTCGGTCCCGACCTGGATGCGGACGGGAGCCCGCTCCCGCGACTGCTCTCGATTTCGAGTGCGCTCTTGCTGGCGATCGTAGCCACCCTGGGCAGCGTCTCTTGGTCCATCCTCGATGGGTATCAGATCGCGGATTCGATCGAGTACATGGAGCACGCGCAGGCGTTGATTCATGGCGAGAATGTCATCGATGCATCAACGATTCGATCGAAGGCATTCGCGGCGCTGCTCACCCCGATCTTCTTGGTCGCGGATTGGCTCGACATTCAGGACTACAAGCCGGTCGTCGCCTTCGTGCGCTTGCTGCTCCTGTGTCTTGGCTTGGTGCTGGTGCACATGGTTCGCCGCATCGGTGCACGCATGGGCGGCGCGCAAGTTGGTTGGGTCGCCGGCTTGTTCGCAGGAACGAACCCGGTTTTCTTGCAGTACACGATCTCACCTGTTGCCGATCTCGCGGCAGCCGTGTGTGTCGCAGGCGCGATCGATGCGTTGATGATTACGGGCACGGGTCGTCGCGGTTTGCGCGGTGGACTGTGGCTTGGCTTGGGCATGATGATCGCGTACAAGACGTTGATCGTATTGGGCGTGCTAGGCTTGCTCGTCTTCGTGCGCGATCGACTCAGGCACAAGCGTTACTTGCTTGGCACGATGTGCGGAGTGCTCACCTGTGTGATCGCGCAGATCGGCTTGGACCGATGGACGTACGGTGAATGGGGTGCGAGCTTGAAGACCTATGTGCTGGGTCACTTTGGAAGCTTGATCGCTCCGCCCCTTGCGCGCATCGGCTTCCGCGACTTGGCCTTCACGTTGTACAAGCTCGGCGAGGAAGCACTAAAGCTCGAAGACACGGTCGAGATCGTCGAGCGCGGTGTGACACACGACAGCATCAGATCGTTGACGCCCTTCACGTGGTACATCACTAACTTGCCGTCGATGCTCGTCTGGCCTGTCATCTTCGTACTCGTACTTGGGTTGCTCCGCTGGCTACGGAAGCCAGGCTGGCAATCCAGCCTGCTCGTTCTGGTCTTTGTCGTCAACTTGATCCTGATGAGCCGCAAGGGCTACAAGGACTACCGGCTCTGGATCCCTTTGCTTGCAGCGATCGCTCCTCTGTGCGCCATGGGTTGGTTTGCATTGGCCGGCGCAGGTGGGGTGCGTGGGATCGGCGCGTGCGTGTTGACTCTGCTACGACGCCCCAGCACCACCTTTGGCGAGCCTGGATTCAAGCTCGCGCGCAAGCTCATCGCAGTCGGCGTTTTGGCTGGTTCCGTTGCGCTTGGCATGAGTACTTTGCTCGACCGCAACACGCGCAAGTTCTCGGGCTATTGGGACGCAATGGATCTGATCGCAGTAGCGGTCGAAGACGAAGACTTGTTGGAAGGCCGCAAGTCGACGGTCGCATCGGCTTATCACTGGGCTGCCTACATGCGCGAGAGCCCGCGCATCGAGTTGATCAAGCTGCCGCACCACTTGTCCCTGTGGACCGACTACGAAGAGAGTGAAAAGCAGGCTTCGATCGACGCGATCCTTGAGAAAGATTGGTTCATCGTTCACTTGCCGGTGTTGACCACGCACCCCGATCTGATGGACGTGGTGAACGCGGCCTTCTCGGTGCACGCGATGCTCTGGGACCATCGCGACTTCGAAGACATCGGTCCCGTCTTCGTGCTGCGGCGTGGCAAGCCCGCAGGAGCGCGCTCTTTCTTCACCGTCAGCCCAGCCCCGGACACGGAAGCCTACCGGCGTGAACGCTTGTTGCCGCCGGCGACACATTTCGTGCGCGACTTCCCCGGCTTGGGCAAGACTGAAGACATCAGCTTGCTCGGCTGGGAGTACGAAGAGTTGCCCGGCGACGGGCACGGCTGGATCACCTACCACTGGCACTGCGGCGCCGAGTTGATTGCCGACTATGCGATCGTCGATCGCCTGACCACTTTCGACGAGCGCAATAGTTGGCACAATAACCACGCGCCCTGCTACGGCGTGCATCGCACCCCCGCCTGGAAGCCGGGATACGTCTACCGCGAGAGCTGGCCGGTTGTCGCAGCGTCCGAGCCGTACAACTGGAGCCAGCCGCTGCGCCCGATGGGCGGTGCCTACCGTCGCGGCGATCTGATGCCGGCCAACCTGTGGATGGACTTGGCGACTTTTGGCGAGGAAGGAGTCGTCACGGGTCGCATGCAGCCGACTCGACCTGGGAAAAATACCCCTGTCAGGCGCGGCGAGATGGAGGGCGTTCGGGTGACGCCGTGCGGCATGTATTTCAGCAAGGATGACATGGTGCGCGTCGGCCGACTCTTCCTGCCCATCCACGCATCCACGCGTGTGCCGGACGATGGACGCCCCATTCGTGACTAGCGGCCTGCTGAAAGACAGCAAACCGCTTTCGATAGGCTACTAACGGCGTGGGCAGGTGCTGAACGAGGCCCCGTTCCTCGCACACTTCTAGCTCGGATCATTCGAGCTTTCGGAGCAAAGGCCACGAACGGCCCCAGCCGGCACTTCGCGATCCCTGGCGTCCTTGGCGAGCCTACAAGGTCGGCTACGGAGCCAGCGCCCGCAAAGGGCCGACTGGGGGGGGTGCGAAGGGCCGGCGAAGCTGGCCCTTCGCGCCCTGTGGTCCGAGGGTTCATAAATCATCCGAGCTAGCGCGACGATCGCTCGGATGCTTGAGCCTCCGGCGACACGGCTGTATGGTCTACGGGTCCCGAGAGGAACGCACGCCGCTGACCTCCCGATCGACCGACTTTTGGCTAACTCGCGCGCTTCCAAGGCCCGCATGCGCCAGGCCGGGTCCAGGCGTGCCTACCGCAGCGAGAGTGCCTCGCGAGGGACGCGTGCGATCCATTCATCGCAGCACCTCATCCCTCACTCCCTGCTTCCGATGCGCCTGTTCCTCTCCCTTCTCGCCCTACTTCTGTTCGGTAGTTGCGCGAGCACTTCCATCAACGTCGAAAGCGGCACACCGATCGAAGTCCACTACTACGGTCAGAAGCACCTGTCGATCGTCAATGACTCGTGGATGATCGATCAGGATGTCGATGGCGGCACCTTTGAGGAGCGCAGGAACAGCTTCACTTCGAGCAAGGGTGGCGATCCCTTCACGAAGGTGTTAGCCGACAGCGAGATGATCGGCTTGCTGCAGGCATTTGCCGAATCGGATCTGGTCGAACCCTTGCTACAGACGGGGCTCGCTCCGGCCGGAGGCAGTTACGGAAATGCGATCGAGATCCGGACTGGGCAGGATCACCAGCACGCGATCAGCCATCCGGGTATGAGTATCCCGGATCAGAAGATCCTGCGTGATGGCGTGATGGTGTTCCAAGCGGTCTACAACGCGATCCTGCAGTACTCGTCGGTTCCGGAAGCAGTCGGGCGCGAGATGCTCGAAGAGACCCGCTCTGCTGGAGCCAAACAGTGACCCACAACTCTCCCCAGCAACACCTGCAGGGAGAGGCCCTGAGCACGGTAGCCATTCTACCGGCTCGACTCGGATCGACGCGGCTCGCCAAGAAGGTCTTGCTAGCCGAGACGGGTCTGCCTCTTTTCGTCCATTCCGCGCGCAATGTGACGCGTTGCAGCGCGATCGGCAGAGTCCTCGTCGCGACGGACTCGGAGGAGGTGCAACGCGCGGGACGCGAGCATGATATCGAGGTCGTCATGACACGTGCCGATCACCCTTCAGGCAGTGATCGAGTTCGAGAAGCACTCGACGCACTCGACGACGCATCGATCGATGTCGTGTTGAACGTGCAAGCCGACGAACCCGATGTCGACCCGGAGGACCTGCTGCGCTTAGTGCAGAGCTTCGAGGACAGAGCCCAGCAGATCGCCACGCTGGCGGCCCGAATCACCGGTGAGGGAGAGCACGCCAATCCGAACGTGGTCAAGGTCGTCTGCGATGCAGGCGGACGCGCGCTCTACTTCTCTCGTGCTGCCATCCCTTCGAACGCCCATGCGCGAGAAGGAGCCGTCGGCATCGCCTGCGCCCGCCGCCACATCGGCGTCTACGCCTTCCGCCCCGACTCCTTGCGGCGCTTTTGCGACCTTGGACCGTCGACGCTCGAGGCTCAAGAAAACCTGGAACAACTTCGCTGGCTCGAGGCCGGCGAACCCATTCGTGTACTCGACACCGAGCACCCGCCCTCCGGCATCGACACGCGCGCTGACTACGACGCCTTTGTCCGCAGCCAGCAACAGTCCTGAGTATCACGCGGGGCATCCCCCCGGCACGAGGAATCTGACATGACGAAGCACATCTTCATCACGGGTGGTGTCGTATCGAGTTTGGGCAAAGGCCTGACGTCGGCAGCAATCGGCATGTTGCTCGAGCGGCGCGGACTGCGCGTCTCGATGCAGAAGCTCGACCCGTACATCAACGTCGATCCCGGGACGATGAGCCCCTTCCAGCACGGTGAGGTGTATGTGCTCGACGATGGCTCGGAGACCGACTTGGACCTTGGCCACTACGAGCGCTTCACGAACGCCAAGCTGAACGAAGCCAGCAACTTCACGACGGGCAAAATCTACTCCTCCGTCATCAGCAAGGAACGTCGTGGTGACTACTTGGGGCGCACGGTGCAGGTCATCCCTCACATCACCGACGCGATCAAGGAAGCCATTCACGAAGGTGTCACGGATCCAGGTATCGACGTCGCGTTGACCGAGATCGGCGGCACGGTTGGAGACATCGAGGGCTTGCCCTTCCTCGAAGCCATTCGTCAGTTTGCACTCGAGCAACCTCAGGGCGACGTGCTCTTTGTTCACCTGACGCTGCTGCCCTACTTGAGCGCGTCGGGCGAGATGAAGACCAAGCCGACCCAGCAATCGGTCGGCAAGCTGCGTGAGATCGGAATCCAGCCGCACATCCTCGTGTGCCGTACGGAGAAGCCGATGACAGACGAAATGGGCCAGAAGATCAGCCTGTTCTGCAACGTGCGGCGCGAGAACGTGATCGAAGAACGCGATGTCGAATTCTCTATCTATGAAGTTCCTGTCGACCTCGTGAAGGCCGGACTGGATCGACTGATCCTGACCCACTTAGGACTCGAGGCGGAGAAGGAAACCAAGCTCGACGATTGGCTCGCGATGCTCGACAGCATCAAGGCGACGACGGACAGCTGCGAGATCGCTGTCGTTGGCAAATACATCGAATTGCACGACGCCTATAAGTCGATCTATGAGGCCCTCTCGCACGCAGGTATCACGGCCAAGTGCGAAGTCAAAATTCGCAAAATCGCGGCGGAAGACCTGCTCAGTCAGGGCCTCGACTTGCTGAAGGGAGTCGACGGACTGCTCGTCCCGGGCGGCTTCGGCGAGCGTGGCATGGAGGGCAAGATCCAAGCCATCCGTTGGGCACGCGAGAACAATGTTCCCTTCTTCGGTATCTGCCTCGGCATGCAGTGCGCGGTCATCGAGTACGCCCGCAACGTGCTCGGCCTGGAAGGAGCGCACACACTCGAACACTCCGAGCGTGTGACTGAACCCGTCATCAGCCTGATGCCGGATCAAGAAAACCTGCACGAGCTCGGTGGCACGATGCGACTCGGCGCCTATCCCTGTCGCTTGCAAGCCGGCAGCCTGGCACACCGCCTGTACGAATCGATCGACATCAGCGAACGTCACCGCCATCGCTTTGAGTTCAACAACGACTATCGTGAGCGCTTCGAGCAGTCCGAAATGAAGCTGACTGGCGTCAATCCCGATCGCGACTTGGTCGAAATCGTCGAGCTCGAGGGCCACCCCTTCTTCATGGGCGTGCAGTATCACCCCGAGTTCAAGAGCGCTCCGATCGCGCCGCACCCGATCTTCGAAGGCTTCGTCCGCGCGGCCTTGCGCGAACGTACTTCAAAGTCGAGCTCCATCCAACCCGCGGAAGCTCCTGAGACGCCAACAGTAGTCACCGCATGATCACCGCAAGAGAACCTGGCATGACAGATCAAGAATCGAGCTCACGTCCGCGCACAGCCGAAGATATGCCGCTCCCGGGCGGTGATTTTCGTCTGTTCATCACGCGCCTCTCCGTCCAAGCGATGATGGGTCTCGGCATGATCGAGAACCCGATCACCGGCAAGGCGCAGAAGAACCTCTCCGGAGCACGCATGGTCATCGATGACCTGATGATGCTACGAGACAAGACTGTCGGAAACCTGGATGGCGGCGAGGCCGCTCATCTTTCGAAGCTCGTGTCCGACCTCGAGCATGCATGGGGCAAAGCGGACGCGGCTGAAAGCTCGGACACGTAAGTAGAGCGCTCGCGCGGAGAGCAGCCCGGCTGGGCGGAGCCTTCGCTTTGGCGAATCCGAGGTCTCGCGAAGCCAGCGACCGTTCGGGATAGAGAGCCACCTCACAAACTCGCCCGAACGACGAGCACGGCATCGCGGCTCAGGCTGAAATGCCGGAATGTCCGTGTGCGCCCTGCGCAAAGCCCTCTGCCCCTCGTGCGTGGAACCGGGCAGAACCCCGGGGTCCTCCGGGGAAGGTTCCCGCCTTGTATCCCTTCGGCAGATCGTCGCGCTATGCGATGTCACCTAGATGTCCCCCCATGGTCTGCGTACATCGCGACCACAACAACTCATGAACAAGAGGCTACTCCTGAGCCTCGCTCTCATTCCGCTCGCCTCGGGCTGTGTCGGAGTCAGGTCGTCTGGCGACCAGCACACGGTGCACGCAGAGGCCTTTCATCTGCTGGGTTTAACAATCCCAGGGGACGAGAACCCCAAAGCCTGGGCCAAGGTGCCGGAAGGCGCAGAGGTCATCACCGTGCGCAGCTCGCCCTCGGACTGGACCTCAGTCGTCGGCGTGCTGAGCAACCTGTTCGGCTTCAGCTCGACCGAGATAACTTGGAAGGGTGCTCCTCCCGTTGGCAGTGATGCCAGCGGCGCTGAGTAACCGGTCAGCTGCCAGCGACACGAATAAGAACGCGCCCGCTCCGCCAGTCATAGCGGAGCGGGCGCGCTCGTTCATTGATCCTGTCCAGACGCGGGCAGAGCCTAGCGGTAGGCCGGGATGTCGGTGATCTCGTGGCCGATCGCCAGCGTATGGATGTCGTGAGTTCCTTCGTAGGTGATGACCGACTCCAAGTTCAGCATGTGACGCCCAACTTGGTACTCGAGGCTGATGCCATTCGCGCCCAAAATGTCGCGCACCGTTCGGGCAACGTTCAACGCCATCGCGCAGTTGTTGCGCTTGGCCATCGACACATGCTGCGGTGTAACCTTGCCAGAGTCCTTCAGACGGCCCAGGCGCAGTGCCAGCAGCTGTCCGAGGGTAATATCGGTCGCCATGTCCGCGATCTTCTTCTGAGCCAGCTGGAAGCCAGCCAGGGGCTTATCGAAGACGATGCGCTGCTTCGAGTACTGCAAGCCTTCGTCGAAGCAAGCGAGAGCAGCACCGAGCACGCCCCACGCGATGCCATAGCGTGCCGAGCTCAAGCAAGACAACGGTGCCTTCAAGCCTTCGGCACCGGGCAGACGGTTCGACTCGGGTACACGCACATCTTCCAGCACGAGCTCTGAGGTCGTCGATGCGCGCAAGCTCCACTTATGGTGCTGCTCGGGAGCGCTGAAGCCTTTCGCGTCGCCGGGAACGATGAAGCCGCGAATGCCTTCCTTCGCCCGCGCCCACACGATCGCGACATCGCAGCCCGTACCGTTGGTGATCCACATTTTGCGGCCGTTGAGGATCCAGTCGTCGCCATCGCGAACAGCTGTGGTCAACATGCCGGCGGGATTGGAACCGAAGTCGGGCTCGGTCAAACCAAAGCAACCGATCGCTTTGCCGCTGGCGAGCTTCGGCAACCACTCGCGACGCTGCTCTTCCGATCCCATTGAGAAGATTGGGAACATCACCAGCGAACCCTGCACGGACACGAATGAGCGCAAGCCCGAATCGCCGCGCTCGAGTTCCTGACAGATCAGGCCATACGAAGTGCTGTTCAACCCAGCGCATCCGTACTCCTCCGGCAGGTTGGCTCCGAAGACACCGAGCTCGGCCAACTCGGGCACGAGGTCGCGCGGGAAGGTCGCGTTCTCGTAGTGCTCCCCGATACCTGGAATAAATCGTTCCGATGTCCATGAGCGAACCGTGTCGCGCACCATCAGCTCTTCTTCGCTGAATTGATCGTCGAGGTCGTAGAAATCGAGTTGCTTGAAAGCCATGTCGAGAGGGTGCCGTCCAGGCTGGGTACAGCAGCTGCAGAAGAGTCAAATTTGTCCCGAACATCGGGGTTCGAGCGAAAAATTTTACCGTCCGTTCGCGTAGCGTGGAACTCTCGACAGTGTCCCTCTGGCGAGATTGATCTCTATGGCTATCTCAGCGTGCTCTATTTGTGGTTATGACAACCCGGCGCCGCCCTGCTCCCATTGTGGGTCAGCTCCGCGCGCAGAATGGCTCCGCAAGGCTCCGGTGGACGGCTCCAGCGCCCTTGGAGTGGGTCTAGAGGCCATCCCAGTCGGCCTGCGCCTGCTCTGGAGAACTCCAGGTGCCTATAAATTGCTGATCCCGCCTCTCTTGTTGACGGCAATTGTATTTGGCGGAGCCTTTGGATGGATCTGGACGCAACTATCAATACTGACGACGACCTTGGAGCAATCCGATGGTCTCGAACTCGAAGGCTGGCCCGAATGGAGTCGAACAGCAGTGAATTGGATCCTCGAAACGGGGGCCATTCAATGGACCCTGGGGCTAGGCCAAATCGTGGTCTTTCTGTTCGTGGCCCTGCTCATTTCCTGGTTCTGCTTCTCGCTGATTTACGAGCTAATTTCAGGCCCATTCTTGGACGAATTGCATGGTCGAATCGAGGCAGAATGGTTTGGGCGAGACCCGAGAAATGCGATCAGCCGCCCCAATGATATCCCGACTTCGCGCTGTGCTTTGTTGTCGGTGGCTTGGATGCTTCCCGCCGGATTGCTGATCGCGGCGGGTTTAATACAAGCGGGTTCCGGTCGCTGGATTTGGTTCGGAATGGCGCCTTTGACGCTGCTGGGTTCGATGCTTGCGGACCGCCGCTATGGACCCTGGCTGGGCTGGGTTGTTGCGTTGGAGAGCCGCACCTTATGGGTCAGTGCTCGAGCCGCACTGTTGTCTGGTGTTCTGCTAGTCGCGTTCCTTTGGCTGCATCTAATCCCGGTAGTTGGCTCGCCCATATTCTTTGCGCTGAGTGGATTCGTCACCGCAATTAGCCTGCTTGATATTCCGATTTCCAGGCGCCAATGGAGCCTCGCTCAGGAATTTGCATTCTTGCGAAGACACCTAGGAGCGGTGACCGTCTTCGGAGCGAGCGCCGCTCTATTGTTCCTTGTACCGATCATCGGGCCACTGATCATGGTCCCGACCGCTTCCGTCGGTGGACTCTGGCTGCTGTGTCAGCTCGAGACGAAGGACCTCTAGCGGGCCTTTGAAAACAGCGGTCCGTGGATTGGGTTCTCCGGTTTGACTGGGAAGGCGCCAGCTTCCGAGCATAGCTGGATGCTATTCGTGGGCTCTGGCCGCGCACCCAGACGATTAGGAAGACCCGAAGCACGGATCGGAGCCGTGAGAGCGGGCTGCTAGAGCTTCCAAGCTCGCCGACCGAAGCCCCATCCCTCGTGAGTGCCGACACACTGCGGTCCACCTAGCTGCGAGCGCTGCTGAGGAGCCTTTCGAGGGCCCATTGGGGCTAGGCATGCCGGAATTTACAGCCAGAGCACGGGACGCGAGTCCATGCGGCTGCTCGATGCGCTGTTCATGCAGCGAGTGGACCTCCACACTGCTCCTGAGGCGCCCGCGCACGCTTTAAATGGATCTGGGCCCCAAGATCGATGTCTTTGGGCCCAGATCGTAGGTAGTTAGGAGGCAATTAGCTTCTAGATAGAATCTTTCAGCCGCTTACCAACCCGGAATCCAATGCGCTGACCCGCTTCGATGGAGATAGGCTCCCCCGTGTGCGGATTGCGGCCAACTCTGGCTTTTCGAGGCTTCACTTCGAAGGTCCCGAAGCCGGTGATCGTGACACTCTTGTCCTCGCGGAGGCCCTTGCGGACCCCATCAAGAACGGTGTCGACCAATCGGCTCGCCTGGAGCTTGGAGGTCCGGAGTTCTAAGGCAACGAAGGCTACTAGGTCGGACTTGTTCACCGGAAAACCTCTCCGGCTTCAGTCCTAGCGACGACGAGTCGTACGCTTCTTGGAAGCCTTCTTCTTGGAAGCTTTCTTCTTAGAAGCTTTTTTCTTGCTGGCCTTCTTCTTGCCAGCCTTCTTCTTGGAAGCACGCTTCTTGCTGGCCTTCTTCTTGCCAGCCTTCTTCTTGGTTGCCTTCTTCTTAGTTGCGCGCTTCTTGGTAGCGCGTTTCTTGGTGGCGCCCTTTTTGGCAGCGCGTTTCTTCGTGGCGCGCTTCTTGGTAGCGCGCTTCTTAGTGGCCTTCTTCTTCGCCATGAGAGAGGTCTCCTTGGACTCGGGGTCCGGGGGTGGCAGCCCTTATTGGGCTTGGTTGGTAAGCCACGACATCACGTGAACCATCGGCGCCATGTGGAGATAGCTTTCCAATCAACTTGGGATTCTTTGCGAACGACACGCGTTCAGCACCGCGATATGCGTTCGAGTGAGCGAAATTTGAGTGCTAAGCAGGTGCGGCTCGTTGCTGTTTGAGCACGTCGTACTCTATTGCTAAGAACCTTGCTTCGGAGTCGAGAGGCAAGCGTCATCGCTAGCACTCCGGAAGCCTGACGTGCCGCAGTAAGTGTTTGTTTATCAGCAGCTTAGCGATCAAGAATGCGACCGTGGTCGCACCACGATTTCAGAAGTGTCAGTAGCAAACAACATCCAGGATTCGACCACGCGCGAGCTGTTCACGCGCTCACTCGCGCGCCTCTTTGCACTGCTCATGTCAGCGCCGACTCAGTTTTGGCACGGCCGATGTTTTTTTTCGAGCGCGCAAGGCTTGCGACGCGCGATGCAGCGCAAAAAACAACGGACATGCACGCGATCACCGAGTCAAACACGCGGAACTAGAGGTCGGAACAGCGCTCGATGAACGAGCAAAGGCTCCAACCTGCCGCTGCAGATCGGAGCCTTTATGAACGACACGCGCGCGCGTCGCACTCGGTCAGTCGCTGCTAAAAGAGATCGTCGAGTGCTGCCGTCGCCTCGGCGGAGTAGTTGTCCGACAAGTTCTCGTCGACCGGCACGGGACGACACTCGATCTCTTGGAAGACGTTGGCCAGTCGTCGACCTGTCTCTTGCGCGTAGAAGCGCACCAGGCCGAGGTTGGTTCGTTCGTCCCACAAAATTGCGAGCAGCGTGCGACCGCCGACGAGCGAAAGTTGGATGCTCTGACGTGCTCCTTGGTGGAACAACGAACTGAACTCCTGCTCACCCAACAGGGCCGCCATCTGACTCGTCGCAGCAAAAGAACCGGCAACGAGTGCTGCCAATGTCTCTTCGGACTCGACAGGAGCTTCCCCGCGGCGCGTCACGCTATGACCTTCACGGTCGATCAACAGCGCACTACGTGCCCCTGAGAGCTCCAGGAAGCTATCCAACTCGGCATCGAGTCGGTTGACATCCTGTGAGTAGAAGACCAAGCGGTTAGTCCGCAACTCATGATCTGAGATCTTCATGTTGTTTCTCCTAGAACAGCCGGAACACGTAGCTTCCGATGACGACACCGGCGGCTAAGGCGAGAGCGACGAAGGCTCCGGTCGTCATGACCGTCTTCTTCTGGGTGGATCCACCCGGCGTCGCGCGTGGTTTTAGTCGGCCACCAGCCTGCGCACTCCGAGGCGGCATGGCTGTACCACTTGCACTGGGCGGAGGCGGTGCGGCCGTACTTCCTTGCAATTGCATCAGCGGTGCAGATGAAGCTGCATGTTGCTGATGCGGCATACTCGCGACCTCTGTTGCGGTAGCGTAGGGCGCCGCTTGCATGCCGGACTGTTGCATCTGCTGCGGCGGCATGCCTTGTGCCGGCATCTGATGCGGCTGCAACGCAGGCGGTTGCACCTGCTGCGGAGCATATCCAGCCGATGCTTGCGGAGTCTGCATCTGCGCTGTCGGCTGCATCGGTTGCTGCTGCATCGGTTGCTGCTGCATCGGTTGCTGCTGCATCGGTTGCTGCTGCATCGGTTGCTGCTGCTGATAGCCCTGCTGCGCTTGCACTTCGGGTATCGGAGTCGATTGCAAGCGCAAGTGACTCTGTCCTTGCGGCATCGGCGGCGCGTGAACCTTGGTCTTCGAAAGCTCGTCAACCCCATTCGGCCCCGAGCCCGGCTGCGGGAAAGCGCCAGCGATAGGAGCAGCGGGCTGTCCAGCCTGCGGACTCGCACCCGCGGAGGCTGCAGCAGCCAGGTGCTGTGGCATCGCAGGTGCTGGCGGCGCAGCCATAGGCGCCTGAGGAGCGAAGGGCTGCGGCGATGGCGGTGACGGTGCGTGCCCCGTGCTCGCCGGCTGGTAGAAGCCAGTCGATGCTAGCTGGACCGGCGGAGCCATCGCCGTCGGCGGAGCCGATCCGACTGCACGGGCAGTCGGTGCCGTGGCACCACCTTGCTTCTTGTGGATCGACTCGAGCACGATCGCTGCAAGTGCCTTCAAGGTCGGGAAGACGCCTTGACCCGTGTTCGCAACACCCTCGAAGGTCGGCACACCGTGCGGGTTAAGGTTCTGCTGCAGTTCCTCGACGGTCAACGCGTCCGGCAGGTCACGCTTATTGTACTGAATCACGTACGGCACCTCGCCGAGCGACTTGCCGTACTCGGCCAAGTTCTCTTCCAAGTTGCGCAGTGAGTCCAGGTTCTCCTGCATCATCGACGCAGAGGAGTCGGCAATGAAGATGACTCCATCGACGCCCTGCAACACTAGCTTGCGCGTCGAGTTGTAGTAGACCTGACCAGGAACCGTGTAGATCTGGAACTGCGTACGCATTCCTGCGACGGTTCCTAGATCGAGCGGCATGAAGTCGAAGAAGAGTGTGCGATCGCCATCGGTCGCAATACTCGTCAAGTCTCCACGGTTCGAGTCTGGCGATCGTTGGTGTACGACCTCCAGGTTTGTCGTCTTGCCGGACATCCCGGGACCGTAGTAGACGATCTTGACGGAGACTGTTTTCTGAGCGAAGTTGATCTGGACCATGAGCTGTTAGCCGTTCTTCTCGGTCACTCGGGAGGCTGGCGCAGTTTCCGGCGCGACGGAAGCGGAGGGCGTGCCCCCAGTGGAAGGGTGAATTCCCTGTGGACGCTGCGGAGCGTCTGGCTGGGAAGCCGGTGAGTTGGAGTCCCCCATGCGTTGCAGCGCGCGCTGCATACGGGCGAGGGATGAGTCCATTGGGATGCGTAGCTCTTGCGCGGAGACGCCGTGCTCGAGCATCACGACCAGGACGGCATTCGGACCCTGGCACATAACCATGTCACCGCGCGTCGCGGACAGGACGACTCGCCGTGGTGCTTCCCATGTCAGTGGAGCAACGGTCCGCACGGCATCGCCAAGCCAACCCGCGGCCTGAGCCGCGAAGCTAGAGAAGTCATTGAACGGGTGGGTGCCCTCGGTTTGACTACCGGCACGGACGGCTTTGCCCTCGCAAGCGAGGATAGGGACACCGTCTGGCGAAATCATGGCGGCGTAGCGAACGCCGGGGATCATCACGATCGGATCGAGTAGTTCTTTCATGCTGCGTAGCTAGCTGAATCGTGGTGACCTCCGGCATAGCCGGAGAGGTTACGCAGCAAGTCCTCGTGCTGACGTTTGACTGCTCCCCTGCACCAGACTGCAGATGTTCCGAGCTCTCCAGGCGACAAGAGGAGCGAGCCGAAGTCTCCCTCGAGCCGAACCTCAATAGCATCTCCGAGACCCAAGCGACGTGCCGCACCGCGTGAGTGCTTGACGAGCTCACGAACGGCACGTGCCGTTCGGTCTGCGGTCGCTCCGCGCAAGCCTTGGACGAGGGCCGTCCCGCCGCGGACATAGACAGCGGCGCAGACATCAGCGTCCGCGTCCAACTCGCGCAGCAAGGGCCGCACGGCGATCGCGTCGTCCGGCTTCTCGGTTGAGACCTGGTCTCCGACAAAAAGGCCGGTGTGCTCGACGTCCTGCAGGCATTGGTCGAGCGGCTTGGCCCCCATCGTGAGTGGCAAGACCTGACGGAAGCGCGCCTCCAACGACTGGTCGCCTGGCGCCACTTCGAGCAAGCGAGCTAAGATGCGGCGCGCCTCTTGCCAGGCACCCACGCGACTCGCGACCTCGAGCTGCAACTGCAGCGGGCGCGGGTCCGTCCCCATACCGATGAATGCTTCACGCGCTTCGATGAAAGCCGTCATGCCGTCAGCAGCCTTGCGTTCCGCAAGGAAGCGATCGAGGGCAACGCGAGCTTGGTAGTACGAAGCCTCCGGGTCTTGTTCGGCTTCCTTCCAGGCAGTGATGACTTCTTGAGCACGTCCCGATCGGCCAGCACTGATAAGCGCATCTGCCAACTCACGGTAGACGGCGGGTCTAGGTGCGTTACGGTATTCAGTCGTCAGGCTCTTGATACGTTCGTCGAGCTGCAGCAAGCGCGCGCGCTCGTAGAGTCGCATAAGGTCGCTGCTGCCCGGGAAGAACTCGAGCCCCTCGACGCAAACGCGCTGCACCTCTTCGATGCTGCCTGCGACCACGTACTCACGCGCGAGATTCACATACCCGCGCGATGTCGGTTCCTGCGCAAGGGCCTTGGCGGCCTTGCGGATGCGACTTTTAACCGCGAATCGTCCAAACAAACTCAACGCTGCTCCTCTTTGTTCAATAGATCCTCGAGAGCCTCGATATTCGCCTCTAGACGCGGTCGATGCTCCCAGCCCGGCGTACTCAACGAGTGGCTGCGTCGGAAGTCTGCCAGCGCCTTGTCATAGTCACCTCGATCGAAGTTCATCAGCGCGCGTAGGCGTGCAGCTTCGGCCATCTCCATCATTCGTTGGCGCTCGACCTCGGCCTTACGGGCGACACGTGCCTGGTCATCTTCGAAGATGCGTTGTTCCTCGCGCAGCTCGTCGCGTTCCGAGCAAGGACCGATCATCCCAAACCAGAAAGTGTTCGCCTCGATGATCTCGTCCAGCCCAGCCAAGCGAGAGTAGAGCGTCTCCGGATCGTGCCCTTCGACCTGAGGCAGCTGTCCCAGCTCACGAGAGATCGACACCTCGCGGCCCACGACCGCGGTGATCAGGGCAGTGACAACAACGAGCAGTCCGATCATGCGCGTGCGACGCGCACTGCGTTCGACCTTCTCTGCCTCTTGGTAGCGAAGGTCGCGAATCATCCGCGCAACGTCACGGCGAGAGCGATCGAGCAGCAAAATTTCCTGCAGCCACGGAATGGCTTCGCTGATTTGACCTTCGTCCACGCACGCGCCGGCACGTTTCAGGTAGCGCTCGATCAGCTCTTCAGTGTTGCCGGAGCGACGCAAGATACCTGCCAGCTCTTGGTCGATGGTGCGCTCCTTAGGCAAGCGACCTGCCAACAGCTCCAACAGACTGCGAGCCCGCTCTTGATCCCCTTGCCGCTCCAGAAGAACTGCCAATCGGCGGCCTTCGACGACGAGCGAGATCTGATGGCGGCGCAACGCCTCGGGATGCGCCAAGCCCAGCACGACTAGAGCCTCGAGCAAGCCCAAGTTGGCCGGATCCTCCGTCAGGCTATCCAACAGACAGCGTCCGAAGGCGTCCGCCGTGCGGTTGTCAAACTCCGTAGCCGCTCGCTCCATCAGCGCGCGCAGCTCCAAGCGATTTCCGCCTGTGGAATCTCCAGTCAATGCACCCACCACATCGCGAGCGATGAGTTGCTGGTTGTCGATTGCCGATTCCGTCAACGGTCTCTCCGTCTGTTTTCGTTCATAACTCACCCATCGCCGTCATGCAGAGACAGGACGAATATTTAGTTATCGATCGCCCTAATCCGCTATCTGAAGAAGAACCCCCACCTCCCTGAAAAGAGGTGGGGGTTCCTTGTCTCCGTGTGGAGCCGGGGGGGCCACGGTGTACGTACGAAGGTGGAGCCCGTGCGAGTAAGCGTGGCCTCGCTAGGCTCCCCATTCGTGTCTGTCAGATCACTCCTCGGGATCCGAGGTAAGGTCGCCCGATGCATTCAGGCCCATGTCATCAACGGCCGTGATCTCAATCACGTCGGCCGAGTCCATCGCTAGATCCAAGGTCAAGCGCACGTGACGCGGGCTGACGATCTCGGCCGCGGTCACAACGGCAGTACCGTCGGTCGACCAGTTCGTGTAGTCACCGACATAGCTCTGATCAACATCTTCGCTGAACAGCACATCGATCATTGTTCCGCCGTCGTCCTCGCGCAGGTTTACGAAGGAGGAGCTGATCGAGGGCGCCGTCGAATCGCCAGCGGTGGCGGCTCCGACCGGAGTAGCGGTGCCCATCGCGTTGCCGGCGACATCCTCGACACCCGAGATGGTCAGCGTGAAGCTGCTCGAGGCGTCGAGTTCCGATGAGTCAGGAAGAACGATCGTCACGGTGCTGGTCGTGCTGTCGTAGAACGTCACGGCGCCGGACAAGCTGATCGGATTCACACCCTGTACGAGGGAGTAGTTCCCCGTCGACAGAGCCGAGTCTTGATCAACCTCCTCGTTGAAAGCGATCTCCATCGTGTCGCCACCGATACCTGAGACAGAAGTACCTGTCACTGAACTGATCAGCGGCCCATTCGCGTCATCGGTGACTGCGACGGTGATGGTCGCACCGGGAACGTTGCCGGCCAGGTCACTAACGGAAGCGGTTTGGATGTCGATCGAGAATCCAGGGGTCAGCGAGGATGCCCAAACGACTTCGAGCACACGCGGGCTGATGAGCGACACCGAGTCCGCGGCGACCGCGTTGTAGGTGAAGTCAGAGGCCGCCAGCACATCTTCGTCAACCGCCTCGTCGAAGATGACAACGATGGTGTCGTCATCGACGCTGTGGAAGCGGGCATCGCTCACGGAAACCGTGGGAGCCGTGGAATCACCACTGGCGGTGACGCTGGCATCCGTATCCTGCGCAGCCAAGGCCAAGCCCTGCGCCGTACGCAACGGGTTATCCGTATCGACGTTCACGAACAAGTCGTAGTCGATCGCGTTGAGCAGATTCACCGAGGTGCCGCTGTCCATCGTAATGGTTACGGTCGACGCTCCATCGAACTCAAGGGTCGCACCGTCGAGGCTCTGCTCGGTCGACCCGATCGATGTCTCGAGCGTGTAGTTGTCCAGCGAGGTGATGTACCAAGGGCTCATGTCTTCGGTGAACTCGACTGTGATGACATCGTTCAACTCACCCGTAGTGACGGCGATCGTCGAGGAACCATCCAGTGCGGGCAGGTCCGCATCTTCCATGTCGGTATCGAGGGCCATCTCCGGGAACATGTAGTTACCGGCCAAGTCCGTGACACCCAAGATGTCGATCGTGTCGTCCGTGTTGATCAGGAATCCGAACTCGAGTGTCACGCCCAGGCCGCCGTACAGAACCGTGGTCCCGGTCGGATAGCCGCGCAGATCGCCATCGTTGGCGCCGCCGTCACCGATGCGCAGCGCGAAGCGCGTGCCGTCGGCGTTTGTGGATGCGTCATACAGGTCGTCTAGCTCGTCGCAGGGCTCCGAGAACATGACCGTAATTTCGTTGGTATCGACTGTGTCGTACCAAGCTCCGTCAACCGTCGGCCTGTTCGTCTCGAAGGCGATCGCAGATGAGACGGCGTCCGCCATGACGGTGTTGCCGGCGATGTCGCGCATGTCGGCGACCTCGGCCTGCACATCGTCACCACCCTTGAGCGCCAAGTCACCGGCGTCGAGCGTGATCGTCGCTTGGCGACTGTTGTCGTTGTAATCGATCGTGCAACCAGTGATGTCCAGAGCTGTGCCTGTCGGTGATTCGATCGTCCAGTTTGTGTCGTCCTCGACCTCGGACTCGATCATGTTGTCATCAAAGGTGACGATGATCGTGTCATCATCCGCACCTTCAACCGCTTCAGAAGCGACCACGGTGAGTCCAGGTTCGGTAGTGTCCGAGCTTTCGATCGCGATCGACCCAACCGCCGAACCTGTCACATTGCCGGCAAGGTCTTCGAGGCCCGCTTCCGAGGTCAACGTGATGTCGACAGGCACGATTATATCGTCCGCCGTCAAGCGCACGGTGTTTCCACCTCCGAGCAACTCGGCCGTCAGAATCGTCAAGCCGCCATCCAGCGACCAGTTTGCAATCGTCTCGGCCGCGGTCTCGTCGACATCCTCACTCAGATTCACATCGATTGTGACACCGGTCGGATCAAAGCTGCGGTTCTGCGTGACAGTGAGCACCTCGGGTTCATCAGAGTCCCCGGAAGCCGTAGCGCTCGAGTCTGCCGCACTGAACGTTTGCCCATCGACATCGGGCAGCGCGACGGCCGTAAGGACCACTGCGTCACCGTTCTGCATATCGAAGTCGAGTTCGATCGTCAGCTCACTCTCCTCGAGCGAGTAGGTCAGCGTCTGGTCGGCCATCGTGATGCCCGACCCGCCGACGGTCAGCGTCCAAAAGCTGTCGTCGATAGCGAGGTCGGGATCAAAAGCTTGATCCGTGACCACTGTGATCAGATCGCCACCTTCGTTCTCGGTCGTCGTCGCTGTGACAGAATCGAAGCCGTTGACGGCGGGAGAGGAGTTCGTGATCGCTTCCGTTCCGGCCGGAAGCGCATTGCCATGCGAGTCCACGATGCCGGAGAGCTCAACTTCATCGAGGCCCGGAACAACGGGGCTCGAATAGGTGACGCGAATGATCTCGCCCGAAGGCTGGCTAATCGCGGTCGCGGTCGTCATGCCACTGGCACCAGCGTGATCGTCGATGATGAAGTTGGCTGCACGCACGGCGTGAACCGGATCCATCGGCTCTGAAAACGTGAAGTCCACGACGCGTCCGAACTCGTCTTCACTCAGGTTCTGCTCGGCTGACACAAAGGTCGGCGCGACAGCATCACCAGTGGCGGTACCGGCGACAGCAATGTCGCTGACTGCGACATCGGCCACGCTAGTCAAAGACTCAGCCGCCAACGTGTAGGTCGCGTGCAGGTTCGCACTCTCCCCCAACGCCACGGTCATGATCTGTGTCTCGACATCGAAGCTGAAGGTCGAGTCGCTCAGATCGAGTTCCTCGCTATCGACAGTCAATGCCCAGTTCTCGTCATCAACAACATCGTCAGCTACGACACGCGGGCCGTCGAAAGTGACTATGAAGCTATCGCCACCGAGAGCTGTCGCGTCTTGAGTTCCGGAACTGATCGTGAACGTCGGCGCGGAATCATCCGTCGTCTCGATGTCCATGAAGTCTGCGGACACGAAGTCGAAGCCAACTGCTGCCAGCCTGTAATCAGGTGTCACTCGATCATCGAACTCGATGGTTACGGCGTTGCCTGAACGGCTAACGCGCTCGATGGCCTGATCACCAGACTCGAGTTCGAAGTTAGCTGCGCTTATGGCGCCTGGCGCTACATCGAATACGACTACGATCGTCCCCCCATCGGGGTCGGCCGTCAGATCCTGCGTCACGCTTGTCACGGACGTGGGGTCTGCTTTGTCGTTCGAGGTGGTACAGGCTGCAAGCGCCAGTGTCAGGGCGAGGCCTGACACGAACCGGAGAGTGGTGCGATTCTCTTGGGTCATCATTGAGGATCCTTGTCGAGTCCACACACGAGCACGGGGGTACCGAGTACCAACACCGTTGGGACATTCGGAATGAGTTGCTGTGCGGGGTTTGGCAGACCTGGGTCGTACTGCCGTTCTGATTGCGTATCGGCCTTCGCACCCCTCTGGCCTTGAGCGCACCTCGCTAAACATGAACAAAACCTACGAGATCTTCAGGTCCCCCGCGCACCACACAAAAGAGAACGGCCGACCCCGTCACAGACGAGGTCGGCCGCAAGCCTGGGAGACTCAAGCGTTTCGGTCCGTTGTTAGTCGTTCAACAACAGAGGATCGAGCACGGTTTCGCCGAGCAGGAGAGCGCCGGGGAGGCGGAAGGCGACCTGCACAGAATTCGTCCAACCGACCAGGGCCGGATCGTTCGGAATCTGCTCGATGAAGTCCGCGCGTCCTTGGCTGTCGCTAGCGCGTACATATATGTTGAGAGCTTGGCGATCGAGGTGCAGCAGGCCTGCGTTGCCAATGATCGTCGGCGCAGCGCGCGGACCAAACAGGAAGAAAATGTTGCCCTGAGCCGGGTGCTGCGCAGCCAAGTGCAGGGTGCCGCCGACTTCGGGAGTTCCGACGAGAGCGAGCTCGCGCTCACCCGTGTCGTACATCCGAATCGCGCCGGTCTGACTGGGCTGGTTGGCATGCGTGTCCTTGTGTCCGACGACGACGCGTGTTCCGGTCGCGTCTAGATCGATGCTGCGCGGGCTTCCGGGCAAGTCAATCTCGAGCACGGGCTGGCTTCTGTCACGGTCGACGAGCAGGACCTCGGGGTCTTCGTTGTCGTTGCCCCAGGAGGCGAAGAGTGCGCGCTGTCCGTCCGCCGTCAAGCGCACATCGACAGGTAAATTCTGCAGTCCACCATCCACACCAGGCACGACAAACTGTTGCAGGCGACGCATGCCGGGGAAAGTCCACAGCTCGAAAGTCACATCGACACCCGTGACACCATTCCACCAGGCGACGGCGATCGTGCTGCCGTCATCGGAGACCGCGGCGCGCAACGCATAGTCGGAGACGGGGCGATTCAAACTTCCAGAGAAGGCATAGACGCCTCGATCACTCGAGAAGACACCGAGCTGCGCCCGACCTCCAAGAATGATCGTGTCGCCAGTCGCGTCCATAGACAACGCCTGGGTGGCGTCGTTCAGAATCTCGTGGAATAGCGTCTCGCCTTGGTGATCGAAGACATAGAAGTCAATGCCAGCCGTCAAGGCGACGCGACTGCCGTCACGAGATATCGCTAAGGCATTCAGCGCTGCACCGTTCACGGTGATGCGATTGGTCAAGGTTCCACTGTCACCCTCGAGAAAGTCGAGTTGCACAGTCGAATCCCCATCGAGCCAGATGGCGGCGACCACGGTCTGACCGAGCTCATCGGAACAGACACGAGCAGGTCCGTTCGTGCGCACCAACATGTCGTGGAACCAGCGCGGGGCATAGGCTCCACCGCTGGCGGCCGAGATTGCATCATGGCGCGTGACCTCGGTCCGTCGCTCATACAGAGTCGGTGACGCGAATTGTGCGACAGTAAACTGACGGTCCGCACGCGCTCCGGCTGTGACGGCGACACTTCCGATCGCGCCTTGCAGGCCGACATCCAAGAAGCGGGGGTCCTGCCAGGTCGCGCCCTCACTATCGAGCAGCATATAGCGCGCCGGAGAACCCTTCGCGGCCGCAAAGACCAGGTTGTCAGAGCCGCTGAAGCAGACGCCCTCGGGGATCCATGGCTCGGCCGCAGGCGCCTGATGGGTCCAACGCAAGCCCGCATCGAAGGGGTTCTGTGCGCTCGAGGTATCGGTCAAAGCCGTACCGATCAAAAGGGCGGTCGACACGGTCGCGAATAGATTCGTATTCAGGAGGTCACTCATGGAGTCAGTTCCGTTCAGAGGTTGCACTTGAAACCTACCCTGCTCCGGGCCGCGACGAGGGAGTCGGACACGCTCGCAAAGCCTTGCCAGGAAATACTTTCCACAAAAAATGAAGCTTCGGATCGAGCGTTCGGTCTGCCCGCGATCACCCGTGGGCGGCGCCAGGGCCGGTGAGAGCTACGAGAGCGGTCATGCGAAGCCCAATTGCATCCCGAGCGCTCAAAGCACACATCTCTCGCACCATTGGCCGCAAGCAGGCTTTCCAGCTGATGCGAGCCGCGGAAGTTCCGGCCGGCGGGCAGATCGCGGCTGAATTGGCGACTCTTCGATCACCGCTCGCACTCCCCTCCGGGGGCCAGAATCCGGCACGCCGAGCGCTTCTCCTCCCGAAACGAGCGAATGGCTCCGAGGCGCTGCAGCCCGGCATTGTCAGCACTACCGTTTTTGTCTCTCACCCGCTTGCGGGACGCGGCTAAAATCCCGCGGCTCGGCAGCGCATGACCGATTGCTGCGCTGCGCAGCTCAGACGCTCCCGCCACTCCCAGATTCAATCGAGCAGGCTCCGGCGTCTCTTACATCAGAGCTTGCCACGCTCCTCCACTCCCGACCTCCCGACGCACGCAGGTCGAACCTCGTCCCGATGAAGAACACCCCTCTGCATTCCGTCCACGTCGCCGCGAACGCGAAGATGGTGCCTTTTGGCGGTTGGGAAATGCCCGTCCAGTACGGTCCTATCCTGGACGAGATCAAGCACGTGCGCACTCAGGTCGGCCTCTTCGATCTGTGCCACATGGGCCGTATCTGGGTTCATGGTCCCGATGCCGTGCCCTTCCTCGATCGCTTGACGACGAACTTCGTCGCGAAAATCCCCCAGTCGGCGATCCGCTACGGCTTGTTCTGCAAAGAGGACGGCGGTCCGATCGATGACATCCTTGTCTACCGCGAAGAAGGCGGTTGCTTCGTCGTCGTCAATGCATCCAACACGCAAGCTGACTTGGATTGGCTGCAGCAGCACACCGAGGGTTTTGATGTCACGATCGATGATCAAACGGATGCGCTCGCGATGATCGCGCTGCAAGGCCCCAACTCTGCGGCCGCATTGCAGAAGCTGACGCAGGACACGGATCTGTCTGCGCTCGGCTACTACAAGTTCACCTTCGGAACGGTCGCTGGAACTCCTGACGTGCGCATCAGCCGCACGGGCTACACCGGTGAAGACGGCTTCGAGTTGTACTTCCCGATCGCGGAAGCGGAGCGCATCTGGAATGAACTGATCGCGCAAGGTGCCGATGAAGGCATGGCGCCGATCGGTCTTGCCGCGCGCGACACGCTGCGGCTCGAAGCTGGCATGCCGCTATATGGTCACGAGATCGATCGCGACCACAACCCTGTCGAAGCCGGCTTGAACTTCGGCATCTCCTTTAAGGAGGAGAAGGGCGATTTCATCGGCCGCAGCGCACTGCAAGCCTTCAAGGAAGCGCCGACGCGCAAGCTCGTTGGCTTGACCACCACCGGCAAGCGCGTTCCGCGCCAGGGCTACAAGTTGTTCAGCGGCGATCAGGAAGTCGGAGAGATCTGCTCCGGCGCCGTTTCGCCGACCATCGATACGAACATAGCTTCGGCCTACCTCCCCACCGAACTGGCCGTGCCCGGCCAGGAAGTGGATATGGATATTCGCGGCAAGCGCCAAGCTTGCCTCGTTGCTGAGCTCCCCTTTTATTCGCGAACTCGTAAGTAGAGTTCGCGAGACCCCGATCAGGAGCGGCCCCATCGCCGCTCCATCCCCACCGCGGTAACAGCCGCATCCATACCAAGCGCGGCCAGACCGCCTAATCGAAACCATGCGCCCCGACGATCGCAAATACATGGAATCGCACGAGTGGGCCAAAGCGGACGGCGACACCGTCCTCGTTGGCATCACTGACTTCGCAGTCGAAGAGCTCTCGAGTGGCAATGACGGTGACTTGGTCTACTGCGATTTGCCCGAGCTAGGCCGCATGGTCGAGCAAGGTGAGACCTTCGGCGAGATCGAGTCGGTCAAGGCCGTCGGCGATCTGAACGCACCTGTCGCCGGTGAGGTCGTCGAGATCAACCCCGAGATCGAAGAGCACCTCGAGGTGCTTTCGCAAGATCCTTGGCAGCGCGGTTGGCTGATTCGCATCAAGCCGGCCTCGGTCAACCTCGACCACCTGCTCGATGCTTCTGCCTACGAAGCACAGGTCGCCGAAGAGGCGCACTGAACCGACGTGCGCACACGCGCGTCTTGAACCGATGGAGCGCTGGCGAAGCATCACCAGCTGGGACGGCGAGCCGAGCTTTCACATGGGCCTCGATGAGGCACTGCTGGAAGATCAGCTCGCCCCCCTAACGTTGCGCTTCTATGACTGGCGCCCGCGCTGCTTGAGCCTGGGATACTTCCAGCGCTTTGCCGATGTCCCAGCAGCTTCCACTGCCGAGGCTGTCGTTCGGCGCATCACGGGTGGCGGTGCGATCCATCACACCGAGGAGCTGACCTTTTCGATCGTCGCTCCCCTCTCGCATCCTTTGTATCGCGGACCTGTCGCTGCCTCATACGAGCGCGTTCACGGTCAGATAGCGCGCGCGCTGTCGACGCTCGGCGAAGTGGTCGTGATGAGACGCGATGATCCTGTGCAATCCGATGCCAGCGGCACCGGTATGTGCTTTCACGAATCGACGCCGCTCGACCTTGTCTGGGGCGGGCGCAAAGGCGTCGGCTCTGCTCAACGACGGCGCAACGGACGAGTCTTGCATCATGGGTCGATCAAGCTCGAGCCTGCGGCAAGCGAGGCCGGCGTGGCTGGCTTGCGTGAACATGCACCCGAGTTGACACGCGAAGAGCTGCGCGAGTTATTGCTAGGGCAGTTCGAACAAGACTGGGGCGCGAGCTATGCATTCGAAGAGCCGACTCCCATAGAGCTGACGCGTGCGCGCGAATTGGGCGCACGCTACCCAGACCCCGCCTTCGTACAGCGGCGCTGATCCACCGAGCATGCGCATGAACACTCGAGTAAATGGCGCAGTCGATCTTGCGCAACCGGCCTCCAGTCGGGCGCGTGCATGGCCCCTTGGGACTCAGGCGCGCGCGACGCCGCTCGCATACGCTCTCGTTCTCGCCCTCGTGACCGTTTCGGTGAGCTGCTCCGAGCGAGCCAAGCCGAACAATGTGTTGTTGATCGTGATCGACACTCTGCGCGCGGATCACCTCTCTTGCTATGGCTATGAGAGGGACACCTCGCCAAGGATCGACGAGCTAGCCGCCAATGGATTACGTTTCACGCACGCACAAGCGCCGCGCGCAAAGACGACGCCGTCGGTAGCAACGCTGATGACGGGGCTGTATCCGCAGCAGCACGGTCTGCGCGATCTGACGATGTCGCTCAGGGCGGGGGTCCCCACGCTCGCCGAAGAACTGAAGCAGGCGGGGTACAGCACGCGCGCCATCGTCGGAAACTACGTGCTGAAGAAGGAGCTCAGTGCGCTCGATCGTGGCTTCGAGACTTGGATCGAGGACCTGCCTGAGACGCGCGGCGTCCCGCCCGACGCCGTTCCGCAGCGCAGCGCGGCATCGCTGACGGATGGCGCGTTGGAACTGATGGGCTGGTCGCACGCCCCCGATGCGGACTCCAGAGCGACAGACGAGCCCTTCTTCTTGTACCTGCACTACATGGACCCGCACGGTCTATACGACCCACCGCCGCAGCACCAGATTTTCAGCAGCGGGCACCCCGCACCGATCGACACGCGAACGTCCACAAAGGGCGGCTATGAAGCGCGCATCGCGACCTACAACGTGCCAGAGAATGCTTGGCTCGCAACGGGAGAGGTAGATGCAGCGGCCGTGATGGATCTCTATGACGGCGAAGTGCACTACGTCGATCACGAGATAGGACGCTTGCTCGATGGGATGCGCAGCGCGGGTGAACTCGAGCACACATGGATCGTTATCGTCTCCGATCACGGCGAGAGTATGGGCGAGCATCGCTACTGGTTCGAACACGGCCTCTATGCATTCGAGGCGACCTGCCGCGTTCCGCTGATCGTCGTTCCGCCTGCTTCGTTGACGGATCGACCCGAAGCCGGCGTTCGTCACGCCGATCTCTCACTCGCTGATCTGCGTCCAACGCTAATGACGTGGCTGAAGCTGCAAGCGGCGGTGCCTGAAGGACGCGGCCCCTACGGCGTCAGCCGGGCAGACCTGCTACGAGCTGACAGCACGAGCAGCCATCCCGTCTTCAGCGAGAAAGTGGACCGCGACAGTCGCGAGCGAGCCATCCAGACCAAGGCGGTGCGCATCGGCGACACCAAGTTGATACGCCGCTATCTTCCACGAGCCGAGCCCGGCAAGTATCGCGTCGTCGAGCAGCTCTTTGACCTGACCCGCGACCCAAGCGAAGAGAACGACCTGTTGTCCGCGGGTGTTCAGTCTGAAGCGGCTCAATCCTTCGAGCTGCTGAACGCCTCCTTGGAGGCCTTCGTCCGCGGCGACACCGACTTCGAAGATCTGCCGCGCATCCTGCACGGCAAACGTGAAGCGCTCGGGCGAGAGAACCCTGAGGCACTGCGCGTCTTGGAAGCTCTCGGGTACTGAGTCACGCGCAGGGAGGTCCTAGGAAAGGGCCCGGGGGTCATGCGAACCCTCGATGAGGCAATGACAGTCACAGCCCGTGACCCAAGCCCGTAGCCCGTTGCGGTACTCGCTCTAGGCGCGCATCCCACCTGCGCGCTAGCATCCCCCACCGTGCTCGGTCCATCGCGTCTCATAGTCTTCCTGGCAGTAACCCTTATCACAGCGGCAGCACCCGTCATCAAGTGCTTGTAGATCGAGCAGCCGTTGATGCTCGGCACGGAAGCGGTCAGCTTCTGCAATGCTCTCTTCCTTGGCAACTTAGTGGCGGGCGGCATCACATTCCCCGTCTTTGGCCCGCGCAAGATCACGCGAGACCTCGCGGCGAGCAATCGGCCGACGAGCTGGCTCTTGCTGTTGAACGCTCTCTTCGCGATCGTGATCTCAATGCTTCTGTTCAAGGCGATCGAGAACACGAGCGTCACGAACGTCGTCTTACTCGGACGTTTCGAGTCGGTGGCCTTCGCGTTGCTCTCGGCGTCGCTCTTGCACACACGCATCGCACGAGCCGAGTGGATGGGCTATGGCGTCGTCATCCTCGGCATCACCGTCATCGTGCTGCACAGTCAAACTGGAGCGTGATGCCGGGCGAGGCCTACGTGCTGGCAGCTACGCTCATGCAGGCGACCGCAGGTGTGACGCAAAAGATGCTCACGCAGACCTTGCCGCTTGAGGAGGACGGACTTGTCCATCGCAAGGTGCTCCAACGAGGCCGCCGCAAGTCGAGTACTCCCTGACCGACCTTGGCCAGAGTGTGACTTCTCCGCTAGCCGCGATTCGCGATTGAGCCGAACAGCACCTAGGCGCCATCGAAGCAGCTCACGAACGATTCAACGCAAACGCAACCGAGTAGTTCGGCGCGCGTGAAGTTCGCGCATGCGCCTGCGCGTTCTATTGATGCTTCCGACAAAGCAGCGAAAGCCGATCAGCGCTGAACCGGGAACTCGACGCGCAGGCCCCAATCCGCTTTGGATTCGAGCTTGATGCTCATTCCTCGCGCGCGGGAACCGTCGACCATACGCGAGGGTGCCCACTCGTCAGCGCTGATGCGTTCGCCTATCCAACCAGCCTTCATCGCGACCTTGAACAAGCTCTCGGCCACTGCCGAGCCGTGTTGATCAATGAGCAAGTCGATTGCGAGCTGACTCGTGCCCGCCTTCTCCGTGTGCATGTGCCAAGTGCTAGCCGTCATTGTCAGACGTCCGGCTGCGCTTGAGACATCCGAACTCAGCACGCGCAAACTTGCGGGCGCGGCTTCACAGGTCGTGATTGTCGTTGTCAGCCCTGATGCCATGCGCACTTGGATAAAGCGCGTCGCCTCGATGAAGAGGTGCGGCGAATCGGTCTCTATTCCAGAACGGCTGACTGCCATGACCATGATCCCCGCCAAGCGCAGGCGTGCGCTCAGGAGCTCGATTACATCGGCACCGGTCGTTCCCTCCGCCAGGTGAACTCCCAGCGAGACCTCGTGGGCTTTCATATCCTTCTGGCGTAGCGCCCCGACCTTGATTTCCACGCGGGCGCCACCCGAAATGTCGATGCGCCCGTCGATCGTAAGCTGAGCCAGGCTCTCGGCCTCGGCGAGGGAAACGGTCGAGAGAAGAGAGATCAGAAGCAGGGCCAGACGCATCATGGGTCATTCAGCATAGGGAGAATCGGTGCCGATTGGTCGATCGGTGGGCTGCTCTCTTCCCACCGCTCCGAAGCTTTCTCAAACGAATGCCCCTAACCAGCCCATTTGAATCGGAGCTGGGAATCGACAGGTACCACTTCGAGCCTTGGTCCAGGCTGCTGTAGGACGCGTGCCAGTCAGGACGCGTGCCAGGGGAGCAGGCTCCAAGAGCCACCCCGCAGGAACCGAGCCGGGCTGATCCATCGGATCCCCGCCCCACTCATCACTCGGCGGATGAACTCCGCCGGCACCCTGCTTTCCGACCGCGAAACGAAGTGGTTACCCCGCCAGGACTCGAACCTGAAATGACTGGACCAAAACCAGTTGTGTTGCCAATTACACCACGGGGTAGGCCGTTTCGCGGCGCGCAAATATACCTGCGAGCAGCAGGAGTTCGAGCCCTGCTTGGGCCTTTTTTGGAGGACTAGGCAGGACTTCGACAACCCCACCCCTCATGAGTAGCGCGCGTCGGTGCTCAGCCGGACAAAACACACCATTCGAATGCGCGAAGTCCAGACTTTCATCCGTCAGGAAAGGCCCGAGATAGCTTGCAGCCCCATCCCCAATGCCCATGTCGTCGCCCAGCCGCGCACGCTCTCACGACCAGCGTTCGGAAATTGCCGCCGGCCATCGCGCAGGTGACCATCGAAGCAGCTAGCGAAGCAAACCGTTCCCACGGGTTTCTCTTCCGTCCCGCCCCCCGGTCCCGCGATCCCAGTGATCGCGAGTGCGAGTCTGGCTCCACTACGCTCGGCGGCGCCGGCGGCCATAGCTCGGGCGACCTCGATCGAGACTGCCCCGTACTTAGAAATCAACTCCTCGGGGACGCCCAGCATGCGCGTCTTCGATTCGTCTGAATAGGTAACGAAGGCTTGGCCCAGCACAGCGCTGACACCGGCAGCGCGCGTCAAAGCGCCTGCGACCAGACCGCCGGTGCATGACTCGGCGGTCGTGACGGTGATTGAGGCGTCGATCAGCCTGTTAGCCAGCACCAGCGACAGGTTGGCTTCTTGCTCGCTGTAGATCGCCTCTTGGAAGCGAGCGCGAAAGGCGACCACACGCTCCTCGAACAATCGCTGGCCGCGCTCCCCGCGGCTATCCATCGCGGTGATGTGCACGCTCAACGCCCCGGAGTTGGCGGTCACGCCCATCAAAGGTTCGTGCTCGAGCAGCTCGTCCTTGGCACGCGCCATCCAACTACCGACCTTGTCGGCGAAGAGGCTTTCGGAGACGCCGAACAGGTGAAATTGGGCCCGCAAGGGCGCAACCGCCGTAGGCCACTGCTGTCCGATCCACGGCCGAACCTTGCGCTGGAACATATCCTGCAGCTCACGCGGCGGGCCTGGCATCGCACACAGATAAGCTTCGCCGATCCGAAGCCGGAAGCCGGGTGCCGTGCCGCATGCGTTCGCTAGCGATTCTGCTCCAGCGGGGAGCAGGGCCTGGCGATCGTTGGAGTCTGGCATTGGGCGCCCGCTGCGCATGAACCACTCGCGGATGTCGTCCATCGCTTCGGGAGAGTGCTCGATTGCTACGCCGGCGGCCGCTGCCGCTGCGTGCCTGGTCACATCGTCCAGGGTCGGACCAAGTCCTCCACTGACGAGCAACAAATCGTAGCGCGCACACAATTCGCGCATCGCCTCTGCCAAAGCCTTCTCATCGTCAGCGATCACACGCAGTTCACAGACGACAACGCCCAACTGCTTGAGCTTTGCCGCCAGAAAGGGAGCGTTCAGATCGGGGTGCACGCCAGCCATCAGCTCGTCTCCAATCGACAAGATCGCGGCGCGCTGCCTGCGCTTCGTGGCACTCAAGCTTCCGCACCTTCCAGATCAGCTTCGTCTTCGTCGATCGGTGTTTTCCAGACAAGGCGCGACAACAGGTGCCCGACCTCGTACAGCACGATCATCGGACCCGCCATGAGCATCTGCGTGAAGGGATCCGGCGGCGTCAATACAGCAGCAAGTATCAGTGCCGCGACGATGCAGTGCGGTCGGAACTGGGCATAGGTCGCTGGTTTGACGAGGCCTATGTGCGACATAGCTATCATTAGCACCGGCAATTGAAATACGACTCCCAGCGCCAAGGTCAAGCTGGTCAGGAAGCTCGCGTACGTATCGATACTCTCGTAGTACTCGACTTGGAGCAGAGCGGCATCGGCCAGGAAGAACAGTGCATACGGCACCAGGAGGAGGTAGCCGAAGATGACGCCCGACAGGAACAGCAGCATGCTGAACGGGAAGTAGCGATTGACTACGCGTTTCTCGTGGTCATACAGACCGGCCGCTACGAACTGCCACAGCTGCCACAGGATGTAGGGTCCGCCGAAGAACAACGCGAAGTAGAAGCTGACCCTCATATAGAAGAAGAAACCAGCTGAGGCCGAATCGCCCTTGGGCCGGTCGCGAATGACCCATTCGGTCGTCAGTTCGCGCGTCTCGACATCTTCAGTCGTGAAGGCCTCATCCCATGTCATCTTGCCGGCTTCGACCTCGCCATCGAGCTTCTCGGTCAGCGACTCCGTCAACCAGCCGACCGATTCCTGGTAGGGCTTGAAGAACCAGGTCGCCAGATTTTCGTGATACGTCCAGCCCACCGCGAAGGTGATCAGCAACACGACTGTCGAACGAATCAAGCGCGTCTGAAGCTCGGCGAGGTGTTCGCCGAGAGTCATGCGCGTGCCTTCCGTGGGATCGGTATCCATCTTGGTTCGGAATCAGCGGGGTCGCTCGAGGTGCGGCAAGCCAGCGTGCCGCGCACGCGCCTCGCTCAATTGAGAGCGGGACCCGATGGTCTGGCCATCGGGTCCCGCACTGTACTGCATCGAATCCGTCCTCACCCGCAGGCTGGACAGAGAATCTTCGAGGTACATCGCAAAGCTACGATCCGCCCCGCTGGGTTCTTACTTCTTGAAGAAGTCGCGGATCGCGCGGATCGAGACGATCGAGGCGCCCAAAGCTTCTGCGTTCTTGTACTCCGGAAGATCGGAGGGCTGCAGCGGCTCTTCGAAGGGCTCACCCGAGTCGTCAACGTAGAGCTCGGAACCGACGATCAGGTAGTCGGTATCCATGTCGACTTTCTTCTGGATCGTGATACCGATGTCGGCACACAAGCGAGTCAGGTCGCGACGGTTGTAGGAGCCGCCGAAGCGTCCGACGAGGACCGCGTTGCGGGGGCCAGCCGGATCGTAGAGCGGGTTCGTGATGATGTCGCGGTCGGCGATCGGGTCGAACTGGTCGGCGATGTCGAAGAATTCGACCTCGGCCGAGTTCTCCTTCACGTTCATGACGAGCGCGCGGCCCTTGACCGTGTCGATTCCCGGCGTGCCAGAGATGACGTCGAAGACCATGCCGCGCTGGATGCGATCCGTGGAACCACGGTTGATCCAGCCCAAGCCGAGCTTGCTAGAAATGGCCAGGATTTCGCCGTCCGGGCTCTCGGGCTCGTTGACGAAGGCCAACTTCTGCGAGAGCTTGTTGAAGCGAGTCGTCGCGGCCGACTTCTCTTTGTTGATCTCACGCTGGGAGTCTTCAAACGCGACCTGCGATGTACGCAATGCCTCGTCCTTGTCGTTGCGATCGGATTGAGCGTCATCGAGGCGACTCTGCAGGCTTTCCTGCGTCGAGGTCGCATTGGACTCGAAGTCGTCCTTGTCCGACTGCAGGCTGGCGAGCGCGGCGTCCTTTTGGGAGACGACCGTGGTCATTTGCTCGCGCGCTTGCTTCACCTGGCTGCGCAGGTCAGCGATCGTCGAGTTCAGAGTCTCGACCTCCGTGACCTTGGCGTTGTACTGAGCGATCATGATCGGGATCGCCTTCTCATAGACATCGATCGTGTCGTCCATGTTCGGGTAGACCTGCTTGAGCGACTCGAGGCCATCTTGGGCCGTCGTGACGTTCGAGGTCGCACCGATTTCGCCCTGCGGAATGAAGCCGAGGACATCGGATACAGCGCGCGTGGCCGTGACGGCCTCATCGCGCTTCATTTCGGCAGCTGTTTTGGCTGCGACGGCCGTATCGCGATCGGTATCCGCCTTGGCAGCTGCTTGATTCGAGATGTACCCGAAGAAGACAGCCACGAAGAACATGACGACTACGACGATCATCCAAACGGCGCTGATGCGGGCCGCCCCGCGTCGTGAACGATGCTTCATGCGGAATTTGCTGTATCGGCCACGTGTGTGGGGTGGCCAGATCCGGAGAGAGCCCTCGATCACCGTTTCCGACCGGACACTGGTCAGAAGCGATGCAGGTTCGAGGCGTATAGGGGGGGGTGATGGACGGACGAAAGAGGCCCATTCGAGCGCATCTTGATACCCGAACGGGGGCCTCGCGGCAAGGTCTTTTGGCGCGCTTGACCCACAAGGAGTCAGCTCTACGCTGATGACATGGCTCGCGAAGCCTCTCGATCGGGGCGTCCGTCCCCCTCTACCCCGCATTCGGGGTCCGGTTTCTTCCGGAAACGCAGATGGATGACTCTTAGAATTCCGGCACGCTGGTCAGAGAACCTCAGCCCTATTTACCCTCCCTTATGACCCCCTCTCCTGTCATTTCTACTCCCCCGATCGTCGGCGTGATGGGTGGAATCGCCTCCGGAAAATCGCTGGCCGGCCAGCTGCTGGCTGGAGAACGGGGTGTTGTGCTGCAGGCAGATGCGCTGGCGCACGAGATACTGCGGGAGCCAGACACCATCGAGATGCTGCGCGAGCGATTCGGTCCAGCAGTCATCGATCAGGCAGGTGAGGTTGACCGGGCCGTCATCGCCGCACGCGTCTTTCGCGATTCCGAGTTGCGAGCGGGCCTTGAAAACTGGATCCATCCTCGCGTTCGTGCGAGGATCGGGGTCGGCCTCGACGAGGCCCGTAAGCAAGGAGCCGAGTGCATCGTCCTGGACGTGCCTCTGCTGCTCGAGAACGACGCTGAGCACGGGCTGGCAGAGCTTTGTGACTGGCTCGTTTTCGTCGATTCCCCGCTCGAAGAGCGCGAACGCCGAGCCACCCAATCACGCGGGTGGGAGAGCGGCGAGGTCGCGCGACGCGAGGCGGCGCAACTCCCCCTTCACGTGAAGCGCGATCGCGCGCACCACATCGTCCCGAATCAGGGCACTCGCGCTGAGTTCGAGAAAGCCATCGCCGCCGTCCGCCGCGACATGGGCCTCTCTTGATACTCGACACGTCGCTGAACCCAGAGCCTGAACCCACAGTAGGTCCATGCCGCCCAGCAAAAAGAAACGTCCGTTCAAGTCTAAGAACTTCAAGCCCAAGCCTAAGCAGAAGGTGCAGGCGCATGGAGGGCTCGAGTCCGTCTATATCGACTTCGATGCTCTGCCGCGCGACCTGGACGAAGAGCAGCTCCAAGAGTTGATCGAGTCTCTGCCGCCGTACAAGAAGAAGACGAAGCCCAAGAAGGCCTTCTTGTCCGAGTTGCAGGAGATGAACTTGAACGACCTGCACGATCTCGCCAAGAAGGAGAAGGTGCCCGACTTCAGCGGTCGCAAGCGACGCGACGCGATCTGGGAGATCACCATTCATCGCCTGAACGCTCACATCCCTGTCGAAGCGCACGGAGTGATCGACCAAGGCAATGGCGGGCACCATTTCTTGCGCACTCCCGCGACTGATTACATGCAGTCCGAGGACGATGTCTTCGTGCCGCCCAGTGTGGTCTATTCGCACGGCTTGGAGCGCGGGCAGACGATCACCGGCCTGCTGCGTCCCAACGCGGAGGGCGAGAGGTATCTGTGCCTGAACAGCATCACAGCCATTGACGAGCATCCGCCTGCAGAATCTGTAGGACGCGCGCCCTTCAAGGAACTCGTGCCGCTGTACCCGGACCAACGCATCATCCTCGAGGGCACGGATGAAAACCCGATGGAGATGCGCATCACGGACCTGATCACCCCGATTGGGCTCGGCCAACGCGGCATCATCGTCGCGCCCCCGCGCACAGGTAAGACCGTACTTCTGCAGATGCTGGCCAAGTCGATCGTCAAGAACGCGCCCCACGCGCACTTGATCATCTTGCTCGTCGATGAGCGCCCGGAAGAGGTGACCGACTTCGAACGCACGATTCTGGGCCCCAAGGTCGAGGTCGTCAGCTCGACCTTCGATGAGCCTGCGGTGCGCCACATTCAAGTGGCCGAGGTCGTGATCGAAAAAGCGCGCCACCTGGTCGAAGCCGGCGATGACGTGATCATCCTGCTGGACTCAATCACGCGCTTGGCACGTGCCTGCAACGTCGAGGCGCCGTCGAACGGCAAGCTCCTCTCGGGTGGTCTCGAGGCCACCGCGCTGCAGTTCCCGAAGAAATTCTTCGGCGCAGCGCGCAACATCGAGAACGGCGGTTCGTTGACCATCCTCGGCACGGCTTTGATCGAAACCGGATCCAAGATGGACGAGGTCATCTTCGAAGAGTTCAAGGGCACCGGCAACATGGAAATCGTGCTCGACCGCCGCATCTCCGACCGCCGCATCTTTCCCGCCATCGACATCAACCGCTCGGGCACTCGCAAAGAAGAGCTGCTCTTCACACCCGAGGAAGTCGAACGCGTCTGGATGCTCCGCAAAGTCCTGAACGAACTCGACCCCGTCGAAGCGATGGAGATGCTGATTACCAAGATGCGCAAGACCGGCGTCAACGCCGAGTTCCTGCTCACTATCGGCAGCTAACCGCCGCGTACCTACTCGATGATCGTATAAGTGCAGGTCGCATCAGCCATCTGCACCGAACCGCCCGAGACCTTCAAACCGCGCGTCTTGACGTGTCCGATGTCCTGCGTCCCTCCGAGGATCTTGAAGGCTTCCTCCTCGCCGGTGAAGGGCAGACTGCTCGCGACTGCATAGATCACTTCTGCGCCGTAAGGCGGCTCCATTGTGAATTTGGATCTGCCGTCCGGCGGAATGGTGTGCACCTCGCCGGCCTTGACGCGCCCCGTAGGACCAGACCACTGGTTCGGATAGATCATCTGCAGCTCGTCATCCGCGCTCAGGTGAAATAGGCGCACATAACAATCGACATCGCTCTCGAACTTCACCTTCAACAGCTCGCCAACACGGTAGACACCGCCAGCCCCGTGATCCGGCCAAACCTTGATGCTGAAGTCCCCGAGCTTGCGACCCGAGGCAAAGCTGGCAATGGCTTCCTTCGTTCGTCCCAGTTCACGCGGCTCGATCCGCATTCGCTTGGGAAGAGTACTCTTGTCCAGATTCGCGCGAGCAGAAGACAAGACCTCGCCCGATTCGACGTGCAGAAGCTGCAGGCTCACATAGACGGCATCATCATCGGCCGTGTAGGTACCCAGAATCAGGCCTTGCACGCCCTTGAGGCTTCCAACCTCGGGCACATCCTTCTGATCGATCAGATCGCTGAGCGAGAGCTTCTGCTCAGCGAGCACTTGATCCAGTTGCTTGCGAGCGAACTCGTTGAGAGCCTCGACCTGCCCAAGAGCGAACGACAACTCTGATGTGATGTAGCCCGAGAAATCGCCAGCGACTCCGGTTTCGCCATAAGAAAAGTTGGCAATCGCAACCCGGTACGGCGAGACAGGAGCCTTGCTCGCAAGTGACGCAAGAGCGGCCTGAATCTTGTTCGCAGGCGTGGAGTGCTCCGCTGTCTCATTCGCGTCAGCGCCGGTATGCGACACTTCGTCACCACCCTCGGCTCCCCCATGCTCTGGCTCGTCTATCCCAGGAGGCCTCACGGGCTCCTCGGCTTCCTTAGTCGAGTTGCATGCGATGAGCCCGAGCAATCCGATTGCCACTGCTAGTTGTCGCCTCTTCATGTACGAAACGATACTGCGAGGTACCGAGAGCGAACAGTTCGCGCCGGTCTAAAGAAGGCCC